>NZ_CP026304.1:1291707-1937561 GCF_003054555.1 Streptomyces lunaelactis | reverse complement strand
GCGGCCTATCAGCTTGTTGGTGGGGTGATGGCCCACCAAGGCGACGACGGGTAGCCGGCCTGAGAGGGCGACCGGCCACACTGGGACTGAGACACGGCCCAGACTCCTACGGAGGCAGCAGGGAATATTGCACAATGGGCGAAAGCCTGATGCAGCGACGCCGCGTGAGGGATGACGGCCTTCGGGTTGTAAACCTCTTTCAGCAGGGAAGAAGCGAAAGTGACGGTACCTGCAGAAGAAGCGCCGGCTAACTACGTGCCAGCAGCCGCGGTAATACGTAGGGCGCAAGCGTTGTCCGGAATTATTGGGCGTAAAGAGCTCGTAGGCGGCTTGTCACGTCGGATGTGAAAGCCCGGGGCTTAACCCCGGGTCTGCATTCGATACGGGCTAGCTAGAGTGTGGTAGGGGAGATCGGAATTCCTGGTGTAGCGGTGAAATGCGCAGATATCAGGAGGAACACCGGTGGCGAAGGCGGATCTCTGGGCCATTACTGACGCTGAGGAGCGAAAGCGTGGGGAGCGAACAGGATTAGATACCCTGGTAGTCCACGCCGTAAACGTTGGGAACTAGGTGTTGGCGACATTCCACGTCGTCGGTGCCGCAGCTAACGCATTAAGTTCCCCGCCTGGGGAGTACGGCCGCAAGGCTAAAACTCAAAGGAATTGACGGGGGCCCGCACAAGCAGCGGAGCATGTGGCTTAATCTGACGCAACGCGAAGAACCTTACCAAGGCTTGACATATACCGGAAAGCATCAGAGATGGTGCCCCCCTTGTGGTCGGTATACAGGTGGTGCATGGCTGTCGTCAGCTCGTGTCGTGAGATGTTGGGTTAAGTCCCGCAACGAGCGCAACCCTTGTTCTGTGTTGCCAGCATGCCCTTCGGGGTGATGGGGACTCACAGGAGACTGCCGGGTCAACTCGGAGGAAGGTGGGGACGACGTCAAGTCATCATGCCCTTATGTCTTGGGCTGCACACGTGCTACAATGGCCGGTACAATGAGCTGCGATGCCGTGAGGCGGAGCGAATCTCAAAAAGCCGGTCTCAGTTCGGATTGGGGTCTGCAACTCGACCCCATGAAGTCGGAGTTGCTAGTAATCGCAGATCAGCATTGCTGCGGTGAATACGTTCCCGGGCCTTGTACACACCGCCCGTCACGTCACGAAAGTCGGTAACACCCGAAGCCGGTGGCCCAACCCCTTGTGGGAGGGAGCTGTCGAAGGTGGGACTGGCGATTGGGACGAAGTCGTAACAAGGTAGCCGTACCGGAAGGTGCGGCTGGATCACCTCCTTTCTAAGGAGCACTTCTTACCGAGCCTGCTCGGTCAGAGGCCAGAACACCGGCGAATGTCCGGTGCTGGTTGCTCATGGGTGGAACGTTGACTATTCGGCACGTTTGGTTTGGGACTGTCAGTACTGCTTCGGCGTGGAACACAGGATCTGGATTGGACGTGCCGGGCGCGCTGTTGGGTATCTGAGGGTGCGGACTGAAAAGTCTGAACCTTCGCGATGCCGGCCCCAGTGAACTCGCCTGTGAGGGCGGGGTGATGGGTGGCTGGTCGTTGCTTGAGAACTGCACAGTGGACGCGAGCATCTGTGGCCAAGTTTTTAAGGGCGCACGGTGGATGCCTTGGCACCAGGAACCGATGAAGGACGTGGGAGGCCACGATAGTCCCCGGGGAGCCGTCAACCAGGCTTTGATCCGGGGTTTGAATGGGAAACCGGCAGTCGTCATGGGCTGTCACCGCTGCTGAACACATAGGCAGTGTGGAGGGAACGAGGGGAAGTGAAACATCTCAGTACCCTCAGGAAGAGAAAACAACCGTGATTCCGGGAGTAGTGGCGAGCGAAACCGGATGAGGCCAAACCGTATGCGTGTGATACCCGGCAGGGGTTGCGCATACGGGGTTGTGGGATTGCACTTCAACAGTCTGCCGGCTGTTGGGCAAGTCAGAAACCGTTGATGTAGGCGAAGGACATGCGAAAGGTCCGGCGTAGAGGGTAAGACCCCCGTAGCTGAAATTCATACGGCTCGTTTAAGAGACACCCAAGTAGCACGGGGCCCGAGAAATCCCGTGTGAATCTGGCGGGACCACCCGTTAAGCCTAAATATTCCCTGGTGACCGATAGCGGATAGTACCGTGAGGGAATGGTGAAAAGTACCGCGGGAGCGGAGTGAAATAGTACCTGAAACCGTGTGCCTACAAGCCGTGGGAGCGTCGCTCATTGAGTTTACTCAATGGGTCGTGACTGCGTGCCTTTTGAAGAATGAGCCTGCGAGTTAGCGGTGTGTAGCGAGGTTAACCCGTGTGGGGAAGCCGTAGCGAAAGCGAGTCCGAACAGGGCGATTGAGTTGCACGCTCTAGACCCGAAGCGGAGTGATCTAGCCATGGGCAGGTTGAAGCGGAGGTAAGACTTCGTGGAGGACCGAACCCACCAGGGTTGAAAACCTGGGGGATGACCTGTGGTTAGGGGTGAAAGGCCAATCAAACTCCGTGATAGCTGGTTCTCCCCGAAATGCATTTAGGTGCAGCGTCGTGTGTTTCTTGCCGGAGGTAGAGCACTGGATAGGCGATGGGCCCTACCGGGTTACTGACCTTAGCCAAACTCCGAATGCCGGTAAGTGAGAGCACGGCAGTGAGACTGTGGGGGATAAGCTCCATGGTCGAGAGGGAAACAGCCCAGAGCATCGACTAAGGCCCCTAAGCGTACGCTAAGTGGGAAAGGATGTGGAGTCGCAGAGACAACCAGGAGGTTGGCTTAGAAGCAGCCACCCTTGAAAGAGTGCGTAATAGCTCACTGGTCAAGTGATTCCGCGCCGACAATGTAGCGGGGCTCAAGCGTACCGCCGAAGTCGTGTCATTTCAGCATATAGGGCCAACGCCCGCTGGGATGGGTAGGGAGCGTCGTGCCGGGTGAAGCCGCGCCGGAAGGCAGTGGTGGACGGTACACGAGTGAGAATGCAGGCATGAGTAGCGATACACACGTGAGAAACGTGTGCGCCGATTGACTAAGGGTTCCTGGGTCAAGCTGATCTGCCCAGGGTAAGTCGGGACCTAAGGCGAGGCCGACAGGCGTAGTCGATGGACAACCGGTTGATATTCCGGTACCCGCTTTGAAACGCCCAATACTGAATCCTCTAATGCTAAGGCCGTGAAGCCGCCCTGATCTCTTCGGAGTTGAGGGGAGTGGTGGAGCCGCCGGCCCAAGGTGGTAGTAGGTAAGCGATGGGGTGACGCAGGAAGGTAGTCCAGCCCGGGCGGTGGTTGTCCCGGGGTAAGGGTGTAGGCCGTGTGGCAGGTAAATCCGTCACACATTAAGGCTGAGACCTGATGCCGAGCCGATTGTGGTGAAGTGGATGATCCTATGCTGTCGAGAAAAGCCTCTAGCGAGTTTCATGGCGGCCCGTACCCTAAACCGACTCAGGTGGTCAGGTAGAGAATACCGAGGCGTTCGGGTGAACTATGGTTAAGGAACTCGGCAAAATGCCCCCGTAACTTCGGGAGAAGGGGGGCCATCACTGGTGAGAGGACTTGCTCCTTGAGCTGGGGGTGGCCGCAGAGACCAGCGAGAAGCGACTGTTTACTAAAAACACAGGTCCGTGCGAAGCCGTAAGGCGATGTATACGGACTGACGCCTGCCCGGTGCTGGAACGTTAAGGGGACCGGTTAGTGCGCTTTCGGGCGTGCGAAGCTGAGAACTTAAGCGCCAGTAAACGGCGGTGGTAACTATAACCATCCTAAGGTAGCGAAATTCCTTGTCGGGTAAGTTCCGACCTGCACGAATGGCGTAACGACTTCTCGACTGTCTCAACCATAGGCCCGGTGAAATTGCACTACGAGTAAAGATGCTCGTTTCGCGCAGCAGGACGGAAAGACCCCGGGACCTTTACTACAGTTTGATATTGGTGTTCGGTTCGGCTTGTGTAGGATAGGTGGGAGACTTTGAAGCGGCCACGCCAGTGGTTGTGGAGTCGCCGTTGAAATACCACTCTGGTCGTGCTGGATGTCTAACCTGGGTCCGTGATCCGGATCAGGGACAGTGTCTGATGGGTAGTTTAACTGGGGCGGTTGCCTCCTAAAGAGTAACGGAGGCGCCCAAAGGTTCCCTCAGCCTGGTTGGCAATCAGGTGTTGAGTGTAAGTGCACAAGGGAGCTTGACTGTGAGACCGACGGGTCGAGCAGGGACGAAAGTCGGGACTAGTGATCCGGCGGTGGCTTGTGGAAGCGCCGTCGCTCAACGGATAAAAGGTACCCCGGGGATAACAGGCTGATCTTCCCCAAGAGTCCATATCGACGGGATGGTTTGGCACCTCGATGTCGGCTCGTCGCATCCTGGGGCTGGAGTCGGTCCCAAGGGTTGGGCTGTTCGCCCATTAAAGCGGTACGCGAGCTGGGTTTAGAACGTCGTGAGACAGTTCGGTCCCTATCCGCTGCGCGCGCAGGAGTCTTGAGAAGGGCTGTCCCTAGTACGAGAGGACCGGGACGGACGAACCTCTGGTGTGCCAGTTGTCCTGCCAAGGGCATGGCTGGTTGGCTACGTTCGGAAAGGATAACCGCTGAAAGCATCTAAGCGGGAAGCCTGCTTCGAGATGAGGACTCCCACCTCCTAGAGAGGGTAAGGCTCCCAGTAGACGACTGGGTTGATAGGCCGGATATGGAAGCACCGCAAGGTGTGGAGTTGACCGGTACTAATAGGCCGAGGGCTTGTCCTCAGTTGCTCGCGTCCACTGTGTTGTTCCCGGGTTGCGAACAGTCGCACCGGTTGAACAGTTTCATCTCTTAATTGAAGAGTGTGCTTGTTCGCTAGAGCCCGATAGGGTTTCGGTGGTCATAGCGTTAGGGAAACGCCCGGTTACATTCCGAACCCGGAAGCTAAGCCTTTCAGCGCCGATGGTACTGCAGGGGGGACCCTGTGGGAGAGTAGGACACCGCCGAACAATCTTTCAAGGACCCTTGGTCCAGCGTTCATGCTGGACCAAGGGTCCTTTTTTGTTTTGCCTATTTTTTCGAAGCGCGTCCGATGGCCGGCTGCGCGAGAATGACTGCAGTACCCGAAGACAGGAGTCACGCCGATGTCCCCCAACTCTCCCGACGACCGTCCGGAGCGCGAGCCGCGTCGTAAGGACGGTGGTGACCGGGGCGGCTTCCGCGGCGGCCGTGACGACCGGGACCGTGGGCCGCGACGTGACGATGACCGTGGTGGAGCCCGCGGGCCGCGACGTGATGACGACCGTGGCGGCCGGCCGAGCTCCGGCGGCGGTGGTTTCCGTCGCGATGACCGTTCCGGCGGTGGCAGCAGTGGCGGTGGCGGCGGCTTCCGTCGCGATGAGCGGCCGAGTGGGCCGCGTCGCGATGATGACCGTGGCGGTCGCCCCAGTGGTGGCGGTGGCTACGGCTCCCGTCCCAGCGGCGGTGGCGGTGGCGGTGGTTTCCGTCGTGACGACCGTTCCGGCGGTGGCAGCAGCGGCGGTGGCGGCGGCTTCCGTCGCGATGAGCGGCCGAGTGGGCCGCGTCGCGATGATGACCGTGGCGGTCGTCCCAGCGGTGGTGGTGGCTACGGCTCCCGTCCCAGCAGCGGTGGCAGCAGTGGCGGTGGGGGCGGCTTCCGTCGCGATGAGCGGCCGAGTGGGCCGCGTCGCGATGACGACCGTGGCGGTCGTCCCAGCAGTGGTGGTGGCTACGGCTCCCGTCCCAGCAGCGGTGGCAGCAGTGGCGGTGGCGGTGGCGGTGGCGGCGGCTTCCGTCGCGATGAGCGGCCGAGTGGGCCGCGTCGCGATGATGACCGTGGCGGTCGTCCCAGCGGTGGTGGTGGCTACGGCTCCCGTCCCAGCAGCGGTGGCAGCAGTGGCGGTGGCGGCGGCTTCCGTCGCGATGAGCGGCCGAGTGGGCCGCGTCGCGATGATGACCGTGGCGGTCGTCCCAGCGGTGGTGGTGGCTACGGCTCCCGTCCCAGCAGCGGTGGCAGCAGTGGCGGTGGCGGCGGCTTCCGTCGCGATGAGCGGCCGAGTGGGCCGCGTCGCGATGACGACCGTGGCGGTCGTCCCAGCAGTGGTGGTGGCGGCTATGGCCCCCGTCGCGATGACGACCGTGGTGGGTACCGCGGGTCTCGTGACGACCGCGGCTCGCGGCCCAGTGGTGGCGGGTACGGCGCACGCCGTGACGATGACCGTGGCGGTCGCCCCAGCAGCGGTGGCAGCAGTGGCGGTGGCTACGGGCGTAGGGATGACCGGCCGAGCGGGCCGCGTCGCGATGATGACCGTGGCGGTCGTCCCAGCGGTGGCGGTGGCTACGGCTCCCGTCCCAGCAGCGGTGGCAGCAGTGGCGGTGGCTACGGGCGTAGGGATGACCGGCCGAGTGGGCCGCGTCGCGATGACGACCGCGGTGGTCGGCCGAGCTCCAGCAGTGGTGGTGGCTACGGGCGTCGCGATGACCGGCCGAGCGGGCCCCGTGGTGACGACCGCGACCGTGGTGGCTTCCGTGGGCCGCGTGACGACCGGCGGGACGACCGCGGCGGCTACGGGCGGCGCGACGACCGCGACCGTGACCGCGGTGAGCGCGAGCCGATCAAGCGGCTGCCGATTCCCGACGACGTCACGGGCGACGAGATCGACAAGGACGTACGGCAGGAGCTCCAGAGCCTGCCGAAGGGTCTTGCCGAGGACGTGGCCAGGAACCTCGTCATGGTCGCCAATCTGATCGACGAGGACCCCGAGCAGGCGTACGCCTACTCCAAGGTGGCGCTGCGGCTCGCCTCCCGTGTCGCTGCCGTGCGCGAGGCCGCCGGCTTCGCCGCGTACGCGACTCAGAAGTACTCCGAGGCACTTGCGGAGTTCCGCGCTGCGAAGCGGATGACCGGGAGCGTCGAACTGTGGCCCGTCATGGCCGACTGCGAGAGAGGGCTCGGGCGGCCCGAGCGGGCGATGGCGATGGCCGGTGAGCCCGAGGTGCAGAAGCTCGACAAGGCCGGCCAGGTCGAGATGCGGCTGGTCGCGGCCGGAGCGCGCAGGGACATGGGGCAGATCGACGCCGCCATCGTGACCCTGCAGAGCCCCGAGCTCGCGTCCAACTCCGTACAGCCCTGGTCCGCGCGGCTGCGTTACGCGTACGCCGACGCACTGCTGTCGGCCGGGCGTGAGGGCGAAGCGCGTGAGTGGTTCGCCAAGGCGCTCGAGGCGGACAAGGACGGGGCGACGGACGCCTCGGACCGGCTCGCCGAGATGGACGGCGTGGAGTTCGTCGACGCCATGGGCGAGGACGAAGTGTCCGACGAGTCCACGGAGTCGGCGGCACCCGCCCAGCAGTCCGACGCTGATGTCGACGAAGACGAAGACGAAGTCGACGAGGACGAGGACGAAGACAATGTCGACGACGACGACGATGCCGACGAGGGCGATGTCGCGGGTGACAAGGGCAAGTAGGCACAGGTAGTTGAAAGGGCGGCACCCGGTTCGGGTGCCGCCCTTTCGTATGTCCGGATCTCCGCGTCAGTCCAGCGCGAGGCTTCTCAGGACCAGGCCCGTCGCCGGCTTCGGGCCGAACGACGTGGACTTGCGGGGCATGGTGACACCTTCTCGCGCGAGTTCCCGTACGACCTCTTCCCGTACCGGATGCATCAACACCGCTGTGCTGTCGTTGCGTTCCGCGTGGGTGACGGCCGCCTCGGTGTCATGGATGTAGGCGATGTGCTCCGGGGTGTCCGGGATCCGCCAGATATGGTCCAGGAGCGTGGAGTGGAGGACCGTGGCGTCGAGCGTGCGCCACGCCTCAGGGCGGTCGGCGCGGATCGTACGGGACAGGAGCTCCGGGTCCGGGCGGTCGACGAGGTGGAATCCGCCGTCGCCCGCGAGCAGAAAGGCATTGCCCTCGGCCGCCGCGTCCGCGAGAGCGTCCAGCGCCAGCGGAAGCGGGCCGTCGACGCGCTTGATGCGGAAGGAGCCGGACAGGGCGGCGATCGCCTCGGAGACGGGAAGCCGGTGCAACAGGCGGTGGATCGAGCGGACCTGCAGCGGATAGCGGGCCGTGTCGATCAGCAGGACCAGGCCGTAGTTCCACGGACCGGGCGAGGGATGCTCGGCGCGCAGCCGCAGATATGTCGCCCAGCGGTGGTGGCCGTCGGCGATCAGGGCCTGGCGGTCGGCGAGATCGGCGCGGATCTCGGAAAGCTCGCCGGGATCCGTCACCGACCAGAGGCGGTGGCTGAAGCCGTCCTCCGTGGTGGTGGCCAGGAGCACGGAGCGCAGGATGGTCCGCTCGATGACGGCCGTCGTACCGGCCGCGTTGCCCGTGCTCCGGTACGTGAGGAGCAGCGGCTCCAGATTGGCGGCTGTCGTACGCATCAGAGCCGCGCGGTCCGCGACGATGTCCGGCATCACGTCCTCGTGGGGGAGGACGACACCCTCGGACGGTTCGGACAGGGCGAGCGCCCCGATGATGCCGCGCTGCAGGATGTCGCCCCTGCGCTGCTCGTACACATAGAGCGCGGGCTCGGCGTCCGGGGCGAGGACGCCCTCCGAGAGCCAGCGGTCGAGGGTCTCGGCGGCCTGCTGGTTGCGGGCTTCGGCGGTGGTCGCCTGGGGCAGGATCAGCCGGACGATGTTGTGGGGGTCCGCCGACTCCAGGTGGAGCAGACCGTCGGGCCTGACGACCACGTCGTACGGCGGTGAGGTCACGGCGGCGAGGCTGCCGATCCGCTCGGGGACGTAACGCAGTCCACGGAACGGGATCAGATGCAGACCTTCATTGGCCGCGGGACCTTCGGTGTTCATTCGAGCATCGTATGTGGATCGCGGGGATGAGCGATGATCGGGGGAGTGACGGTGAGCGAGGAGCGGAAACGTATGAGTCAGCGGAGCAGGACCCGGCCGAGCGGCAGCGCTACGGCGCTGAGCAGCGCGTATGACACCGCGCTGCTGGATCTCGACGGAGTGGTGTACGCGGGTGGCGAGGCGATCGCGCACGCCGTGGAGTCGCTCCTGGTGGCGCGTGCGGGCGGTATGCACCTTGCGTATGTGACGAACAACGCGCTGCGGCCGCCCGAGACCGTGGCCGCGCACATCACGGAGCTCGGGGTGCCGGCGGATGCTGCTGATGTCATCAACTCCGCGCAGGCGGTTGCCCGGCTGATCTCCGAGCAGGTGCCGGCCGGCTCCCGGGTGCTGGTGATCGGCGGCGATGGACTGCGCGTCGCGCTGCGCGAGCGGGGGCTCGAGCCGGTGGAGTCCGCCGACGATGATCCGGCGGCGGTGGTGCAGGGGTACGGCGGTCCCGACCTGCCCTGGGGGCGCTTCGCCGAGGCCTGTTACGCGATCGCGCGCGGTGTGCCGTGGTTCGCCTCCAACACGGATCTGACGATTCCGAGTGCGCGGGGGATCGCGCCCGGCAATGGTGCGGCCGTGGAGGTCGTACGGATCGCGACGGGGGCTGAGCCGCAGGTGGCCGGCAAGCCGCTGCCGCCGATGCACAAGGAGACGATACTGCGGACCGGTGCGAAGAAGCCGCTGGTGGTCGGGGACCGGCTGGACACGGACATCGAGGGTGCGTTCAACGGTGGAGTGGACTCGCTGCTCGTACTGACCGGGGTGACCGACGGCGCGCAGCTGCTGGCGGCGCGGCCCGAGCACCGGCCGACGTATGTGGACGCCGATCTGCGCGGGATGCTGAGCGGACAGCCCGAAGTGGCCGAGGCGGAGGGAGGATTCGGCTGCGGGGGCTGGACCGCTTCCGTACGGGACGAGGAGCTGGCGCTCGACGGCGAGGGTGATCCACTGGACGGGCTGCGGGCCTTGTGCGCGGCGGCCTGGACCCAGGCAGGGGACGGCGTCTGCGAGCTGGAGGCGGGCAAGGCGCTGTCCCGGCTGGGGCTGTAGCGCCGTCCTCGCCGGGCTCGGGCGTCTGCCTGCGGGCGTCTCTCCGCGGGCTTTTCCCAGCAGGCGACTCGAGGCGCGATGCGAGGCTAGGCTAACCTAACCTCGTGTTGGTCGACAGTCCTCCCGAACAGAGCGCGGAGCCGATATCCGCACCCACACCCCGTAGGCGCCACGCACTGCGCGCCACGGGGTTGCTGGTGTCCGTCGGCATCCTGCTGCTGGTCTGCGTCGCGAGCATCGCCGTAGGTGCCAAGTCGATGCCGCTCTCCGACGTGTGGCACGGCCTGTTCCACAACTCCGGCGCCGGCAATGACGTGATTGTGCACGATGTGCGCGTACCGCGGACCCTGCTCGGTCTGCTCGTCGGCGCGGCCCTCGGGCTCGCCGGCGCGGTGATGCAGGCGCTGACACGCAACCCGCTCGCGGAACCAGGCCTGTTGGGCGTCAACGCGGGAGCGTCGGCCGCCGTCGTGTCCGCCATCAGCTTCCTCGGCGTCACCTCGCTCACCGGCTATGTGTGGTTCGCGTTCCTCGGTGCGGCCGTCGTGTCCGCACTCGTGTACATCCTCGGCGGCAGCCGCGGCGCGACACCGGTACGGCTCGCGCTCGCCGGGACTGCCGTCTCCGCCGCGCTCTTCGGCTACATCAACGCCGTACAGCTGCTGGACGCGGCCGCGCTCGACCGGATCCGGTTCTGGACGGTCGGCTCGCTGGCCTCGGCCGACATGGGGACCATCGGCAAGGTGGCGCCGTTCATCGGCGTCGGCGTGCTGCTGGCGCTGCTGCTCGCACGGCCGTTGAACGCGATGGAGATGGGCGACGACACCGCCCGCGCGCTGGGCGCGCATCTCAACCGCACGCGCATCCTCTCGATGCTCGCCGTCACCCTGCTGTGCGGGGCGGCGACCGCCGCCTGCGGGCCGATCGTCTTCATCGGCCTGATGATCCCGCACCTCGTACGCAGCATCACAGGACCGGACATGCGGTGGATCCTGCCGTACGCGACGGTGCTCTCGCCCGTCCTGCTGCTGGGCGCGGACGTCGTCGGCCGGGTCGTCACCCGCCCCGCCGAGCTGCAGGTCGGCATCGTCACCGCGCTGATCGGCGGGCCCGTCTTCATCCATCTCGTACGCCGCAAGAGGATGGCCCAGCTGTGAAGGCCGTGCTGTGTCCCGGGGGACGCCGCACCCGAAAGCGGCTTCGCCACGGGCCGGATCCCCGGCAGGACAGACAGCTCCGACGACCTGCCCGGCACGTCATGCGAGGGACATCCCAGTGAAGGCGATACGCACCCCCGGCGGGCTCTCCGTCCGGGTCGATCCCCGGGCGGCCGTCGCCGTCCTGCTGCTCGCCGCGGCCACCGCGGCCACCGCGGTCGTACTGATCGGCAGCGGCGACTTCCCGATCTCGCCCGGCGATGTGATCGCCACGCTCCTCGGGAACGGCACTGCGGCACAGGAGTTCATCGTCCAGGACCTGCGGCTGCCGCGTGTGCTCGTGGGACTGCTCGTCGGTGCCTCGCTCGCCCTCAGCGGAGCGATCTTCCAGTCCATCTCCCGTAATCCGCTGGGCAGTCCGGATGTGATCGGCTTCGGGCAGGGCGCGACCGTCGGCGCGCTCAGCGTGATCGTGCTCTTCCACGGCGGGGCCGCCGCCGTGTCGGCCGGTGCCGTTGTCGGTGGACTGGTCACCGGACTCGGCGTCTATGTGCTGGCCTGGAAGCGCGGCGTGCACGGCTATCGTCTCGTCCTCGTCGGCATCGGCATCGCCGCCATGCTCACCGCCGTCAACCACTATCTGCTCACCAAGGCCAGCCTGATCGACGCCACCCGGGCGACGCTGTGGATGACCGGCTCGCTCGACGGCCGCGACTGGGCCCAGGTCTGGCCGCTGCTCGCGACGTGTGCCGTCCTCGTACCGCTGGTGTTCGTGTACGGGCGGCCGCTGCGGATGCTGGAGATGGGCGACGATGCCGCGTACGCGCTGGGCGCGCCGGTCGAGCGCACCCGCCTGGTGCTGATGAGCGTGGGCGTCCTGCTCATCTCGGTCGCGACGGCCGCCGCCGGACCCATCGCCTTCGTCGCGCTGAGCGCACCGCAGCTGGCCCGCCGGGTGACCCGCGCGCCCGGTCCGAACCTCGCCGCGTCGACGGTCATGGGCGCCGCGCTGCTGCTGGTCGCCGACTGGACCGCCACCAACGCCTTCGGCGAGCGGCAGTTGCCGGTCGGTGTGGTGACCGGGGTGCTCGGCGGCTGCTATCTGCTCTGGCTGCTGGTCACCGAACGCAAGGCGGGACGCATATGAGCCCCGCGAGGCAAGCGAAGCCCGTTGCCGCCGGACCATCGGAATCCAGGAGTACGACGACTATGCAGCGCCTCACCGCGGAATCGGTCACCCTCGGCTACGACCAGCGGATCATCGCCGAGAACCTCTCGGTGGAGATCCCTGACAACTCCTTCACGGTGATCGTCGGCCCGAACGCCTGCGGCAAGTCGACCCTGCTGCGCGCCCTGTCACGGATGCTGAAGCCGTCCCAGGGGCGGGTCCTGCTGGACGGGCAGGTCATCCACTCGCTGCCGGCCAAGAAGGTCGCCAGGACCCTCGGCCTGCTGCCGCAGTCGTCGATCGCGCCCGACGGGATCACGGTCGCCGATCTCGTCGCGCGCGGCCGCTATCCGCACCAGGGGCTGCTGCGCCAGTGGTCGCCCGAGGACGAGCGGATTGTCGAGGAGTCGATGGCCGCGACCGGAGTCGGCGAGTTGGCAGAGCGTTATGTCGATGAATTGTCCGGCGGGCAGCGGCAGCGCGTATGGATCGCGATGGCGCTGGCCCAGCAGACCCCGCTGCTGCTGCTCGACGAGCCCACGACATTCCTGGACATCCAGCACCAGCTCGAGGTACTCGATCTGTGCGCGGAGCTGCACGAGACGCAGGGACGGACGCTCGTCGCCGTACTGCACGACCTGAACCAGGCCGCCCGTTACGCGACACACCTCATCGCGCTGCGGGAGGGAAGGGTTGTCGCCGAGGGCGCGCCGGCGGACGTGGTCACCGCCGAGCTGGTCGAGCAGGTCTTCGGGGTGAAGAGCCAGGTCATCGACGACCCGGAGTCCGGGACGCCGCTGGTGGTGCCGGCGGCCCGGAGGCGTACCGCTACAGCAGCGTCCGCAGGCGCAGCAGATCGCGGAAGCCGGCCTCGAGTCTGACCCGGCCCGAGGCCCAGGCCTTGGCGAAGTTCAGTTCGCCGTTCACCATCGCCACCAGGTCGTCGCCGCTCATCGCGAGGCGGATCTGAGCCCTTTCGGGGGGCGGACCGGGGAGCGTGTCGGCCACCTCGATCCGGCCGTCCTTGAGACGGCCGGTGAACGTGATGTCCAGGTCCTTGATGTGGCAGCTGAGGGAACGGTCGAGCGCGGCCGCGCTCCGTACGTCGCCGTCCGCCTGTGCCAGGTTGTCCGAGAGTTTGTCGAGCGCGCTGCGGCACTCTTCCGTCGTCGCCATCGTGATCGACGGTACCTCAGGGCTTCGCGGTAGCGTCTTGGCATGAGCGACTCGATGCCGGGCCCGGAGATCCAGGACCAGGGGATCCATGTGCAGGGAACGCAGGGCGAGCCGGAGCGCCCGGAGAACCCGGAGCGCCCCGAGACCCCGGAGAACCCGGAGCGGGAGCGCGCGGAGGCCCTGAGTCCTGAGGCCGGGGGCGGGCAGCCGCCGGCGGCCGGCCGCGAGGCGTACGACCCCGCCGCGCCCGCACCCATCGGTGTACAGCGGGTGCCGACCGGCGACGCCGGTGTCGACGCCCAGCTGGAGCGTCTTGCCGACGCCGACCACCTCCCGGCGGACGGACACCTCGAGGTGTACGAGGATGTACACCGGGGGCTGCGCGACACGCTGACCGCGCTCGACGCACGCCCGGGTCCCCCGGCGCCCTCCGCTTCGTACGACAACAGGAGCTGAACCGAACGTGGCAGGAGTGGCCCGCCGCCGTCTCGACGCCGAGCTCGTACGCCGCAACCTCGCACGCTCGCGCGAACACGCGAGCCAGCTGATCGCCGCGGGGAGGGTGACGGTCGGCGGCAACACCGCGACCAAGCCCGCCACCCAGGTCGAGACCAGAGCCGCCGTCGTCGTCACCTCCGACGGCAGCGACCCCGACTACGTCTCGCGCGGCGGGCACAAGCTCGCCGGAGCGCTGGCGGCCTTCGTGCCGCTCGGGCTGAAGGTCGAGGGCCGGCGGGCGCTCGACGCGGGCGCGTCGACCGGCGGCTTCACGGACGTACTGCTGCGGGCGGGTGCCCGTCAGGTCGTGGCAGTCGATGTCGGATACGGACAACTCGCCTGGTCTCTTCAGAGTGATGAACGCGTGAGGGTCAAGGACCGTACGAATGTGCGCGAGATGACCCTGGAGACGATCGACGGTGAGGCGGTGGACCTGGTGGTGGGGGACCTTTCCTTCATTCCGCTCGGGCTCGTCCTGCCCGCACTCGTCCGGTGCACCGCGCCCGGCGCGGACCTGGTGATGATGGTCAAGCCGCAGTTCGAGGTGGGCAAGGAACGCCTCGGCAGCGGTGGGGTCGTACGCAGTCCCGAATTGCGCGCGGACACGGTACGGAACGTGGCGCGCAAGGCGGCGGAGCTCGGTCTCGGTGTGCTGGGCGTCACCGCCAGTCCGCTGCCGGGACCCTCCGGGAATGTCGAGTATTTTCTCTGGCTCCGGGCCGGAGCGCCCGAGCTCGATCCGGCGGATGTCGACCGTGCAGTTGCGGAGGGACCTCGTTGACCACGACACCAGCAGCCACGCCAGAAGCCACGTCAGCACGCACCGTTTTCCTGCTTGCGCACACCGGCCGGCCTGCGGCGATCCGCAGCGCCGAACTCGTCGTACAGGGGCTGTTGCGCAGCGGCCTGAGGGTACGCGTACTGGAGGCGGAGGCTGCTGATCTGCCGCTGCCGCCGTCCGTCGAGACGGTCCGCGAGGCCAATCCCGGCGTACTCGACGGCTGTGAGCTGCTGATCGTGCTCGGCGGCGACGGGACGCTGCTGCGCGGCGCCGAGTTCTCCCGCGCTTCCGGGGTGCCGATGCTCGGCGTCAACCTGGGGCGGGTGGGCTTCCTCGCCGAGGCCGAGCGGGACGATCTCGACAAGGTCGTCGACCGGGTCGTCACGCGCGCCTACGAAGTCGAGGAGCGGATGACCGTCGATGTCGTCGTGCACAACAACGGCGATGTCGTGCACCGGGACTGGGCGCTGAACGAGGCCGCCGTGCAGAAGGTCTCGCCCGAGCGGATGCTGGAGGTCGTGCTCGAGATCGACGGGCGTCCGGTGACCGGTTTCGGATGCGACGGCATCGTCTGCGCGACGCCGACCGGCTCGACCGCGTACGCCTTCTCGGCCGGCGGTCCGGTGATCTGGCCGGAGGTGGAGGCGCTGCTGATGGTGCCGATCGGGGCGCACGCCCTGTTCGCCAAGCCGCTGGTGACCTCGCCGACGTCGGTGCTCGCGGTGGAGGTGCAGCCGCACACGCCGCAGGGGGTGCTGTGGTGCGACGGGCGCAGGACGATCGAACTGCCACCGGGCGCGCGGGTGGAGGTACGGCGCGGGGCTGTTCCGGTGCGGCTGGCGCGGTTGCACCACGCGTCCTTCACGGACCGGCTGGTGGCGAAGTTCGCGCTGCCGGTTTCGGGTTGGCGCGGCGCGCCGAGCTAAGCGGCCCCGGGGAAGTCCGGGCGGCGTCGCGGGCCGATGGCTGTCGCCTGGCTGCGTTGTCGTCAGTCGCCGACGCTCCGCGTGGACTCCTTCCTCCGCCTTGCCAGACTCGGCCCTCGACCCGCTCCTTCACCCACCCGGACTTCCCCGACACCGCTTAGGCCGTGTCTGGCAAATGGCGCCGTCCGCCGAGGGTGTGGGCGGGGCGCGGGTGAGGGGCCGGTGGGTGCATATGTCCGTCCCGTGCCCCGGAGAGTGAATCGGCGACCGGGGCCCGTCGCACAGCGGGCCCCGGACCTCGTAAGGTCGTGTCCGTGTTGGAGGAGATGCGGATACGGTCGCTCGGTGTCATCGACGACGCGGTCGTCGAGCTGTCACCCGGTTTCACCGCGGTGACCGGTGAGACGGGCGCGGGCAAGACCATGGTCGTCACCAGCCTGGGGCTGCTGCTCGGCGGGCGCGCCGACCCCGCCCTGGTGCGGATCGGTGCCAAGTCGGCGGTGGTGGAGGGGCGGATCAGTGTGTCCGCCGGCGCCCCCGCCGCCGTACGGGCCGAGGAGGCCGGGGCCGAGCTCGAGGACGGCACCCTGCTCATCAGCCGGACCGTTTCCGCGGAGGGGCGCTCGCGCGCCCACCTCGGGGGGCGGTCCGTGCCGGTGGGCGTGCTGGCCGAGCTGGCCGACGAACTGGTCGCCGTACACGGACAGACCGACCAGCAGGGGCTGCTGCGGCCGGCGCGGCAGCGGGCGGCGCTCGACCGGTACGCGGGCGGTGCGGTCACCGGGCCGCACGCCAAGTACGCGGCGGCGTACCGGCGGCTGCGGGCCGTGTCCGTGGAGCTGGAAGAGCTGACTACGCGCGCACGTGCGCGGGCGCAGGAAGCCGATCTGCTGCGCTTCGGGCTGAACGAGATCGCGCGCGTCGAGCCGCGGGCGGGTGAGGACGTCGAACTCGCCGCGGAGGCGGAGCGGCTCGGCCACGCGGAGGCGCTTGCCTCTGCCGCGTCGGTGGCGCACGGCGCGCTGGCGGGCAACCCCGAGGACCCCGAGGGCGTCGACGCGGCGACCCTGGTCGCGGGCGCGGGGCGGGCGCTGGACGCCGTGCGCTCCCACGATCCGGTGCTGGCCGCGCTCGCCGACCGGATGGGCGAGATCTCCATCCTGCTCGGCGATGTGGCGGGCGAGCTCGCCGGGTATGCGGACAATCTGGACGCCGATCCGCTGCGGCTGGCCGCGGTGGAGGAACGCCGGGCGGCGCTGACCGTGCTGACGCGCAAGTACGGCGAGGACGTTGCCGCCGTACTTGCCTGGGCGGAGGAGGGCGCGGACCGGCTCACCGAACTGGACGGCGACGACGACCGGATCGGCGAGCTGGCGGCGGAGCGGGACGCGCTGCGGGGCGAACTGTCCGGTCTGGCTCAGGCGTTGACCGACGCGCGTACGGAGGCGGCGGCGCGGTTCGCCGACGCGGTCACCCAGGAGCTGTCCTCGCTCGCGATGCCGCACGCGCGGGTGTCCTTCGACGTTCGCCAGACCGAGGCCGTCGAGGCGGCCTCGGGCGTCGAGGTCGGCGGCCGCTCGGTGGCGTACGGCCCGTCCGGCGTCGACGAGGTCGAGCTGCTGCTGGCCCCGCATCCGGGGGCGCCGCCGAGGCCGATCGCCAAGGGGGCGTCGGGCGGTGAGCTCTCGCGGGTGATGCTGGCGGTCGAGGTCGTCTTCGCGGGGACGGACCCGGTGCCGACGTATCTCTTCGACGAGGTCGACGCGGGCGTGGGCGGCAAGGCGGCGGTGGAGATCGGGCGGCGGCTCGCGAAGCTCGCGAAGTCGGCGCAGGTGGTGGTGGTGACGCACCTGCCGCAGGTGGCGGCGTTCGCGGACCGCCAGCTGCTGGTCGAGAAGACGAACGACGGCACGGTGACGAGGAGTGGCGTCACGGTCCTCGAGGGGGAGGACAGGGTGCGGGAGCTGTCGCGCATGCTTGCGGGCCAGGAGGACTCCCAGACGGCGCGGGCCCACGCGGAGGAACTCCTGGCGACGGCGCGGGGGGACGGGTAGGGGTTGCCCTCATCGCCGCCGCCGCGTACGGAGACGAGGTCACCGGCCCCGCGGGATCACCCATGTGAGTGATCCGGCGTCCGGAGTCCCAGTTCCGGACACGGGCACGATGCCTCGACGGTGCCGGAACGTGCGTACGGACTGGCATCCTTGGCCGAGTGACACAGCTGCGTACGGTCCAAGTGCTGGGCGGCGGCAGTGCGGGCAGCTGCGCGCACGTCAGGTCGCTGGCCGCGGGACTGGTGGCGCGCGGCGTGCGGGTGACGGTGTGCGCCCCCGCCGAACTGGAGCACGCCTACGACTTCCCCGGCGCCGGGGCCCGGTTCGCACCCGTACCGCGGCGCAGCGACCCGGCGGCCGTCGGAGCCCTGCGCGCGGCGTGCGCGGGCGCGGATGTGGTCCACGCGCACGGAGTGCACGCCGCCGCACGCGCCACGCTCGCGCTGAGCGGGCAGCGGGTACCCCTGGTCGTCACCTGGCACACGCGGGCGCACGACGACGGCGCGCGGGGCCAGGTGCTGCGCCTGCTGGAGCGAAGGGTCGCGCGGGCGGCGGCGGTTGTGCTCGGTACGTGCTCCGAACTGGTCGACCGGGCCCGAAAACGGGGCGCGCGCGACGCTCGCCTCGCACCGGTCGCGGTGCCGGCGCCCCGGGGGCGGCCCGGCGGCGCGGAGGGCAAGGCGCGTGCGGAACTGGGCGTCGCCGACCGCCCGTTGCTGATGGCCGTCGGCAGCCTGGTGCCGCACCGGGGCTACGGAACCCTGCTGGACGCGGCCCGGCAGTGGCGCGACCTGGATCCCGTGCCGCTGCTGGTGATCGCGGGGGAGGGGCGGCAGCGGGGTGCGCTTCAGCGCCGTATCGAGGCGGAGGGGCTGCCGGTGAGGCTGGTGGGCCGCAGGGACGACATCGGCGAACTGCTCGCGGCGGCGGATGTGGCGGTGCTGCCGAGCCGCTGGGAGGCGCGGTCGCTGCTCGCGCAGGAGGCGCTGCGGCTGGGCGTCCCCCTGGTCGCGACGGCGGTCGGCGGAGTCCCTGAACTGGTGGGCGACGCGGCGGAGCTCGTTCCGTACGGCGACGCGGGGGCGCTGGGGGACGCGGTGGCGCGGCTGCTCGGGGATGCGGCGCGGCGGGAGGAACTGGTGGCGGCGGGGCGGGCGCAGGCGGCGACGTGGCCGACGGAGGACGAGACGATCGCGCTGGTGCTGAGCGTGTACGACGAGGTGGCGGCGGGGCGGGTGCGCTGAGGACGCGGGCTTTCCGCTGCCCGGGGCGGACACGGCTCAGGGCAAGAGCCTCCGGGCGCGTAGCGCCAGGCTCAGGGCCAGCACCGTCTGGGGGTCGTCCAGGTCAGTGCCCAGGAGTTCCGAGATGCGGGCCAGGCGGTTGTACAGCGTCTGGCGGTTGAGGTGGAGTTCCCGTGCCGTCTCCGCCTTGCGGCCCGCGTGGGTCAGATACGTCTCCAGCGTCGGGAGCAGCGCGGGACGCGAGGTGCGGTCGTGGTCGCGCAGCGGGCCGATCGCCCGGTCCACGAACGCCGCCAGGTCCGGGTGGTCCCGCAGGCGCCACAGCAGCAGGTCCGTGTCCAGCCGGCGCGCGTCGTACCACGGGAGCTCCGACAGGCCCTGCGCCGCCGTCGCCGTCTCCGCGGCGTGGCGCAGGCCCGCCGACGCCGCCGCCCAGCCGCCCGCCATGCCCACCACCACGACCGGCGGATGCGCCCCCGCCCTCTCCAGGCCGGCCCGTTCCACACCCGCCCGCAGCGCCGCCGCGACCCGGTCCGCGACCGCCGTGCGTTCGGACTCGGAGCGCAGACCCAGCAGCAGCGGCACGCGGCCCTCCACCGGGCGAACGCCCAGCAGCACCGGCACGCCCACCGACGACAGTTCCTCCAGCACGGCCCTGGCCAGCAGCGCCCAGTTGCCCGAAGGGGACAGCTCGGCGGCCAGGCGCATCACCACCGGCAGCAGCGGTCCTTCGCCCGGTTTGAAGCCCAGCACCCTCGCCTGCGCCGGTGCGTCCTCCGCCGTGATGCGGCCCTCCGCCAGGTCCGTCAGGAAGTCCCCGCGGCCGCGCGCCGCCAACTCCTCCTCCTGGCGCGCCTGCATCAGTACGACCGCGAGCAGCCCGGCCGCACGCTCCGCCGCCATCCGGTGCACCGGGAGCAAGGGTGAGGCGACGGCCAGCAGCACCAGCCGGGCCCGTACCGAAGCCGCCCCCTGCCCGCCGCCGGGGACGTCCACCAGGACCGCGCCGACCGGGAGAGACTCCCGCGCCGCCCGCTGGCCACGCATTCCGTCCCAGACCTGGAGCGGATCCGCGCCGGCCTGCCCCGACTCGGACCCGGCCGCGAACAGCAGCTGCCCGTCCGCCGTCTCCAGGAAGACCGGGTTCGCGGTGAAGTCCGCGAGGATACGCAGCACTTGGGGCACTCCGCCCCCGTCGAGCAGCACCTCCGTACACCGCCGGTGCACTTCCTCCGCCTGACGCAGCAGCGCGTAGTGCCCGTTGACGATCTCGGTGTGGACCTCCTCCGTCACCGAGACGAAGGGGACCTCACGGTGCAGCTGTACGAGCGGCAGCCCTGCCGCCCGCGCCGTATCCACGATCGTCGCCGGCAGCCTGCTGAAGCGCGGCCCCAGCTCCACCACCAGCGCGGCGATCCCGCGGTCCGCCAGCTGCCGTACGAAGGCGCGCTGTTCGGCCGGCCGGGTGCCGAGCCCGAGACCCGTGGTGAGCAGCAGCTCGCCGCCCTTGAGGAGCGAGGCGATGTTCGGCACCTCGCCCGCGTGCACCCAGCGCACCGTACGGTTCAGCCGCTCCGCGCCGGCGACGACCTCCGGCAGTCCGGCCCGCAGTCCGGGCAGCTCGAGCGCCCGCTGCACCGTGATTCCACCTTGGGTCTCCACTGACTCTCGCCTCGCGATCACACACCGGCCGGACGGGCAGTCGCCCGGGATCCGGACGCTACCTCGGCGGTACTTCCCTGAACATCACCAGGGCCGCGAGGACCGAGGGCCTGATCTCTGGATCAGGCCGGTTTGATGTTGTGGTTGAGCCGGAACACATTGTCGGGGTCGTACTGCGCCTTGACCGCCGCGAGGCGCGCGTAGTTGTCGCCACCGACACCGGCGACGACCCGCTCGTCGCCCTCCTGCCCGATGAAGTTGAGGTAGACGGCGCCATTGGACCAGGGCTGCACATCGGCGCGCACATCGCGGACCCACTTCTTTCCGCGCTCGTCGTCGGCGGGGCTCTCCCAGGTGCCGAAGGGATGGACGACCCACGGCGAACCACGCCACGGCAGCGGATAGTGGGCCGGGCCGTCGGCCGCCGCGCCGCCCAGCGGGAACAGCACATGCTGGGTCCCGGAGGGCACGATCATCGTCGACGAACGGGCGCAGAAGGCGTCCACGGCCTTGTCCGGGAGGGCGTCCAGATACTCCGCCGACCAGTAGTTGCGCATCCCGGCCGGGTCGTCGAGCATGCACTGCAGTTCGGCGTAGGGCAGTTCGGCGATCATCTCTGCCGCGTGCGCGAGTTCCAGCATCGGCGCGGCCACCATGCGCGCCTCCGATTCCGTGCCCGCGTAGGTGATCAGAACCGCGCAGACGAGCTTGCCCACCAGATCCTCGGGGACGAACTCCTCGGGAGGCCCGGTGAGATAGATGCACCCTCCGCCCACCTCGTCCGGGGCCGACTCCACGAAGTCACGGTAGGCGCGCAGCACTTCGGGTCCGGAATCGGGCCGGAACAGCAGCATGATCATGCTCATTGCGGGCAGCTCATGCAGCTTCAGGGTGATCGCGGTGGCCACACCGAAGTTCCCGCCACCGCCGTGCAGCGCCCAGAACAGCTCCTGGTTCTCGTCCTCACTGGCGTGGACGGTGCTGCCGTCGGCCGTCACCAGCTCGACGGCGAGCAGATTGTCGCAGGCCAGCCCGAACTTGCGCTCCAGCCAGCCCGATCCGCCGCCCAGCGTGAACCCGCCCACCCCGGTGGTGGACGCCCGGCCACCGGTGGTCGCCAGGTCGTACGGCTGTGTCGCCCGGTCGAGATGGCTCATCGTGGCGCCGCCCCCGACGCGCGCCGCACGGCTCTCGGGATTGATGATCACGGTGTGCATACGCCGTAGATCCACGACGATTCCGCCGTCGCTCAGCGACATGCCCGCGACGCTGTGGCCCCCACCGCGGACAGCGATCTCCAGGTCGTTCTCCCGGCCGAAGCGGATCGACCGGGCCACATCCGCTTCCGTCTCGCACTGCGCGATGACCGCGGGCCGCCGGTCGATCATGGCGTTGTGGACCGCGCGAGCCTCGTCGTACCCCGGATCACCAGAGGTGAGCGCATCGCCGGTCAGTTGTTGACGGAAGCCGGTCAGCGCCGCCTCCGTCATGCCTTGGGGCGCCATAGTGGCCCCCTTCCGAGGGCGCGAGGGGACCTTCTCATCGTAGTCCCGCACGGGGAATCGTGATCAGTCGAAGGTCCTGCCGGGCCAGGGGGCGCTCTACCCTCCGTACGCCCCGGACGCGGTGAGCCGCAGCGCCGTGTCGATCAGCGGGACATGGCTGAACGCCTGCGGGAAGTTCCCCACCTGCCGCTTCAGCTTCGGGTCCCACTCCTCGGCCAGCAGCCCCAGGTCGTTCCGCAGCGACAGCAGCTTCTCGAAGAGCCGCCGCGCTTCGTCCACCCGCCCGATCATCGCCAGGTCGTCGGCGAGCCAGAACGAGCAGGCCAGGAACGCGCCCTCGTCGCCCTCGAGACCGTCGACGCCGGCCTCCTCGCCCGCGGTCGGGTAGCGCAGTACGAAGCCGTCCTCCGTGGACAGCTCCCGCTGGATCGCCTCGATCGTGCCGATGACGCGCTTGTCGTCCGGCGGCAGAAAGCCCATCTGCGGAATCAGCAGCAGGGAGGCGTCCAGCTCCTGCGAGCCGTACGACTGTGTGAAGGTGTTGCGTTCTTTGTCGTAACCCTTCTCGCAGACATCGCGGTGGATGTCGTCGCGCAGCTCGCGCCACCGCTCGATCGGCCCGTCGGCGTCCCCGGACTCGATCAGCTTGATGGTCCGGTCGACCGCGACCCAGGCCATGACCTTGGAGTGCACGAAGTGCCGGCGCGGACCGCGCACCTCCCAGATGCCCTCGTCCGGCTGGTCCCAGTGCTTCTCCAGATAGCGGATCAGCTTGAGCTGCAGCAGCGAGGCGTAGTCGTTGCGGGCCAGACCCGTCATGTGCGCCAGGTGCAGCGCCTCGGTGACCTCGCCGTAGACATCCAGCTGGAGCTGGTGCGCCGCGCCGTTCCCGACCCGGACGGGACCCGAGCTCTCGTAACCGGGCAGCCAGTCCAACTCGGTCTCGCCCAGCTCCCGTTCACCCGCGATCCCGTACATGATCTGCAGGTTCTCCGGGTCGCCGGCGACCGCGCGGAGCAGCCACTCGCGCCAGGCGCGGGCCTCCTCGCGGTAGCCGGTGCGCAGCAGCGACGACAGGGTGATCGCCGCGTCGCGCAGCCAGGTGTAGCGGTAGTCCCAGTTCCGTACGCCGCCGATCTCCTCCGGCAGCGAGGTCGTCGGCGCGGCGACGATCCCGCCCGTCGGCCCGTACGTCAGCGCCTTCAGCGTGATCAGCGAACGGACCACGGCCTCGCGGTAGGGCCCGTTGTACGTACAGTGCTCGACCCAGTCGCGCCAGAAGTCCGAGGTCGCCTCCAGCGCACCCTCCGGGTCGGGCAGCGCGGGCGGCTGGTGGTGCGAGGGCTGCCAGCTGATCGTGAAGGCGATCCGCTCGCCGGGAGCGACGGTGAAGTCCGAGTAGGTGGTGAGGTTCTTGCCGTACGTCTCGGTCTCGGCATCCAGCCAGACCGAGTCGGGTCCGGCGACGGCGACCGTACGCCCGTCGACCTTGTGGACCCAGGGCACCACACGTCCGTAGCTGAAGCGCATACGCAGCGCGGAGCGCATCGGCACCCGCCCGCTCACGCCCTCCACGATCCGCACCACCTGCGGCGCGCCGTCACGGGGCGGCATGAAGTCCGTCACACGGACCGTGCCGCGTGGCGTATCCCACTCCGATTCGAGGATCAGCGAATCCCCGCAGTAGCGGCGCCGGTCGGCCGGCGGCGGCTTGGCCTCGGCGGCGTGCGCCGGGCCCAGCCGCCAGAAGCCGTGTTCCTCGGTGCCGAGCAGCCCGGCGAAGATGGCGTGTGAGTCGAAGCGGGGCAGGCACAGCCAGTCCACGCTGCCATCCCTGCAGACCAGCGCTGCGGTCTGCATGTCTCCGATAAGTGCGTAATCCTCGATGCGCCCGGCCACGTGCATCTCCAGTCGAACGGCCACGTCCGCCCCTCGGGGCGCTTACTGCGGTCAAGCGTCGTTGACGAGCGCGATGTTCCGGGTGACGGACGGGGAGGGTGCCGTTTGACAGCCTGGCTCGGCAGCGAGTGTCCGAGCAGGATACGACGCACCCTAGTGATCTGCGCGACGGGTCCGGCAACACGGGTCTGCCGAACGGGTGAGCCAAGGGTGAGCCCCTGGTGAACGGGGTGCGCGTGTGAGCGCGCGTGGCCGGAAGCAGTCTCCCGTCGTCGCTGATACCCTGGTACCCCGTGGACCGGTGGCCGTCCTGTGCAGAACAGGGGCCCCGAAACCGCAGCGACGGCACCCCTCGAACCTCCGGGAGGGTCGCCGGTACGCATCTCACCTCGCGACCCACGGGAGCCCCCTCTTGGCGATGCCGCCCAAATCCATGACGACCAAGCACATCTTCGTCACCGGGGGTGTCGCCTCCTCCCTCGGCAAGGGCCTCACGGCCTCCAGTCTGGGTGCGCTGCTGAAGGCGCGGGGTCTGCGGGTCACGATGCAGAAGCTCGACCCGTACCTGAACGTCGACCCGGGCACGATGAACCCGTTCCAGCACGGTGAGGTGTTCGTCACCAACGACGGTGCCGAGACCGACCTGGACATCGGCCACTACGAGCGCTTCCTCGACGTCGACCTGGACGGTTCGGCGAATGTCACCACCGGCCAGGTGTACTCGACGGTGATCGCCAAGGAGCGGCGCGGCGAGTACCTGGGCGACACCGTGCAGGTCATTCCGCACATCACCAACGAGATCAAGCACCGCATCCGGCGGATGGCGGCCGACGACGTCGATGTCGTGATCACCGAGGTCGGTGGCACGGTCGGCGACATCGAGTCGCTGCCCTTCCTGGAGACCGTCCGCCAGGTCCGCCACGAGGTCGGCCGGGACAACGTCTTCGTCGTGCACATCTCGCTGCTGCCCTACATCGGCCCGTCCGGTGAGCTGAAGACCAAGCCGACCCAGCACTCGGTGGCCGCGCTGCGCAACATCGGTATCCAGCCGGACGCGATCGTGCTGCGCGCGGACCGCGAGGTGCCGACCGCGATCAAGCGGAAGATCTCGCTGATGTGCGATGTCGACGAGGCCGCGGTGGTGGCCGCGATCGACGCCAAGTCGATCTACGACATCCCCAAGGTGCTGCACACCGAGGGTCTGGACGCCTACGTCGTACGCAAGCTGGACCTGCCGTTCCGCGATGTCGACTGGACCACGTGGGACGACCTGCTGGACCGCGTCCACAACCCCGACCACGAGGTCACGGTCGCGCTGGTGGGCAAGTACATCGACCTCCCCGACGCGTACCTCTCGGTGATCGAGGCGCTGCGCGCCGGCGGTTTCGCGAACAAGGCCCGCGTCACGGTCAAGTGGGTGGCTTCCGACGACTGCAAGACCCCTGCGGGCGCTGCCGCGCAGCTCGGCGATGTGGACGGAGTCCTCATCCCCGGCGGCTTCGGCGACCGTGGTGTGTCCGGCAAGGTCGGCGCGATCCAGTACGCCCGGGAGAACAAGGTCCCGCTGCTGGGTCTGTGTCTGGGCCTGCAGTGCATCGTGATCGAGGCGGCGCGGAACCTCGCCGAGATCCCCGATGCCAACTCCACCGAGTTCGACGCGGTCACCTCCCACCCGGTGATCTCCACGATGGAGGAGCAGCTGGCGTACGTGGAGGGCGCGGGCGACCTGGGCGGCACCATGCGGCTCGGTCTCTACCCGGCGAAGCTCGCCGAGGGCTCGATCGTGCGTGAGGCCTACGGTGACCAGCCCTACGTCGACGAGCGCCACCGCCACCGCTACGAGGTGAACAACGCCTACCGCGCGGAGCTGGAGAAGAAGGCGGGCATCGTCTTCTCCGGCACCTCTCCGGACAACAAGCTCGTCGAGTACGTCGAGTACCCGCGCGAGACGCACCCCTACCTGGTCGCCACCCAGGCCCACCCGGAGCTCCGCTCCCGCCCCACCCGGCCGCACCCGCTCTTCGCCGGCCTGGTGAAGGCCGCGGTGGCGCGCAAGTCGGGCGAGTAACGGCAAGGCGATACGGTTGCCGGGGTATGAGTCTTCTGGGACTCGTACCCCGGTTTCTGCGTGGAGGACGTACATGGAGCTCAAGGACACCCCCGAGGAATGGCAGGTCACCGCGACCGCGACACCCTTCCGGGGCAACAAGACCAGCGTCCGTACCGACGATGTGGTCATGCCCGACGGCACCGTCGCGCGACGTGACTACCAGGTGCACCCCGGCTCCGTGGCGATCCTCGCGCTCGACGACTCCGCCCGCGTCCTCGTACTGCGTCAGTACCGGCACCCCGTGCGTCACAAGCTCTGGGAGATCCCGGCCGGTCTGCTCGATGTGCCGGGGGAGAACCCGCTGCACGCGGCCCAGCGCGAGCTGTACGAGGAGGCGCACGTCAAGGCCGAGGACTGGCGGGTGCTGGCCGACGTCTACCCCACCCCGGGCGGCTGCGACGAGGCCGTACGGATCTTCCTCGCCCGTGATCTCTCCGAGGCCGAGGGCGAGCGCTTCGAGGTCTCCGAGGAGGAGGCCGACATGGAGCTGGCGCGGGTTCCGCTCGAAGAGCTCGTACGCGGTGTGCTCGCCGGGGAGTTGCACAACAACTGCCTGGCGGTGGGCGCCCTGTCGCTGGCCGCCGCGCTGAACGGCGGCAGCGTCGACGCGCTGCGTCCGGCCGAGGCGCCCTGGCCGGCGCGTCCGTTCGAGGCCTGAGCGACAACCCCGGTGATGCAGGGCAGGCCCCGCTCACTGATCCGGCCTGATCGGCCGGACAGGGCCCGGTAAGACGATCTGCTGATCCGATCGGGGGATGCCCCGCCGCGCTCCGCCGGGATCGTTGCAGAGCGTGAACTACGCTCGGAACGCCCGTGCGGAGTCCCTACGGGCTCGACTCGTGCGCGGACGGACGGGAGCGTGGCCCGTGACGGATCAGGCGGTGGACTCGGGCGGCCCTGCCGACGCGTCCCGGGACCAATTCTTCGGTCGGCAGCGGGAGTTGAAATCCCTGCGCGCCGATATCGAGCGAGCCGGTCTGGACACCATCGCCGGACGCAAGGCTCCCCGTGCCCGGGTGCTCCTGATCGCGGGCCGGCCAGGATCCGGGCGCACCGCGCTCGCCGAGGAACTCGCGCACCGGCTCGCCGGCGACTACCCCGACGGGGTGCTGCGCACCCGGCTCACCGAGCCGGGCGGGCGGCGGGTCCCGATGGAGCGGGCGGCGCGCGGACTGCTCGACTCGCTCGAGATCGCATCGCCGCCCGGCGCGGGCGAGGACGAGCTGACCGAGATGGTGCGCGAGGCGCTCGCCGTACGCCGGATGCTGCTGTTCCTCGACGACGCCGGGGACGCCGAGCAGGTCGACCCGCTGCTCCCCGACAATCCCGACTGCCTCGCCGTGGCCGTGGCCCAGGGGCCGCTCACCGGCATTCCCGACGTACGGCCGTGCACGCTCGGCGGCATGGACGCGAAGTCCGCGATCGAACTGCTCGGCACCTTCACCGGATCGGTGCGGATCACCGTCGATCCGCAGGCCGCCGAGACCCTCGCGGAGGAGTGCGGCGGCCAGCCCGCCGCACTGGTCCTGGTCGGCGGCTGGCTCGCGGCCCGGCCCAAGACGTCGGTCGCCGATGTGGCCAAGCGGCTGCGCGCCCTGCCGGACGACGGTGAGCAGCCCAGGAGCGTCAGGCCGCTGGCCCGCGCTTTCCGGCTGGTGTACGAGTCGCTGCCGCAGGCCGCCGCCCGGATACTGCGACTGCTCGCCCTCGCGCCCGCCGGACTCGCCGACGCGCACACCGCGTCCGCGCTGGCCGGCTGCTCGGTCTCGGCCGCGCAGACGACGCTGAACGACTTCACCGCTCTCGGTCTGGTGCACCGCAGCGGCCACCAGTACGAGGTGCCGGGAGCTCTCGCGCCCCTGCTGCGCGCCCTGCTGGAGGCGCAGGACCGGCCGGCGGAGGTGCAGCTGGCCCGGGCGCGGATGCTGGAGCGGACCGTACGGCAGCTGCACTCCTGCCGGGCGGTCACCGAGCCCGACGGGTCCCCGGCCCGCAAGAAGCTGGCCGGTCTGCCGCGCGCACTGCGCTTCGCCACCGCGCCGGCCGCCGCCGAGTGGCTGCGGATCCGGCAGCCCGCACTGCTGGCCTCGGCCCGGCTCGCGGTCGAGGACGGCGAACTGGACACGCTGGCGCGACGGCTGGTCGCCGCGCTGGTCAGGGCGCTGGCCGCGCACCGTGGCACCGAGGACGCGGCCCCCGAGCTCTACGGTCTGCACCAGTTGGTGCTCGGTGTGGCCGAGCGCCGCGGGCTGCACCGCGAAGAGGCCGCCGCCCTGCTGAATCTCGCCGATCTGGACGCGCAGACGGGCCGTACGGAGGAGGCGCTGGCCCGCTACCGGGCCGCGCTGGACGCCGGACGGGCAGCAAATGATCCGTACGCGACCGGCCGCGCGATGGAATCCGTAGGTGGTGCCTATCAGGAGCTGGGGGACTGGCAGCGGGCCGCCGACTGGTACGGGCGGGCGCTCGCGCAGCGGCAGGCGCGGGGCGAGCGGGCCGACGAGGCGCGGCTGTACGGCCGGCTCGCAGCGGCGCACACCTATGCGGGCCGGTACGGCGACGCGCTGCGCGGCTGGCGGGCCGCGGTGGCCGGATACCGCAGGCTGGGCGATCTCCCGTCCCAGGCACGAGCGTTGAGCGAGGCGGCGCGCGTACAGGAGTACGCGGGCCGGCCGGAGGAGTCGTTGCACACCTGCAGGGAGGCGGTGGAGTGGGCGCGGCAGGCCGGGGACGTGCGGCTGCAGGCAGCTCTGCAGCTCAGGCTGGCCGACACCCTCGACCGGATCGGCGACCCGGCGTCCGCACGGCTGCACCGCGGCACGGCGGGGAGATTGCTAGGGCCGGAGGGTACGGAGGGATTCAGCCTGCGAAATCCGTAGCACTTCGACCAAAGATTAAAGCTTTGTAAGGCTAGACAGCGTGAAATCCTTCATTAGACTGGCTCCGCCATGTGTTCTCGTGGTGTCTCCCGGTGCGTCCTGCGCATCTGGGTATGTATGGCATTGCCCGGTAAATCCCCTGAGCCAAGGACCGTGATCGACGTGAAGGTCGGCATCCCCCGCGAGGTCAAGAACAACGAGTTCCGGGTGGCGATCACCCCCGCCGGTGTGCACGAGCTCGTGCGCCACGGCCACCAGGTCTTCATCGAGCAGAACGCCGGTGTCGGCTCCTCGATCACGGATGACGAGTTCGTCGCCGCGGGCGGGCAGATCCTGCCCACCGCCGACGAGGTCTGGGCCACCGCCGACCTGCTGCTGAAGGTCAAGGAGCCCATCGCGGAGGAGTACCACCGCCTCCGCAAGGGCCAGACCCTCTTCACCTACCTGCACCTCGCCGCGTCCCGCGAGTGCACGGACGCCCTGCTGGAGTCCGGCACCACCGCCATCGCGTACGAGACGGTGGAGAGCGCGAACCGCGCGCTGCCGCTGCTCGCCCCGATGTCCGAGGTCGCGGGCCGTATCGCCCCGCAGGTCGGCGCGTACCACCTGATGCGCCAGGCCGGCGGCCGTGGCGTACTGCCGGGCGGCGTCCCGGGTGTCGCCGCGGGCAAGGCTGTCGTCATCGGCGGTGGCGTCTCCGGCTGGAACGCGGTGCAGATCGCGGTCGGCATGGGCTTCCACGTCACGCTGCTCGACCGGGACATCAACAAGCTGCGCGAGGCCGACAAGATCTTCGGCACCAAGGTGCAGACGATCGTCTCCAACGCCTTCGAGCTCGAGAGGGCGGTCGTCGAGGCCGACCTCGTCATCGGTGCCGTCCTCATCCCCGGCGCCAAGGCCCCGAAGCTGGTCACCAACGAGCTTGTCGCCAAGATGAAGCCCGGAAGTGTACTTGTCGACATTGCAATCGATCAGGGTGGCTGCTTCGAGGACTCGCGTCCGACCACCCACGCCGAGCCGACCTTCCCGGTCCACAACTCGGTCTTCTACTGCGTCGCCAACATGCCGGGTGCGGTGCCCAACACCTCCACCCACGCGCTCACCAATGCGACGCTGCCGTACATCGTCGAGCTCGCGAACCGTGGCTGGGTCGAGGCGCTCCGCCGCGACCAGGCGCTTGCTCTGGGTCTCAACACCCATGACGGCCAGGTCGTTTACGGCCCGGTGGCCGAGGCTCACGGCCTGCAGAGCGTCGAACTGAGTACGCTCCTCGGCTGACGCTCCCCTACAGCCTCCGGCGTGGGAGGTGCCCCCATATGCGCACGTTCGTCAACATCACGCCAACGGCCGGACCTTGCCGAGCAGGGTCCGGCCGGATGTGTATCCGCCCACTTTGCGAGGCTCGTTCAACTCGCCTCGAACGTAACCCTTTAACCGTTTCGCGCACCCGCGAAACGTGCGGGCCGGGTTGCGCCAAGAGTCTTGAGCGCCCTTGACAGAAGGGTGTTCGGTTGCCGACACATCGGGCCGGGTCCGGCGGATTGTGTTGCTGCGGACCGGTGACACGCCATAGAGTCGCCAACCGTCGGCATGGTGCCACGCTGACCTATCGATAAAGTCCTGGTCACGTCCAAGGAGGTAAGACGACTTGTGAATGAGTCGACATTTACTCCCGGGGGTGGTCAACCTGGTATGCCTGCGCGGGGCCAGAGCCCGTCATCCGGGCTCGAGGCTGTCGGCTCCGTCGCTGTCCGCACCTTCGAGACGCACCGGCGCGCGACGCACACGACGCACATGACGACAGCCCACACGATGAAGATGATGGACGGCCAACACGTGAACGCCATGGCCGGCAACGAGAGTGGCCGAGAGTCCACCCACTTCGCCGCCTACCAGGAAGTCCCCGAGGGGCACTTCTACGACCCCGACGCCGAGTACGAGCCCGATCCCGAGTACGCGGCCACCCTCGCCCCTGACGCAGCCCGTCAGCGCCGCGAGCGGATCGGCCCCACCGGGCGGCCTCTGCCGTACTTCCCGATCCCGGGCCCGCTGACCTCACACGGTCCCGCGACGATCATCGCGATGTGCAATCAGAAGGGCGGCGTCGGCAAGACGACGTCGACCATCAACCTGGGCGCCGCGCTCGCGGAGTACGGACGGCGTGTACTGCTCGTCGACTTCGACCCGCAGGGAGCCCTGTCGGTCGGCCTCGGCGTCAACCCGATGGAGCTCGACCTCACCGTCTACAACCTGCTCATGGAGCGGGGCATGCAGGCGGACGAGGTGCTGCTGAAGACCGCCGTGCCCAACATGGACCTGCTGCCGAGCAATATCGATCTCTCGGCCGCGGAAGTGCAGTTGGTGAGCGAGGTCGCGCGCGAGTCCACGCTGCAGCGGGCGCTGAAGCCGCTGATGTCGGACTACGACTACATCGTGATCGACTGTCAGCCCTCGCTGGGCCTGCTCACGGTGAACGCGCTGACCGCCGCGCACAAGGTGATCGTGCCGCTCGAGTGCGAGTTCTTCGCGCTGCGAGGCGTGGCGCTGCTGACGGAGACCATCGAGAAGGTCCAGGAGCGGCTCAACCCCGACCTGGAGCTCGACGGGATCCTCGCCACGATGTACGACTCGCGGACGGTGCACAGCCGTGAGGTGCTGGCGCGGGTGGTCGAGGCATTCGACGATCACGTCTACCACACGGTGATCGGGCGGACCGTGCGCTTCCCGGAGACGACGGTGGCCGGTGAGCCGATCACCACGTACGCCTCCAACTCGGTTGGCGCGGCCGCCTATCGTCAGCTCGCCAGGGAGGTGCTCGCCCGGTGTCACGCCGAGTGAGTCTGCCCGGGGCCGACGAACTGTTCCGTACGACCGGGGGCATGGCACTGCAGTCGTCATCGCCGCGCCGGCAGGCGAACGGTGAGGCGAGGGTGCCGGCGCCGGCGGGGGAGAGCGATCCGGTCGCGGAGGGCGGGGCCGAATCGTCCCCGGCTTCGTCCGGTTCCAGCTCCACGTCCACGTCGTCGCGGGAGCACTCCGCGGCGGACGCGGACTCCTCCACCGGGGGACGTAGCCGGGGGGCGGAGGCCGAGCAGGGCGCGTCCGCCGGGTCTGCGGGCCGCCGCCAGCAGGACGCGGCCTCGGTCGCGGCCGGAGCCGCGGGTGTGTCGCCGACCGGACAGACGCGTCGCCGTCGCAGCGGTGCGAACCGCCGGCCCAGCGGCCGTGAGAGGCACGACGAGAAGATCACGGTCTATGTCTCGGCCGAGGAACTGATGGATCTCGAGCACGCGCGGCTGGTGCTGCGCGGCGAGCACGGGCTGGCGGTCGACCGCGGGCGGATCGTCCGCGAGGCGGTGGCGGTGGTGCTGGCGGATCTCGAGCAGCGCGGCGACGCGAGCATTCTCGTACGACGTCTGCGCGGGCGCTGACGGTAGCCTGCGCGCTGCCCTGCCTGATCCTTCCGCTCCCTGGACCGCGATGCCGCCGACCGACGATTCCGCCCCCCCCCAGCCTCCGGCCGGGCGCTCGCCCCGCCGCAACCTGGGCCGCGGCCCGGGTACACCGCGCCCCGAGTCGGCGGCGCCGGACCTGGGGGGTGACGCGGGCGACGAGCCCGAGGGGGCCGCGGGTGCTGTTTCCCCGAACCCGCCCCGCCCCGCCCCTTCCCGAGACCGGGGGCGAGCCCCTGCACGGCGACGGTGCCGGCCCAGAGGCGTACCGGGGCTCCAGGGACTCGGATGCCGCCTCCGGGGCACTGGGGGCGGTCACGGAGCCTCTCGTGGACGTCTCGGCGCCGGGCGGCTCTGAGCCCGACGCTCCAACCGGTCCCGAGCCCACGGCCGGCGCCGGGCCCGTTGATGACGGGCGGTTCAAAGTACGGCTTGCCAACTTCGAGGGGCCCTTCGACCTCCTCCTGCAGCTGATCTCCAAGCACAAGCTCGATGTGACCGAAGTCGCCCTCTCCAAGGTCACCGACGAGTTCATGGTGTACATCCACGCCATGGGGCCCGACTGGGATCTCGATCAGACCACCGAGTTCCTCGTCGTCGCGGCCACGCTGCTCGATCTCAAGGCCGCGCGGCTGCTGCCCGCCGCCGAGGTGGAGGACGAGGCCGACCTCGCGCTGCTCGAGGCGCGGGACCTGCTCTTCGCGCGGTTGCTGCAGTACCGCGCGTACAAGCAGATCGCCGAGATCTTCAGCGCGCGGCTGGAGGAGGAGGGGAAGCGGTATCCGAGGACCGTCGGGCTCGAGGCTCATCACGCCGAGCTGCTGCCCGAGGTCGTCATCAGCATCGGCGCCGAGGGCTTCGCCAGGCTCGCGGTGAAGGCGATGCAGCCCCGGCCCGAGCCGCAGGTGTACATCGACCACATCCACGCACCCCTCGTGTCCGTACGCGAGCAGGCCGAGATCGTCGTCGCGCGGCTGCGGGAGGCCGGCGAGGTGAGCTTCCGGGAGCTCGCCGCGGACGCCCCCGACACCCTCACCGTCGTCGCCCGCTTCCTCGCCCTGCTGGAGCTCTACCGCGAGAAGGCCGTGGTCCTGGACCAGGAGGAGGCCCTGGGCGAGCTCATGGTGCGCTGGACCGGCGGTGAGGGCGCCGGCCGGCCCACCGTCACCGATGAATTCGATTCCGAGGTTCACGAGAACCCGGACGAGGAGGAGGACGCGTGAGTGATCTGAAGCCCGCGCTCGAAGCCGTTCTCATGGTCGTCGACGAGCCGGCCACCGAGGAGCACCTCGCCAAGGTCCTGGAGCAGCCGCGCCGGGCCGTCGCCGACGCGCTGCGCGAGCTGGCCGACGAGTACACCGTCCAGGGCCGCGGCTTCGAGCTGCGGCTCGTCGCGGGCGGCTGGCGCTTCTACAGCCGCGCCGAGCACGCCGACGCCGTCGAGCGCTTCGTCCTCGACGGGCAGCAGGCCCGGCTCACCCAGGCCGCCCTGGAGACCCTCGCGGTCGTCGCGTACCGCCGGCCGGTGAGCCGTTCGCGCGTCTCCGCCGTGCGCGGAGTGAACTGCGACGGCGTCATGCGCACCCTCCTCCAGCGCGGTCTGGTCGAGGAGGCGGGCGCGGAACCCGAAACAGGTGCGATCCTGTACAGGACGACGAACTACTTTCTGGAGCGGATGGGCCTGCGTGGCCTGGACGAGCTCCCGGAGCTCGCGCCCTTCCTCCCCGAGGCGGAGGCGATCGAGGCCGAGACGCAAGAGGGTGTGCCGTCGTTCGATCCGGACGCACCGGACACCGACGCAGACGACAAGACGGAATTTTGATGCGAAGCAGCGGCAGGAACAGCGGAAGCGGCAACCGGGACTCTCGGGGTGCCGGCGGCAAGGGGCGCGACGACCAGCAGAAGCGCGCGGGCCGGCCCCGTCCCGAGGAGCGCCGTTACGACGTCGGCGGCAGCCAGGGTTCCGAGGGCGGCGGCAAGGCCGGCGGCGGTCGCGGCGCGTCCGCGCGCGGTGGCGCCAAGGGGGGCCCGAAGTCCCCGCAGAGCGGTAGCAGGGGCGCGGCCCCGCGCCGCGGCCCGCACGGCCAGCGCGAATCCCGTCCCCGCGAGCTCGACGCCAAGATCGAGGAGCGCAACCGGGAGCGGCACAACAAGCCGCAGGTCAAGACGCCCAAGACCTTCCCCGGCGCCGAGCAGGAGGGTGAGCGGCTGCAGAAGGTCCTCGCCCGCGCCGGCATGGGCTCCCGCCGCGCCTGCGAGGAGCTGATCGACCAGGCCCGTGTCGAGGTCAACGGTCAGATCGTCACCGAGCAGGGCAAGCGCGTCGACCCGGACCACGACGAGATCAAGGTCGACGGGCTGACCGTCGCCACCCAGTCGCATCTCTTCTTCGCGCTCAACAAGCCAGCCGGTGTCGTCGCCACCATGGAGGACCCGGACGGCCGCCAGTGCCTGGGCGACTACGTCAACAACCGGGAGACACGCCTCTTCCACGTCGGCCGGCTCGACACCGAGACCGAGGGCATCATCCTGCTCACCAACCACGGCGAGCTGGCCCACCGGCTGACCCACCCCAAGTACGGCGTGAAGAAGACCTACCTCGCCGCGATCCAGGGCCCGCTCCCGCGCGACCTCGGCAAGCGGCTCAAGGACGGCATCGAGCTGGACGACGGCTACGCCCGCGCCGACCACTTCCGCGTCGTCGAGAACACCGGCAAGAACTACCTGGTCGAGGTCACCCTCCACGAGGGCCGCAAGCACATCGTCCGCCGCATGCTGGCGGAGGCCGGGTTCCCGGTCGACAAGCTCGTCCGGGTCAGCTTCGGCCCGATCGCGCTCGGCGACCAGAAGTCCGGCTGGCTGCGCCGGATGACCAACACCGAGGTCGGCATGCTGATGAAGGAAGTCGGCCTGTAAACCTGCCCCTTACTACGTAACAAAGCCCGCGACCTGACCGGTCGCGGGCTTCTCGCGTCTTGTGGGACAGACCCCGGCACCTTTATAGTCAACATGACTATTAAGGAGGCGGGCGTGAGTCTCGCGGACATCCTCGGACCCCTGCAGCAACCGCTGTTCACCGTTCTGGACACCCCGGTGAGCTGGACCGAGTTCCTCGGTTTCGGCAGTGGCGCGCTCTGCGTCTGGCTCGTCGCCCGCCAGCACCTCGCCAACTGGCCGATCGGCATCGCCAACAACCTCTTCTTCATCCTGCTCTTCACCCAGGCGGGCCTGTACGCCGACGCCGGCCTGCAGGTCGTCTTCATCACCCTCGCCGTGTACGGCTGGTGGACCTGGACCCACGGGGGTGGACCAGGTCCCGACGGACTCCCGGTGCGGCGCACTTCGCGCACCGAGTGGTCCTGGCTGCTCGCGGCGGGGGTGGTGGGGACACTCGCACTGACGCTCCTCCTCGGCCGCGCCACCGACTCGAACGTCCCCTTCTGGGACGCGCTCACCACCGCCCTGTCGCTGATGGCGACCTACGGGCAGTGCCGCAAGCGTCTCGAGTCCTGGTGGCTGTGGATCGCCGCCGATGTGGTGTACGTGCCGCTCTACGCGTACAAGGAGCTCTATCTGACCTCCCTGCTGTACGCAGGCTTCCTGACCCTGTGCGTCATCGGCCTGCGCAGCTGGTCGCGCGATCTGGTCGTACGGCAGCGGGAGTTGGCGGAGGTGGTCGTATGAACACCTACCGGCACGGCCTGGTGCTCGGGAAGTTCTACCCGCCGCACGCGGGCCACCACCACCTCGTACGGACCGCCGCCGACCGCTGCGAGCGGCTGACCGTCCTGGTCTGCGCCTCCTCGGTGGAGACGATTCCGCTCGCCGAACGCGTGCGGTGGATGCGCGAAGTACATGCGGACGTACGGGTCGTGGGCGCCGTCGACGACATCCCGATGGACCTGAACGACCCGGACATCTGGGAGGCGCACATGGCCGTCTTCCGCGCCGCCGTCCCCGAACCGGTCGACGCCGTCTTCACCTCGGAGCCGTACGGCGAGGAGCTCGGCCGGCGCTTCGGCGCCGCGTCCGTGTGCGTCGACCCCGACCGCACCGTCTTCCCGGTCTCCGGCACGGCCGTACGCAAGGACCCGGTCGGCTGCTGGGACTTCCTGGCGCCGCCCGTGCGCGCGGCGCTCGTCCGGCGTGTGGTCGTCCTCGGCGCCGAGTCCACGGGCACCACGACGATGGCGTGGGCCCTCGCCGAGCACTACCGCGGGCGCGGCGGTGTCTGGACGCGGACCCGCTGTGTGCCGGAGTACGGACGGGAGTTCAGCGAGCACAAGCTGGTGGAGCTGCGCGCCCGGCGGCCGGAGGCGGGCTGGGACGAGGTGCGGTTCACCTCGGAGGAGTTCCCGCTGATCGCCCGGCGGCAGACGGAGCAGGAGGACGAGGCCGCCCGGGCCGGATCGCCCGTGCTGTTCTGCGACACCGACGCCTTCGCCACCACCATCTGGCACGAGCGCTACCTGGGCGGCCCGAACGCGGACGTCGCCCGGATCGCCGCCCGCGGACAGCAGCATCTATGGCTGCTCACCGACCACCGTGGCGTGGACTTCGAGGACGACGGGCTGCGCGACGGAGAGCATCTGCGGCCCTGGATGACCGCCCGCTTCGCGGCCCGGCTCGCCCGCACCGGACGGCGGACCGTCGTGCTTCAGGGACCGCACGAGCAGCGGCTCGCCACCGCCGTCGCCGCCGTGGACCAACTCGTCGGCGAGGGCTGGGACCTCGCCGAACCCCTGCCGGAGCAACGATGATCAAGGACTACGACCCGGGCGCCTTCCCGCCCTTCGCCGTCACCGTCGACCTCGCCGTCTTCACGGTCCGCGAGGGCCGGCTGCACGTCCTGCTCGTCGAGCGCGGAGAGGACCCGTACAAGGGCGCCTGGGCGCTGCCCGGAGGCTTCGTACGCCCCAAGGAGTCGGCCGGGCAGGCCGCCCGCCGTGAACTGGCCGAAGAGACCAGCCTGTCCGAGGAGACCGTCGCCGGCCTCCACCTGGAGCAGCTGCGGACCTACAGCGACCCGGACCGCGACCCGAGGATGCGCGTCGTCTCCGTCGCGTACACCGCGCTCGTACCGGACCTGCCGGAGCCGCGCGGCGGCGGGGACGCGGCGCACGCCCGGTGGACACCGCTCGCATCCGCCCGTGGGCTCGCCTTCGACCACGAACGGATCCTCGCCGACGCGCACCACAGGATCGGTGCCAAGCTCGAGTACACCTGCCTCGCCACCACGTTCTGCCCGCCCGAGTTCACGCTCGGCGAGCTGCAGCAGGTGTACGAGACGGTCTGGGGCGTCGAGCTCGACCGTCCCAACTTCCGGCGCAAGGTCCTCACCACACCCGGCTTCGTCGAGGCCGTCGAGGGTCCGCCGCGCCGCACCGGCGGCCGCGGGAAACCGGCCGCGCTGTACCGGGCGGGTGCCGCCTCCGCCCTGCATCCCCCACTCCTGCGACCGGAAGGACGGCACACATGACCACCATGAGAACCACGAGGACCATCACCAAACAAGCGGCCACCGGCTCGTTGATCGGGCTCGCGCTCGGGGACGCGCTGGGCTTCCCGACCGAGTTCAACGATGTGCCGCGGATCCTCGCCACGTTCGGGCCGTGGCGCGAGATGAGCCTGCCGAGGCCCGCGATCGTCACGGACGACACCCAGATGACGCTCGCCCTGGGGCGCGGCATACGTACCGCGATGGACCGCGGGGTGCTCGTCGCCTCCCGGCTGACGGGGCCGGTGCGCGAGGAGTTCGTCCAGTGGTACCACTCCCCGGACAACAACCGGGCCCCCGGCAACACCTGCCTGGTGGCCTGCGAGAAGCTCGACAGCGATCTGCCCTGGCAGGAGGCCAGCCAGGTCGGCTCCAAGGGCTGCGGCGCCAATATGCGGGTCGCGCCGGTCGGACTCGTACCTGGGCTGAGCGAGGAACAGCGGGCGGGCGCCGCGCAGTTGCAGGCCGCCCTCACCCACGGACATCCCACCGCGCTGGCGGCGAGCGACCTGACGGCCCGCGCGGTGTTCCTGCTGGCACACGGCGCGGAGCCGATGGGGCTCGTGGGGCAGCTGCGCTCGTACGCGTACGAGATGCGCAACCACTACTACCACCACTGGCTCGGCAATCTGTGGACCTACTCCCACGATCCGACGCCCGAGGCCTTCATCGCACGCGGCTGGGACGAGTGCCTGCAGATCCTGGAGCGGCTCGCGACGGCGCTGCGCACGGCCAACCCGGAGACCGACCCGTGCCTGGCCACCGGCGACGGCTGGATCGCCGAGGAGGCGCTCGCCACGGCACTGCTGTGCTTCCTGATGTTCCCCGAGGAGCCGGTCACGGCACTGCGCCGGGCCGCCTGCACCAAGGGCGACTCGGACTCGATCGCCTGCCTCGCGGGCGCGTTCGCCGGGGCTCACCTCGGGGCGGGCGCCTGGCCCAAGGAGTGGTCCGAGCGGATTGAGTACCGCAGCGATCTGATGTCGCTCGGCGCGCTCTGGGACTCTTGATCCATGACTGATCCACTGGCCATGGAACTCGGCCCCGTCGTCGCCGAACAGCCCGACCCGCTGCTGTTCGCCACCGTCTCCGGGGCGCATCTGTACGGATTCCCGTCCCGGGACTCGGACGTGGACCTGCGGGGGATCCACCTGCTGCCCGTCGAGGAGCTGCTGGGGCTGCACGAGCCGGAGGAGACCCGGTCCCGGATGTGGGACCGGGACGGCGTCGAGATGGATCTGGTCACGCACGACCTGCGGAAGTTCGTAAGGCTGATGCTGCGGCGCAACGGATACGTCCTGGAACAGCTGCTGTCGCCGCTGGTGGTGCACACGTCGGACGCGCACGCCGAGCTCATATCGCTCGCTCCCGGTGTGCTCACCAGCCACCACGCCCACCACTACCGGGGGTTCGCGAACACCCAGTGGCGGCTCTTTGAGAAGACCGGCGAGCTCAAGCCGCTGCTGTACACCTTCCGGGCGCTGCTCACCGGCATCCATCTGATGCGCAGCGGCGAGGTGCAGGCGCATCTGCCCACGCTGCTCGGGGAGGTCGAGGCCCCGGGCCGGCTGCCCGCGCTGATCGCGGCCAAGGCGGACGCCGAGCACGGCCACGTCACGGGGGTGGACCACCACCGCGTACGCGCCGACGTCGAGGCGCTGCACGAGGTGCTCGAGGAGGCGCGGGTGGCCTCGCCGCTACCCGACGAGCCCACCACCTACGAAGCGCTGCGCGACTTCGTGGTCCGCGTCCGCCTGGAGCGCTGACGCCTCGAGCGCCGACGCCTGGAGCGCCGACGCCCGGCGCGTACGGAACAGGAAGTCCTCGACGCGCGCCCGGTCGGGCTCGGGCGGCAGCGGGGAGCCGGGCGCGGCCTCGTCCGCCTCGTCGGCGAGGCGGTTCATCCACGCCTCGACCCGCGGCCACGGCACCTCGCCCCGCTTGACCTCCAGCAGCCGCTCCCGGCCGGCGCCGACGTCGATCACCAGCTCGCCCGTACGGAGCAGATCGCGGCAGGTGGCGAGGAGCCGCAGCAGATGCATGGCGTGCTTCCAGCGCGGGGTGCCGTGCTGACGGATGTCCGCCTCCAGCTTCCTGCGCTGGCCGATCGCATAGCGCACGAAGGTCTCGTGGGCCTGGCGGGAGAGGAATGCCCCGCGCAGGGCGAGGAGTTCCCGGCCGGTGTCGTCGACGCGCTCGACGAGAGGGGAGTGCAGACACTCCAGGACGTTGGGGTTGGCGCGCAGAGCGAGCTCCAGGAAGCGCTCCAACTCCCAGGAGAACTGCTCGTCGGCCGGTCCCTCGGCATGGGTGGGGGGCTTGTCGAGGCGCCAGTAGAGCGGGGCGGGCGCGAGGAACACCCCGCGGCGGTCGGTGTCGCTGCCGTCCGTGGCCAGACCGAAGGCGCGCGAACCCATCACGCACGAGTAGATCGTGTGGTCGCGTACGAGCGCTTCGGAGGTCAGTTCGGGAGGCATGCGCGAGAGGGTACGCGAGTGGGGCCGGTCGAGCCGGGCTGGGCCGTGTCTGACAAATGGCGCCGTCCGCCCGCAGGGCGAGGTGCGCGGCGTTCGGTGCGTGCGATCGCAAGGCGGAGGATCGTCCTCGTACTGGACGTACTTGGATGACTCCGACAACGCCGCGAGTGTGCGTGCCGGGCGTCGCGCGCCAGGCGGGATTTGTCAGACACGGCCCAGGGCGTTTCGTTTGGATCGAGCCCGGCACGGTCCGAACGAGAGGCCTAGGTCAGCACGATGGTGTCCCCGGAGACGTTGATCTGCTTCGTCGGCAGCGGCCGGGTGGCGGGGCCGTGGACGACCGCGGCGTCCTCGATGTTGTATTTGCTGCCGTGACAGGGGCAGTCGATGGTGCCGTCCGCGACCTTGTTGACCGTGCAGCCCTGGTGGGTGCAGATCGCGGAGAAGGCCTTGAAGTCGCCCGACGTGGGCTGGGTCACGACGACCTTCTGGTCGGCGAATACCTTGCCGCCGCCCACCGGGATGTCGGCGGTCTTGGCGAGCTCCTCGCCGGCCGGGGGCGCCGAGCTCTCGGGCGGGGCGCTCGTCGTGCCGGTGCCCGAAGTGGCGGGCTGCGTGGTTTCCGGTCGGCTCGTGCTCGGTGTGGCCGACGTGGAGCCGCCGCCCTCGTCGCCGTAGTTGCTGCAGCCCGCCACCAGAGCGGCGGCGCCCGCCGCGCCCGCCACCAGAACCGTACGTCGTGGAGTCTCCATGGCCGTCTCCCTATGTCGTGACCCCGACCGTGCGGAAGAACCACAGCGCCGAGGTCAGCCAGATCACCGTGAGCGCCGTGAAGGCCGCCCCGCCGACGACCGGCAGCAGCCAGCCAGGCAGCCGTTCCGCTCGCAGCAGGAGCATCTTGGCGCTGAAAGCGCCGAAGAAGAAGCAACCCAGCAGCGAGTGCCACATCACGCGCGAGCTGTACGTCTGATAGCCCAGTCCGTACAGGCAGTGGACGGCCACCGGCACGGCGAGGAGGAACGCGATCCGGCCCGACCAGCGGTGCAGCGCGGGGATCCAGGAGGCGGCGCGTACGCCCGGAAGCCGTCCGTACATCGCGAACGCCGAAACGATCTGGACCAGAGCGAAGGCGAGGGCCGCAGTGCCCAGCCAGGACTTGACGGCCCCGGTGCTGCTGAAGCCGGCGAGGTTGAAGGCCGTGCCCGCCGGATCGTGCACCTTTCCGTACGCCCCGAGTCCGACCGCGACCGCGGCGGCTACCAGGGCGGGTACGAGGTAGCGGGCGGCGCTCGGGCGGGCGTGGTTGCCCGGGCTCGCGGGGAACGAGGCGGTGCGGGCGTTGGGGTCGATGGGAGGACCGAAGCTCATGACGCACCTCAGGGGACGACGGGGCGGGCGGTGAGCCGGGTGCCGTCGACCGTGACGGCGCCGGATGCGGGGTCGATCCGGGGTGCGGCGGCGGGCTCGCCGTCGCGCTTGAGGATGCCGACCTGGCGGCCGTCCGGCAGGACGATCCAGCCGCCGTCGAGCTTCGCGCCGCGGACTTCGGCGGTGGCGCGGTACAGGCCTGATGGCCTGACCGCCTTGGCCGCCGTGAACTGCCGGGTCCTGTCCTGGATTTCGACCGTTCCGTCGAGCTTCCCGGCGCGCAGGACGCCTTCCAGCCTGGCGCCGTCGTCGCCGGTGAGCCGCATGCTGCCGTCGTCCCCGACCTCGCCGCGCAGCCAGGACTCCTGGTCCCGGCCGTCGCAGAAGTAGCCGATCGCCTTGCTGCCGCGTACGGAGACGGAGACGGCGGCGGTGTCGTCCGCCGTACGGCCCGCGTACTCGGCGTCGGGCCGCGGGGCCGCGGTCGCGGACGCCGATGTGCCTGGCGCGGGCGTGCTCGGCGCGGGCGTGGACGGAGCCGGCGCGCTCGGGGAAGGTGCGGTGGGGGAAGGCGGCGCGATGGTGCCGCCGGACGAGGCCGTGGCGCGCGTCCCCGTCGTGGCGTTGAGCGACAGCATGAACAGCCCCAGCAGCAGCCCCGCCAGCAGCGTGAGCAGTGGTCCTGAACGCTTCACGGGGCGGCCTCCCCCTGCGGTGGGGCATGCGCGGACACCCAATGCAACTGCACCGGGGGCGTCGCGTCCAGGGTTTCGGGGGTTCAGGCCCAGGGGGTGAGCTCACGCGCGCGTCCGTCGGCATCCCGCCGCACCGCCATCACGGTCGTGACGGCGGCTCGCTCGATCGGACCGTACACATGCGGGAAGAGCATGTCCTCGGACCCCTCCCAGCGGACCTCGGCGCCGAGCCGTCTCTCGTCGATCAGGAGGACCAGCAGGTCGGGCGCGTCCCGGTAGGGGCCGTCGGCGATGGCGAGCGCGGTCGGTTCGTCCGGCGAACAGTGCACGAAGCCCTCGGTGGTCAGTGAGGCCGGGGTGTACGGCCGCTCCACGTCAGCCGTCCACTCGTCCACGGGCACGACATGAAAGAGCATGCCGTCAGTTGTAGCGCAGGGCGGTCGAGCGCGGGGTCGCCCAAGTGGCGATCGGGTCCGATGGGGGCGACATTGACCGTGTTCGGGCGCTCGGGCCGTGTCCCTGCGGAGCCCGGGCCCTCCCGCTACGCGCGTGCCCGCGGCGGCCGCCCGCTCCGGCGCTCTCGTCTCGGAGGGCGGTCGCCGCGGCCGTGTGCCCCGGGGCCTGACTACGCTGAATGGAGCACTCGCACAGGTAAGGAGCACGACGTGGCGGTACGAGCGGTCCGTGGAGCCGTCCAGCTGGAACGGGACGAGGCCGGACACATGGACGAGCAGGTCAGTGAGCTGCTCACCGCCATCCTGGAGCGGAACGGGCTCGGCGCGGACGATCTGATCAGCGTCTGGTTCACGGCGACGCCCGATCTGCGCAGCGACTTCCCGGCGGCGGCCGCGCGCAGGCTCGGCATCGTCGACGTACCGCTGATCTGCGCTCAGGAGCTGGACATCGTGGGCGCGATGCCGCGAGTCGTCCGGATTCTGGCGCACGTGGAGTCCGAGCTGCCCAAGTCAAAGATCGCGCATGTGTACCTCGGTGCCGCGGCTGCCCTGCGCAAGGACATCGCCCAGTGAGAACCGCCGTCGTCATCGGAACCGGCCTGATCGGTACGTCCGCGGCCCTCGCCCTGGCGGGCCGCGGCGTCGCCGTCCACCTCGTCGACCACGATCCGGAGCGGGCCCGTACCGCGGCCGCACTCGGCGCGGGGACGGACGAGCCGCCGGAGGGACGGGTCGACCTGGCGATCGTCGCCGTACCGCCGGCGTACGTCGCGACCGCGCTCGCCGAGGCGATGCGCGCCGGGATCGCGCGCGGCTACCTCGACGTGGCGAGCGTCAAGGGCGGTCCGCGGCGTGAGCTGGAGGCGCTGGGCCTGGACCTGAGCCCGTACATCGGTTCACATCCGATGGCGGGCAAGGAGCGCTCGGGTCCGCTGGCGGGCACGGCCGACCTGTTCGAGGGCCGCCCATGGGTGCTGACGCCCACGCGTGACACCGATACCGAGGTCCTGAACCTGGCCCTGGAACTGATCTCGTTCTGCAGGGCCGTGCCGGTGGTCATGGACGCCGACGCCCACGACCGGGCGGTCGCGCTCGTCTCCCACACCCCGCAGCTGATCTCCTCGATGGTCGCGGCCCGGCTGGAGGAGGCGGACGAGACGGCGGTACGGCTCTGTGGCCAGGGCATCCGTGATGTCACCCGGATCGCGGCGTCCGACCCCCGGATGTGGGTCGAGATCCTCTCCGCGAACCCGGGCCCGGTGGCGGACGTCCTGGCCGGGGTCGCGGCCGACCTGGACGAGACGGTCCAGGCGCTGCGCGCCCTGCAGTCCTCGGACGAGTCCAAGCGCCAGGACGGCGCGGAGGGCATCGAGGACGTCCTGCGGCGCGGCAACGCGGGCCGCACCCGCGTCCCCGGCAAGCACGGCGCGGCGCCGACGACGTACGAGATCGTGGCGGTCCTGATCAGCGACCAGCCGGGCGAACTGGCCCGGATCTTCGCGGACGCGGGCCGGGCGGGCGTGAACATCGAGGACGTCCGCATCGAGCACGCGACGGGCCAGCAGGCGGGCCTGGTCCAGCTGATGGTGGAACCGACGGCGGCGACGGTGCTCAGCGCTTCGCTCCGGGAGCGCGGCTGGTCGCTCCGCCTCTAGGCCCTGGCGGGCCCTGGCGGGAGCGCGGCACGGGACGCGCCGAATCCTCGGTAACCTTGGGCAGGGCCATCCGCACTTCCGCCGGCCCCCTCCACAGACCAGGAAGGTGTCCGACACCGTGGAATCCGTGATCGTCGCCATCGATGGACCCTCCGGCACGGGCAAGTCGAGCACCTCCAAGGCCGTCGCCGCCGCGCTGGGGCTGAGCTATCTGGACACCGGTGCCCAGTACCGGGCGATCACCTGGTGGATGATCAGCAACGGCGTCGACACCCAGGACGCCGCGGCGATCGCGACCGCCGCGGGCAAGCCCGTCATCGTCTCCGGCACCGACCCGGCCGAACCCACCATCACGGTCGACGGCGAGGACACCTCCGCCGCCATCCGTACCCAGGCCGTCACCTCCAAGGTGAGCGCCGTCAGTGCCGTCCCCGAGGTGCGCGCCCTGATCACCGAGCTGCAGCGTTCGATCGCCGCGGCCGCCGAGAAGGGCATCGTCGTCGAGGGGCGCGACATCGGCACCACCGTCCTCCCGGACGCCGATCTGAAGATCTTCCTGACCGCTTCGCCCGAGGCCCGTGCCGCCCGCCGCTCCGGCGAGATCAAGGGCGCCGACGTCGCGGCCACCAGGGAAGCCCTGATCAAGCGGGACGCGGCCGACTCCAGCCGTAAGACCTCGCCGCTCGCCAAGGCGGACGACGCGGTCGAGGTGGACACCACCGCCCTGACCCTGCAGCAGGTCATCGAGTGCGTGGTCAGTCTGGTCGAGGAGAAGCGGAGCGCGACCGATAATGCGGAGAAGCGGGCCGCGCGGTGACCGTACCCTCTGAGAAGGGCGCGGCGGTCGGGCGGAGGATCGGCATCGGGCTCATGTACGGGCTGTGGAAGCCGCGGGTGCTCGGCGCCTGGCGGGTTCCGGCGGCAGGCCCCGTGATCCTCGCCGTGAACCACTCGCACATGATCGACGGGCCGATGCTGATGGGCACCGCGCCCCGTCCCGTGCACTTCCTGATCAAGAAGGAGGCGTTCGTCGGCCTCCTCGACCCGTTCCTGCTGGGAATGGGTCAGGTGAAGGTGGACCGTACGACCGCCGACCGCGCCGCCATCACCAACGCGCTCGGCGTGCTGGAGGCCGGCGGAGTTCTCGGGATCTTCCCCGAGGGCACCAGGGGCGAGGGCGACTTCGCCTCGCTCCGGGCCGGTCTCGCGTACTTCGCGGTACGCAGCGGAGCCCCGATCGTCCCGGCCGCGGTGCTGGGAAGCACCGAGCGCCGCGGACGGTTGATACGGGCCATGCCGCCGCTGCGCAGCAAGGTCGACGTCGTCTTCGGTGACGCCTTCGAGGCGGGCGACGGCAGTGGCCGGCGCACGCGCACGGCGCTGGACGACGCCACCGTACGAATCCAGGAGCGGCTCACCGCCCACCTGGAGAACGCCAAGCGCCTGACCGGGCGCTAGGAGAGACTTGAGTAGTGGGCCGCGGATCGCGGTCCATCGATGATGCAACGAACGAGGTACGAGACTTCATGAACGACCAGATCCACTCCGGCGACGAGCACGGCGAGCTTGGCGACGCCGAGTACGCGGAGTTCATGGAGCTCGCATCGGTAGAGGGCTTCGACGCCGAGGAGATCGAGAACGCGATCGGTGAGGCCGGTCACGGCCCGCTGCCCGTCCTCGCCGTCGTCGGCCGCCCCAATGTCGGCAAGTCGACCCTGGTGAACCGCATCATCGGCCGCCGTGAGGCCGTCGTCGAGGACAAGCCCGGCGTCACCCGCGACCGCGTCACCTACGAGGCCGAGTGGGCCGGCCGCCGCTTCAAGGTCGTCGACACCGGCGGCTGGGAGCAGGACGTGCTGGGCATCGACGCCTCCGTCGCCGCCCAGGCCGAGTACGCGATCGAGGCCGCCGACGCGGTCGTCTTCGTCGTGGACTCCACCGTCGGCGCCACCGACACCGACGAGGCCGTCGTCAAGCTGCTGCGCCGGGCCGGCAAGCCCGTCGTGCTCTGCGCCAACAAGGTCGACGGACCCAGCGGTGAGGCGGACGCCACTGCCCTGTGGTCGCTCGGCCTCGGCCAGCCGCACCCCGTCTCCTCGCTGCACGGCCGCGGTACGGGCGACATGCTCGACGCCGTCCTGGAGGCGCTGCCCGAGGCCCCGGCCCAGACCTTCGGCACAGCCATCGGCGGCCCGCGCCGTATCGCCCTGATCGGCCGCCCGAACGTCGGCAAGTCCTCGCTGCTCAACAAGGTGGCGAACGAGGACCGGGTCGTCGTCAACGAGATCGCCGGCACCACCCGCGACCCCGTCGACGAGCTGATCGAACTCGGCGGTGTCACCTGGAAGTTCATCGACACGGCCGGCATCCGCCGCCGCGTCCACCTCCAGGAGGGCGCGGACTACTACGCCTCGCTGCGTACCGCCGCCGCCGTCGAGAAGGCCGAGGTCGCGGTCATCCTGATCGACGCGAGCGAGTCCATCAGCGTCCAGGACCAGCGGATCATCACGATGGCCGTCGAGGCGGGCCGTGCCATGGTCGTCGCGTTCAACAAGTGGGACACCCTCGACGAGGAGCGCCGCTACTACCTGGAGCGCGAGATCGAGACCGAGCTCGCTCAGATCGCGTGGGCGCCGCGGGTCAATGTCTCCGCCCGTACCGGCCGCCACATGGAGAAGCTCGTCCCGGCGATCGAGACGGCACTCGCGGGCTGGGAGACGCGGATCCCGACCGGCCGGCTGAACGCCTTCCTCGGCGAGATCGTCGCCTCCCACCCGCACCCGATCCGCGGCGGCAAGCAGCCCCGCATCCTCTTCGGTACGCAGGCCGGCATCAAGCCGCCGCGGTTCGTGCTCTTCGCCTCCGGCTTCCTGGAGCACGGCTACCGGCGCTTCGTCGAGCGCCGCCTGCGCGAGGAGTTCGGCTTCGAGGGCACTCCGATCCACATCTCGGTGCGGGTGCGCGAGAAGCGCGGCCGCAAGAAGTGACGTAACGACGAAGGCGTACGACGACGTTCGACGACGGCGCTGCCCCGGACCTGTCACCGGTCCGGGGCAGCGCCGTGTCTGTTGTCCCGGATGTCCCGGGACCGGTCAGAGACCTCTGCGGCGAGCCGGTGGCAGCGCCGCCGGGACGTGGTGGACGCCGCTGTGCGGCCGGCTCACCGGGTACGGCTGCCACCCGGCTCCCGGGTGGCTCGTATGGCCGCCCTCTCCGCCGCGGCTGCTGTGCAGCCCCGTGCCGAAGGCCCTGAAGTCGAGATCCTCTTCCCCGCTCCTGTCGCCCGGCAGCGCGCGGTACGCCCTGAGGTACTCGGAGTACAGCGCGTCGTAGATCGGCGTGGGCGACTGGCCGGCCGGTACGTCGCGCGCGGGGCGCATGGAGGGGATCTGACTCTGGTACGGCTGGAGTGAGGGGTCGTATGAGTGCACGTACCTGCAACGACACCGCCGTCGGACGGATGCGGTCTCGGCGGAGCCGGATTCCTGCGGGCGACGGTACACACCTGCGGGCGCCGGTACGCAGACCTGCGCCGGGAGTACGTCCGTGTACTCCCGGCGTTTGTCACGCGCCCGTCGTATGCCCGGCCTGCGCCCGCTGTCCGCTCAGGTGCCCGCAAGCGGCATGGCCGCGGCCACCAGACGGCCGCGGGCCGCGGCCTTCTCCAGCGCTTCGCGCAGCAGGTCCTCGCGCGGCTGCTGGCCGATGGAGCCGACCGGAGCGGCGAAGACCAGCACCGTGTGCGACTTGTTGGCGGCCGCGCGCCAGCCGTCGGTGACCTGCAGCGGCTGATGCGCCTGCCACCAGGCCACCGGGCCGCCGCCGCCCGTGCCGGGCTGGAGCACCGCGTGCAGCTGGCCCATGGCGACCAGCACGGACCAGCCGGAGAGCTGGCTGGGCCGTTGGTTCACGTCGGAGATCGGCAGGAAGCCCTGCTCGATGAGGAGCGGGAGGAAGTCGTCGCCGCCGTTGCCGGTCGTGCCGGGGCGGGCGATGGGCGCGGTCGGTTCGACGACCAGGGCGGGGTGCAGTTCGCCCTCGATCAGTACGAGGCCGCTGGTGATGCCGAGCACGGCCTGCTCGGGACCGGCGCTGCCGGGGACCTGCGGCTCCTCGCCGGTGATGGACCGTACCGCGCCCTGCAGTTGGTCCTCGGCGACCTGGACGACCTGCGAGGGGATGCAGCTCGCGTGGGCGAAGGCGAGAACGGCGGTCTCCTCGCCGACGAACAGCACGGTGCTGGTCCGTTCCTGCCCGGAGTCGCCCGGAGTGCGGCAGGAGGTGCAGTCGTAGCTGCCCGGGGCGTTCTCGCCGGCGAGCAGCCGGTCGGCTTCTTCGTCGCCGATCTCGGCGCGTACGTCCTCGCTGACGTCGAGCATGCGCGGCACGGGTGGCTCCTCGGGCTTGTACGTGGACTTGATACGGGCGCCGGGCGGTTCCCGGCTCGTAAAGACTCAACGGGTGATCTGTGGCGGGAGTCACGCGCGAAAGGGAACGGAATCGAACCATCCGGCGCAAGCGGTGAGACGGCGGGCGGAACCGGTTACTCCGCGTCAATAGCTGCTGAGTGCACGGAAGTTGAGGTGGTGAACCGAGTCACAGATCGACTCGGCGTCAGGTCGACAAATCATGAAATCAGCGAATCAAGTGGGTGGCCGGACATCGCCGATACCGCAGGTAACGGGCAACTGGCCTGGAATGACAGGGGATTGGTTGGTGTCACCGGGTTCACCTGCCTAGATTCCTTCGACGTGTGCAGAGAGCACCGCCCGGGACCGCCCGCCGGCCGTACAGCCAGTACGGCGCAGCAGCAGCACGGCACGACGACCTCAGGCGGGCGAGGCGGAGCGGACCCGAGGCGCCGGATGCGCCGGAGTCCGCACCGCCCGGAGGGACCCCGGGTCCTTCGAGAGGGATTTGATGTTCACGAGTTCCCGTTCCATACGCAGGCGTGACACGGCAGCGCTCGTAGGTGCCGCACTGGTGGCACCGCTGGCACTGCTCGCCGCGACCACGGGCGAGGCCCGGGCGGCGGACGGAGGGGTATGGGACCGCATCGCAGCGTGCGAGAGCGGCGGAAACTGGCACATCAACACAGGCAACGGCTACTACGGCGGGCTGCAGTTCTCCGCCGGGACCTGGCGGGCCTACGGCGGCGGGGCGTACGCGTCCACCGCCGACAGGGCGAGCAAGGGGCAGCAGATCGCTGTCGCCGCGAAGGTGCAGCGGGCGCAGGGCTGGGGGGCGTGGCCCACGTGCTCGGCGCGGGCCGGGGCGAACGGGAGCGCACCGGCGGCACCCAAGGCCGCAGCACCCAAGGCAAAGGCAAAGGTGAAGGTCACGCCCAAGGCTGCCGCACCCAAGGCCGCCGCACCCAAGGCAAAGGCTCAGGCAAAGGCGCCGGAGCGGGCATCGGGCCACGCCGACCGCGGTAGCACCCGCGGCGACTACACCGTCAAGCGCGGCGACACCCTGAGCGGGATCGCCTCGGCGCACGGCGCGGACTGGCGCGCCCTGTACGCCGCCAACAAGGCCGTCATCGGCGGTGATCCGAACCTCATCGTGCCCGGGCAGCGCCTCGCGCTCTGATCCGCTCGCTGATTCGAGGTGCTCGAGGTGCTCGAGGTGTTCGACCCCAGCCCCGCCCGGTCGTCCGACCGGGCGGGGCTGCCCAGCGTGACCCGATGCCCAGAGTGTCCCAGGAGGTACGGGCTCAGCGTGGGCTCGATGCCGGCTCCTGCGGCGGGGGCAGCTCGGCGGGCTCTCCGCTGAACACGAGGGAGCCGCGACGCAGTTCATGCACGACGACGGGCCTTTGGCCGCTGCGCACGCCGGGCGGCAGGCGCTGTTCCGCGATCACGACGGCCGCGTCGAGTGCGCGCAACAGCTCATAGGTACGGGCCGCGACAGGCGGCGACATGCCCTGCGCGGGCTCGTCGACGAGGACCACGCGGGCGGGCGAGAGCAGCGCACGGGAGACCGCGAGCATCCGCTGCTCGCCGCCGGACAGGGTGCCGGCGCGGCGCCCCAGGAGCGGACCAAGGGCCGGATACCCCTCCAGCGCCGGTCCGAAGTCTCCTTCCGATGCGGCCAGTTCCAGGTTCTCGGCGACGGTGAGGCTGTCGTACACCGCGCGCAGATCCGGTACGAAGCAGAGCCCGCGGCGCGCTCGTTCATCGGCGTGGAGAGCGGTGACGTCGGCGCCGCGCCACACCACCTGCCCGGCGGCGAGCGGCACGGTCCCGGCGAGGGCACGCAGCGCGGTGGTGCGGCCGGAGCCGTTGCGGCCGGTCAGGACGGTCAGGGTGCGGGCGGGGACGGGGAGGCGGATGCCGTGCAGGGCCTCGAGGGGTCCGTACCGTACGCGGGCGCCGCGCAGCTCGATCTCGACGGTCATCGCACGATCCGCCCCGCCTCCATGACATGCACGGTGTGCGCGATGCGCGCGACGAGATCCAGATCGTGCTCGACCACGAGCACGGCCATCCCGTCCGCGGCGAGTGCCTCCAGGATGCGGGCCAGGGCCTCGGCCTCCACGGTGTCGAGCCCGGCCGCGGGCTCGTCGAGCAGCAGCGTGTGCGGCCCCCCGGCGAGCGCGCGCCCCAACTCGACGCGGCGCAGCGTCCCGGTGGCCAGCCCGGCGGCGGGCCGGTGCCGTACGGGCCCGTCCAGCCCCAGCAGCCGCAGCACGGGCCCGACGGCGGCGGGGTCGCGCCGACGGCCCTGCTCGGCGCCGATCCTCACGTTCTCCTCGACGGTCAGCGAGGGGAAGACGGCCAGCTGCTGGAACGTCCTGGCGATCCCGAGCCTGGTGCGTGTGTGGGCGGCACGCCGGGTGATGTCGACCCCGTCGAGCTCGACGCGCCCGGAACGGGGCCGGAGGGTGCCGCAGAGGCAGTGGAAGAGGGTGCTCTTCCCGGCCCCGTTGGCCCCGATGAGTGCGGTGACCTGTCCGGCGGGAAGGACGATGTCAACCCCGTCGAGGGCGGTGTAGTGCCCGTACTGGAGCCGCACGTTGTGGGCGCTGAGGGTGTGTGCGCCGGGTACGGGGCCGGCGGGCCGGTTCCCCCCGGTCCGGCGCCTGCGCGTATCCGGTGAGCGCATCTCCGCCCCCACCCCGCCGCCGGACGGCGTACGAGCCCCCGCCGCCGTCAGCCCCACCCGCCGCAGCACCCACCGTGGGCCGTCCGGGAAGCGGCCGATCAGGATGGCCATCAGGCCGATCAGCGCCGCCGCGACACCGCCCCGGGCGCCCGCGTCCAGGCCCACCAGGAGCGCCGCCGCGGCCAGGGGGCCCAGGAGGTTGTCCGCGCCCAGGACCACGACCGCCGCGAACCAGAGGAGGCCGCGCACCGGGTCGTACGCCGACGGGTCGAAGGCGCGCAGGCCCATACCGAGGAGGCCGCCGCCCAGGGCCGCGAGGGCCGCGCCCGTGACGAAGGCCAGGAGTTTGAGCGCGGGGACCGGGACGCCCGCCGCGGACGCGCCCGGCTCGTGGTCGCGCAGGGCCGCGAGGGCGCGGCCGGTCCGGCCCCGGCGCAGCGCCGACACCGCGAGCAGCGCACCCGCCAGGACCGCCAACTCGACGACGTAGAACGCGCGGTCGGACGAGAGGCCCGCGGGACGCGACAGTGACAGGCCCGCCGTCGCGTACGGCTGCGCGAAGACGAAGCGGCTCACCCCCACCCCCACCGCCAGCGTGGCGAGCGCCAGCGCGAGACCGTGGCGGCGGATCGCCGGCCAGCCCGTCAGCACACCCAGCGGCGCGACCAGCGCCGCCGCGACGACCAGGGCGAGCAGCTCGGGGAGCCGAGGCAGCCCCGGGAAGCGCCCGGCCGCCAGCAGAGCTGTGAAGAGCGCGCCCAGACCCGCGTACGCCGCCTGGCCCAGCGAGATCTGGCCGCCCCGGCCCGTCACCACCACAAGCGACAGCAGGATCACGGCCAGCGCCGGGACCTGGACCGAGGTGTGCAGGTCCGAGCCCGCGAAGCCGAGGGGGAGCAGGAACAGGATCGCGGCGACCAGCCAGACGACGCCGGGGATGCGTACGGCCGGCGCCGCGGGACGCGTGAGAGTGCCCCGCGAGCCCACCCCCGGCAGCACCAGCGCCGCGATCAGCAGCGCCACCACGAAGAGGTTCGCGCTCACCGCCTGCAGCAGCGGCTCGCCCCATCCCGAGGGATGAAGGCGCGTCAGCTGGGCCTGGGCCACGCCGATCGCCAGCGCCGTGCCCACCGCCACCGGCAGGCTCCGCATCCGCGCCACCACCGCGACCGCGATCACCTCCACGACCAGGAGCGGCAGCCCGTACGGATCGAGGCGTACGTACGGCGCGAGCAGCACACCCGTCAGACCGGCCGTGAACGAGCCGAACGCCCAGCCCACCGCCGACACCCGGTCCGCGTCGATCCCGCCCAGCGCCGCGAGCGCGCGGTTGTCGACGACCGCGCGCACCTCCCGGCCGAACCTGGTCCACCGGGTGACCACCGTGACCAGCGCGGCCAGCAGAGCCACAGCGGTCAGCTGCGCCCACGGGTCGTCCGGCAGCAGCTCCGGCGCGTCCGACCGCGCCCCGCTGCCCCACAGCAGCGCCGCACCCCCGACGAGCAGTACGAACACCCCGATCGAGGCGACCAGGGCGCGCGCGGGGTCCACGTCCCTCACCGCGATCGGCCGGAAGACAAGCCGGTCGAGGAGCAGCCCGATCCCCGGGGCCACCAGCAGCAGGGTCACCGCCGCGCCGAGCGGAAGGGGCCAGCCCCACTCCACCACCAACTGCCGCAGCACATAGGCGCACACCATCGCGATCGCGCCCTGCGCCAGGTTGAGGACCCCCGTCGCCCGGTAGGTGACGATCAGCCCGATCCCGGTGAGCGCCGCCGCACTGCCGACCGCCAGCCCCGCGAGGGTGAGGTCGTACGTCAGCGAGCTCACCCGTCAGATCCGGGGCTCGCACACGGGGCACGGGCCGAGCTCCCGGTCACCGACCGGCTCCGCCTCCGGCTTGCCCGCCACCAGCGGGCAGTCGGGCCGGTGCGCCAGCGTCCCGCCGGGCACGCACAGCGGCGGCCCGTCCGAGGACGGCGCGTCCCAGGGCGGCACCTCCTCCGCGGCCGCGTCCCCGGCGGCCGAGGGCTCATCCGGTGCCGGCGGCCCGCCGTGGCGCCCCGCCGCCGCGATCAGCACCGCACCAGCCACCAGCAGGGCCGCCCCCGGCACCGTGCTCGACGCCAGATAGGGGAGCTGCCGCGCGGTGAAGCGCTCGCCGGACACCCCGTACCACCCGATGACGCACAGCACAGCCCCACAGGCCGCGGCCACCAGCCCGCCCCACCACAGCAGTCGGGAAGTCGGCATCGGGGCGCCCTCCGGCTCTGGTGTTGAACGCCGATTCCTTGCACTATGCCCTGAACCGGCACACGCTGGAAGCCGAGAATCGGTGGTGAGCCAGATGGTCCATGTCAGGCACCGGAGAACCGCGGCGTGGGCGGCTGCCGCGGTTTTGATACTTGTCCCGGCCGCAGGATGCTCGGACGACGGCGGCGGCGGCTCCACGCCCTCACCGACCCCGTCCGCGACGGCCCCGACCACACCGGCGACCAGCGCCCCGGCAGCCGACGGCCCCGCCGACCCGGCCGCGGCCAAGCAGCAGATCGAGGCGAACTGGACGACGTTCTTCGACCCCGAGGCGTCGACCGAGGACAAGGTCAAGGTGCTGGAGAACGGCAACCTGCTGCGGCCGCTGCTCGCCGCCTTCGGCGGTGACGAGAACGCCGCGCAGTCCTCCGCCAAGGTCACGGACGTGCAGTTCACCTCGCCCACCGAAGCCACGGTCACCTATGACCTGCTGGTCGGCGGCACCCCAGCGCTGCCCGGGGCCAAGGGCACCTCGGTCCTACAGGACGACACCTGGAAGGTCTCTGTGAAGACCCTGTGCGCCCTGGTCAAGCTCAGCGGCAATGCGGCCGCGCCGGGCTGCTGAAGCGCTGCTGCTCGCGGCCCTGACGACCGGGATCGCCGCCTGTGGCAGCCGGCTGCCGGAGAGCGACTTCGAGGGCGGCCCGTCACCCGTACGCAGCAGCGGCGGTGAACCGATCCGTATCGGCATCATCGCCAGCGCCACCAGCCCGGTCGGTGGTGCCGCCTTCACCGGGCCCGGGGAGGGGGCCAAGGCCTACTTCGACGCGCTCAACGCACAGGGCGGCGTCGACGGCCGCCGTATCGAGGTGGTCACCTGCGACGACGGCGGCAGCGGCGTCGGCAACAACGAATGCGTCCACAAGCTGATCGACGAGAGGAAGGTCTTCGCCCTCGTCGCCACCACCGCACTCGACTACGCGGGCGCACCCCTCGTCGCCAAGGCCGGTGTCCCCGACATCGGCGGCCAGCCGATCGGACCGGCGTACGACACCTATCCGCATCTGTACGGGATCTACGGAAGCCTCGCCCCGCGTGACGGCGGCAAGCCCGGCTGGGACGGCACCCTGTACGGCGGCACCGAGGTCTACCGCTACTTCAAGCGCGACCAGGGCGCCCGTACAGCCGCCGTCGTCTCCTACAACCAGGCCTCCTCCGCCGCGTACGCCCGCCTGATCACCCAGGGACTGAAGGCCGAGGGCTACCGCGTCGTCAACGAACAGGTCGACTTCGCACTGCCGAATTTCCGGGCGGTCGCCGCCGACCTCGGACAACAGGGCGCCGATCTGGTCTTCGACGCCCTGGACACGCACGGCAACGCCCAACTGTGCGAGGCGATGGACGCCGCCGGCGTACGCGTCACCGCCAAGGTCACCAACGTCCAGAACTGGAACTCCTCGGTACCGAAGGACTTCAAGAACGCCCCCACCTGCCGAAACGCCCTGTGGGTGACCGGATCCAGCCGCAACTACGAGGACGCGGGCCACCCCGCCGTACGCGGCTTCCGCGACGCGATGAAGGGCCGCGAACTCTCCCAGTGGCAGCTGGAGGGCTGGGCTGCCGCCATGTGGTTCACCGACGCGGCCAAGTCCTGCGTGCGAGGCGGAGCGGCGGAGCTCACGCGCGCGTGCGTCGAGAGATTCCTGAACCGTCCGGAGCCGTACACCGCCCGCGGGCTGCTGCTCCCCGTCTCGTACGAGAAACTGGCCGAGCCGCCCAAGACCCGGCGCACGTGTCTGTCGGTCGCCCGCTGGCAGGACGGAAAGGGCTGGGTGTCCCAGAGCGGCGAAATGAACGGGAACTGCTTCACCGTGCCCCAACTCCCGTATCAGCCCTAGGGCATCTCGTTTGGATCTTGCCGGGCTCGCGTGCCCTGGCACGCACGCTCGCCGCGTTGTCGTCGGTCGGCATGGCTCCGCCATGCCTCCCTCCTCCGCCTTGCGATCGCACGCACCAGACCTCGCTCACTCATCCGGCCTGATCCAAACGAAAGACCCTAGGAGACCAGTACAGTCCGGTTTGCACACCGGAAGACCTGGGGGACACGGCGGCACATGCACATCTCTTTTCTGCTCCACAACGCGTACGGCATCGGCGGGACGATCCGGACGACGTTCAACCTCGCCCAGACCCTGGCCGAGGAGCACGAAGTCGAGATCGTCTCCGTCTTCCGCCACCGCGACGAGCCGATGATGGGCGCCCCTTGCGGGGTCACCATGAAGCACCTGGTCGATCTGCGGACGACGAGCCCGGGCTACGACGGCCACCGCCCGGAGTACGGGCTCCCCGCCAAGGTCTTTCCGCGCGGCGACGGCCGGCACAAGCAGTACAGCCGCCTCACCGACGCCCGGATCGCCGCCCATCTGCGCTCCCTCCAGGCCGATGTCGTCGTCGGCACCCGGCCCGGACTCAACGTCCACATCGCCCGCCAGACCAGGCGCGGCCCGGTCCGCGTCGGCCAGGAGCACCTCACGCTGGACAGCTACGGCCACCGGCTGCGCCGCGAGATCGGGTACCGCTACCCGCTCCTCGACGCGGTCACCACGGTCACGGAGGCGGACGCCCGCTCCTACCGCTCCCAGCCGAACCTGCGCGGCGTACGGATCGACTCCGTCCCCAACTGCGTGCCCCTGCCCAAGGTCGCCCCGGCCGACCTGGCCGCCAAGTGGATCGTCGCGGCCGGCCGGCTGACCGGGGTCAAGCGGTACGACCTGCTGGTCAAGGCGTTCTCCAAGGTGGTCGCGGCCCGCCCCGACTGGCGGCTGCGGATCTACGGCGGCGGGGACGCGACCGGCAACGAGCGGAACGCCCTCCATGCCCTGATCGCGGAGCGCGGGCTGCACAACCATGTCTTCCTGATGGGGCCCGCCAACCCGCTCGAACCGGAGTGGGTCAAGGGCTCGATCGCCGCCGTCACCTCCAGCCGCGAATCGTTCGGCATGACCATCGTCGAGGCGATGCGCTGCGGCGTCCCCGTCGTCTCCACCGACTGCCCGCACGGGCCCGGCGAGATCATCGAGGACGGCGTCGATGGCCGGCTGGTCCCGGTCGGTGACGTGGACGCGATCGCCGACGCGCTGCTGGGGCTGATCGACGACGACGAACTGCGGCGCCGTACGGGACAGGCAGCGCTCACCGCCTCGGCCCGCTTCGACCCGGCGCGCATCGCGCAGCGCCATGCGGCCCTGTTCACGGAGCTCGTCGCGCGCCGCCAGGGTGGTCGCACGCACAGCGCACTGCGCGACGCGCTGTACCGAGGCCGGAGCGCGCTGTACGACATGGCGTACTCCCTGCGTGATCGGGCCGCCGACGTGATCCGGAGAAGGAAGAGAGCCTCATGACCACGTCCACCTCATCAGCCGTCGAGCAGCGGACACCACGGGCCGACTGCATCGCGGACTCGGCAGGCGGCATCACCTTCGACCTGGCGGTGCCCGCTTCGCCGGACGCGGTGCTGGTGCTGAAGCCGCGCTCCGGCAAGGACGCGGCGGACGAGGTGCGGCTGCCGCTGACCCCTCTGGGGGACGGCTCTTCGCGCGCCGTACTGCCCAGCACCGTCGAACTGGCCGAGGGCCACTGGGATGTGCTGCTCAGCAAGCAGGGCGTGGACGGCGGTGACGCCGTGGAGCCCGGCATCCGGGATCTGCGGGCGCTCCTCGACCGCGCCCCTCACGCCGACCGGATCACCGCGCGAGTCCCCTGTCCTGCGGCGGGCGGCCGCCTCGCGCTGCGCTGCTGGGCGCGCGCGCCGCACGCCGAGGCCGGCGACATCGGCTTCGCGCCCCAGCAGGGCGCACTGACGGTGGAGGGGCTTCTGTACGGCGCCGAGCCGGCCGGAGGAGCTGTGGCGGAGGCAAGGCTCCACTCCGGCGAACTGGTGCACGAGGTGCCGGTGACGGGCGAGGGCAGGGCCTTCGCCTTCACCCTGCCGTGCCGGCCGATGGCCGGAAAGCCGCTCGGCAAGGGGCAGGTGTGGGATCTGTGGCTGCGCCCGGCCGCGGACGCCCCCGCGATCCGGATCTCCCGCATCCTCGACGACATCTGGGACAGGAAGGACATCTTCGTCTACCCGAGGCTGACCACGGACACCTGTCACGCCGCGGCCTTCTACACCAACGACAACGACCTCTGCTTACGCCTCACCGAAGCGGGCTGAAGAGGCCCTGACGTCCCCGACCAGGGGATCGGGAGCCTCCAGCGCGGCGAAGCCATGTCCCTCAGGGCACGCAGGCTTGCGGACAGTCGGTGTCCTCAATGGCTGGCAGACTCGAAGCCATGTTGGAGACCTCGGCAAGACTGCTGCGTCTGCTCTCACTGCTGCAGGCCCACCGTGAATGGTCCGGGGCCGATCTGGCCGACCGGCTCGGTGTCACACCGCGGACCGTACGGCGCGACGTGGACCGGCTGCGCGAGCTCGGCTATCCCGTCAACGCCAGCCCCGGCACGGGCGGTGGCTATCAGCTCGGCGCGGGGGCCGAGCTGCCGCCGCTGCTGCTCGACGACGAGGAGGCCGTGGCCGTCGCGGTCGGGCTGCGCACCGCCGCCGGCAACGGCATCGAGGGCATCGGCGAAACCTCCGTACGCGCCCTGGCCAAGCTGGAGCAGGTGCTGCCGCACCGGCTGCGCCGCCGGGTCGGCGCGCTCAACGCGTTCACCGTATCGATGTTCCGCGCACCTCAGTCACAGGTCGACGCCTCCGTGCTCACCGAACTGGCCAACGCCTGCAGGGACAGCGAGCGGCTGCGCTTCGAGTACCGCGACCATGGCGGCTCCGCCACCCGCCGCAGCGTGGAGCCGCACCGCCTGGTCTGCACCGAGCGGCGCTGGTATCTGGTCGCCTGGGACCTGGACCGTGCCGACTGGCGTACGTTCCGGGCGGACCGGATCACCCCGAAGCCGCCGCACGGACCGCACTTCACCCCGCGCACCCCGCCGGCCGAGGACCTCGCGGCGTATGTCTCCAGGGGTGTGTCCACCCGCGCCTACGCGGCACAGGCGGTCATCAGACTCCATACGTCCGCCGAGCTGGCCGCCCAGATCGTCGGCCCGTCCGACGGGGTGCTCGAGGCGGTCGACGAGAACACCTGTCTGCTGCGCACCGGGGCCGCCAGCCTGGACGTGCTGGTGATCCATGTGATGCTCATGGGCGTGGACTTCGAGGTGATCGAGCCGGCGGAGCTGACCGAGCACATCAGGGCAGTCCGGGACCGGCTTTCCCGGGCCCTGGACTGATCGAGTCCGGTTCGTGTGCCAGCTCCTCCACCGCCGCGAACTCGGGATGGTGCAGATCGAAGGCGGGCGACTCGGAGCGGATACGGGGGATGGTCACGAAGTTGTGGCGGGGCGGCGGACAGGACGTGGCCCACTCCAGCGAACGCCCGAACCCCCAGGGGTCGTCCATGCCGACCTTCTTCCCGTACTTGGCGGTCTTCCAGACGTTGTAGAGGAACGGCAGCGTCGAGATGCCGAGCAGGAACGAGCCGATGGTGGAGATGGTGTTGAGCGCGGTGAAGCCGTCGGCCGCCAGATAGTCCGCGTACCGCCGTGGCATGCCCTCCGCGCCCAGCCAGTGCTGGACCAGGAAGGTGGTGTGGAAGCCGATGAACAGTGCCCAGAACTGGATCTTGCCGAGCCGCTCGTCGAGCATCTTGCCGGTGAACTTGGGCCACCAGAAGTAGAAGCCGCCGAAGGTCGCGAAGGCGACGGTGCCGAAGACGACGTAGTGGAAGTGCGCCACCACGAAGTACGAGTCGGTGACATGGAAGTCCATCGGCGGCGAGGCCAGGATGACGCCGGTCAGCCCACCGAACAGGAACGACACCAGGAAGCCGACGGCCCACAGCATCGGTGTCTCGAAGGACAGCGAGCCCTTGAGCATCGTCCCCGACCAGTTGAAGAACTTCACCCCGGTCGGGACCGCGATCAGGAACGACAAGAAGGAGAAGAAGGGCAGCAGCACCGCGCCGGTGGCGAACATGTGGTGCGCCCACACCACCACCGAGAGCCCGGTGATGGCCATGGTCGCGGCGACGAGCGTGAGGTAGCCGAAGATCGGCTTCCGGGAGAAGACCGGGAGGATCTCGGTGACGATGCCGAAGAACGGCAGCGCGATGATGTAGACCTCCGGATGGCCGAAGAACCAGAAGAGGTGCTGCCACAGCAGCGCCCCGCCGGACTCCGGCTGGAACACCACCGATCCGAACTGCCGGTCCGACTCCAGCACGAGCAGCGCGGCCGCGAGAACGGGGAAGGCGAACAGCACCAGGATCGACGTGAAGAGCACGTTCCAGGTGAAGATCGGCAGCCGGAACATCGTCATGCCGGGCGCGCGCATCCCGATGATGGTGGTGATGAAGTTGACCGCGCCGAGGATCGTGCCGAAGCCCGCGAGCGCGAGACCCATGATCCACATGTCGGCGCCGATGCCCGGCGAGCGCTCCAGGGAGTTGAGCGGGGCGTAGGCGAACCAGCCGAAGCTCGCCGGTCCGCTCGGGGTCAGCAGGGAGCCGAGCACGATCAGGCCGCCGAAGAGGTACAGCCAGTACGAGAGCATGTTCAGCCGTGGGAAGGCCACGTCCGGTGAGCCGATCTGCAGCGGCATGATCTCGTTGGCGAAGCCGGCGAAGGCGGGGGTGGCGAAGAGCAGCAGCATGATCGTGCCGTGCAGCGTGAACGCCTGGTTGAACTCGTTGTTGCTCATCAGCTGGAGCCCGGGGCGGGCCAGCTCGGCGCGCATCATCAGCGCGAGCAGCCCGGCGATCAGGAAGAAGATGAACGAGGTGATCAGATACAGGTGCCCGATCTTCTTGTGATCCGTGGTGGTCAGCCAGTCCACCACCACCCTGCCCGGCTTCTGTACCCGTGCCCGTTCGGCTGTCGCCTCAGCGGTCTCGGTACCCATCGTTGCCCCCTCGCTGTCCGCGGCTCGGGCTTCGTCGCACCGGTTTCGGGCTGCAGACATGATGCTCGCGGTCCGGTCGTCTTCAACAGGGTGCGTACGCGGCGGGATGCGTGTTCGGTCAGGAGGCCGCACGTAGGAGCGGGGGGTTATGTAAGGAACCCGTAAATTACCTACGCTCCGTCAATTCCTGGGGAGACACCTGCCGCGGACAATTCCGCGAGGATATTCGACGTGATCGCCAAAGCGTGCGCAATTACTGTGGGGGCGACGCTGAACTGCTCGTTCGAGTGACGGCGTTTGAGCTGAACGCGTGTCGTGATCCTGTGACAGAAGCGTGACCGCTGAGGTACGTGGGACTGTTGACGCATGCTCGGACCCCCGACTTCCGTCACCGTCCGAGGCCGCCTACGGTGGGTGTCATGGCACCCGTACCGACTCCTCCCGCACAGCCCGACGACGCCCCCGAGTCGTATGTCGGCCTCCCCGCCGAGGGCGCCGAGGGCGCCGAGCAGCTGGCCCGCGAGCGCGGCTGGACCACTGTCCGATCACTGCCGCCGGGCGCGATCATCACCATGGAGTACCTGGTGGGCCGGCTCAACTTCGAGGTGGAGGGCGGCACCGTCGTCCGCTGCTGGATCGGCTGACATCCCCGTACGCGCCCCGGACCACCGGCCCGTACCCGGGCACGGCGAAGGCCCCGACCTGGACGGTCGGGGCTGGGCCGTGTCTGACAAATCCCGCCTGGCGCGCGACGCCCTGTACGCACACTCGCTGCGTTGTCGGAGTCATCCCAGTACGTCCAGTACGAGGATGATCCTCCGCCTTGCGATTGCACGCACCGGACGCCGCGCGCCCCGCCCTGCGGGCGGACGGCGCTATTTGTCAGGCACGGCCCAGGGCGCTCTGCCAGGTCAGCCGCCCGTGACCGGCCGTGAGGTCGGCGGACGGCGGCTGCCGGACGGAGTGAGCGGCGTCCGCTCGGAGCGCACCGCATGCGGCCGCGGCTGGGCGAGCTGCGTCGCGGTCCGCGTCGTGGACACGGACCTGCTGCCTCCCGCGGCCACCGGCTCACGGCTCTGCTCGTCGTCCCCCAACGGCCCACGCTGGGGGAACATCGCAGGCCGCGGGCCACCAGCGGCGACCGGCAGGGACGGGGCGAGCCGACGGCGCGCACGCCACTGCTCGCGCAGCGAGAGGATCCAGGCTTCCGCACGGCCGATCAGCGGCTCGCACCAGGGCAGGGCGAGCAGGATCAGCAGCCCGGCGGCCCAGCCGAGCAGCACATCGCTCAGCCAGTGCGTACCGAGATAGACGGTGGTCAGTCCGACTCCGAGGGAGACCACGGCCGAGAGGGCCGACAGATAGCGCCTGGCGCGCGGAGTGGTGGCCAGATACGCCAGGATTCCCCAGGTCACGACCGCGTTCGCGGTATGTCCGGAAGGAAATATATCGCCGCCGGCGAAGAGCTCGGCGGATCCGATCTCGGTCGCGTAGTGGGGGCCGAGCCGCCCGAGGCCGATCTTGACCGCGCCGACGGTCACGTTGAGCAGCAGCAGCGAGGCGCCCAGCGCCAGCAGGGGCCGGAGGGTGTGCTGACGCCAGGAGCGCCAGCCGAGCCAGGCCGCGACCATCACGGCGGTGGGGCCGCGCTGGCCGAGGACCACGAAGTAGTCGAGAAAGGCGTGCAGCTCGGACCACTGCTGGTAGGGCCGGAAGAGCATGACCTTCCAGTCGATGATCACCAGCCAGGACGGCACCAGTACGGCGACCACGATGGCGAGATAGAACGCCGACGTCCCGCCGAAGAGCGCGAGACGGGTGCGGCTCATCCGCGGGATCTCTATCTTCGGCGGTTCCGGCTCCCGGTCCAGGCGGGCAAAGATGTCGGTACGCACCCAATCGACGTTACAGCGAGTGAGTGAGGGCCCAGGTCGATCCCGGCCGTTCGTGATGACGATGTGATGTGGACTATGTCTCAGCTCCCGCTCTATTCCAGACCAATCCGGAAATCACGGTGACCTTGTGAGCTATTTTCCGGGAGGTCGACTCCGGGAGAGTTCTTTCTGTGTCGCGGAAATAGTTCACCGCTTGCCCGTATGGAATTTCCCCCTCGTTCGGCAGCGCCCGAGATCGACTTCGGTGCGGCTCGGGACAGTTGGGGGTGGAGCCCAGGTCAGGCGCAGGCCCGGGTCCGATCGGCCCGCCCAGGGGACTCGGCGTGGCGTACGCCACACTCGCGAGGCCTTCGAGGTGAGAGATCGACCACGCGCCACTGGCCTGAACTCGCGTACTCTGACGGCTCACTCGCCCGTCGATGCCGGGCCGCCCCAGTGGGACACCGCTCTGTACCGTCCCCGGCCGGCCCGCCGAGCGCGAGGGACTCATTGGGAGGTAGGTACATGTTGGGGACGACCACGGCCGGAGCACGGCTGCGTGCCGTCGGCGGCGGTGCCAACCGCTGGGTCGTCCTTGTCGTCCTCTGTATCAGCCTTCTACTGGTCACGCTCGACGCGACCGTGCTGCATGTTGCCGTCCCGGCCGTCACGGAGGATCTGCGCCCCAGCGGCGTCGAGCTGCTCTGGATAGTGGACGCGTATCCCCTCATCTGCGCCGCCCTGCTGATCCTCTTCGGCACCCTCGGCGACCGGGTCGGACGCCGCCGTGTCCTGCTGATCGGTTACGGGATCTTCGGCGCAGCCTCCGCGGTCGCCGCCCTCGCCACCACCCCCGAGGTGCTGATCGGGGCGCGCGCCCTGCTCGGCGTCGGCGGCGCGATGATCATGCCTGCGACGCTCTCCATACTCCGGGCCGTCTTCCCGGACCGGCGGGAGCGGGCGATGGCCATCGGCATCTGGACCGCGGTCGCCGCGGTCGGCGCCGCCACCGGACCCGTAATCGGCGGCTTCCTCGTCGAGCACTTCTGGTGGGGCTCGGTCTTCCTGATCAACATCCCGCTGATGGCACTGATCCTGCCGATCGCCCGCTGGCTGCTGCCCGAGTCCAGGGGCGGCGCCGACGGCCCCTGGGACGTACTCGGCGCGCTGATGGCGGCGGCCGGTGTGCTCGGCGCGGTACTCGGCGTGAAGCGGCTGGGCGCCGGCGAGGGCCTGCTCGACGTCAGGACCGCCTGCCCGCTGCTGGTGGGCGGCGTGCTGCTCGCCCTGTTCGTACGGCGGCAGAAGCGCCGCGAGCACCCGCTGGTCGATATGCGGATGTTCGCCAGCGCCACCTTCTCCACTTCCGTCGGCTGCATCGTCCTCGCCATGCTCGCGCTGGTCGGCCTCGAGCTGATCGCCGTCCAGTACCTCCAGCTGGTCCTCGGCCTGAGCCCGCTGGAGACGGGTCTGCGGCTGCTGCCGCTGACCTTCGCCGCGATGGCCGCCGGCGCCACCGGCTCGCACACGCTGCACCGCATCGGCCCGCGCCGGATGGTCGGCTGGGGCTTCGTCCTCACCGCGGCGGCTGTGCTGCTGCTGACCCTGATGGGCCAGGACGACCGGCCCTGGCTGCTCACCACGGGCTTCGTACTCCTCGGCTTCGGACTGCAGACCACGCTCTTCGCCGCGTACGAGTCGATGCTCAGCGAGGCGCCGCCGGAGCAGGCCGGCGGGGCGGCCGCGATCGGTGAGACGTCCTACCAGCTGGGTGCGGGCATGGGGATCGCCCTGCTCGGCAGCATCATGAACGCCGCCTACGCGCCCGCGTTCACCTCCCTCGGCGGCGTCCCGGGATCGGCGAGCTCCGCCGCGTCCCATTCGCTGGGCGAGGCCTACCAGGTGGCGGACCGGCTGGGCGGCGCGCCCGGCGAGGTGCTGCGCAACACCGCGCGCCACTCCTTCGTCCACGGCCTCCATGTCACGCTCCTGGTCAGCGCCGGGCTGCTGCTGCTCGGCGCGCTCGCCGCGCTGCGGCTGCCGCGGGTCATGGAGTGCCCGACGGTCGAGAAGTGCCCCAGGCCGAGGCGCGAAGTCCCGCTTCCGGCAAGCCGCGAGCCCGCCGAGGCCACCGGGTCTGGACGCAGGGCACACTGAGCCGTAACGTCAGCCGAGCCGTAACTAGCGCTGCTAGTTTTCGGTGATCGGTGATCCACTGTTGTGATCCGCTGTGTGAGCGCCACCGGAGGCCACGCCATGTCCGCACCCTCGAAGCTGCCGCCCTTCGACGCCGGCGACCCCCTCGGCCTCGACGATCTGCTCGAACCCGAGGACCTCGCGATCCGCGACACCGTCCGCAGCTGGGCCGCCGACCGCGTACTGCCGTACATCGCCGACTGGTACGAGCGCGGCGAGCTCCCCGACGTCCGCGGGCTGGCCCGTGAGCTCGGCTCGATCGGCGCCCTCGGGATGTCGCTGACGGGGTACGGCTGCGCCGGCGCCAGCGCCGTCCAGTACGGACTGGCCTGCCTCGAGCTCGAGGCCGCCGACTCGGGCATCCGCTCGCTCGTCTCCGTACAGGGCTCGCTCGCCATGTACGCGATCCACCGCTTCGGCTCCGAGGAGCAGAAGCAGCGCTGGCTGCCCGGCATGGCGGCGGGCGGGATCATCGGCTGCTTCGGCCTCACCGAGCCCGACCACGGCTCCGACCCGGCCGGTATGCGCACCTTCGCCAAGCGCGACGGCGGCGACTGGGTGCTCACCGGCCGCAAGATGTGGATCACCAATGGCTCGGTGGCCGGGGTCGCCGTCGTCTGGGCGCAGACCGACGGGGGCATTCGCGGTTTCGTCGTACCGACGGACGCCCCCGGCTTCTCCGCCCCCGAGATCAAGCACAAGTGGTCGCTGCGCGCGAGCGTGACCAGCGAGCTGGTCATGGACGAGGTGCGGCTGCCCGCCGATGCGGTGCTGCCGGACGTCACCGGTCTGAAGGGCCCGCTGAGCTGTCTGTCGCACGCCCGCTACGGCATCGTCTGGGGCTCGATGGGCGCGGCCCGCGCCAGCTTCGAGTCGGCGCTGGAGTACTCGAAGACGCGCGAGCAGTTCGGCAGGCCGATCGGCGGCTTCCAGCTCACCCAGGCCAAGCTCGCCGACATGGCCGTCGAACTGCACAAGGGGATCCTGCTCGCCCACCATCTGGGCCGCCGCATGGACGCGGGGAAACTCCGCCCCGAGCAGGTCAGCCTCGGGAAGCTCAACAATGTGCGGGAGGCGATCGAGATCTGCCGCACCTCGCGCACCATCCTCGGTGCGAACGGGATTTCGCTGGAGTACCCCGTGATGCGACATGCGACGAACCTCGAGTCGGTGCTCACCTACGAGGGCACCGTCGAGATGCACCAGCTGGTGCTGGGCAAGGCGCTCACCGGCCTGGATGCCTTCCGGTGACCCGGTGACCCGGTGACCCGGCGGCCTGTTGGCCCCACCTGCCGGACGGGCGGGCGGCTGGCGAGCGCCTTGCTCAGTTCTGGTTGAAGAAACCGTCCTGCGCAGGACGGCCGGCGGCTTCCCCGCTGACGACCTGCGTGTCGGCGGGGCTCAGCAGGAAGACCCGGGTCGCAACACGGTCGATGGAGCCGCGCAGCCCGAAGGTCAGCCCGGCGGCGAAGTCCACGACGCGCTTGGCGTCGGTGGGCTCCATGGAGGTGAGGTTCACGATGACCGGGACGCCGTCCCGGAACAGCTCACCGATACCGCGGGCGTCCCGGAAGCTGGAGGGCGACACCGTGGCGATCCGGCGGCCCACTTCCTGGGCGGACTCGGAGGCCACGCGCACCCGGGGGTCGGTGACCCACGCGTCACCCGTCTCAGCACCCTCGGCGTACTCGTCGTCGTAGTAACGCTCGTCACCGTCCTCGACGAGTCCCAGCCAGGCGCTCGCCTTGCGCACAGATCCCATGGACGCCTCCTTCCGCTCCAGTCCGCTCATTGCGGTCTTCTGTCGTTCCGCATCCCTATGGTCGTCCATAATGCGGATCCCGCGCCAAGTGGATAGTCGCCGCGCAGGTGATTCGTGACGGTACTGGTGCAGAAGATGTGGCGATTCGTCAAGGTTCTACCTGTGTACGGGGCGTGGCGGGCCCAAAATATGAAAGTCGGGCCAGACGGGTGATGGTGGGGACGTACGGGTGAACGGTTGGCTCGATACGATGCCTGACGCACTGTTGAACGACTCTCGGGGGACCGTCGTGTTCGGAATCGTCAGGCCATGCACCCACCGGCTCACCGACGGGCTGAAAACCGAGTGGATGGCCCATCTCTGCGGGCTCTGTCTGGCACTTCGCTCCGACCACGGCCAGTTCGCCAGGGTCGTCACGAACTACGACGGTCTGATCGTCTCGGTCCTGACGGAGGCTCAGACCGAGCGCACCCCGGCATCGAGGCGCACCGCGGGCCCCTGCCCGCTGCGCGCCATGCGCACCGCGCCGGTCGCCCGGGGCGAGGGCGCGCGCCTGGCGGCGGCCGTCTCGCTGGTGCTGGCCTCAGCGAAGGTAAGGGACCACGTCGCCGACCGGGACGGGGTGTTGGCCCGCAAGCCGGTGGCTGCCGCGGCCCGCAGGGTCGCCGCGGGCTGGGACCGGGCGGGCGCCCGCACCGGCGCGGAACTCGGCTTCGACACGGCGGTACTGCTCGACGCGGTCGACCGGCAGACCGGGATCGAGGCGCTGGCCGGTCCTGGCACCCCGTTGCTGACGGTCACCGAACCGACCGAGACGGCGACAGCCGCAGCCTTCGCGCACACCGCCGTACTGGCCGGGCGGCCGGAGAACATGGCGCCGCTGGCCGAGGCGGGCAAGCTCTTCGGGCGGCTCGCGCATCTGCTGGATGCCGTGGAGGACAGGGAAGCTGACGCGGCGTCGGGTGCGTGGAACCCGCTCACTGGGACCGGCACCTCCCTGACCCAGGCGCGCAGGCTCGCCGACGACGCGCTGCACGGGATACGCCTCGCGCTGCGCGACGTCCGCTTCGTCGACGACAAGCTGGTGCATGTGCTGCTCGCTCACGAGCTGCGGACCTCGGTGGACCGTGCTTTCGGCACGACGACCTGTTCGCACCAGGGGTACGGAGCGCCGCAGCCGCCCCAGCACGGGAATCCGTACCAGGGCGGCGGCCATGGGCCGAATGGCTCGAACAACCCCTACGGCGGCGGCAACCCGGGAGTGCCCGGCGGACCCGGTGGCCCCGGCTGGCTGCCTCCGCAGTTCGGCGGTGAACCGCCGAAGCCCAAGCGGCGCGGCTTCCTGGCCGGCTGCGCGGTCTTCACCGGTCTCTTCTGCACCTGCCAGATCTGCTGCGCCAAGGAGTACGAGGGCCCCTGGTCCCGCAAGAAGCGGGAGGGCTGCTGCCGTGACTGCGACTGCCCGGACTGCTGCGACTGCTGCGGGTGCGACTGCTGACCCTGCGTCAGATTGCTGGGCGCGCGTCACGTTGCCCGACACGTCAGATGGGTCACTCGGCGCGTCACCTCGCTCCACCGCCGGAGGACACTGGATCTCCGGCGGCGAGATCTGCGACTTCTCGATCGCCGAAAGGAAGCAGGTGCGAATTCCGGCCGTCCCGGGGATCTGGACCGAGGACGGTGACGACGTGGTCCTGACCGCCACCGCCGAGGACGGTCTCACGGGTCCAGGGCATCGAGGCGACCGCGTACGACGCCCGCCGGTAGCTGACGGGACGCTTCCGTCCGTACGAGGAGCACCGCAGCGTACGGGTCGAGAACGCCGATGGGCGCGAGCGCGGCCTCGGCCTCGGCGGCGAGATCGCCTTCGAGCGTCGACTCAACCGGGCGCTGCCGCCGCCGTGCGCCTTCGCGGACCACTTCATCTGCCCCTTCCCGCCGCCCGGGAACACCCTTGAGGCAGGCGTGCCGGCGGGCGAACGGAACCTTCGCAGCCGCTGACCCGTCCTAAACGAGCAAGGCCGCATACGACACAGCCCCGGAGGCCACCGAGCCTCCGGGGCCGCGCGCCGTGAGGCGCCCGCGCGGCCGAAAGACGCCCTTGCGCGGGTAGTTGACGGCCCGAATACTCCCGTTGCAGCGCTTGTCAGGAGCACGGCTAGTCCGAAATCCGAACAGCTGCTCCCTGGCTGCGCCTCACGGGCCCCGAACCCCACTGAGGGCCCCCGATTCCCTTCGGGAGGAACGACAAGTGAGGATCAAGCGCACCACCCCCCGCAGTGGCACGGCGAGACGTACGCGTCTGCTCGCCGTCACCACTGGCCTGATCGCCGCCGCCGCTCTGGCAGTCCCCGCTGCCAGCGCCGACACCGCCCAGACCTTCAGCGCCAATCAGCTCACCGCCGCGAGCGACGCCGTACTCGACGCGGATGTGGCAGGTACCGCCTGGCACATCGACAAGGCAGCGGGCACCCTGGTCGTCACGGCCGACAGCACCGTCTCCCAGGCCGAGATAGCCCAGATCAAGCGTGAGGCCGGAGCGAACTCCGGTGCGCTGCGCATCGAGCGCACTCCCGGCACGTTCTCCAAGCTCATCTCCGGCGGCGACGCCATCTACGCCACCAGCTGGCGCTGTTCGGCGGGCTTCAACGTCCGCAGCGGCAGCACCTACTACTTCCTGACCGCCGGCCACTGCACCGACGGCTACCCGCCCTGGTACACCAACTCCTCGCGTACCACGAGCATCGGGCCCACGGCCGGATCCAGCTTCCCCGGCAATGACTACGGCATCGTGAGGTACTCGAACACCTCGCTCGCCCACCCGGGCACCGTCGGCAGCGTCGACATCACCAGCGCGGCCAACGCCACGGTCGGCATGTCCGTCACCCGCCGCGGCTCCACCACGGGCATCCACAGCGGCTCCGTCACGGGCCTCAACGCCACGGTCAACTACGGCGGCGGCGATGTCGTCTACGGGATGATCCGCACCAACGTCTGCGCCGAACCGGGCGACAGCGGCGGCCCGCTCCACTCCGGCAGCCGGGCCATCGGCCTGACCTCCGGCGGCAGCGGCAACTGCTCCTCCGGCGGCACGACGTTCTTCCAGCCGGTCACCGAAGCGCTCAGCGCCTATGGAGTCAGCGTCTACTGACCTGACGCACCACTTCCGCGGCCGACAGCCGTCGACAGCAGTCGAGCCCCCGTCCTGTGATACGGACGGGGGCTCGACGTCGCTCTCCCTTTTGAGAGGATGTCAGAGCGGTCGGGCACCGGAGAAACGGGGGCGCGGTTCAGTGAAACGCATTGGAGTGACCGGCCACCGAGGCATTCCCCCCGAGGCCCATGCCCATATCCGCGCCGTGATGCGCGCGGTGCTCTGCGGCCACGAGGGCTCGATGGAGGCCCTCTCCAGCCTCGCGGCGGGCGCCGACCAGCTCTTCGCGGACATCGCCCTGGCCTGCGGCGCGGAGCTGACCGTGGTCATCCCCAGCGGTGACTACGAGGACGGCTTCACGGTCCCGGACGAGCTCGCCCGCTACCAGTACCTCAGGGGCAGGGCGACCCGGGAGGTCCAGCTCTCCTTCCCGTACTCCACCGACGAGGCGTACTACGCGGCCGGCGCCTATATCGCCGACAACTGCGACCGCCTCCTGGCGGTCTGGGACGGCCGCCCGGCCCGCGGCCTGGGCGGCACGGGCGACATCGTCCGCTATGCGCGCGACCTCGGCAAACCCGTGACGGTCATCTGGCGCGAGGGCCTCGAACGCTCATGATCGGCCATGAGTGATACTCCATCAACTCCGGTGCCTGACAAGCCAGTCGGTGTGCTGCGGCGAGACGATGCGCTCGGTCTCGTACACCGCCGACCCCCACTCCACATCGGTCACCGTGGTCTCCATCGCCGTGTGCATCGCCGCGAGGTCCTCCTCGACCAAGGAGTGGGCGGCGATGAGGGGTTGATGACGCCGGATCTCGCTCCACGCCAGACACGCGGCCGCCGCTGCCGACAACAGACCCACCACACCGGCCGATTCGGCGAGCGAGAAGGTCCGCAGCAGCGCGAAGAACAGTGCGAGCAGGGTGAGCAGACCGATCGAGGCGGACCAGAACGTGGTGGCGCGACGGGAGATCTCCGTGCGGCGGTGGTACCAGTTGCGCTGCTCGATCAGCCGGTCCCTGACGTACGTCTCCTTGCGGATGCTGAACGTCTTCGCGCGCAGCCGCCGCATGGGAGTGGTGATCAGGTCCGCGGCGGCCACCTCCCCGTCGCTCTCGCGCGGGTCCTCCCAGCCGACCTTGGCCAGCTCCCGCAGTCCTTCCTCCAGGCGGATGACGAACAGTTCGTCGGCGTCGGTGGAGTTGGAGTCGAAGGGCGCTCCATGAACGGCGTAGCGCCAGCACATGGATCTGATGAACTCCGCGGCGGAGCGGTTGAGTTGCCAATGCGACTTTGCTCTGCGGCGGGAGGAGCGGTAGCTGAGCGTCAGCACCCCGGCGTACGCCAACGCGCTGAGTGCGCCCGCGAGTTGGAAGGAGTCGCCGAGCTGCCACGAGGACGGCAGCGCCGCCAGAGCCGCGCCCAGGACCAGGAGCAGCAGCTGGTGGCGGGTGGCGCCCACGGCCTCGCGCTGGCGCGCGATCGCCACGCTGTCGGCGCGATGGAAGAGAACAGGCAGATCAGTGTTACGGAAGACCATGCTGTGCAGTGGGCCGTGAAAATCGGTCATGCGCACCCCCGTCTGCAGTTTTGTCTTCACTCTTTAGGCGGAATGGCTTGTTCCGTACTGTCCTGCGAGAATGCGGCGCAACGCTTTTGATGCATCTCCACGCGCTGAGTTGCTGCAAGTGGCCATGAGAGTAAAGTCGTGCCGCCGGCATCGCAACGGTGCGTGGTATCTGTGCTGGACACAATGCTGGACACAACATCAAGGACGGCCCCTCATGACGTTTCAGACCTCCGCCTCCTTCGCCGCTGCGAAGAAGAATCGCGTCCCGCTGGCACAGATCGACGTGCGAGGTGCCGATGCCGCCCGGAAGCTGGCACGCGTGCTCCCCGCCTCCACGGACCGCACTCCGCGGGCGTCGACCTTCAACTCCGCGCTCTAGACTGGCGGAATGACTGGACCCCTGGTCCCATTCCGCGAGATCGTCTTAAAGGTCCACAGCAGATGTGATCTTGCATGTGACCACTGCTATATCTACGAACACGCTGATCAGAGCTGGCGTACCCGCCCGAAGGCAATCTCTGACGAAGCGATTTCCTGGACAGCTCTGCGACTGGCCGAGCATGCCAAGAGTCATGCCCTGCCCTCCGTGTCAGTGATCCTGCACGGAGGGGAGCCTCTTCTGGCAGGGCCCGCACGACTGCGACGCGTCTGCGAGGAGCTCACTGCGGCCCTCGACACAGTCGCCGGCCTCGATCTCCGGATCCATACGAACGGCCTTCAGCTCAGCCCCCGCTACCTCGACCTCTTCAGCGAGTACGACGTCAGGGTCGGGATCTCACTCGACGGCGACCGACGCGCGAATGACCGCCATCGCCGCTTCGCGGACGGCCGCACCAGTCACCCCCTGGTCCTGAGAGCCGTCGATCTGCTCCGTCAGGAGCGCTACCGCCACCTCTACCTCGGTCTGCTCTGCACCATCGACGTGGCCAACGACCCGATCGCCGTGTACGACGCGCTCACCGACCTGGACCCCCCGCGCATCGACTTTCTGCTGCCGCACGCGACCTGGGACGCCCCGCCGGCGCGCCCGGACGGCTCGCCCACCGCCTATGCCGACTGGATCCTCGCGATCTTCGACCGCTGGGACCAGCAGGGCCGGAAGGTGCCGGTGCGGCTCTTCGAATCCGTACTCTCCACCCTCGGCGGCGGCCCCAGCCTCACCGAATCCCTCGGCCTCGCCCCCACCGACCTCGTCGTCGTCGAGACCGACGGCACCCTGGAGCAGGTCGACTCGCTCAAGAGCGCCTACGAAGGCGCCGCCGCCACCGGATTCGACGTCTTCACGCACCCCTTCGACGAGGTCGCGGCCCACCCCGGAGTCAGAGCACGCCAGCAGGGGCTCGCCGGAGTGAGCGAGACCTGCCGCCAGTGCCCGGTCGTACGGTCCTGCGGCGGCGGGCTCTACACCCACCGCTACAGCTCCCGGAACGACTTCGACAACACCTCCGTGTACTGCGCCGACCTCGAAGCGCTCATCCGCGGCATCGAGGAGCGCACGGCCGCCGCCACCGTCTCGCCCGCGGTCACAGATCCCGGAGTGCTGATGGCCGAGCACCAGGACGTGACCCGCAATCTGCTCGCCGACGTCCATCTGGAGCTCGACGGGCGGGGCGGCGAGGCCTGGGACGAGGCCTGGGAGCTGGCGTGTGCCCTGGAGGAGCGCTCCGACGCGCTCGACGCCGTATTCGCTCACCCGTACACCTACACGTGGCTGCAGGACTGTCTGGCCGCGCTGCGCGAGGGGCTGCCCACGGCTGCCGGGCTCGCGCTGCGGCTGCCGTCGTATCTCGCCGCGGCGGTCGTACGGGGCGGGCTCGAGGTCCCCGTCCGGGTGCCGTACCGGGACGGCAGGCTCGTGCTGCCCACGCTCGGGGAGCTGCGGCCCACGGGCTCACCGGAGCACGGCGAGGCCGAGGTGCGCGTGGCCGGGAAGGGGTTCCAGATGCGGGTGGACGGCCGCGAGCCCTGGCAGGTACGCCCCGGTGAGGACAGCGGCGACTGGCGGCCCGTGCGCAGGCTCGGCGACGACGGGGCGCCCGCTCTGCGGCTCGACGACCTCGACCCGTACCGGGACAGCTTCGGCGCACCCGTACGGGAGCGGCTCGGCGCTCGCGAGGCGGCCGACTGGAGCGGCCGGCTGGCGGCGGCCTGGCGCCTGCTGCGGCAGGCCGTACCCGAGCAGGCCACCGAGGCCGCCGACTGTCTGACCACCGTGACACCGCTGGTCGCGGGCGAGCCGTCGGTGCTCCGGCACGGCTATGGAGCGCTCGGCCTCGCGGTGCCCGGCAGGCCCGAGGAGCTGGCACCCGCGCTGCTGCGCGGATTCCGCCGGGCCAAGCTGCACGCCCTGGTCGACGTCGCGGACCTCTACGCGCAGGACGGCTGGTGGACCCACCCGGCGCCCTGGCGGAACGCTCCGGTGCCGGTCTCCGAGCTGCTGGCGGGGGCGTACGAACGCGTGGGCCTCGCGGCCTTCGAGCCGGCCGCGGCCGAACAGGCCGGGCGCGCGCTGGAGACCCTGGAGCGCGCGGCCGAACTGACCGTCAGCGGGCAGCGGCTGCTGGACGCGATGTGGAAAGAACTGGACTGTGGCTGAGCCCGGATACGGGGTATGACACCCGTGCAGTCGGCACTCTTCCGGGCGGACTTGCCGGCCATCGGTACCGCGATCTCCTGCGGTCGGGGGATGGGCCGGTTGGCCGAGTCCGTACATAACGCAATTGATCTCGCCGAATACCGGACCGGAGCGTGCCCGCACACCTATCGTTGTGTGGTGCAGCGACCTGGTGGGGACAATCAGTGGGCCGGGTGCGAGGGCATAGAACCGGAGGATGACTGAAAAGCGGTGTTGATTGACTGAACGTCGGGGGGATGGAGAGTGACCGGCTCCGTAATGATTAATTCGCTCGCAGCCTTCTCGCTTGTGGGTGTGGGTTCGGGCGTTCACACAGGACGGGGGTCGTGTGGCAGATTCATCGCAGAGAGCGGCGGATCATCGGCCGTACTTCTTCTTGAGTTATGCGCATACGCCGCGGTACGGGGCAGGCGGCCCGGATCCCGACATGTGGGTCGAGCGGTTATTCCGTGATCTGTGCGGCCATGTGATGGCCATGACCGATCTGCCGGCCGGCGCGCCCGCGGGGTTCATGGACCGGGAGATCCGCTCGGGGGAGGGCTGGTCGGAGCGGCTGGGTGAAGTACTGGCCACCTGCCGGGTGTTCGTCCCGCTCTTCTCGCCGCGGTACTTCGCCAGCGAGATGTGCGGCAAGGAGTGGTACGCCTTCGCCCAGCGCGCGATCTACCACCATGCCAAGAGCAACCGGCCGGCGGAGGCGATCGTGCCCGCGCTGTGGGTGCCGATGCCGCCGGAGCAACTCCCGGGCCCCGCCGAGCGGTTGCAGTTCAACCACCGCGCCTTCGGTGACCGCTATGTGACCGACGGGCTCTACGGGCTGATCAAACTCCGCATATTCGCCGAGGAGTACGAGGCTGCCGTCTATGAACTCGCCAAACGCATCGTCAGCGTCGCCGACACTACGCGCGTCGGTTCCGGCAGCCCGGTCGACTACCGGCAGGCGCCCAGCGCCTTCGGCAGGCCCACCGGCGGTCCCCGCCCGATGCATGTGACCGTCGCCGCGCCCACCCAGCACGATCTGCCCGAAGGGCGCGCCTTTGACTACTACGGCAAGCAGTCCCAGGACTGGAATCCCTACCACCCGGACTCCGCACGGCCGTTGGCGTATGTCGCCCAGGACCTGGTGCGCTCCCTCAACTACCAGCCGACGGTCTCCTCCTTCGACCATGAGACACCGCCCGACATCAGCCTGCCGCCCACCCGGCCCGAGATACTTCTCGTCGACCGCTGGGCGCTGGAGGACGACGAACGGCGCCGGCGGCTCGCCGCCTTCGACGCGGAGAACCGCCCCTGGGTGAGCGTCGTCGTCCCCTGGAACCGCGACGACCCGCAGAGCCGAATATCGGAGGCCGAGCTGGTCGAGAAGCTGGAACGGACCATGCCGCACCAGATGCGCCAGGGCCGGGCCGCCTGCCGGGCCGCCGCCAAGGGCGTGCTCAGCATGGAGGCCTTCGGCCAGATCCTGCCGCAGGTGGCGGAGGCGGCGGCCCAGGAGTACCTGCGGCACGCCGAGGCCTTCCCGCCGGCGGTGCCGCCCGGCGCGGCGCCCCGCGAACGCCCCCGGCTGCGCGGCCCGATGGCCGAGTACGGCACCACCCACTACGTGCCGCCCACGCATGACATCGCCCCGGATGCGGAGGACACGGATGACAGCCAGTCGTGAGGGACGCATCGTCACCTTCTATTCGTACAAGGGAGGTACGGGCCGCACGATGGCCCTGGCCAATGTGGCCTGGATCCTGGCCGCGAACGGCAAGCGGGTCCTGGCGGTCGACTGGGACCTGGAAGCGCCCGGCCTGCACCGCTTCTTCCACCCCTTCCTGGACCCCTCGACGCTCGGCGCCACCACCGGGGTCATCGATCTGATCACCGAGTACGCCTGGGCCGCGACCAGCCCCGAGCCGCGCCGCGACGACTGGCACCTCGACTACGCGCGCATCCAGCCGCACGCGGTCTCCCTCACCCCCGAGAGCCTGGGCTGGGAGTTCCCCGACGGCGGCACGCTCGACTTCGTCTCCGCCGGCAAGCAGAACCGCGAGTACTCCGCGACCGTCTCCACCTTCGACTGGGACAACTTCTACGACCGGCTCGGCGGCGGCCACTTCTTCGACGCGCTGCGCGACGACATGAAGGCCAACTACGACTACGTCCTCATCGACAGCCGTACCGGACTCAGCGACATCGCCGACATCTGCACCGTTCATCTGCCCGACGTCCTGGTCGACTGCTTCACCCTCAGCGACCAGTCCATCGACGGCGCCGCCGCGGTGGCCCGGCAGATCGACGAGCGGTACGGCGGCCGCGGCATCAAGATCTTCCCGGTGCCGATGCGGATCGACGAGGGCGAGAAGGAGAAGGCGGACGCCGGACGCGCGCTGGCCCGGCTGAAGTTCGACCGCTTCCCCTCCGGGCTCACCGGCGAGGAACAGACCGCCTACTGGGGCGCGGTGGAGATTCCGTACCGCCCCTACTACGCGTACGAGGAGACCCTCGCCACCTTCGGCGACGAAGCAGGCCTGACCAACTCCCTGCTCTCCGCCTTCGAACGGCTCACCTCCGTCGTCACCGAGCAGCGCATCACCTCGATGCCGCAGGTCGGCGAGGAGATCAGGCTCCGGATCAGGGACGCCTTCACCCGCCGCCGTCCCGCGCTGCCCGCGGATCTCTTCCTCAGCTATGTGGCCGAGAACCGTATGTGGGCCGACTGGGTCGAGTCCGTCCTCACCCGGGCCGGCTTCCGCGTCGTGCCGCGGGATGTCTCGGTCGAGCGTGAACCGGTCGGCACGGACGCGCTCGCCGCCGAGAACGCCGCCCGCACCGTGGTGCTGCTGTCCAGCGCGTATCTCAAGTCCGCCCGTGCGGTGGAGGTCTGGTCGCGGGCCGCGGCCGAGGACCCCGGCGGCGGCCGCCGCCATCTGCTGCCGATCCGGGTCGGCGACGTCAGACTCAGCACCCCCTACATCGACCGCAACCCGGTCGATCTCTTCCGGCTCGACGAGATGCACGCCGCCACCGCGCTGCTGCGCGCGCTCGACCGCCCGGTCCAGCTCCCCGACAGCGCCTCGCCAGGACCGCGCTTCCCCGGCACCGTGCCGAAGATCTGGAACGCGCCGCCCCGCAACCCCGGATTCACCGGGCGTTCCGTGGTGCTCGAGCGGATGCGCGACCAGCTCGGCGGCGGCATGGCCGTGGCCGCGGTGCTGCCCCAGCCGCAGACCCTGTACGGACTCGGCGGCGTCGGCAAGACCCAGGTCGCGCTCGAGTACGTCCACCGCTTCATGGCCGACTACGACCTGGTGTGGTGGATCTCCTCCGAGCAGCCCGACGACGTGGTCGCAGGTCTCGCCGAACTCGCCGTCCGGCTCGGCGCCCAGGGCGGGGAGGACATGGCGGCCGCGTCCGCGGAGGCCATCGACCTGCTGCGGCGCGGAGTCCCGTCATCGCGCTGGCTGCTGGTCTTCGACAACGCCGACGACCCCGAGCAGCTCAAGCGGTTCTTCCCGCCGCAGGGACCCGGGCACATCCTGGTCACCTCCAGGAACCAGACCTGGTCGCAGTACGGGGACGCGCTGCCCGTCGACGTGTTCCTGCGCGAGGAGTCCATCGAGCACCTCCAGCGGCGCGCCCGCGGGCTGACCATCGAGGACGCCGACCAGGTCGCCACCGCGGTCGGCGATCTGCCGCTCGCCGTCGAACAGGCCGCGGCCTGGATCGCGGAGACCGCCACACCCGTCGCCGCGTATCTGGAGCAGCTCAGGGAACAGGCCGCGAGCGTTCTCGCGCTCAACCAGCCCGCCGGCTATCCCGAGCCGGTCGCCGCGACCTGGAACGTCTCCATCCAGCGGCTCAAGGAGCGTTCACCCGCCGCCGTGCGCCTCCTCCAGCTCTGCGCCTTCTTCGCACCCGAGCCGATATCCGCGAACCTCCTCTACAGCAAGGAGATGATCGACGCGCTCAAGCCGTACGACGCCTCGCTCCAGGAGAAGCTGGTGCTCGGCCGGGTCATCCGGGAGATCGGCCGGTTCGCCCTCGCCAAGGTCGACCAGGTCTCCAACAGCATCCAGGTGCACCGTCTGGTGCAGGCGGTCATCAGGGCGCAGCTGACCGAACAGGAGCAGCGGGACGCGCGGCACGCCGTCCACCGGGTCCTCGCGGGCGCGCGGCCCGACGACGACGAGCCGATCGACAACCCCGAGACCTGGCCGCGGTTCGCCACCATCTGGCCGCATCTCGGCACCTCCGAGGCCAGGTTCTGCAAGGAGCCGGAGACCCGTCGGCTGATGATCGACCGCGTGCGCTATCTGTGGAAGCGCGGTGACTTGAACGCGGCCTACACACTTGCCGACGAACTGCGCGAGGTCTGGCGGGAGATGCTCGGCAACGACGATCTCCAGTACCTCTACCTCCGCTTCCACCTCTCCAACATCCTTCGCTCACAAGGCCGTTATGTGGAGGCGAAGGAGCTGGACGAGGTCACCCTGGAGCGCCAGCAGGCCGTGCTCGGCACGTCCCATCCGCATACGTACATGACCACCAGCGGTCTCGCGATGGACCTCGGAACCCTCGGCCAGTACGGCAAGGCGATGGAGCTGGCGACCGAGGCGCACGAGGGATTCAGCCAGATCTTCCACGAGTCCCATCCGCGTACGCTCGCGGCCGCCAACAACCTGGCGTTGAATCTGCGCATGGTCGGCCAGTACGCCAAGGCGCGCGAGATCGACCAGGAGGTGTTCGACCGGCGGACCGAGGTGCTCGGCCCGGAGCATCCGTACACCCTCTCCTCGGCCATGAACCTGGCGCGTGACCTGCGCGAGGTCGGACGGTACGAGGACTCCGTCTCGGTGCTCAGCCGTACGTACGACATCTACAAGGAGCAGCTCGGCAGGGCCTTCCCCGGCACGCTGGCGGCGGCCAAGAGCCTCGCCGTGTCGCTGCGCAGGGCCGGCCGGACCGAGGACGCGCGACGGCTGACCACGGCGACGCGCAACCGCTATCGCGCCAAGTACACCTCGGCCAACCCGGACTCGCTCTCCTGCGATCTGAACCTGGCGGCGGACCTTTTCGCGGCCGGGGAGCCGGTGGCGGCGCGCGATCTGGCGCAGGAGGTCGTCGACCAGTACATGAAGGTGCCGGGGGAGCGGCATCCGTACACCCTGGCGGCCCTGAACAACCTCGGCATCTTCCACTGGGGCTGCGGCGCTCCGGAGGCCGCGGAACAACTGCTGGTGAAGGTGTCCAGGACGATGCAGGAGGTCCTCGGGGAAGCGCATCCGCACGCCCTGTACAGCACCATCAACCTCGCCAACGCGCTGGCGGATCTGGGCGGTCTGGAGGAGGCACTGGAGATCGAGCAGCGGACGGTCACCAGGCTGCGGGAGGTGCTGGGATCGCACCACCCCGAGGTGCTGGGCATCGCCTCCAACATGTCCGTCACGCTGGGGCTGCTGGGGCGCAAGGACGAGGCGGCGCATCTGCGGGCGGAGACCGTGGACGAGCTGCAGCGGCTGCTGGGCGAGGAGCACGCGCTGACCCGGATCGCGCGGGACGAGCGCAGGGTGCACCGCGACCTGGAGCCTCTCGCGGTGTGACCCGGGGGCTCAATCGCCGGAGGGGCTTGTTGAGCCCGTCCGGCGATTGAGGACACGGCCGAAGGCCGTACGGGGTCTGGGGGCGCAGCCCTCAGGTCAGCGCTCGAGCAGCCAGGTCAGGATCCGCGGCAGCGCATGCAGCGCATCGAAGTGCGCGGCGGCCGGTTCCAGTACCGCCGTCACGCCCGGGATGCGCTGCGCGAGCCAGCGGGAGTGACCCACGGGTGAGAAGACGTCCTTCTCGCCGTGCCAGAGCATCACCGGGCCCTTGATCTCGGCGGGGTCGAAGCCCCAGGGGCTGCAGAAGGCGAGCGCGTCGTCGATCCAGCCGTACGCCGAAGTGCGCAGCGCCTCCTGGTAGTTGCGCAGGAGCATGGATCTGACACCCGCGTCCGCCACGACCATCCGGTCGGAGTCGGTCAGTTCCCTGCGCAGATCGTCCAGAAGCCGGATCGGGTCCTTCCTGATCTCGGCGGAGCGCAGGATGAACCGCTCCGTCATCCCGGCCGGGTCGACCGAGGCGGAGGTGTACTCCGTGACGTTGGAGGCCGCCATGCCCTCGAACCAGTCGAGTCCGTCCGCGTCCCTGGGGGCGAGCGTGACCAGAGCGGCGGTACGGGTGATCCGCTCGGGCATCAGGGCGGCACAGGCCAGCGCATGCGGGGCGCCCCCCGAGCGGCCCACCACGGCGAACCGGTCCAGGCCCAGCTCGTCGGCTATCGCCCGTACGTCCTGGGCCACATCGGCGACGCTGCGGCCCGCCAGCCGGTCCGAACCGCCGTAGCCGGGGCGGTCGTACGCGATCAGCTGCGTACCTCGCTGGTACAGCACCATGCCGCGCGGTGCCGGACCCAGTCGGCTGCCGGGGGTGCCGTGCAGCAGAAAGACCGGTCTGCCGCGCGGGTCCCCCAGTCGCTCGACCATCAGATGCCGCCCGTCCGTCGCGCGCAGCCGACGTCGCACTCCCGCGCCCCCTTCGTCGTAGGTGCCCTCTGCAGGCATGGTGAGCGTGGCATTCCCCACCGGTTCGATGATTACCCATCAGGGGCACTTACCGGGACTCCCTTTGACGTCATTTGGGGACTACCGTCGAAGAGGTACGTGTATGCGCGTCCACATCGCACCCCAGGGGGCCGTGATGGTAGAGGCACTGGTGACGGCCGGCGCTCTTGTGGCGTCCGCCGGCGTCGTCTACGTGATGGCGGCCGCCCGCGTCGTCAAGCAGTACGAGCGGGGCGTGGTCTTCCGGCTCGGAAGGCTCAAGTCCTCGGTACGCGGGCCGGGCTTCACCCTGATCGTCCCCTTCGTGGACCGGCTGGCGAAGGTCAATATGCAGATCGTGACGATGCCGGTTCCCGCGCAGGACGGTATTACGCGGGACAACGTGACGGTGCGGGTGGACGCGGTGATCTATTTCAAGGTCGTCGACGCCTCCGAGGCGATCGTGCAGGTCGAGGACTATCGGTTCGCGGTCTCGCAGATGGCGCAGACGTCGCTGCGTTCGATCATCGGCAAGAGTGATCTGGATGATCTGCTGTCCAATCGCGAAAAGCTCAATCAGGGGCTGGAGTTGATGATCGACAGTCCGGCGATGGGGTGGGGTGTGCAGATCGACCGGGTGGAGATCAAGGACGTGTCCCTGCCGGAGACGATGAAGCGGTCGATGGCGCGGCAGGCGGAGGCGGACCGGGAGCGCCGGGCGCGGGTCATCAACGCCGACGCGGAGCTGCAGGCCTCCAAGAAGCTGGCCGAGGCGGCCGAGGTGATGTCGGACCAGCCCGCCGCCCTTCAACTGAGGCTGTTGCAGACGGTGGTCGCGGTCGCGGCCGAGAAGAACTCCACGCTGGTGCTGCCGTTCCCGGTCGAGCTGCTGCGCTTCCTCGAACGGGCGGCTCCGCCGCAGGCCGGACCGCCTCCGGTGCATCCCGCGGTGGAACAGCCGCCCTCGGAATCCGGTCCCGCAGCGGCGAAAACAGGACAGGACTAGTCCTTACCCGCTGCCCATGGGGTGATTGCACGCGGTGTTCGCAAACGGAATCGGCCAGTGGGGACGGTTCCTGTGAAGGCGCCGTGTACGCCCCCGCGTTGTCGTGTGCGCGTCCTGAAGTCGACCTTGTGTGCTACCGATCGGTATCGGAATAGTGGGCGTCCCATCCTCCGTGTCCTGACACCCCACTTGCCCGGACGCGGCCCCCACAGGAGGTTGATGTTGAAGCACCGACGCATACCCAAAAGGAAGGCGGCCATCGCAGGCGGCGCGGTCGCCGCTCTCGTAGCCGCGGGCGTCACCTTCCAGAGTGCGAACGCCAGTGACAACACTGAGCAGTTCACCGTCAAGCCGCTGACCGCGGTTGCGGCCGGAAACCTTGCTTCCACCCTCAGCAAGGATCTGGGCGCCGACGCGGCCGGTACGTACTACGACGCCGACGCGAAGTCCCTCGTCGTGAACGTCGTCAACGAGGTGGCCGCCCAGACCGTCCGCGAGGCGGGCGGCAAGGCGAGAATCGTCGAGAACACCCTCGGCGAGCTGAAGAGCGCCCGGCTGACCCTCACCACCAAGGCGACCATCCCCGGCACCTCCTGGGCCGTGAACCCGGTCACCAACAAGGTGGTCGTCACCGCCGACCGTACGGTCACGGGCGCTGAGCTGACCAAGCTCAGCGCGGTGGTCAAGGGTCTCGGCGGCAAGGCCGAACTGAAGAAGTCCGCCGGGGAGTTCAAGCCCCTCATCGCGGGCGGCGACGCGATCCACTCGGGCGGCGGACGCTGCTCGCTCGGCTTCAACGTCGTCAAGGACGGCGAGCCGCACTTCATCACCGCCGGTCACTGCGGGCAGGCCGGCAGCGACTGGTCCGACTCCGCGGGCGGTGCGGCGATCGGCTCGATGGCCGACTCGCAGTTCCCCGGCAACGACTTCGCGCTGGTCAAGTACAGCGGCAGCAGCGAGCACCCGAGCGAGGTGAACCTGTACAACGGCAGCTCGCAGGCGATCACCAAGGCGGGCGAGGCGACCGTCGGCATGGCGGTGCAGCGCAGCGGCTCCACCACCCAGGTGCACGACGGTGAGGTCACCGGGCTCGACGCCACGGTCAACTACGGCAACGGCGACATCGTCGAGGGCCTCATCCAGACCAACGTCTGTGCCGAGCCCGGCGACAGCGGCGGCTCGCTCTTCGCGGGCGACACCGCGATCGGCCTGACCTCGGGCGGCAGCGGCGACTGCTCCGCGGGCGGCGAGACCTTCTTCCAGCCGGTACCGGAGGCGCTCGCGGCCTTCGGCGCCGAGATCGGCTGACGGCTCCACCCTGGGCCACAAGGCCCACGGCTCCACCCTGGGCGGCCACGAGGCCCGGGTCACCCGTCCTGGGTGGCCCGGGCCTTGCCCATGGTCCTGTTGGCGAGGTCCTGCTCGGGTGTCCTGCGCAGGGCCTGACGGGCCGACCAGATGACGGACACCAGCGGTACGGCCACCACCGCGCCCACCACTCCCGCCGCGATGGCTCCGCCGATGACCGAGAGCGCGACCACCACCGGGTGCAGACTGACGGCCCAGCTCATCACGATCGGGTGCAGCAAATGCCCCTCGATCTGGCCGATGACGACGATCAGCGCGACGACGACGGCAGCGATCAGCGGCCCCTCGGACGCCAGCGCCACCACCGCCGCGACGGCCAGCGCGATGGGCGAGCCGATCAGCGGGATGAAGGCGGCGAAGAACTCGAGCAGCGCCAGGGGCACGGCCAGCGGCACACCGAGAGCCCACAGGGCCACACCGACCAGTACGGCGTTGATGGCCGCCACCAGCACGATGCCGTGGGTGTACCCGGTGAACGTCCGCCAGCCCGCCCGGCCCGCCACCGCCACCCGGTCCCGGACCGACATCGGCAGTTGAGCGCAGAACCAGCCCCACTGCCGGTCGCCCGAGTTCATGAAGAAGACCGAGCAGAACAGCGCGAGCGCCAGCACGGTCAGCACTTCCACCAGCCGGCGGCTGCCACTGAGAGCGGTGCTGATCAGCGTGGACCGGTGATCGGACAGGAACCGCCCGATCCGCCCCTGGATGTCCGTCAGCGCCTCCGGGTTCAGCCGGAACGGAGGCTGCTCCAGCCAGCGCTCGATCCTGCCGATCCCGGCCCCGAACTCCCGCTCCAGTACGGCACGCTCACCGGCGACCGTCTCGCCGACGAAGGCCAGGATGCCGAGGACGAGGGCGATGCTGGCGAGCAGCGCCACGGCGACGGCGAGCGGCCGCGGCAGCCGGCGGGCCAGCAGACCGGCCACCGGCCGGAGCATCGCCGTGACGACCAGACCGAGAAAGACGGCCACGGCGATTTCGTGAAAGCGCCCCAGCAGCGAGAAGACGGCGTACACGAGGGTGCCCACCACCAGGAGCCGCCAGGCGTAGGCGGCGGAGGTCCGCAGTACCGGGGACACCCGCGGTTCGACACCCGTGTCCGCGCCCGCGCCCGTCCCGCCCGTCCCGCCGTGCCCGCCGTGCTCTGTGCCGGAGCGGGCAGCGGTGCGGGCCGGGCCGCGCGGGGTGCGGCGCGCCGCCCGGATCCGGAGCCGCCGCTGCGCCGTCGGCTCGCCGCTGTGCTGTGGATCGGTTCGTTCGGTCATCGGGCCCGCCTCAGCCGGTGGCCGGGCGGCCGGCGGTGGCCGTCCCGCCGGCACCTGTGTGTGGTGTCCCGCTTCCGCGCGCCGGCACCCCGATGACCAGGGCCGCCGCCCGCGTACTCACCGCGTCCTCGACCTCGCTGAGGAAGCCTGCGCGGGGGGCGTCGTCTGTCTGGGTCATGGCCCCACGCTCCGTGGAGCGGGGTGTTCACGCAGGTGGTGCGGGGCCGAATGGCCGATGGGGCACATGTCGCACGCATGTTCGAAATCTGGTCTATGGTGGAGGCGGGGGAGGTGAGACGGACTGATCCAGGAGGTGCGGATGCCCGGGTTCACGCATCTGCACACCGTTTCCGGGTTCTCCCTGCGCTATGGGGCCTCGCACCCGGAGCGGCTTGCCGAGCGCGCCGCCGAGCGGGGCATGGACGCCCTCGCTCTGACCGACCGCGACACCCTCGCGGGCGCGGTCCGCTTCGCCAAGGCCTGCGCGAAAGAAGGCGTGGGGGTCCGGCCGCTGTTCGGGGTGGACCTGGCGGTGGGCGAGCGGGCACGCAAGGAGGGACCCACCGAACGGCGGCGCACTCCCGTACGCGGCGGGGCGTTCGTCGACGAGTCCGCGCCCCGCACCGTCTATCTCGCCCGCTCCCGCCAGGGCTGGGCCGAGCTGTGCCGCATGGTGACCGCCGCCCACGCGGCGGACGGCGGCAGCCCGCTGCTGCCCTGGAGCGAGAACCACGGCGATGGGCTGACCGTGCTGCTCGGTCCCGCCTCCGAGATCGGCCGGGCGCTGGCCGCCGGCCGTCCCGACCGCGCGGCGAAGCTGCTCGTGCCCTGGCAGGAGAACTATGGCGACCGGCTGCGCCTCGAAGTCGTGCACCACGGCCTGGGGGGCACCGGCCCCGGCTCGCTGCGGCATGCTGCCCGCACCCTCGGCTTCGCCGCCGAACAGGGCGTACGGGCCGTGCTGGCCAATGCCGTCCGGTACGCCGACCAGGGCCAGGGCCCGGTCGCCGATGTCCTCGACGCGGCCCGCCGCCTCGTACCCGTAGATCCGCGCAAGGGCCTCGACAGTGGCGAGCGCTGGCTCAAGGACCCTCGCGAGATGGCCCGTATCGCCGAGCGGGTCGCCGAAGCCGCCGGCTTCCGGCGCGACACCGCGTACCGGCTGCTCGCCATGACCGAGGAGACGGCTGCCGCGTGTCTGGTCGACCCCGAGGACGATCTGGGGATCGGTGCCGTCCACTTCCCGGAGCCGCATCTGGTCGGCGCCGGGCTCCGTACCCCGCAGCGGGTGCTGGCTTCCCGCGCCGCCGCCGGCATGGTGCTGCGCGGCTATGACGGCCGGCGTGAGTACTGGGAGCGGATGCACCGCGAGCTGGACATCATCGCGCACCACGGCTATGCCTCGTACTTCCTGACGGTGGCTCAAGTGGTCGATGACATAAGAGAGATGGGCGTCAGGGTCGCGGCGCGCGGCTCCGGGGCCGGCTCGCTCGTCAACCATCTCCTCGGCATCGCGCACGCCGACCCCGTCGAGCACGGGCTGCTGATGGAGCGCTTCCTCTCCAAGCGGCGCGTCGTGCTGCCCGACATCGACATCGACGTGGAGTCCGCCCGCCGGCTCGAGGTCTACCGCGCGATCATCGGCCGCTTCGGCGAGGAGCGGGTCGCGACCGTCTCCATGCCCGAGACCTACCGGGTCCGCCATGCGGTACGGGACGTGGGCGCCGCGCTCTCCATGGACCCGGCCGAGATCGACAGGATCGCCAAGTCCTTCCCGCACATCCGCGCCCGCGACGCCCGCGCCGCCATGGAGGAACTGCCTGAACTACGTGCTGTCGCAGGAGAGGTGGATCGGCACGGACGGCTGTGGGAGCTGGTCGAGGCGCTGGACGCGCTGCCGCGCGGGATCGCCATGCACCCGTGCGGGGTGCTGCTCTCGGACGCCACGCTCCTCACCCGTACGCCGGTGGTGCCCACCAGCGGCGAGGGCTTCCCCATGTCGCAGTTCGACAAGGAGGACGTGGAGGATCTCGGGCTGCTCAAACTCGATGTCCTGGGGGTGCGGATGCAGTCGGCGATGGCGCACGCGGTCGCCGAGCTGCGCCGGGCGACGGGGGAGGAGCTCGACCTCGACGACCCGGAGCAGGTGCCGCCGGACGACCCGGCGACGTATCGGCTCATCAAGTCCACCGAGACGTTGGGCTGCTTCCAGATCGAGTCGCCGGGCCAGCGCGATCTGGTCGGCCGGCTGCAGCCGGCGACCTTCGGCGACCTGGTCGTCGACATCTCGCTCTTCCGGCCGGGGCCGGTCGCGGCCGACATGGTGCGGCCGTTCATCGAGGCCCGGCACGGCCGTGCACCTGTCCGCTATCCGCATCCGGACCTTCAGGGGCCGCTGAAGGAGACGTACGGGGTGGTCGTCTTCCATGAGCAGATCATCGAGATGGTGAGCATCATGACCGGCTGCGGCCGGGCCGAGGCCGACCGGGTGCGGCGCGGGCTCTCCCACCCGGAGTCGCAGGGGGCGATCAAGGTCTGGTTCGCGCAGCAAGCGGAGGCGAAGGGGTACGGGCCCGAAGTGATCGCCCGTACCTGGGAGATCATCGAGGCCTTCGGCTCGTACGGCTTCTGCAAGGCGCACGCGGTGGCCTTCGCCGTGCCGACGTACCAGTCGGCGTGGCTCAAGGCGCACCATCCGGCGGCCTTCTACGCCGGGCTGCTCACTCATGATCCGGGGATGTATCCGAAGCGGCTGCTGCTGGCGGACGCGCGGCGGCGCGGGGTGCCGGTGCTGCCGCTGGATGTGAACCGGTCCGCGGCCGCTCATCGAATCGAACTGGTGTCTGATGACCGGGCCGGGCGTGAGGTGTGGGGCCTGCGGCTCGCGCTCTCGGACGTCCATGGCATCAGTGAGGCGGAGGTGGCGCGGACCGAGGCCGGGCAGCCGTACTCCTCGCTGCTGGACTTCTGGCAGCGGGCCCGTCCGGGGCGGCCGGTCGCCGAACGGCTCGCCCAGGTCGGCGCGTTGGACGCCTTCGGCGCGAACCGGCGTGATCTGCTGCTCCACCTGGCCGAACTCCACCGCGGGCACCGGAGATCGGGCGTACACGGTGGTCAACTCCCCCTGAGTGACGGGCAGAAGACCGCCCCGGTCGGACTCCCCGACCTCGGTGACGCGGAACGCCTCAGCGCCGAGCTGGGCGTCCTCGGCATGGACGCCTCCCGTCATCTGATGGGGGATCACCACGCCTTCCTGAAGGAGCTGGGCGTGCTCTCGGCCCAGCGGCTGCGCGCGGCACAGCACGGGCAGACGGTGCTGGTCGCGGGCGCGAAGGCGGCCACCCAGACCCCGCCGATCCGGTCCGGCAAGCGGGTCATCTTCACCACGCTCGACGACGGTACGGGCCTGGTCGACCTGGCTTTCTTCGACGACAGCCACGCGGCGTGCGCGCACACCGTCTTCCACTCCTGGCTGCTGCTGGTGCGCGGGGTGGTGCAGCGCCGCGGACCGCGCAGCCTCAGCGTGGTCGGCGCGGCGGCCTGGAATCTGGCGGAGCTCGTGGAGCTGCGGCGTACGGGCGGTCTCGACGCGGTCGCGGCGCGGCTGGCGGCTCCGGTTCCCGAGGAGGCCCCTGACGGGGTTCCGTCCGACAGCGGCCGCCGGATCCACCTGCCGACGGGCTATGAGCTGAACCCCTGGGCGGACCTCCAGCCGCCCGGCGAACGGGCCGCCACCGGACGGAAGCTGTGGCACCAGAGTCCGGGGAGCGCGGGATGATCCTCTGCGTACGCTTCCGGCGGCCCCCCATGTATGAGGCGGGCGGGGTGGAGTCGGGCGGGGTCGAGGCTGCGCTGCCGGCGCTGCTGGGCCTGGTCGAGGACATCAGCCCCGTCGTGCAGGCGCTCCCGCCCGACGCCGCGCTCGTCGATGTCCGGGGTGCCGAACGGTACTTCGGCCGGGACGCGGCCCAGCTCGCCTCGCTGCTGCGGGTGCGGGCGCTCGCACACTGCGGGGTGGACTGCGTGATCGGGGCGGGCCCCAGCCCGATGCTGGCCAGGATTGCGGCACGGGAGGCCACACCCGGGACGACCCTGGTGGTGGCGGACGACGGGGCCGCGGAGTTCCTGGCCGACAAGCCGGTCGCCGCGCTGGACGGGGTCGGAACGGCGACGGCCCGCACCCTGTGCGCGTACGGCCTCGACTCCATCGGCCGGGTCGCCGCCGCGCCGCTCGCCGTGCTCCAGCGGATCGTCGGCGCGCGGGCGGGGCGCGAGCTGTGGGAGCGGGCGCGCGGCATCGACCGTACGACGGTCGTCCCGAACGCCGCCGCCCGCTCGGTCGCCGCCGAACGAGCCTTCTCGCACGATGAGCTGGACCCTGCGAGCCACCGCAGGGCACTGCTCTCGATCGCCGAGGAGCTGGGGCTGAGGATGCGTGGCGAGGGCCAGGTGTGCCGCTCGCTGGCCCTGACCGTGCGGTACGCCGACCGGTCCACGACCACGCGTGCGCGCACCCTGCGCGAGCCGACCGCCCACTCCGTGGCGCTCACCGGTGTCGCATACCGGATCCATGAGTCGCTCGGCCTGCAGCGGGCCAGGGTGCGGAGTCTGTCGCTGCGGGCGGAGGATCTGACACCCGTCGAACGGGCCGCGCGGCAGCTGACGTTCGACCCCGCGGACGAGCGGGCGCGGCGGATCGAGGCGGTGGCGGACCGGGCGCGGGCGAGGTTCGGCCCGCGGGCGGTGGTTCCGGCCTCGCTTGCCGCGTAAGGCCCCTGTCCGGATCTTGCCGGGGGCAGCCGGCTTTAGCACCACGTGTTGACGAAGGGTCAGTTTTTACCGACGCGTAACTTCCATTCTTTCGTTACCCGTGCGTAAGTTGGCTAGAGCGCCACATATCCAGCCATCGCTACTCCCTTGAGCCGCAAGGAGACTGCCCGATGCTGTCCTGGAAACGTGCACTCAGACCGCTGGCCGCCCTGCTGCTGACCGCGGTCGTCACCCTCACCCCCGCCGCCGCTGCGAGCGCCTCCCCAGCGCCCAGCAGTGGCTGGAACAACTACTCCTGCAAGCCCTCCACCACCCACCCCCGCCCCGTCGTCCTGGTCCACGGGACCCTCGGGAACTCCGTCGACAACTGGCTCGCCCTCGCTCCGTACCTGGTGAAGCGCGGCTACTGCGTCTTCAGCCTCGACTACGGGCAGCTCCCCGGCGTGCCCTTCTTCCACGGCCTCGGCCCGATCGACAAGTCGGCCGAGCAGCTCGACACGTACGTCGACAAGGTGCTCGCCGCGACGGGCGCACCCGAAGCGGACCTCGTCGGCCACTCCCAGGGCGGCATGATGCCGCGCCACTACCTCAAGTTCCTGGGCGGGGCCGACAAGGTGAACGCGCTGATCGGCCTCGCACCCGACAATCACGGCACCACGCTGAGTGGCCTCACCAGGCTGCTGCCGTACTTCCCCGGCGCGGCGGACCTGCTCAGCGCCACCACCCCGGGGCTGGCCGACCAGATGGCCGGCTCCGCCTTCCTCACGAAGCTCAACGCGGGCGGCGACACCGTGCCCGGCGTGCGCTACACCGTCATTTCCACCCGCTACGACGAGGTGGTCACCCCGTACCGATCGCAGTACCTGGCAGGACCGGACGTACGCAACGTCCTGGTCCAGGACCTGTGTTCGGTCGACCTGTCGGAGCATGTGGCGATAGGACTGTGGGACCGGATCGCGTACCACGAGGTGGCGAACGCGCTGGATCCGGCGCGGGCGACGCCCACGACGTGTGGTTCTGTGTTCGACTGAGTACGGACGAGTCCGACGAGTCCGAGAAACGCACAACTGCCGTCCGTTCCCGGGGGTACGGACGGCAGTTGTGCGTCTGGGGCTGTATACGGTCAGCGGCTGTGACGCCCGCCGGTCGTCGCGGCCTTGCGGCGGACGGTGCCGAACATCGCGGCGGCACCGACGGCGAGGGCGGCGGCACCACCGATGGCGATGTACGGGGTGTTGCTGTCGCCGCCGGTCTCGGCGAGGTTCTCGCTGCCGGCTTCGGGGGCGGCGGCGCCGTTCGCCTCGGGGGCGTTGTCGGCCGGCTGCTCGGCAGCAGGCGTGGCCGGGGCGGCCGGAGCGGTCGAGTGCTCGGCGTGCTCGTCACCGCCATGGCCGTTGTGGTCGACGGTGGACTCGTCGGCGCCGTCGGCGATCTCCTCGTCGGAGGGTGCGGAGGCGGTCGGCGCGGGCGCGGTGCCACCCGTTCCGCCGTTGTCCTTGCCGAAGACCACGTCGGAGCAGGTGTAGAAGGCCTCGGGCGAGTCCGAGCGCTGCCAGATGGAGTAGACCAGGTGCCGGCCGGACTTGTCGGGGACGACGCCGTCGAAGACGTACTCACCGTTGACCAGCGTGGGGTTGGTGACCTTGGCGAACGGCTTCTGCTCCAGGTCCGACCACTTGAGGGGCTTCGACGGGTCGTAGCCGTCCTTGGTGAGGTACAGCTCGAAGGAACCCTTGTGCGGGGCGGTCGCCTTGTAGCGGAAGGTGTGATTGCCGGAGGCGAGCGAGGACGACGGCCAGTCGCCACGGGGCAGGTCGAGACCCTTGTACTTGTCGCGCCCCGCGCTGCACAGCTTGCCGTCCGGGATCAACTGCTGGTGGTTCCCGGCGGCGTTGGCGATGTTGACTTCGTTCCAGTCGTAGAAGGCCTGCGCCCCACTGGCCGCGACCGCCGCCTTGCACGCCGCCGACCGCGGGCTCTCGGGCCCTTCGGCGTAACAGGCGGACACCCGGCTGACCGGATCGGTCATCGACCCGTGCGCAACGGCCGGAGCGGCAGCCAGCCCGGCCAGAGCGAACGGCGCGAACCCGAGGGCGGCGACCGAGGTGACCTTACGGCGAGCGGTCATGGTGACGTACTCCTTCAAGAGCGGCATATGGGGGGACCCGGGACAGGTTCAAACGGGCGGCGCGGCCCCCCGTAGGACTACGGAGCCGACCGCTCGAACCGGCCCCGGCGATCAGCAAGCTAGCCGCTCGGGACGGTGAAATCGCCTGCTGGGAGGGGGTGATGGCGATCCTTATGGTGGCTTTAAGGCGGGGGTAAGCGGGGGCTCAGGAAGGGGGTGGCGCGCGCCGGCCCGGGCAGGGAGCCGGCCACGGACGGCGGGCGAGATGTTGCGGCCCTGATCACCCAGGGTGACGCTGGGCGGGACGCCACCGGACTCAGCGAGCGCGGACCGTACTGCGCCGGTCGTGGCGGTTCGAAGGAACGAGTGCGATGCGGGGGATGCTGCGAGCCCGTCTGGACATCCAGGCCTCGAACGAGGCGATCAAGAACGGCAGGCTGCCGCAGATAACCTCAACGACGGCGTGCGGTCCTTCATCATGGTCTTCGACCTGCAGGACAGCTCGGATCTGGTGACCATCAACGAACCGCTCTTCATGGAGCTCGGCGCGCTGCTGGAGGTCCAGCCGGTGATGAACAGCGAGGACTTGCAGAAGGGGCTTGCGGCTCTGCAGCAGCGCCAGAGCTGACGCGTGAGCGATTTGCCGCACCACCCATCAGCCGATGCAGGGCGTCGTTCATCGACGTCATGACTGCTCCCCATACGGGTTCCCCGAGGCGGGGGTGACGCGCCAGAAGGTGGTCTGTACGGCTCGATAGGAGCGGTGGCCGGGGTGCGAGCCGGTGTGCTGGAGCGCCCATACCTCGGCGGGCAGGCGACGGCCCTCAGTCGCTCCCGACGTCTCCCCGCAGGTGGTGCACTGTGCCTCGTGCAGCGGCTCCGCCGGTGCCCCGCGTTCGATGTCGATTCCCAGAGTCCACTCGACTGCGGCGATGATCGTGTGCGCGCTCATGACGATGCCTCGAGTCGATCTCGGCCGATGGCCAACAGTGCGGCCACAGCCTCAGCTGTGCACAGGTCGCCTGCGGACCGGGGCAGCACCGCCCAGTGGACGCCACGTGGCTGCGTGCGGTCCGCACTGGGCACCCCGAGCCATCCACCGCGACCCCGGCACTGCGCCAACGAGGAGGCCCAGTCCTCGGTCGTCCGCGGCGGCACCAGTGCGTAGTACCAGGTCTGTCGGTCGCAGATCACAGGCCCGTCGAGGAGCTCGGCCAGCGTTCGGGTGACCACGTCTGCCGCGGTGCTGCCGATGGCGGCGTGAACGAGCGCCCGGGGCATGCGAACGGCATCGAAGAGGCGCCCAGTTGGCAGCATTGTCAGACGCTGCTCACGCCAGTCGCTATGGGCGACCTCGGGAACTCCGAGCGCGCGGGCCAGCCAGTTGGCGATCGCGAGCTCGGTGTCGGTTGCGGTGTGCACTGCGGCCCCCGGTTCTCGGTTGGTTCGGTGCCTCAACAGTCGCAACCAGCGCCGTTGCCGTCACGGTCACCGGCGTCCAACTTTTGTGGCAGGTCGACGAACCTATGACCTGGGAGAACGTGTGGCTTTGGACTGCGACATGGACGGATTGTGCCCGGGGCTACTCATTGTCCAGCTCCCCAACGGGTGAACTGGTGGCTACGGTGAGCGAAGCTCCGCGTACGTAGGGAGAGTTGATGACGGCACAGGGCAGCCAGGGCACCAAGAGCAATCGGGATGCCCTGCGCCATGAGATGACAGCCGCCGGGTGCAGCCTCGCTGAGATCGCGGTGGAGATGCGCGTCCGCTTCCGCATGCGCCCGCGCGAGGCGTGGCGCCATGCACACGGCTGGACGCTGCAAGAGATCGCCGAGCGCATCAGCGCGTGTCCAGGGCAGACCATCGCTGCTGACGCATCGCTCGTCAGTAAATGGGAGAAGTGGCCGGGCCCGAGCGCACGCCGTCCCAGCCTGTCCGTGCTCGTCGCCACCGCGACGGTGCTCGGCTGCACAGTCGAGGACCTCCTTGACCTGGACGACTACAGGGCTCTTCCCCAGAGTGACCTGCGCATCCTGCGCCACCACGCTCCGGAGGCGCCATCCGTCGAGTCGGCGCCGACAGCGGCCCCGCCTACGGCTGTAACACCACCGGACAAAGATGACATCCTGGCCGCCGCGGACGAGTCGGCCGCATGGGCGCAGTGGGCAGAGACAACCAATGTCGGGGAGATCGCCCTGGAGCAGATCCTCGCGGACGTGCAGACCCTCGCCGGGGACTACCTCACGGGCGATGCCGTCGAGTTGTTCGGCCGCGCGCGGAGGCTGCGGGACCGCGTCTTCCGGCTCCTCGAGGGGCATCAGCCGCCTCAGCACTCTGCGGAACTGTATGTATCCGTCGGCTATCTGTGCGGGCTCCTGGCCTGGATCTCCAGCGATCTGGGGAACCTCCGCGCGGCGGATACGCAAGGACGTACGGCGTGGCTGTGCGCCGAGATGTCCGGCCACTCCGAGCTGCACGCATGGGTCGCCTCCACCCGGAGCAAAGTCGCGTTCTGGGACGGCCGCCTGAGGGACGCGATCAACCACGCCCGGCGCGGTGCCAGTTACCACCCGCGTGGAAGCGTCGGCGCACTGCTCGCATGCCAGGAGGCCGACGCCTGGTCCAAGCTGGGCGTGGCCGACGAGACACAAGCAGCGCTGCGCCGCGCTGCCGCAGCGAGGGAAGCTCTCGTCGGCGTGGACGACATCGGGGGTATCTTCGCCTGTCCGCCGGCCCGGCACGAGAACTACGCGGCCGGGGCACACCTGCGCATCGGCGCTTACCGCGATGCGCTCACCGAGGCGGACAGAGCGCTCGACCACCTGCGAGCTCAGCCGGTCCACGCCTACGGAACCGAGGCTCAGGTCCACATCACCCGCGCCGCCGCATTCGCAGGGACCGACCAGCCCGACGGCGTCATGGAGGCACTCACGCCGGTGCTCGCCATGCCACCGCAGCAGCGTCTTGAACCCATCACCCGACGTATGCAGGACCTCGGACAGTTCATGGCCGGCAGCCGCGCGGCGACCGGTTCGGCAACTGTTGCGGCACGGCGGGCGCTGGAGGAATGGTGCTTGGACTCGGCGCCCCGGCAGTTGGCCCTCTCGTCAGGAGAGGGGGCAGCCTGATTGGATCTCGGGGCATGACGACAGGACCGGAGCACATGCGTGATCACTGGTGGTGGCGACCCGGTTGGAGCGTGGGTCGGCGCTTCTACACCTGGCACCTGACGTTCGAGGGGCAGTCCGACGTCCACCGGTTCGCGGCGGCATACCGCGCGGCGCTTGCCCCCGTTGGGGGACTCGATCTGATCCCAGACCAGTGGCTGCATCTCACGATGCAGGGCATCGGATTCGTGGGCGAGGTGGATGAGAAGGATGTGGCGTCCATCGCCGAGGCGGCAGAACGGAGACTCGCGGACGTGCCGCCCTTCGATGTCCTGCTGGGCACACCCGTAGTGGATCCGGAGGCGATCCTCGTGCCGGTGCAGCCGGATGCTCCGGTGCGAGCGGTGCGTGACGCGATCCGGGCCTCGATCGGCGACGTACTCCCCGAAGTCCCGGAACGTGCAGAGGGTTTCACTCCACATGTCTCGGTTGGCTACAGCCACGGGGCAGGTGAGGCTGCTTCGTTCGTTGACGCCCTCGCCGCCACGGACATCGAGCCGGCCCATGCTCGCATCACTCAGGCTGAGTTGATCGTCATCAACCGGGACAACCGTATGTACGAGTGGGAGTCCCTCGCGCAGGTACCCCTGGGCTGACTGGCCTCGGACTGGTGGCCCCACCACCTCTTCGGCGAACCGCACCTGTACAACCTTCGGGACGCCCTGCTGCACGTCATCACCGAGACGGCGTGCCACGCCGGCCACCTCGACGCGGCCCGAGAACTCATCGACGGCCAACGCTGGATGGTCCTGACCTAGACCCGGACTTCGCGGGTCGTTGATTCGGATCTGCCCCGGTGGTTCCAGCGGGTCTCACTGGTGCCGTATCAGTGAACGCACCTGGCTCGGAAGTGAGTTGCTCGGCAATGGAGGGCGGCGCGAGGGCAGGAACCTTGCCTGGCGGGTCATCGACCCGGGTGCCTCCGCATGCCACTATCGGCGGCGTACGGAGCCCGACCGACTGGAAGGACGCCATGCCCGCCTATGCCATAGCGCACCTGCAAGAGGCCACCCTGGTCCCGGAGATCGTTGAGTACATCGAGCGCATCGCCGCCACCTTCGAGCCGTACGGCGGCCAATTCCTCGTGCACGCCGCGCAGCATGAGGTGAAAGAGGGCAGTTGGCCCGGGCACGTCGTGGTGATCGGCTTCCCCGGGATTGCCGAGGCACGGGCCTGGTGGGAATCGCCCGCGTACCAGGAGATCGCACCCCTGCGCTCGCGGCACATGGATGGCGACATCATCCTGGTCGAAGGCGTTCCCGAAGGCTACGACCCAACTGCCACGGCCAAGGCGATGCGGGAGACCCTAACTACCGAGTAACCCCAGGTTCGGGCCCGGCGCAGTAGCGCCTGGCCCTCTGCGGAATTCGGTCCCGCGGTAGCCGGATGTAGCTGCGGTTCAGCAGTGCGAGTGATCGTGAACGCCGCCGCTGAACTCGTCACAAATCCTCTGCAGGGCAGTTGAGGACATCCTCATCGAAGTGCCAGTCCAGAGCAGGGACGCCGTGCTCGTCCTCAGTGACGTGAAAGCGCAGGCAGGAAGCGACACGGCGCTTCGCCGCGATCACACCGAGGCGGGCGACGATCTTCTCGGCATTCTTGTAGTGCCGTCCGCCGCCCGCCCCGGCGAGCTTGCCGAGATCGTCAGCCGCCTTGGTCAGGCGCTTGTCCCGGGCGGCCCGCTGGCCGGCGGCGTTCGCGGTGGAGTGGACCAGGATCCGCCGCACGGTGAGCTCGGGATCGCTCTTCCTCGCTCCCTTCAGGGTGTGGGTGTCCTCCAGCACCCGGTAACTCTCCCGCTGAGCGGAGGTCTTGCCCGCGTCTCTGCCCGGCACCCAGTCCACGGTCGCGGCCCGGGTGAGGCCGAGGGCGGCATAGACCTCGTCCTTGACCTGATCGGCGGGGGCCGGAGCGATGAACTGGACCCCGGCCGTCAGCAGTGCGCTGGCGTTGGAGTAGGAAACCAGCTTGGAGTCGGCGACCATCAGCAAGTCGCGGGTGCCGGCCATCGTGCGCAGGTCCCTCATCGCGCCGACGACCTGGCTGACCTCGGCAGCCGACCCGTCGAAGACCGGGCATGGACCGGGATACCCCCGTCGGCGCTCACCGCGAGCCCGGCCTGGACCTGCTTCAGATCCACCCGCCGGTCCTTGGGATGCCCGTAGCCGATAACAGGGAAATCCTCGTCCTGGCCCTCGGCCGGATAGGCGCCGTGGACGGACATATTGGTCATATCCCAGTGTAAACGGGACACATCGATGCCGAACTCGGCGATCGCCCGGGCCCCGACCGTCCCGGCAAATGCTCCAGATGCGGAGCGATCGCATCCAGAGCCCGGGCCAGCCGGTCGTCGTTGAGCAGGCCGGCTCGATACCGAAGACTTCCTCCACCGCCCAGGTGCGAGCCCAGTCCCCGACCCGCACCACACTAGGCTCGCCAGTACCACCATTTGCCTGGAGGAGAGCGATGCGCATCAGCGAGCTGGTCGGCACTGACGAGTGGCACACCGTCGATGGGCGGCCGTACGTCGTGTACAAATACGCAGCCACGCTGGACGGACGCATCGCAGCAATGGACAGCACAAGCCAGTGGATCACCAGTGCGGAATCCCGTGCCGAGGTGCATGCCCTGCGCGCAGTCTGTCAGGCGACCGTCGTCGGCTCTGGAACCCAGCAGGCTGACAACCCGCATCTCGCCGTGCGTTCGACGAAGGACGACCCAAACCTTCAGGTGGCCGTACCCGTCGACCAGCAGCCCTGGCGCGTCATCATCGATACCAACGCCCGCACACCTGCCGACGCCCGGGTCCTCGATGCGGTCGCACCCACGATGATTGCCGTTGCTGAGGACGCCGACGCCTCCCACCTGGAAGGTGCCGCCACCGTTGTCCGGCTGCCGCGAGCAAAACAGGGTCTGGACATTGGGGCGTTGCTGCGGGAGCTACACCATCGCGGCGTGCGCGGCATATTCCTGGAGGGCGGACCCACGCTCGCCGCGTCCTTCGTGTCGGCGGGGCTGGTAGACCGCATCATCGCCTACATCGCGCCCGCGCTCCTCGGCCGCGGGAAGAGCGCTCTCCAGGGCGGCACCATCGAGACGATGGATGACATCCTCCGGTACGAGCTGCTGGACGTGGCCCGGTCCGGCCCGGATGTGCGGCTGATCGCCCGCCCGCGAAACTGAGAACGCTGGGAACAGCAGCGCCCGGCCCCTCCGTGAGGGTGCCGGGCGAGCAGGCCGCGTGCGATGGCCTCAGCATCATCCAGGTTGTGGAGCCGGGCGTACGAGCACGTCGAGGACAGTGCCGTCGCGGTAGAACCGGAACACCTGCAAGTGTGCGGCGAAGATCCCGCTCAGGGATGAGGAGCGTTCACGATGGCGCCGAGTGCTGGTCATTCGCTGATTCTCCCAGGTGCTCATGGCCGCCTCCTCGCGTCTCCCCGGCGCAGCGAGCGGCAAGCGCGACGATTCGCACCGCCGTCACCACGCCGACGCGGCACTCGGCCGAACGGCCTTCCCGAACGAGGGAGGCGGCCGATTCCGGGCACGGGCCGGAAGTCCGGTGGAGGGTGTACTGCGCCGGCGGGCGGGCAGCTGGCCGAGGGGCGTGTCTGGGCACGGGTGGTTAGCATCCGCGCAGGGGCAGCCCACGGATGGCACCGGAGGCCGACATGCACAGGACACCCCCTTCGCGCCTGTCGCGGAACCGCTCACGACTGGGGCACAAGGTGCGATACGCGCTGCGGCATCCGCGGCGTGTGCTGCCGTACCTTCGACGGGCGGGCCGGGACGGCTGGCTGTGGTTCCGGCATCGCGGGAGTCACGTCGCCTACTACCGGGCCGTGATGGCATCGGACACCGCGAGGAGTCCGGAGGCGGCCGTCGGTGGTGGGCCGTCGCACGACCGTTGGCTGGCCATCGGGCAGCTGCAGTTCGACTACCTGGTGCGGCACGGGCTGAAGCCGCAGGACCGGATGCTCGAGATCGGGTGCGGCAACCTGCGCGCCGGGTGGCGGTTCATCGAGCACCTGGAGCCCGGCCACTACGTGGGGATCGACATCTCGCCCGACATCCTCATCGAGGCCAAGAAGACCCTGGTCCACTACGGCCTTCAGGACAAGATGCCGTACCTGACACCCGTCGACAATCTGACGCTGGACTTCCTTCCCGACGCCTGGTTCACGGTGGTGCACGCGCACAGCGTGTTCTCGCACTCACCGCTGGAGGTCATCGACGAATGCCTCTCGCACGTCGGACGGGTGCTGGCCCCCGGCGGCTTCTTCGACTTCACCTACGACCGCACCGAGGGAGGCGAACACCGGGTGCTCGGTGAGGACTTCTACTACCGCACAGAGACGCTGATCGCGCTGGCCGAGAAGCACGGTCTCGTCGCCGGCTTCATGGACGACTGGGAGCGGCTGCCGCACGGACAGTCGAAACTCCGGGTCACCCACCCCGCGCCTGAAGGGGACAGCTGAACCGCGGCCACGCCTTGCGCGGTGCCCGAGGCACGGCCCCAGCGAGTACGACAGGACCCAGCACCACGGACACTGCGGCGACCGCGACCGCGATCGGTGCGCGGGTGCGCAGGCGGGCGAGTGGCTCCGTCCGCACAGCATGGCCGGCGGAGTCGGCCCGTCGTCAGCCGATCCGCCGGTACCGCCGCTCCGGACGCCCCGTCCCCCGTACCGCAGCGTCACCTCCACCCGCCCCGTCTCCACGAAGTACTCCAGATACCGCCGCGCGCTGACCCGTGACAGTGAGCCGAGATAGTGCAGGGCGCCCGCGCGCAGTGCCGCCCGTACAAGGCCCGCATCCCGCGCGGCCGTGATGAACAGGACGTCCACGCTCCCGCGCAGTTCGTCGCGCTCCTCCGCCGCGCGCAGCTCCCGCAGCACGTTGATCCCGTCCATATCAGGCAGATAGATGTCGAGCAGTACGAGATCAGGCCGAAGCCTCTCGGCCGCGCGCAGCGCTTCCGCGCCGCTGTGGGCCACCCCGACGACCGTGAAGCCCTCAGCCCTCGGCAGCCGCCACCTCGACCGCGATCCGCTCATCGCCGCGGTCCTCTCCCTGGTCACCTACTTCGTCTTCGACAACCTGCTCGGTGTTCCGCTGCCGGGTGGCCCGCTGATGGGAGTGCTTTATGGACTCTCTCAACTCCCTCATCGACGGGTTCGGCACAGCGCTGACCCCGATCAATCTGCTCTGGGCGGCGATAGGCGTGCTGCTCGGCACGGCGATCGGCGTACTGCCCGGCATCGGGCCCGCGATGGCGGTGGCACTGCTGCTGCCCGTGACGTACGGACTGGAGCCGACCGGCGCGTTCATCATGTTCGCCGGCATCTACTACGGCGCGATGTTCGGCGGTTCCACGACCTCGATCCTGCTCAACACGCCAGGTGAGAGCGCCGCCGTGGTCGCGGCGATGGAAGGCAATCCGATGGCCAAGGCGGGCCGCGGCGCACAGGCCCTCGCGGCCGCCGCCGTCGGCCACTTCGCAGGCGGCATGATCGGCACCATCCTGCTGGTCGTACTCGCCCCGACCGTCGCCGAACTGGCCGTGGACATCGGTGCCCCCGACTACTTCGCGATCATGGTGCTCGCCTTCATCGCGGTCACGTCCGTACTCGGCTCCTCACGTATTCGCGGGCTGGCATCTCTGCTGATCGGACTCACCCTCGGGCTCGTCGGCCTGGACCAGATGACCGGCCAGCAGCGGCTCACCTTCGGCTCGCTCCAACTCGCCGACGGCATAGACGTGGTGATCGTCGCGGTCGGCCTCTTCGCGATCGGCGAGGCCCTGTGGGTCGCGGCCCATCTGCGGCGCAGCAGCGGCGAGCCCATCCCGGTCGGCCGGCCCTGGCTCGGCAGGTCCGACGTCAGGCGCACCTGGAAGTCCTGGCTGCGCGGTCCGGTCATCGGCTTCCCGTTCGGCGCGATCCCGGCCGGCGGCGCGGAGATCCCGACCTTCCTCTCGTACGTCACCGAGAAGCGGCTCTCCAAGCACAAGGAGGAGTTCGGCAAGGGAGCGATCGAGGGCGTGGCCGGACCGGAGTCGGCTGCCTCGGCCTCGGCCGCGGGCACCCTGGTCTCGATGCTGACGCTGGGCCTGCCCACGACGGCGGTCGCGGCCGTGATGCTGGCGGCCTTCCAGCAGTACGGAATCCAGCCCGGACCGCTGCTCTTCGAGCGCGAGCCGGACCTGGTCTGGGGTCTGATCGCCTCGCTCTTCGTGGGCATGGTGCTGCTGCTCGCGCTGAATCTGCCGCTGGCGCCGGTGTGGGCGAAGCTGCTGCGCATCCCGCGCCCGTACCTCTACGCGGGCATTCTCTTCTTCGCGGCGGTCGGTGCGTACGCGGTCGGCGGCGAGGCGCTCGACCTGGTGATCCTGCTGATCATCGGTCTGATCGGCTTCGGCATGCGGCGGTACGGACTTCCCGTGCTGCCGGCCGTGATCGGCGTCATCCTCGGCCCGGCCGCCGAGCAGCAGCTGCGTCGTGCGCTCCAGATCAGCGACGGCAGTGTGACGGGGCTGGTCAACACGCCCTTCTCGGTGACGGTGTATGTCGTGATCGCCGTGCTGCTCGCCTGGCCCCTGCTGAAGAAGGTGATCATCCGCCGTCGTAACGCGGCGGCGTGACCGGCGCGGCCCACCACCGCTACTTCCCGTCGCGAGCCCAGTGCTCGGACCACCGAGTGAGCCCGGCCAGTGCGGCGCACGCCTCCTGGCCGAGCTCACTCAGCCGGTAGTCCGTCCCGGACAAGGCATGCCCTGGCCGACTACGCTCCGGCTCAGGTGAGCAGAGCCGTGAACCCGCCCTCGCGGGCGAGGAGTTCGAGCTCGTCGAGAGCCCGCAGGGCGCGGTCCGCGGCCTCCGGGTCGCGGGCGGCCAGGCCGCTCGCCTCGAACTCGTCCTCGTCCAGGCGCAGTACGGATGTTCCGTCCGCCGACACCCACAGATCGAGGTCCAGGTCCTCGACCACCAGCTCCCCGCCGTCGAGGACGGCGGGGCGGGTGATGTCGCAGTACCAGCCCTTCAGCGTGCCGTCGCCGCTGCGGACCTCCTTCACCGCGTACCAGCGGTCCCGCCAGTAGTACTCGGTGAAGACATCGCCCGCCTCGAACCGCACGAAGCCGAAGTCGCGGACGCCGTCGCCCGCCCACGGAGCGCGGACCGTGAGGCGCGTTCCGTCGTCGGCGACCACCTCGGCGGGGTAACGGATCTTCGTCGCGCCGGCCTTGACCAGTCGCACCTCAACCGAGGGTGCGGACATGACGTACCTCCGTGGCGCAGATCTCGTAGCCGAACCACTTGTTGACGGCCAGCATGGGTCCATTGTCGCCGTCATTGCTGGTGAACGCCTCCGCATGGCCGGCCGCGCGGGCACGGCGCAGGGAGTCGGTCTTGGCGAGCTTCGCGAATCCCCGGCCGCGGTGGGCACGCAGCGTGCCGGTCATGCCGGACATGTAGCGGGTGCCGCCGTCCGACTGGGCCGCGGTGAAGGCCGCGACCTCGCCGTCCACCAGCACGACCGTGCTGAGCTCACGGTCGAGTAGCGGGTTGTTCCAGGTGTGGCTGATCCAGTCCTCGTAGTCGTCGAAGTCCGCGCTGATATCACTCGGCTCGTCCGACGTGGCCTCGGCGTCGGCCCGGAAGATCGGCCGCGGATCGGCCTCGAAGTCCGCGGCGGTACGCAGCTCGACGCCCGCGGGCAGTTCCGGCAGCGGGGGCAGCGTGCCGCCCCGCAGGTCCAGACGCTGGAAGTGGGCCGGGCGCGTCGGCCGGTAGCCTCGCTTCTCGGCGAAGGACCGGGACTCCGGCTCGTCCATGACCCAGGCGTAGACGGTCCTCGCGCCCTCGGCCGTCAGATGCTCCTCGGCGGTCCGCAGGATCAGCGCGCCGGCGCCCTGGCCGCGGTGGGCCGGGTGGACGTGCGGGGTGACGAAGGACTGGCCCGGCTCGCTGGAGTCGTACGCGACGCCGGTATGGGCCGTGCCGATGATCTCCCCGTCCTTCTCGGCGATCAACAGCCGGTATTTCTTGGCCGGGTTGGCGGTCTCCACGGCGAAGACGATGGCTTCGGGGGTCGTCACCATGTAGGGGAGAGCGGCCCGCCTGACGGCGGACACGGATGCGGCGTCCTCGATGCGGAAATCACGGACGATCAATGTCATGGGGAGCGACGGTACGGGCCTGCCGGGTGGCGTCGCCTCCCATTTTGCGGCGGTGGGGGAGAATCGGCGGGTGACCTTGAAGATCGCCATTGATGCAGGTGCGGCCGACGCCCCGTACGAACAGCTGCGTGCCCAGATCTCGAAGCAGACGCGCTCGGGCAAGCTGCCTGTGGGCTACCGGCTGCCGACCGTGCGAGGGCTCGCGGAGGAGCTGGGGCTCGCCGCGAATACCGTGGCCAAGGCGTATCGCGCGCTTGAGGCCGACGGGGTGATCGAGACGCGCGGCCGGAACGGCACGTTTGTCGCGGCGGCGGGGGATGCGGCGAAGCGGCAGGCGGCGGCCGCGGCGGCGGCGTATGCGGAGCAGGCGCGGCGACTTGGGCTGAGCCGGGCGGCTGCGGGGGCGGCGGTCGAGGACGCGCTGCGGGCGGTGTACGAGGGCTGAGGTCCCTTGCTGGGGCTCCGCCCCAGGCCCCGCGCCTCAATCGCCGGCGGGGCTCTTTTCGGGGCTCCGCCCCAGGCCTCGCGCCTCAATCGCCGGCGGGGCTTGACCCAGGCTCACAGGTACAGGCCCGCGTCCGCGCCGTCGTGCTGGGATGGGACCGACGCCGGGCTCGTGCCGCGGCGCAGCGCGTACAACTCCGCCAGCGTCGCGCCCTCGCGGCCCACGCCCTCCTCCGTGCCCAGCCAGTTCACCGACTCCTCGCGGGTCAGCGCACCCACCTCGATCCGGGCCAGACAGCGGCCCGGGCGGACCACCGCCGGGTGCAGGCGCTCCAGGTCCTCGTTGGTGGTCACGCCCACCAGGACGTTACGGCCCTGGCCCAGCAGGCCGTCCGTCAGATTGAGCAGCCGGGACAGGGCCTGGCCCGCCGTGTGCTTGGCCTCGCCGCGGATCAGCTCGTCGCAGTCCTCGAGCAGCAGCAGCCGCCAACGACCCTTCGACGTGCCCTCGTCCTCGCCGATCGCGATGTCCATCAGATAGCCGACGTCGTTGAAGAGCCGCTCCGGGTCGAGCACACAGTCGACCTGGCACCAGTCACGCCAGGAGCGGGCCAGCGTCCGCAGCGCCGAGGTCTTGCCGGTGCCCGGCGGGCCGTGGAGCAGCAGCAGCCGGCCCGAGATGTCGTCCGGCGTCACCTTCATCAGCCGGTCCATGGCATCGGCCACCGGCGCCGTGTAGTTGGGCCGGACCTCGTCCCAGGTCCCGGCGGCGATCTGGCGGGTGGTGCGGTACGGGCCGCGCCGGGGCGAGACGTACCAGAACCCCATGGTCACGTTCTCCGGCTGCGGTTCCGGCTCGTCCGTGGCGCCGTCGGTCGCCTGGCCAAGGACCTTCTCGGCGAGCTCGGAGCTGACCGCGGTGACCATGACATCGGCGCCACGGTTCCAGCGGGAGATCAGCAGCGTCCAGCCGTCGCCCTCGGCGAGCGTGGCGCTGCGGTCGTCGTCGCGCGCGGAGCGCAGCACACAAGCGGACGGCGGCAGCAGAGAGGCGCCGGGCTTGACGCGGTCGATGGTGGAGCTGTGGGAGTGAGGCTGCTCGCCCGTCGCGAAGCGGCCGAGGAACAGCGCGTCGACGACGTCCGATGGTGAATCGCTGTCGTCGACGTTGAGCCGGATCGGCAGAGCGTCCTGAGGCTTGGCAGACATGCGCCCATGATCCGGCACGGGACCGCTGTGTGCACGGTGTTTTGACCGCTGACGCGAGGCGTCCGGGTGAGGGGATCCGGCGGCGGTCGAACGCCGCCGGTTCCTGTCGTTCGGCTCCGCCATCAGGTCCTGACCCGGCGGATCAGCCCGCCGGCCCTGCGGGCCCGGCGCACCACGGCGTAACCCTTGGTCAGTGCACGGTCCCTGGCGAAGTTGCGGGCGATGGATCTGCCCACGACGAGCTGTTCGAACTCCTCGATACCGGTGGTGCGCCGCACGGTCACCCGCTCCAGGGCGTACGGCCCCTGGCGGCGTACGGCGAGCGCGTTGCCGACGGCGAGCGACTGGGCGAAACCGGCCGCCCGGACCGTACGCCGCACCCGGCGGCTGGAGTAGCCGTAGGGATAGGCGAACGACACCGGCCCGGCGCCCAGCTCGTCCGCGATGATGTCCCGGCAGCGGACCGTCTCGTACCGGAGGCGGTCGTCGTCGAGCTGGTCGAGCTGCGGATGGGTGTGGGTGTGGCCGCCGATCTCCGTGCCCGCCGCGGCCAGTTCGCGCACCTGGTCCCAGTCGAGCATCGTGTCGAGCGCACCGCCCGCTTCGTACGCACCGCGCAGCCAGCCGGTCGAGACGAAGAGGGTCGAGGCGAAGCCGTGCTTGGCGAGGACGGGGAGGGCGTGCCGGTGCACGCCCTCGTAGCCGTCGTCGAAGGTGATCAGGACGGGCCGGCGCGGCAACGGTCCGCCCGCCGCCCGCCAGGCAGCGCCCAGTTGGGCGGTGGTGACGGGCGTGAACCCGCGCTCGCCGAGCAGTTCCATCTGCTCGGCGAAGGCTTCGGGCGAGACGGACAGACCGTACGCGGCCTGCGCCGGGCGGTGTCCGACGGCGTGGTACATCAGAATGGGCACCGGCTGGTTCACCCGGACATACCTCCCATGACCGGTTCTGCCGCGATGGGACCGGAGGAGAACGTGGCGCCGCCCCCACGGGCACGCACGCTCCCGACCACATAGCCGCCCGCCGCCGCCGCGACCCCGGTGACGATCGCACCGGCCCGGCCCACGCCGCCCCGGCGGCCCAGCGCCGCGTCGCGCAGCCCGCGTACGACTCCGGCCGGCAGTACCCGTGTGGTGTAGCGGCGCTCGGACTCGAGTCCCTTGTCCGCCCCCACACTCTTGGCCACGAGCGCCTTGGACAGGCCCTCGGCGTAGGCGCGGGTGCGGAAGTAGCCGAACCGTTCCCTGACGGCCGGGACCTTGTGGTGGATCACCGCGCGGTCGTCGATCAGCAGGACCGCGTCCGGCACGGCCTTGGCCAGCCGGATGCACAGTTCGGTCTCCTCGCAGCCCAGCGGCCGTTTGTCGCCGTCGCGCCCGATGCCCGTGGCGAAGCCGCCGGAGGCGTCGAACGCGCTGCGCCGGAAGGAGGCATTGCCGCCCAGGACATTGCGGACGCGCACCTTGCCGCGCGGCAGCCCCCGGTACGTACAGCCGACGACCCAGTCGAACTCCTCGGGGAACCAGACGGGCCTGCGGCCCGATGCCCAGGCGGCCATCGTCCGGCCGCCGACGGCCATCACGAGCCGGTCGTCGTACCCCTCGGCGAAGTACCGCAGCCAGTCGCGCTCGGCCACGGCGTCGTCGTCGAGGAAGGCGACGAACTCGCCGCGCGCGGCGGCGATTCCGGTGTTGCGGCCCGCGGAGAGGCCACGGGGGCCCGCGTTGGCGAGCACCCGCACCCCCTCACCGTGTGCCGCGCTCTCCTTGAACTCCTTGCCGAGCCGCGCCAGCAGGGCCGCGTTGTGGTCGACCACGAGCAGCGTCTCGAGGGCAGGCAGTGACTGCTTCCGTACCGAGTCGACGGCCGCGAGGATGTCGTCCCAGCGGTCCTCGGTATAGACGCAGATCACCACGGAGAACCGGTGCGACGGGCGCTCGCTCAAGATGCCTCTCCCCGCGGGATCCTGACGCTCGGCGCTGCCCACGCGTGACGGCGCGCCGATCTGCGTACGCCCTTCTCCTTCACGATCACCTTGAGGACCCGCAGTCCGTCCCGTACGGCGCTGAGGTTGCTGACGCCGTGGATGCGGAGGTACTCGTGGCTGGGGACCTCCTGCACCCGCAGCCCGGCCTTGACGACCCGGATGTTCATCAGGGTCTCTATCTCGAAGCCGGTGCAGTCCAGGGTGACCTTGTCCAGGCAGTGCTTCCAGAAGGCGTTGTAGCCGTAGCAGAGATCGGTGTAGCGGGCCCCGAACTTGGCGTTGACGATGGCGCACAGCACCCAGTTGCCGAACTTGCGGATCGGGGTCATGTCGTCGGTGCCGCCGCCGTTGGCGAAACGCGAGCCCTTGGCGAAATCCGCGCCCGAGACCAGGGCGGACACGTAACTGACGATCTCATGGCCGTCGGCCGAGCCGTCGGCGTCGACCATCACGATTATGTCGCCGGTGCAGGCGGCGAATCCGCTGATGAGGGCATCTCCTTTGCCCTTGCCGACCTGCTTGACGACCTTGACGTCCGGCCACAGTTCACGGGCGACCTGGACGGTGTTGTCGCTGGAATTCCCGTCGACCAGCACGACTTCATGAATCCACGCGGGCAGAGTCTTGAAGACGTACGGGAGATTCTCCGCCTCATTCATGGCGGGGATCACGACGCTGACGGGCGGAGTGATCGCGAGATGCGAGGAGATAGGCCGGTACGTGGCGGATATTCGGCCGAGGCTACTCACCGGTCCTTCCGGACCGGCGGCTGTTTCGACGGTGTCCCCATGGTGCGACGGTGCGGTGAACGGATCTTGCCCCGGCGCCGCCGGGTGCAGGACTGAGCTCATGAGTCTGATTCCCTCTCCACCGGTGGACCGCCCGCCCCCGGGCAGTCCGGATGAGTTTCCGGTTTGAAAGGGGGGTTCTTCTCACCCCGGCCATGACGGAATAGCGCTCCCTACCTGGTGGGTGAGCTGGCAAAACTGGCCGCGCGGCATACGGCTCCGACAGAGCGCGAAAACCGAGCACGGCACCCCCCTACCGCGCCCCGCTCCGAATCCATCGCGACGCTTGAGCCCTCCCCTAGAGCCGCTTAGTGATGGACCGTTGCGGGTGGATGTACGACGGTATTGATGATTAGGACTGTATGGCAAGACCTGGAACGTGGACTCACTTTTTTACTTTTTTGGTACACCTTCTGCCGTCAGATGCGGAACCGTCCCGATCGGGTTTCCTTGATCCCTTTCATCAATCGGTCGACCGGATTGATGAGTTCCGTCTTCCGTATGCGCCGGCCCAGTGACAAGAGGAAGAGCAGAGCGGTGATCGCCACGACCGCGATGACCGCCCCGCCGACCGTCAGGACGTGCAGGGACGAGACGGTCTGAGCTGCCAGCCCGTCGATGACGAGGGCCCCGGTCGCGGCCGCGGAGGCGCGGGCCGCGGGTTCCAGTCCGGGCAGTGCGGCGGTGAGACCGCCGGCCGGGCCCGCGAAGAGGAAGAAGAGGATGAACGGCGCGCGCAGCGGCGACCGGACGTCGGCGAGCGCCAGCGCGACGCCCACCCCCGAGATGGCGACCGCGATGCCCGCGAGCACCGGGAGCAGATCTGTCCAGACCGCTTCCGGCTTGCCTCTGATCGTCTGCATGGCCGACTTTGCCCCCAGGCGCCGGATGCCGAGCCTCAATGCTCGGTAGCGGGCGACGCTCCGTCAAGTCCACACGGAATCTTCTTGGCATGGACACTTCCGGTGAAGTATGGGACTTGCTACGACAGTTGTGGCAGAAATCCTGCTAAAGGGAGGTTCCATGAAACTGTCCCGAATCGCGGCATTCTCATCCTCACTCCTCCTCGGCGCCGTCCTCGCTCTCACCGGAGCCGGCCAGGCACAGGCCTCGGACACCGCACTGGCGCTGGACTACGTGGCCCTCGGCGACTCCTACTCATCGGGTCTCGGGGCCGGCAGCTACGACAGCTCGAGCGGTAACTGCAAGCGCAGCAGCCGTGCCTACCCCAAGCTCTGGGCGGCCGCGCATTCACCCTCGTCGTTCGCGTTCACCGCTTGCTCGGGCGCTCGTACGGGTGATGTCACAGCCGGTCAGCTTGCCCCCCTCAGCTCGGCCACCGACCTCGTCTCCCTCACCATCGGCGGCAATGACGCCGGCTTCGCGGACGTCATGACGACCTGCGTCCTGCAGTCGGAGTCCACCTGCCTCAACCGGATCGCGACGGCGCGCGGTTACGTCGACTCCACCCTGCCCGGCAAGCTCGACCAGGTGTACTCGGCGATCAGAGCCAAGGCCCCGGCCGCCCAGGTCGTCGTCCTCGGCTACCCCCGCTTCTACAAGCTCGGCGGCAGCTGCGTCGCCGGGCTGAGCGAGAAGGAACGGTCCGCGATCAACGGGGCCGCGGACTACCTCAACGCCGCAATCGCGAAGCGGGCGGCCAACCACGGATACGACTTCGCGGACGTCGCCGGGGCCTTCACCGGACACGAGATCTGCTCCAGCGCGTCCTGGCTGCACAGCGTCAACTGGCTCAGCATCAGCGAGTCCTACCACCCCACCGCGTCCGGGCAGTCCGGCGGCTATCTGCCGGTCCTGACCGCCCACGCCTGACCGCTCGCGCGCTCAGCCCGATCCACCCGCTTCATCGGTTCCGTACGTGTTCGCCGTGTAGGAGCCCCCGTCCGTCGGGGTCTCCTGCTTGCAGGTGACCGAGAAATCGATCCAGTTGGAGCGCACCTCGACCGGACTCCGGATCTCCACCCGGATCCGGTCGTTGTGCGTCCCGTCCTGCTTGTAGGTCAGCTCGACGTGGTTGACCTGCTTCTGCTTCCCGCCCCCCGAGGCGAAGTGCAGTGTCTTCCAGCCGTCGTCGGAGCTCTCACCGCTCTTGGTCGCCCAGCGGTACTCGACGGCCGCCGGCGTACGGCCGACCGTGATCGTCGCCTCGAAGGCCGGAGCCTGGGCCTCGGGCGGCGGGCAGGTGCCCGAGTAACTCCCGTGCACGGTCCGGACGTAGACCTGCACGGACTGGGGCGGCGGCGTCGTACCGCCGTTGCCCCCATCGTTGCCCCCACCGTTCGTCCCGCCGTTCGTCCCCGCACCGCCGCCGTCCGAGCCGGCGGCGGGCGGGGAGGCCGTGCCGGCCGAAGGGGCGCTCGAACTCCCGCCCACCGGCGTCGTACCGCCGCCGTTGTCCGTTCCGCCCGGGTTGTTGTCCTTGTTGACCAGGGCCCAGGCGAGGCCGCCCACCGCGAGGAGAAGGAACGCCACCCCGGCGACCAGCACTGTCGTCGCCCGCCGCGAGCGGTCCTGCTGCGGCACACCGGTCGTCGCCGTCGTCGGGGGCGGCGGACCGAAGGACGCGGGGGGGGGACGAGACCGGGGTCGGGGACGAGGCCGCCACCGTAGGGCTGTACAGGCCGGGCGCGGCCGGCGGCACCGTGCGCACGGTGCCGCCGGCGCCCACCACCCGCAGCTGATGCCCGGCCTCCTCGGCCGAGAGCCGCTCGGCCGGATCCTTGCGCAACAGCCCCGCGATCACCGGCGCCAGCGGACCGGCCCTGCGCGGCGGCGGCAGCTCCTCGTCGACAACGGCGCGCAGCGTGCTCAGCGGGGTGTTCTGCCGGAACGGGGAGTTGCCCTCGACCGCCGCGTACAGCAGCACCCCGAGCGACCACAGATCCGACTCGGGCCCCGGCGTACGCCCCATCGCCCGCTCGGGGGCGAGGAATTCGGGCGAGCCGATCAGCTCGCCCGTCATGGTCAGATTGGAGGTCCCCTCGACCATGGCGATCCCGAAGTCGGTGAGCACCACCCGGCCGTCATTGGCGATGAGTACGTTCCCGGGCTTCACGTCGCGGTGCAGCACACCCGCCTCGTGGGCGGCGCGCAGAGCGGCGAGAATCTCCGCCCCGACATGCGCCGCGCGCTGCGGGGTGACGGGCCCCTCCGCGTCGAGTACGTCGGAGAGCGCGAGTCCGCGCACCAGCTCCATCACGATCCAGGGCCGGCCGTCCTCGGTCGCCACGTCGTAGACGGTCACCACATTGCGGTGCGAGATCCGGCCCGCGGCCCAGGCCTCCCGCTCCAGACGTGCGTACAGCCGCCGCTCGTCGGCCTCGCCGAGCGCGGTGGGGGCGCGGACCTCCTTGACGGCGACCTCGCGGTTCAGCACCTCGTCGCGGGCGCGCCACACGATGCCCATGCCGCCCTCGCCGAGGGGGCTGAGCAGCCGGTACCGGCCTGCCACGACACGCTCACTGCCCGGCACTTCACTCACCGGCGAGCCCCCCATCCGTAGCAGAGCAACCACCCCAAGTTAGCTCACGCAAGAGCTGTTGCCGCCCCCTTGAGCGCCAATCCGCATCCGAGGGCGAGCACCACGCACGCCGTGCCGAGCGGCAGCGTGCGCTGCGCGGCGGAAATCAGCCGTCCCTTGCGAAGGCTCCGCTCGGCGAGAAGACGGGCCGCGCGGTCGCCGAGGCGGACCGCCGCGAAGCCCGCGGCGGCGAGGGTGAGGGCGAGCCCGGCGCCGTACGCGAGGACGAGCAGCAGACCGAACCAGGCGCGGCCCAGCGCGGCGGCCCCGACGAGCACGACGACGGCGGAGGGGCTGGGGACGAGTCCGCCGGCGAAGCCGAGGAGGAGGGTGGAGCGGAAACTCAGCGGGCGGTGATCGTGGCTGTGGCTGTGGCCGTGACCATGACCATGGCTGTGTCCGTGGTCATGGCCGTCCGAGTGCCCGTGTCCGTGGTCGTGTGCGTGGTCGTGTCCGTGGCTGTGGCCGTGCGAGTCGCCTCGGTTCCTCCAGGCCCTGCGCACCAGCATGACCCCCGCCCCGGCGACCAGAGCGCCGCTCGCGACGCCCAGCCACGCCACCACCGACGGCGCCGCCGCCGAGCCCGCGGTGATCAGCGCGCCCAGCGCGAACACCCCGAGCGTGTGCGTGAGCGTCACCGAGGCGCCCAGCGAGAGGACGTCGCGCAGCGACTTCCGTCCGCCCGCCGCCGCCGCGGCGGCCATCACCGTCTTGCCGTGGCCCGGCGCGAGCGCGTGCAGCGCACCGAGCAGAAGCGCGGTCGCCAGCGCCAGGGCGGCGAATCCCGCGGTCAGTTCGCGCCGGGACACCAGATCGGTCAGCGCCTGCGTCCAGCGGTCCGCGCCCCGCGGCAGTACGGAGGCCGGGGGGGCCGCCCCCTGCCGGTCCGCCGCCGCCGGGGCGCCGCCCGGTGCCACCGAGAGTTCGGCCGCCCGCTGATCCGGCGCGGAGGAGAGCTGCCCGTCCGGATAGACCGCCAGCCGCCGGGACACCGATGTCTTCGGCACGTCGGAGGAGGTGAGCGTCATCCGGTCGCCGCCGGCCGCGATCTCCCGCCAGCCCGGCCCCTGGTCGCCGCCCGGCGCCCGGAAGCCGATCGTCTGCCGCCCGTCCGGCAGTGCGGCCGTGAGCCTGCACTCGACGCGGAGCGTCGGCAGCCCGGCCTGCCCGGGGCGCACCTCGGCGCGGCTCGCGCCGGGCGTGAGCGCGGCCGTACGCCCCGCGACGGTGACCCGGCCGTCCCGCGCCGCGTCCCGGCAGCGGCCCTGGGCCCACCCGGACAGTTCACCGGGGGACATCTTCCGGTCGCCGTCCCCGTCGATCCTGGTACGCGCCTGGGCGGCGGGTATCTCCGCCAGATCCTCCACATGATCGACGCTCAGCACACCGGGCGCGACGAGCAGCCCGTCGTAACGGTTGACGGTGAAGTTCCCGAGGGGATGCGCTGCCGCAGTCCCCGCCGGCAGCAGCGCGAGCGCCGCCCCCGTGAGGAGTACCGCCGCGCCGGTGACGGTCGTACGCCTCCTCATGACGCCTCCAGTGCCTTCAGCGCGGCACTGGCCGCGCGTGAACCGGTCGGTGAGAAGCCGGGGTTGATCTTCAGCGCCGCGGCGAGCGAGACGCGGGCGGCCGCCGTCCGGCCCGTGGCGCGTTCGATCATGCCGCGGTGGTACAGGAACAGCGCGTTGCGGCAGCCGGCCGGCGCCGACGTGGCCAGGTACGGGAGGGCTTCCGCGGAACGGCCGTTGACGTGCAGCGACCACGCGAGCGCGTCGGCCGTGTGTACGGTCCTGCGCTCGCTCCACTCGGCGCGCGCCGCCTTGAGCGCCTCGGCCCTGTCGCCGTGGTCGGCCAGCGCCAGAGCGGTGTCCAGATCGGTGTCCACGCCGTTGGCGCGGGCCAACTCGGTCCAGGTGCCGATGAGTTCGTACTGCGCGCGGGCATCGGACATGCGGCCCCCCGCCTCGTAAAGCTCACCCAGAGCCACGAGCTGTCCCGGCAGCGGCAGCCGGTCCACCACCGCTTCGAGCCCGGACACCGCGCCCTTGCTGTCGCCGCGCGCGGCCTGGGTGCGGGCCCGGCCCTCGAGCGCGGACAGATACGCCGGGTCCGCGTCGAGCGCCGTCGTGAAGTACCTGAGCGCCGGGGCGTACGCCCCCTGACTCCACTCCAGCTGGCCCAGAGCGGTCGCCACATACGCTGTGTCGCCGGGGGACGAGGCCGAGTTCAGCGCGGCGCCGAGCACCCGGCGGGCACCGGCGATGTCGCCGCGCAGCTCCAGCACATACGCGTAGCGCGTGAAGACGGGGATGCCGGGGCGGCGGCCGTCGGCCTCCTTGGCCGCCGCCAACGCCTTTGGATAGCTGCCCAGTTCGACGAGCGCGTCGATCCGGGAGGCGAGCGCGCGTTCGCTGAACGGGTTGATCTTCAGCGCGGCCTCCGACTCGCGCAGCGCGCCGCGGAAGTCGTGCCGCGCCGCCGCGAGCGCGGCACGACCCGCGAGTGCCGTGTCATTGTCCTGCGGCCGGAGCGCCATGGAACGGGCCAGCGCCTTGTCGGCCTGCGGATACCTGGTCGGGTCGCCGCTGGTCCTGGCCTGCTCGACATAGGCGGCGCCCAGGGCCGCCCACCCCCGCGCATCCTTGGGCTGAGCCCGCACATGGGCCTGGAGGCCGGTGACCCCGCGGGCGAGGTCACCGGTGCCGATCCGCTCGAACGGCGCGTCCCCGACGGGTGCGGCGGTGCGGGCCGCCGGGGGCTCATCGCCCGCACCGCCGGACACGACGATGCCCACGGTCAGGGCGACGGCCAGCACCCCGGAGGGCAGGAGCACGCCCACCAGCCTGCCTGCCCCGAACCGGGGGCCGGTCTCCCGGCCCCCCGGGTCGCGGCCGCCGGCCGCGGTCGTTCCTGGCGCCCTTCGCAGGGACATGTGTCTGCCCTTTCCTTGTCGTGGCGTGCCTGCTGCGTCGGGCCGGTCAGCGGTACGCGTTCCGGCGCCGCATCCGCCACCAGTTCAGCCCCAGCGTGACAAGCAGTACGCCCGCACCCGCGGCGACCGCGGAGGCGATCAGCGTGTTGTCGGTGAAGTCACTGCCGGAGGAGGCGGACGATGCGCCCCCGCTGAGCAGGTTGCCCTGGGCGTCCTTGGCCGCGCCGTCCTTGGCGAGCGGACCCCGCGAGCCTGCCGTCGGCAGCGCCAGATACGGGAAGGACCCGGTGAACTTCTGGTCGTTCTCGTTGACCGCGTCACCCAAGTCGTTCTTCGCGCCGACCAGTTCGCCCTCGACGACCTGGAGTGCGATGTCCAGGACGTCGTCCGTCAGACGCCGCCCGTTGGGGAATCCGGCGTTGTCGCCGTCCAGCACACCCAGCCGCTTGGGCTCGGCGCTCGGCGGGATGGAGGTGTTGAGCCGCAGTGCCTCGGCGGGGCGGACGTGTGGCGGCTTGTTGAGCTTGTCGACGCCGGTCAGGAACACCGAGACGAGGTCATTGCGCGGTTCGGCCGGGGCCTTGATCTTGTAGATGCCCTCGATCAGCTTCGGCAGCTCGGGCTGGGTGACGAACTTCAGGAAGTCGCCGTCGTTCCACGGGTGGGACGCGTTGAACTTGTCCTTGTCCTTCACGGGGATGACGACCTCGTTGACCAGCGGCATACCGAGCCGGGACACCTGCGCCCAGTGACCGCTCGCGCTCTTGCGCTGGGTGGTGGACCAGATGCCGACGATCGGCTGCTTCTCCGACTGCCGGATGTACGCGGTCGGCACCTGCAGGGCGATGGAGTTGACGCTGTAGCCCTTGAGCGTGTCGTTGCCGACCTCGGAGAGGTTCCCGCCGTAGAGCAGGTCGAAGACGCGCAGGTCCGCGAAGAAGGGATCGTCCGCCTGACCCGCGAACGCCGTGGATCCGCCCGCGATCTGCTTCACGGCCTGGTCGCGCAGGCTCTGATAGTCCGGCATGGACGCCTTGCCCACGTTCGACGGTGCCACCGGCAGATCGTCGGCGATCTTCGTGGAATGCATCACACGCTGGTTCTTCAGCCTCAGCATCTCGATGTCGTACGTCTGCGTGATGTTGAGGTCCGGGTCGTCGATCGAGGTGACGGGACCGGTGTTGAACAGGAACGTATTGCCGTTCTTGACGTGGTCCTTGAAGGTCCACCGGTAGATCAGGTCGCCCTGGGCGTCGCCGTCGCTGTCGATGTGGACGTCGTACTGCGCGTCATTGGCGAACTTGTAGAAGTTCGGGCCGCCGCCCGGCTCCTCGAACGGCAGCCAGTTGGCGACGAGCGTGGTGGTGTCGGGCTTGTCGGGGCTGACGAACGCGTACACGTCCGTGTTGTCGTACTGAGGCTGCCCGGAGATCAGCGGGGCTTCACGGTGGCTGGAGGCGCGGGCCGTGCCCGGCTCCGCGCCGGTCACGCCGGAGGCCACCAGGCCTCCGGTGGCCAGCGCCACGCAGGTGAGTGCGGCGAGCCTCTTGAGCCCCCGCCCGCTGCTGCTGATTGCGGTCATCGAGTCCGTCCTTCGCGCGATTGCCGTTCGTGCTTCGATGCCAGCGATTCGGCGCGGAGGGCCGGGCGGATTGGTCGGTGGGCGGAGATTTTCTTGATGACGACTGCGCGCACTGTCCAACTCACCCTGGAATCAGGCATATTCGGAGGGAAGTCGTCAACCTTCGTACAGGCGTGGTGAATCCTGTGGCCGGGATACACGAGTGTCCTGACGGAGCGATAGGGTTAACCTGCCCGGGCCGGGTGCCCTCGTACGGGTGGGGAGTGACATGGAACAGATAACAATGCACAGCAGGGCGCGAGTGCCTGCGATCACGTGTGGGAGCAGTGCGACCAGCACGCGTCTCGACCGTCATCTCGCGGTGCTCGGCGGCCCTGCCGTCCCGCAGCGTGAGACAGCCGAGGCGACGTCGCTGATGCTCGAGCTCACCTCGCGTGATATCGCGCACACCCGCCAGAGCAAGAGTGCGCGCGTCTCGCTCTTCGCGCCGCTGCGGCGGCTGCGTCGCTCGCTCTTCGGCAGCCGCGGCTGACCCACCAGCACGTCATCCCGTACGCGAACGCGCTCAGGCGATCACACCGTCCCGGCGCAGCGCCGCTGTCCCCTCATCCGTCATTCCCAGGGCCCTCAGCAGCGCGTCGGTGTGCTCGCCGAGCGCGGGAACCGCTCCCATCCGCGCCTCGGCATCGCCCGGCAGGTTGATGGGCGGCAGCAGGGCCCGCAGCGGCCCGACCGGTGAATCCACTTCCCGCCACCGGTCCCGCGCCGCGAGCTGCGGATGCTCGGCCACATCCCGCACGGTGTTGAGCCGGGCGCAGGCGATGCCCGCCGCCTCCAGCCGGCGGATCGCCTCCGGAGTGTCCAGCGCGGCCAGCGCCTCGGCCACCGCCGCATCCGTCCTCTCGCGGTTCGCCGTACGGGCGGTATTGGTGGCGAAGACCGGATCCTCGCCCAACTCCGGCCGCCCAAGCACCTGTTCGGCCAGTCGGCGCCACTCCCGGTCGTTCTGCACCGACAGCAGCACCTGCCCGCCATCCGCCGTCGCATAGGCGTCGTACGGGGAGATGACGGCGTGTGCGACCCCGGTGCGCGCCGGGGCCTCACCTCCATGCATCCCGTAGTTCAGCGGATGCCCCATCCACTCGGCGAGCGACTCCAGCATCGAGATCTCCACCGGCCCGCCGCGGCCTGTGGTGCCCCGCCGCAGCAGCGCCGCGAGCACTCCCGAGAAGGCGTACATCGCGGCCGCGATGTCGGCCGCGGGAATGCCCGCCTTGACCGGGTGCAGCGCCGTCCCGGTCACCGACACCAGGCCCGCCTCGCACTGCACGAGCATGTCGTACGCCCGCTTGTGCGCGTACGGACCCTCCGCGCCGTATCCGGAGATGTCCACGGCGATCAGCCGCGGGAGCTCGGCGCACAGTGCGGCCGCGTCCAGACCGAGCCGCGCGGCCGCGCCCTGTGCGAGGTTCTGCACGAACACATCGGCGTCCGCGAGCAGTTGACGCACGATCTCAATACCGCGCGGGTCCTTGAGATCGACGGCCAGGGACTCCTTGCCGCGGTTGCACCAGACGAAGTGCGAGGCGAGCCCGCGGGCGGCGGTGTCATAGCCGCGCGCGAAGTCACCGCCGTCCGGGCGCTCGATCTTGATGACGCGGGCGCCGAGATCGGCGAGCTGACGGGTGGCGAAGGGCGCCGAGACGGCCTGTTCGACGGCGACGACCGTGATCCCGTCGAGGGGCAGGGGCTGATGGTTCATACAGCCGTGCCTACCGTGTACGTGGCACCTTTGTCATCCCCCGACGGGTGTCACCTGCCGTTTTTCGCGAAACGGCGGACGGCGAGGGGTTCCGCGAGGTCGAGAGCGGCGCTTATCCGCGCCTGGCGGCAGCGTTCGCCGACGGCATCGGGGCGCTCGACCCGGACGAGGTCTTCGAGCGCGTACTGACCCGCGTCCTCGACGCATTTCAGAGCAGCGCGAACTGACCTTCCGGCCCCTCTTCGTGATGGTCCAGCACGGAGGCGGGCCGCCGGGCGGCGGCGGGCGGCGGCAGCACACCGGCCAGCTCGCCCGGCGTGATCTCGGCCCCCACCTCGAATTCCCCCTGCCGCAGTTCACCCAGCAAGGCCAGCACGGTGATGAGCTCCAGCAGCTCGGAGGTCCACTCCTGCGGCCACGACGCGGGCCGGATCGCCTCCAGCGTGCCGGGCTCGACCTCGGCGGTCCGCCGCTCGAACCAGAGCTCGAGCACGCGTACGCCACCGACCTCGAAGTCCCAGGCCTCACGCGGTACGGGGGAGATGCGGCCCCCGCCGAGACTGAGGGCCTGCTCATCGGCGTCGTAGGCGATCGCGTCGGGCCGGGCGGGCACAGCCGCCCGCACATACGGCCGCCGGCCACCGGGCAGCCTGGGCCGTTCATCACCGCGGGCCCCGCGCAGCTGGATCTCCAGCATCCGCCGCCCCAACTCCACGCCGCTCAGCCATATATGCGGGTCGGCGGGCAGCGGTACGACACAACCGCCCGGCGCGGACCTCGCGGCCGCAACGATCCAGCCGGCCATGTCGCCGGCATCGACCTCACGCCCGTACCGCGAGCGCAACAACGGGAGCAGTCCAGGGGCGAGATTCGGCTCGAGACCACCGGGCCGCCGGTAGAGCGGCCGAATCCGTCCGGGCCTTCCGGCAGGCGAGCGCCCGTCGGGCAACAACGCCGACGCCACCACGGCGGGTCCCGACGCTTCCGCGACGTACCCCTGCTCCACCACGAAGACCTGCCGCTGGTCGGCGACGCGCCACAACTCCGGCCGAGCGGCGTCGATGAGCCGGTGGTCGGGTATCAGCCACTGCTCGTCGAAGGCCCCGTGCAGGACACGCACGGGCGCGGGACACCGTCCGTCCTCGCGGAAGAACCTGCCGGTTCCGGTGGACTGCCCGGGCAGCTGGCTGACGGCACTGCGAGGCGTACGCGCCCGGGTGGCCCGGAAGAGCGCCTCGCGCTCGCCGCCCTCGGCCTTCACGAGGGCATCCCACCGACCCTTGAGCGAGGCGGGATCGGGGCTCATCACCCCCCCCCGCCCCAACCGCAGGGGAGCCGCGCCCCACGGCATGAGCTGGTCCAGCATCGGCATGCGGAAATGTTAACCGCGCGCCCAGGGGCCCGTCCTGGCGCCCACATGAGCCCCGCGTTCCGCGCCCCGGCGCACCCCGAGGAACCGCACCCGCACCCCGGGGCCCGGTCCGCCCCGCGGGGTCACTCCGCGTCGACCGTTACCGAGAACGAGAACCGGTCCCCCCGGTACCGGATCCGGGCCACATCCACCACCCGTCCCGCCTCGTCGTACGTCACCCCCGTGTAGTGCAGTATCGGGCTCAGCAACGGCACCCTAAGCAGCTCCGCCGTCGGCGGATCCGCCAGCCGCGCCTCCACCGTGTCCGTGATCCTGCTGATCCGTACGCCCACCGCGTCCCGCAGCACCTTCGTCATCGGCCAGCGCTCCAGGTCGGCGACGTCGAGACGCGCCGCCACCTCCGGACGCACCGCGTTCTCCGCCCAGTTCGTCGGCTCGCCGCTCTCCCCGTCGCACCGCAGCCGCTTGTACATCACGACCTCCGCCACACCCGGGAAGTACTCCGCCAGCTCGCCCGGCACCGGCGTGGGACCGTGCGCCAGGATCGTCGTCCGTTCGCCCGACTGCTGTGCCACGATCGCGTCGATCGAGCCCAGCAGCCGCCTCGGCGCACCCCGCCTCGCCCCCGGTTCGATGAAGGTCCCGCGCCGCCGGTGCCGGCTGATCAGGCCCTCCTCCTCCAGTTCTTTGAGGGCCTGGCGCATGGTCAGCACACTGACGCCGTAGTGCGCGGCGAGCTGCTCCTCGGTGGGCAGCCGCAGAGACGCCTCGGGCGCCCGGCCGAGTATCGAGGCACGCAGCGACTGCGAGACCTGGTACCACAGCGGCAGCTTGCGGTTCAGGACCAGCGAGTCGGGAGCGAAGGCGGTCACGGCATCTCCGAACTACGACTACGACCGGAAGTGGCGTTCAAGACCCTGCCACACGTCGTCGTACCCCTTCTGCAGATGGTCCGCGCCCGCCGCCTGCCCGGTCGCCGTCAGCGGCCACCGCGTCTCGAACATGAACGCAAGCCCGTCGTCGATCTTCTGCGGCTTCAGCTCGGCCGCGCTCGCCCGGTCGAAGGTCTCCCGGTCCGGACCGTGCGCGGACATCATGTTGTGCAGCGACCCGCCTCCGGGGACAAAGCCCTCCGCCTTGGCGTCGTACGCGCCCTCGATGAGCCCCATGTACTCGCTCATCACGTTGCGGTGGAAGTACGGCGGCCGGAACGTGTCCTCGCCGACCAGCCAGCGCGGCGCGAACACCACAAAGTCGACGCCCGCGAGACCGGGCGTGTCCGAGGGAGAGGTCAGAACCGTGAAGATCGACGGATCCGGGTGGTCGTAGCTGATGCTGCCGAGCACATTGAAGCGCCGCAGGTCGTAGACGTACGGAACATGGTTGCCGTGCCAGGCGACGACATCGAGCGGCGAGTGGTCGTACGTCGCGGCCCAGAGGTTCCCGCAGAACTTGTTGACGACCTCGACCGGCCGCTCCACGTCCTCGTACGCGGCCACCGGCGTGAGGAAGTCCCGGGCGTTGGCGAGCCCGTTCGCGCCGATCGGGCCCAGATCGGGCAGCTGGAACGGCTGCCCGTAGTTCTCGCAGACGTACCCCCGCGCGCTCTCGTCAAGGAGCTCCACGCGGAACCGCACCCCGCGAGGGACCAGCGCCACCTCGCCCGGCCGGGCGGCGAGCAGCCCGAGTTCCGTACGGAGCAGCAGGCCGCCCCGCTCGGGCACGATCAGCAGCTCGCCGTCCGAGTCGCTGAACACCCGATCGATCATGGGGGAGTTGGCGTGGTAGAGGTGCACGGCCATGCCGGTGCGCTGCGTCGCGTCGCCGTTTCCGCCGAGCGTCCACAGACCGGCCAGCCAGTCCGTGCCGGCCGCGGGCTCCGGCAACGGGTTCCAGCGCAGCCGGTTGGGGTCGGGCACCGCCTCGGTGAAGGGTGCGCTGCGCAGCCGGCCGTTGTCGACGCGTACGAACGGCGGATGCGCCGCCGAGGGGCGGATCCGGTACAGCCACGAGCGGCGGTTGCCGGCGCGCGGCTCGGTGAAGGCCGAGCCGCTCAGCTGCTCCGCGTACAGCCCGAGCGGCGCGCGCTGCGGCGAATTGCGTCCGTGCGGAAGCGCGCCAGGCACGGCCTCCGAGCTGTGTTCATTGCCGAAGCCGGCCAGGTACCCAAGACCCTGGGCCGTCTTCCGCGCCTGCTCGATGCCGCTCATCGTCCGCTCCCGGTGCTGAAGGTTCGCGTGCTCGATTCCTATGCTCAACCGTAGGATTGCGGGACCGCTCCGTCAACGGCAAGCGGGCGGCATGATGGAGCCCGTGTCCCCAGCGAGCCCTGCCCCGCATCTCCGCCGTACGCCCGTACAGCAGCGCAGCGCCGAGCGGCTGACCCGGATACTGGACGCCTGCGCCGCACTCCTCGACGAATCCGGTTACGAGGAGCTGTCCACCCGGGGGGTGGCCGCGCGAGCGGGTGTGCCTATCGGCTCCGTCTACCGCTTCTTCGGTAATAAGCGTGCCCTCGCCGACGCGCTCGCCCACCGCAATCTGGACAGCTACGCCGAGCGGATCAGTGGCCGTCTCGCCGAGCTGCCCGCGGGCGACTGGCGCGGCGCGCTCGACGCCGTACTGGACGAGTACGTGGCGATGAAGCGGACCATGCCCGGCTTCGCGCTGATCGACTTCGGCTACCGGATCCCGTTGGGCGCGCCCGCGGCCGGGGCGAACCACGAGGTCGCCGACCTGCTCGCCGAGCTGCTCGCGGGACATGTCGGCCGCAGCGCCGACGAGGAGCTGCGCCGCGCGGTCCTGGTCTCCGTGGAGGCGGCGGACGCGCTGCTGCAACTTGCGTTCCGGGTGGAGGCGGCGGGGGACGAGGCGATCGTGGCGGAGACGCGGGAGATGCTGCGCGCGTATCTGGCGAGACTGCTGGACTGATTTCAGCCCGTCCGGCGATTGAGGAGCGGGGTCTGGGGCGGAGCCCCAGGAAAAGGCCCGCGCCCCTCCCGTGCCTGCATACCGGTCGGTATGCTCTGGAGGAACCGCGCGCCACCGCCGTCGCCCCGGGGAGGGCCCATGTCCCGCACCGCCGCCACCCGTACCGCCCTGCGCATCTGCCCCCTCTGCGAAGCCACCTGCGGGCTGACCCTCACCATCGAGGGCACCCGTGTCACCGGCGCCCGAGGCGACCGTGACGACATCTTCAGCCGTGGCTTCATCTGCCCCAAGGGCGCCTCCTTCGGGGAGCTCGACGCCGACCCCGACCGACTGCGCAGCCCCCTCGTACGCAAGGACGGCGAGCTCCGGGAGGCGAGCTGGCAGGAGGCTTTCGACGAGGTCGCGGCCCGGATCAGGCCGCTGATAGAGGAGTACGGGCCGAACGCCGTCGGCGTCGTCCTCGGCAACCCCAACGTCCACACCATGGCCGGCGCGCTCTATCCCCCCGTACTGCTCTCCCTGCTGCGCACCCGCAACCTGTTCACCGCCAGCACCCTGGACCAGATGCCCAAGCACGTCTCGAGCGGGCTGCTCTTCGGCGACCCCGTCGCCATCCCCGTCCCGGACCTGGACCGCACCGACCATCTGCTGCTCCTCGGCGCCAACCCCTTCGACTCCAACGGCAGCCTGTGCACCGCCGCCGACTTCCCCGGCAAGCTCAAGGCGCTGCGCCGACGCGGCGGCACGCTCACGGTCGTCGACCCGCGCCGCACCCGCACCGCGCAGCTCGCCGACCGGCACATCGCCATCCGTCCCGGCGCGGACGCCCTGCTGCTCGCCGCCCTCGCGCAGGTGCTCTTCGAGGAGAAGCTCACCGATCTCGGAGCGCTGGAGGCGCATGTCGAGGGTGTGGGTGACGTCGAGGAAGCGGTACGGGAGTTCACCCCGGAGGCCGTCGCCGCCGCCTGCGACATGGACCCGGAGGAGATCCGTACGATCGCCCGGGAGCTCGCCGCCGCGCCGACCGCCGCCGTGTACGGACGCGTCGGCAGCAGCACCGTCGAGTTCGGCACCCTCACCAACTGGCTGGTCGACGTCCTCAACGTGCTCACCGGCAATCTCGACCGCCCGGGCGGCGCCCTGTTCCCGCTCTCCGCCACCGACCGCGCACCCCGCCCCGCCGCCCCCGGCAAGGGCTTCGCGCTCGGCCGCTGGGCCAGCAGGGTCAGCGGACACCCCGAGGCCAAGAGCGAACTGCCGATGGCCGCCTTCGCCGAGGAGATCGACACCCCCGGGGACGGGCGGATCCGCGCGGTGATCTCGCTCGCCGCCAACCCCGTGCTCTCCGCCCCCGACGGCGACCGCCTCGACCGCGCACTGGCCGGACTCGACTTCATGGTCAGCGTCGACCCGTATCTCAATGAGACCTCGCGGCACGCGGATGTGATCCTGCCCCCGCCGCCGCCCTCCCAGAGCTCCCACTTCGACTTCGCCTTCAACGCCTTCGCCGTGCACAACCAGGTCCGGTACACCCCTGCGGCGATCCCCCTGGAGGAGGGCCGGCTCGGCGAGAGCGAGATCCAGGCCCGGCTGGTGCTCGCCGTGGGCGGACTGCACGGCGCGGAGCCGTCGGCCGTCGACGACATGGTCATCGAGCGCACGCTCACCAAGGCCGTAGCCGACCCGCACTCCCCGGTCCACGGCCAGGACGTCAAGGAGCTCACCGCGCGGCTCACCGGCCGCACCGGACCGGAGCGGCGACTCGACATGATGCTGCGCCTCGGCCCGTACGACCTCAGCCTCGAGGCGCTGCTCGCCAGCCCGCACGGCATCGACCTCGGCCCGCTGCGGCCCCGTATCCCGCGACTCCTGAAGACCCGCAGCGGACACATCGAGCTGCTGCCGGCACCCATCGCCGCCGATCTGCCCAGGCTCCGGCGCGCCCTGGAGGAGCGGCCCGGCGCTCTCCTGCTCGTCGGCCGGCGTCATCTGCGCTCCAACAACAGCTGGATGCACAACGTCGCCACCCTCAACGGCGGTTCGAACCGCTGCACCCTCCAGATCCACCCCGTCGACGCGGCACGGCTGGGCATCGAGGACGGAGCCCCGGTGCGTATCACCGCCGAAGGAGGGGAGCTGGAGGCGCCGGTGGAGATCACCGACGCCGTACGGACCGGAGTGGTGAGCCTGCCGCACGGCTGGGGACACGACCGTCCCGGCACCCGGATGTCGGTGGCCGCCGCGCGCCCCGGGGTCAATGTCAATCAGCTGCTCGACGGCTCCCGGCTCGACCCGCTGTCCGGCACCGCTGTGCTCAACGGCTTCCCCGTCGAGCTATCACCTCTGCGATGACCTGGGGTTTTGCTCGTATTGCTCACGCGTCAACATCTTGTTAACGGCTGTTGGCGCGACCTAACGTCATCCGAACCGCCGCTCCCGGTGGGAGTTCAAGGGTGAACGTTAGGTGTCCCACATGCTGACAATCCTCGGCTTTGCCATGATCGCGACCTTCCTGGTCCTGATCATGATGAAGAAGATGTCGCCGATCGCGGCGCTGGTCCTGATCCCCGCACTCTTCTGCGTGTTCGTAGGAAAGGGCGCGCACCTCGGGGACTACGTCCTCGAAGGCGTCGGCAATCTCGCCCCCACCGCCGCGATGCTGATGTTCGCGATCGTCTACTTCGGGGTGATGATCGACGTCGGTCTCTTCGACCCGATCGTCCGGGGCATCCTGCGCTTCTGCAAGGCCGACCCGCTGCGCATCGTGGTCGGTACGGCGGTGCTCGCCGCGATCGTCTCGCTGGACGGCGACGGCTCGACCACCTTCATGATCACCGTCTCGGCGATGTATCCGCTCTACAAGCGCCTCAAGATGAGCCTGGTCGTGATGACCGGAGTCGCCGCCACGGCGAACGGCGTGATGAACACCCTGCCCTGGGGCGGCCCCACCGCCCGCGCCGCCACCGCGCTGAAGGTGGACGCGGCCGACATCTTCGTCCCGATGATCCCGGCGCTCGCCGTCGGACTGCTCTTCGTCTTCGTCCTCGCCTATGTGCTGGGCCGACGTGAGCGCAAGCGCCTCGGCGTGCTCACCCTCGACGATGTGCTGGAGACCGAGACCGAGGCTGAGAGCGTCACCGAGACCGTGCTGGTCAAGACCGGGGGTGGCAAGGGTACGGACAGGAGCCCGACCGGTGGAGCGGGTACGGGCGCGGACGCCGCGTCCCGGAACGAAGGCGCCGCGTCCCAGAAGGACGACGCCGAGTCCCAGAACGACGACGAGGACGACGAGCGCCTCCAGGGCCTCGACCCCGACCGCGCCACCCTGCGCCCCAAGCTCTACTGGTTCAACGCCGGCCTCACCGTCGCCCTCCTCGCCGCGATGATCATGGAGATCCTCCCCATCCCGGTGCTCTTCCTCCTCGGCGCCGCCCTCGCCCTCACCGTCAACTTCCCGAAGATGGCCGACCAGAAGGCCCGCGTCGCCGCCCACGCCGAGAACGTCCTCAACGTCTCCGGCATGGTCTTCGCCGCCGCCGTCTTCACCGGAGTCCTCACCGGCACCGGCATGGTCAAGCACATGGCCGACTGGCTCGTCGGCGCCATCCCCGAGGGCATGGGCCCGCACATGGGCATCGTCACCGGCCTGCTGAGCCTCCCGCTCACCTACTTCATGTCGAACGACGGCTTCTACTTCGGCGTGCTGCCCGTCCTCGCCGAGGCCGGCGCCGCGCACGGCGTGTCCCCGCTGGAGATCGCCCGCGCCTCCCTGGTCGGACAGGCCCTGCACATGTCGAGCCCGCTCGTCCCCGCCGTGTACGTCCTCGTCGGCATGGCCAAGGTGGAGTTCGGCGACCACACCAAGTTCACCGTCAAATGGGCCGCGCTCACCTCGCTGGTGGTGCTCGGCGCCGGAATCCTCTTCGGCATCATCTGATCGTGCCTGTTTCCCAAGGGCCCGGCAGGGGCTGGCTGCTGCGTCTCGTCATCGCCTTCGCGTTCGCGCAGGGTGCGGTGTCGATGGCGCGGCCGGCCGTCTCCTACCGGGCCCTCTCGCTGGGCGCGGACGAGCGCGCGATCGGTGTCATCGCGGGTGTGTACGCGCTGCTTCCCCTGTTCGCCGCCGTACCGCTGGGGCGCAGGACGGACCACGGGCGGTGTGCACCCCTGCTGCCCATCGGTGTCGTCCTGATCTCCGGCGGGTGTGCCCTCAGCGGTACGGCGGCTTCACTCCTCGCGCTGGCGGCCTGGAGCGGAGTGATGGGGCTCGGCCATCTCTGCTTCGTCATCGGCGCCCAGTCGATCGTCGCCCGCCAGTCCGCCCCGGCCGAACAGGACCGGAACTTCGGTCACTTCACCATCGGCGCCTCGCTCGGGCAGCTCGTCGGACCGATCGCCGCCGGGTTCGCGGTCTCCGGGCAGGACGGTGCCATGGGGCGTACGAGCGCACTCGCCCTGGTCGTGTCGGCGGCCGTCGCCGCGGTCTCCTTCGGCTCGCTCTGGCGCATCGAGCACCGTACGAATGGCGGTGCGGCCCGAGAGCGGCGGACCAGGGTCCCCGTACACCGGATACTGCGCACCCGCGGCGTACCCGCCGGGATCTTCATCAGCCTCGCCGTGCTCTGCGCAACCGACATCCTCACCGCCTATCTGCCGGTGATCGGCGAACACCGCGGTATCGCCCCCGCCACCATCGGGCTGCTGCTGAGCCTGCGCGCGGCCGCCACCATCGCCTGCCGGCTGGTGATGACGCCGATGATCCGCCTGCTCGGCCGTACGGCGCTGATGACCGTGACCTGTCTGCTCGGCGGTCTGCTGTGCGCGGGCGTCGCGCTGCCCGTCCCGGTCTGGGCGCTCGCCCTGATGCTCGCCGTCCTCGGCTTCTGCCTGGGCGTCGGACAGCCGCTGTCGATGACGACGGTCGTCCAGGCCGCCCCGGCGGAAGCCCGCTCGACCGCCCTCGCCCTGCGGCTGACCGGAAACCGCCTCGGCCAGGTCGCCGCGCCCGCCTCCGCGGGACTGGTCGCCGGGGTCGCGGGCACGGCGGCTCCGTTCGTGATGCTGGGCGGACTGCTGCTGGTGGCGGCGGGTCTGGGCGCCCGGCAGTCAAGTCGCCCGGTGCGGAGGGAAGTTCCCGAGGTCAGGGGCAGGGGCCGACGCCGGGCACGGGAGGCGGCCCGCTCCGTACAAAAAGCGCACGCCCAACCTTCGCGCGAAACATTCCCTGACCCGGAGTAGTCGGCTAGTTTCAGGCGTCTCGGTCGCTCCTCCTCTCACTCCGGCGGATCCATATGAGTCGCGCCATCTCCCTGCGCAGTGTCAGCAAGAGGTACGGACGCTCCACCCGCGCCGTCGACCGCTTCACCCTCGACATCGCACCGGGGGAGTTCGTGGTGCTGCTGGGCCCCTCGGGCTGCGGCAAATCGACCGTCCTGCGGATGATCGCCGGCCTCGAGGACATCACCGAGGGGGACTTGCTGCTCGACGGCGAGCACGCCAACCACATCCCGCCGCGCGAGCGCGAGATGGCCATGGTGTTCCAGAACTTCGCGCTGTACCCGAGCATGACGAACCGCGAGAACATCGGCTTCCCGCTCCGGCTGGAGAACCCCCGTATGGACAGGGGCCCGCAGGTCGAGGCCACCGCCCGGATGCTGGGCATCGAGGACATCCTCGACCGCTATCCCAGCCAGCTGTCCGGCGGCGAGCGCCAGCGGGTCGCGATGGGCCGTGCCATCTCCCGCAAGCCCTCGGTCTTCCTGATGGACGAGCCGCTGTCCAACCTCGACGCGAAGCTGCGCAACCATCTGCGGGCCGAAATCTCCAAGCTCACCGCCGAGTTGGGGGTGACCACCGTCTATGTCACCCACGACCAGGCCGAGGCGATGTCGCTGGGCGACCGGGTCGCCGTCATGCGCGGCGGCGTGCTCCAGCAGGTGAGCACCCCGCGCGAGACCTACGCCCTGCCGCAGAACGTCTTCGTCGCGGCGTTCATCGGCACCCCGCGCATCAATCTGCTGCAGGCCGTCGTCTACGCACCGCTGGACGGCCGCATGTCGATCGACCTCGGCAAGCAGCGGCTGCCGCTGCCCGAACCGCTGAGCATCGACCACCAGTTGCTCCGTATCCAGCAGGGCCGGCAGATCATCGTCGGCCTGCGCTCCGAGGCCACCCGCATCGCCCCGCCGAGCCAGGCCCGCCCCGGCGAGGTCGCGCTGACCGGGATCGTCGAGCACATGGAGTACCAGGGGCACGAGGCGCTGGTTCACTTCAACACCGGCTCGCAGGCCGCCGTGGTCGCCGACCTGGAGTCGCCGAGGCCCCAGCCTCCCGGGCGCCGGCGACGAGGCAGAAGCGGCGGGCCGAGCGTGCTGGCCCGGCTGAAGGAGCGCGCGGTCGCGCATGTCTCGGGTCCCGTCGTGGTCCTCGATGAGCCGGAACCGCTGCCGGGGCCCTTCGCGCCCGCCCCCGCGCGTCAGGCCGTGGCGGCGGGCGATCTGGTCGTCCGCACCGGACCCGACGTGCGGCTGCGGACCGGCGCACAGGTGCCGCTCCTCGTCGACCTCGCGCATCTGTACGTCTTCGACCACCACGGGCACCGGATCTGCCCCGCGCCCGCGGACCTCCCCGGGCTGGACGGCTGACCCTCCGGCTACGCTCCCAGTGCCCCTGGCGTCCAAAAACTAACACCGCTAGTTTGGGGTGCGGACGACTACGCAGGTTCTGGGTTCAAAGGAGTGCGATGAAGGCTCACGACGGGATGTACATCGGCGGCCAGTGGCGGCCGGCCGCCGGACCCGACACGATCGCGGTGGTCAATCCCGCGGACGAGCAGGTCATCGCCCATGTCCCGGCCGGCACGGCGGACGATGTCGACGCCGCCGTACGCGCCGCCCGCGAGGCGTTCCCCGCCTGGGCCGCCACCCCGCCCGCCGAGCGCGCGGCAAGGATCGCCGCGCTGCGCGACGTACTCGTGGCCCGCAAGGACGAGATCGCCGAGACGGTCACAGCCGAGCTCGGCGCGCCCCTCGCCCTCTCGCGGACGGTCCACGCCGGAGTGCCGGTCCTGGTCGCGGGCTCGTACGCGGAACTGGCCGCCTCGTACTCCTTCGAGGAGAGGATCGGCAACTCCACCGTGCTGCTGGAGCCGGTCGGCGTCGTCGGCGCGATCACCCCCTGGAACTACCCACTGCACCAGGTCGTCGCCAAGGTGGCCCCCGCCCTCGCCGCGGGCTGCACGGTCGTACTCAAGCCCGCCGAGGACACCCCGCTGACCGCCCAGCTCTTCGCCGAGGCCATCCACGAGGCAGGGCTGCCCGCCGGGGTGTTCAACCTGGTGACCGGCCTCGGCCCGGTCGCAGGCCAGGCGCTCGCCGCGCACGAGGGCGTCGACCTGGTCTCCTTCACCGGTTCCACCGCGGTCGGCAGGCAGATCGGCGCCACGGCCGGCGCCGCGGTCAAGCGGGTCGCCCTGGAGCTCGGCGGCAAGTCCGCCAATGTCATCCTGCCGAGCGCCGACCTGGCCAAGGCCGTCAGCGTCGGTATCGCCAACGTCATGTCCAACTCCGGCCAGACGTGCAGCGCGTGGACCCGGATGCTGGTGCACAGGAACCAGTACGACGAGGCGCTCGCGCTCGCCGCGGCCGCGGTCGCCAAGTACGTACCGGGCGAGAGGGTGGGGCCGCTCGTCAACGCCAAGCAGCAGAAGCGCGTACGCGGCTATATCGAGAAGGGTCTCGCCGAGGGCGCCCGCCTGGTCGCGGGCGGTCCCGAAGCCCCGCACGAGACGGGCTACTACGTCAGCCCGACCGTCTTCGCCGACGTCACCTGGGACATGACCATCGCGCAGGAGGAGATCTTCGGCCCGGTCCTCTCCATCCTCAAGTACGAGGACGAGGAGGACGCGCTCCGAATCGCCAACGGCACCGTCTACGGCCTCGCGGGCGCCGTCTGGGCTGCGGACGAGGCGGAGGCCGTCGCCTTCGCCCGCCGGATGGACACCGGCCAGGTCGACATCAACGGCGGCCGCTTCAACCCCCTTGCCCCGTTCGGCGGTTACAAGCAGTCGGGCGTAGGCCGCGAGCTCGGCCCGCACGGTCTGTCCGAGTACCTCCAGACCAAGTCCCTCCAGTTCTGAGCCGGGAGCCTCGCCATCATGGTCCGCGCCGCCGTACTGCCCTCCGTCGGCTCTCCACTGGAGATCACCGACATCGAACTGCCCGACCCCGGCCCCGGACAGGTCAGGGTCCGCCTCGCCGCCGCCGGGGTCTGCCACTCCGATCTGTCCCTGTCCAACGGCACCATGCGCGTCCCCGTCCCGGCCGTACTCGGTCATGAGGGCGCGGGCACGGTGGTATCCGTCGGCGAGGGCGTCACCCATGTCGCCCCCGGCGACGGGGTCGTCCTCAACTGGGCGCCCTCCTGCGGGAGTTGCCACCACTGCGGGATCGGCGAGGTGTGGCTGTGCGCCAACGCGCTCGCGGGCGCGGCGAGTGTCTACGCCCGCGCGGTCGACGGCACCGAGCTGCATCCTGGTCTGAACGTCGCCGCGTTCGCCGAGGAGACCGTGGTCGCCGCCAACTGCGTACTCCCGGTTCCGGCCGGCATCCCGCTCACCGACGCGGCCCTGCTCGGCTGCGCGGTCCTCACCGGTTACGGCGCCGTCCACCACTCCGCCCGGGTACGGGAGGGCGAGTCGGTGGTGGTCTTCGGCGTCGGCGGGGTCGGCCTCGCCACGCTCCAGTCCGCGCGGATCGCGGGCGCGGGGACGGTCATCGCCGTCGACGTGTCCGCGGAGAAGGAGTCGCTCGCCCGCCGGGCGGGTGCCACGGAGTACGTCATCGCCTCGGACACCACCGCCAAGGAGATCCGTAAGCTCACGGGCGGCCAGGGGGCGGACGTCGCGATCGAGTGCGTGGGCAGGGCCGCGACGATCCGCACGGCCTGGGACTCCACGCGCCGCGGCGGCCGCACGACGGTCGTCGGCATCGGCGGCAAGGACCAGCAGGTCACGTTCAACGCCCTGGAGCTCTTCCACTGGGGCCGTACGCTCTCGGGCTGCGTCTACGGCAACAGCGACCCGGCTCGTGACCTGCCGGTCCTGGCGGACCACATCCGGGCGGGCCGCCTGGACCTGGGCGGTCTGGTGACGGACCGGATCGGCCTCGAAGGCATCCCGTCGGCGTTCGCCGACATGCTGGCGGGCAAGGGTGGCCGGGCGCTGGTGGTCTTCTAAGCGGCCCCGGGGAAGTCCGGGCGGCGTCGCGGGCCGATGGCTGTCGCCTGGCTGCGTTGTCGTCAGTCGCCGACGCTCCGCGTGGACTCCTTCCTCCGCCTTGCCAGACTCGGCCCTCGACCCTCCCCCGTAGCCCTGCGGGCACGGGAGGTACCCCCACCTTCACCCACCCGGACTTCCCCGACACCGCTTAGTTGGCTGAGGCGACCGGCACCTAGACGGCGGTCTCCGGCTGCATCATCGGCCTCGCCGTGATCGCGCTGATCTCGATCAGGATTCCGGCGTCGAGGACCGCGACCCGGGACTGGCCCCTTCAGCAGCACGGCCACCGCTCGGCCGTGCGCGACGGTCGCCCCGCACCTCCCCATCGCGCGGGGCGGCCGTCACCTTCCGGCCGCGGGACCGCGACACCGCCACGCCCGCCAGACACAGCGCACCGCCCGCCATGGTCAGCCAGCCCGGCACCTCGTCCAGCGCCAGCCAGGACATCAGCACCACCAGCGCCGGGACCGCGTAGGTCGTCGCGCCCATCCGGCCCGCGGTCGTACGCGCCAGGGCGTAGGCCCAGGTCGTGAAGGCCAACGCGGTCGGGAACAGGCCCAGATAGACCATGTTCAGGGTGGCCGGGACCGGTGCCCGACCGGCCTGGTCGACCAGCTGCCCGATGAAAGGCAGACAGGCCACCGTTCCGACCAGACAGCCGAATGTCGTCACCTGCAGCGCACTCGCATGCGCCAGCGCGGGCTTCTGGCCCACCACTCCGCCCGCGTACCCCACCGCCGCCAGCAGACACAGCAGCACACCCAGCGTGGACGCGCTGCCCTCGCCGGACATGGAGAGCCCCACGGTCACCGCCCCGGCGAACGACACCGCCATGCCCGCCAGCAGCCGCGGCGGCAGCGCCTCGCCCAGCAGCCGCGCGCCGAGCAGCGCGATCAGCACCGGGCCTATGTTCACGACCATCGCCGCCGTGCCCGCGTCGACCTCCTGCTCACCCCAGTTGAGCACCACCATGTAGACGCCGAACCAGAGCAGCCCCGAGATGGCGATGCCCGGCCACGCGGCGCGCGGCGGGAGCCCCTCACGCCGGATCAGCAGCACGGCGCCGAGCGCGAGCGATCCGGCGAGCAGCCGTCCGAGGGCGAGCGCGCCGGGGGAGTACGCCTCTCCGGCACTGCGGATCGACACAAACGCGGAGGCCCACAGGACGACGGTGACGCCCGCCGCGGCCAGCGCGGGCCACTGCACACGACGGGCGGAGGAAGCTGAGCCGGGGGAAGCGGAGTCTGTCATGGCCCGACCGTACGGCTCCGGCCCTTCGGCGTTCACCGCAATACTCCGGGCTCGATGCCGAGCAGCTCGGCCAGCGCCCGCTCCCCGTCCGCGGTCACCTTCACGGCGCGCTCCGACCCGATCCGTACGCACCAGCCCGCCGCCAGCGCATGGCGGCACAGCTCGGCCCCCGCGACGCCCGCAAGATGCGGCCTGCGCTCGGTCCAGTCCAGGCACGACCGCACGAGCGGCCGCCGGCCCGTGCGCTCCAGCGAAAGCCCCAACTCCCGGAACCAGTCCGTCCCTTGAACGGTCAGCGCGAAGCCGGTGTCCTGGTGCAGCAGCCCGCGTGCGGTCATGGCCTCGGTGATCGTGATGCCGAGCCGCCCGGCGAGATGGTCGTAGCAGGTCCGCCCGCGGGCCATGGCGCCGCGCGCGTTCGCCGCCCGCAACGTCCCCGGCCGCTCGGGACCGGGGCCGGCGTACGAGGTCAGCTCCTCGACCAGATGCGCGACCCGCTCGTCGGCGAGGCGCACATAGCGGTGCCGCCCCTGACGCTCCTCGGCGAGCAGCCCGCCGGCCACGAGCTTCCCGAGATGCTCGCTGGCGGTCGACGGCGCGACTCCGGCGCGCCGCGCCAGCTCCCCCGCGGTCCAGGCGCGCCCGTCGAGCAGGGCGAGACAGAAGGAGGCGCGGGTGTCGTCGGCGAGCAGAGCGGCCAGCGCGGCCAGATCTCGGGAGGAGCTCATGCACTCCAGGATGGCGCACTCACTGTTCGGCAGCGGCCGAACCTTTCTCTGCCCCTGTCTCGTACTGCACGGCCAGCCCGTCCAACAGCGCCCGCAGCCCCGTCTCGAAGGCGCCCTCGTCCACCTTCTGCTGCCGCTCCGCGAGCAGATGCGCCTGGCCGAGGTGCGGATAGTCGGCCGGGTCGTACGCCGTCTCGTCGTCGACGAACCCGAGGGCGAAGGAGCCGAGTGCCGAGCCGGTGATGAAGTACCGCATCAGGGCACCGATACAGGTCGCCTGGGCCGGCGGCCAGCCCGCGCGGACCATCGCGCCGAAGACCGCGTCGGCCACGCGCAGGCCGGCCGGGCGGCGGCCGGGGCCGCGGGCCAGGATCGGGACCGTGTGGGGGTGGGCGGTCAGGGCGGCGCGGTAGGAGACGGCCCAGTCGTGCAGCGCGGTGCGCCAGTCGCGTTCGTCGTCCTGATCGAACATCGACAGGTCGACCTGGGCGCTGACCGCGTCGGCGACGGCTTCGAGGATCTCGTCCTTGGTGCGGAAGTGGTTGTAGAGGGAGGGCCCGCTGACGCCCAGCTCGGCGGCCAGCCGCCGGGTGGAGACGGCCTCGAGTCCCTCCGAGTCCACGAGCGCGCTCGCCGTTTCGACGATGCGTTCTCTGCTGAGGAGGGGCTTGCGCGGTCGGGCCATGCGGCACATGGTAGGGCCTGCGAACTGGAAACTAGCAGTGATAGTTAAAAGCGGGGGACCGAGTAGGGACCCGCCGAGAACATCGACAAGTCGACCGTGGGCAGTCCCGGCCTTCTCAAGGCCGGACTCTCCGCTTTCTGAGTACGCAGGTGAGTACGGGAGCGGAGGTCGCGCGGGCCGTAACGGCCGATGCTGACCGACATGAGTGAAACACCGGTCAAGCAGCAGAACACGGCGGCGTTCTACGGACAGGCCGTCGCATCCTTCGCGGTCGCCCTGGCGGCCGTCAGCCTCGGCATCCTGTACCTCGACGCCAACGCCTGGGTGCGGAGCTTCCTGGCGATCGCCGTCCTCTACCTCACCACCTCGGCGTTCACGCTGGCCAAGGTGATCAGGGACCGTCAGGAGGCGGGTCAGATCGTCAGCCGCGTCGACCAGGCCCGGCTGGAGAAGATGCTCGCCGAGCACGACCCCTTCCAGAAGCAGCTCTGAGTCACGGAAGCCGCGCCAGGGCTCTAAGCGCTTGCTCACCTTCGAGGTATGGTGTGCGTTCTGATGAACAGAAGGAGCGAGCGATGAGCACGGCGGAGGACACGGCCGGCGAGGACATGCCGTGGGACGAGGTCACGCCCGAGGCGGCCAGAAAGCTTCTCGTCGCCGCCGTCGAGGCCTTCGCCGAGCGCGGCTACCACGCGACGACGACCCGCGACATCGCCGGCCGTGCCGGGATGAGCCCGGCCGCGCTCTACATCCACTACAAGACCAAGGAAGAGCTGCTCCACCGGATCAGCCGGATCGGGCACGACAAGGCCCTGGAGATCCTTTCGGCGGCGGCCGGCACGGAGGGCACGCCCTCCGAGCGGCTCGCCGACGCCGTCAGTTCCTTCGTCCGCTGGCACGCCGGGCGGCACACCACCGCGAGGGTCGTCCAGTACGAACTCGACGCGCTCTCCGCCGACCACCGCACCGAGATCATTGAACTGCGCCACCGCAGCGACGCCGTCGTACGCGGCATTCTGCGCGAGGGAGTCGAGGCCGGGGAGTTCGACGTCCCTGATGTGCCGGGCACCACGGTCGCCGTGCTGTCGCTCTGCATCGATGTGGCGCGCTGGTTCAACACGAAGGGCCGCAGGACGCCCGACGAGGTCGGCGCGCTCTACGCCGACCTCGTCCTGCGCATGGTTTCCGCTCCGAAGCAGTCCGGCAGCAGTAGTCCGGGAGCGGTGTCGGACGCTCAGAAGTAGTTCGGACGCTCAGAAGTAGTAGCGGGACACCGACTCGGCCACGCAGGCCGGCTTGTCGCCGCCCTCGCGTTCCACCGTGACGAGGGCGGTCACCTGCACACCGCCGCCCGCCTCCTCGACGCTCTGCAGGACCGCCGACGCGCGCAGCCGCGAGCCGACGGGCACGGGGGAGGGGAAACGGACCTTGTTCGTCCCGTAGTTGATGCCCATCTTCATGCCCTCGACGCGCAGGATCTGCGGGACGAGCGTCGGCAGCAGCGACAGCGTCAGATAGCCGTGCGCGATCGTCGTGCCGAAGGGGCCGCCCGCCGCCCGCTCCGGGTCCACATGGATCCACTGGTGGTCACCGGTGGCATCGGCGAAGAGGTCGATCCGCTTCTGCTCGATCTCCAGCCAGTCGCTGTGCCCCAGCTGCTCGCCGACTCCGGCGCGCAGTTCATCGGCGGAGGTGAAGATCCTCGGCTCAGCCATGTCCCTGGTCCCTGCCTCTCAAGCGTTCAACAGCTCTTCTCCGAGCCCTTGTCTAAGCGCTTGCTCAGCATGGTTGGGCGGGCGCGGTCCTGTCAACGGATGACCAGTAGGGTTCGAGGAGTGCCACAGATTCCCGAGAAGATCCACGAGCTCACGGTCGGCCAGCTGTCGGCGCGCAGCGGTGCCGCCGTGTCCGCCCTGCACTTCTACGAGTCCAAGGGTCTGATCAGCAGCCGCCGGACCAGTGGAAACCAGCGCCGCTACGGAAGGGACGCGCTGCGCCGCGTCGCCTTCGTGCGGGCCGCCCAGCGGGTCGGAATCCCGCTCGCCACCATCAGGGACGCGCTCGCCGAACTGCCCGAGGAGCGCACGCCCGACCGGGAGGACTGGGCCCGGCTGTCCGAGGCCTGGCGTACCGGGCTCGACGAGCGCATCCGGCAGCTCGGCCGGCTCCGCGACCATCTCACCGACTGCATCGGCTGTGGCTGTCTCTCGCTGGAGACCTGTGTGCTGTCCAACCCGGACGACGTCTTCGGCGAGCGGATGGCCGGCTCGCGGCTGCTGCCGGAGCGCCGGCGCGCGATGTGAAAGGTGGGCCCGCACCCCCGTGCCGGGCCCACCCAGATCCTGTCCGCCGTTCCTACTCGTACTCCGTGCCGCCCTTGCGGGTCAGATACGCGGGGCTGACCGCCTTGGCGATCGCCCTGCCGCCCACCACCGGGCTGTAGCGCTCGGTGGCCGGACGGATCACGACGCCCTCGCGCAGATGCAGCTCGCGCCCGGACACGCTCTCCCGTCCGCTCGCCAGCTCCAGCACCTTCTCGATGTCGTACGGGCCCTCGTACAGCCGTGGCACCAGGGGCAGTTCACCCTCCAGCAGCCCGGCCGGGTCCAGCCATCGGACCTGGCCGTCGATCTCGGCCGACACGTCGAAGACGGCGTAACCCAGCGCCTCGGAGCGAGCGTCGGCACCGTAGACGAGGTCCTGCACCCCGGCGCCGTACACCTCGCCGAAGAGCCCGACCCGGCTCGCCCCCAGCTTGGCGGCGAGGCGCGCCGCGACGGCCGGGACGTCATGGCCGAGGATCGCCCGCCAGTACAGATTCCGCGGGTCCTCCTTCAGCGCCAGGCCCTTGGACCCGAAGCCCTTGGACGACACCTGCACGCGCCCGCCGTCCGGATCGCCCTCGGCGCTGCCGCCCGCCACGCTGTACGTCATCAGGCAGGCCGAACCGTGCAGCTTCTCGGTCAGCACCACGGGCTCGCCCGGCTCGAAGATCTCCGGGTAGCGCTGGATGTTCTCGATGTCCACCCACGGCAGCAGGTCCGGCGCCCTCTCCACGTCGCCGTCCATCGTGGGCGGGATGGGCGGTGCCCACTTGGTGATCGAGAGCAGCTCCGCGAAGTCCGTGCCGTCGGCGGCCGCCTGCGCGAGATCGATGTCCGCGACCGCCCGCGGCCGGCACACGATGCCCTGCGACAGCTCCCCGCGCAGCCGCACCGCCTTGACCCGGTCGGACGCCCTTCCGGCCAGCCGCCCCGTCAGCCCCAGCTCCTCGATCAACTCCGTGGGGAGCACGGCCTGCTCGGGGATGTAGACGGCGATGTCACCACTGCGGTACGCACCCTTGGCGACGACGGCGCGGTAGAGACCCACCTGGGCCAGCTCGAGCGCGTCGGCGTTCGGGTGCTCGTGGACGGTCAGCAGTTCGGCGGTGACGCGCAGCGTCGACATGTCAGGGCTCCTCGGGTGCGGTTCGCATCGACCCCACTGTGCGTGCCGGGAATCCCTCTGGGCCACTCAATATTGCCTCTGGTACCGTCCCCCGGTTCGGTCTGCGGGACTGTGATCGCCCCATGCCGTCAGGAGCGGGCGTCGGCCAGGACGCGCGGCGACAAGGCGTCGTCCCCTCACGCCACCGACGCCAGGTCCTTGCGCCCGGCCCGCTTCGCCGCCGCCACGGCCTCGGACGTCAGAACGGGCTGCGGCACGACGATGCCGCAGCCCCTGCACACCGGCCCGAACCACGGCTCATGGGCGAGATCCTGCCGCCATACGATGCTGGTTCCCTCGCACACCGGGCAGGCCGCTCCCGCGTCCGTCCCCAGCGCGGAGATCAGTCGGCGCAGCACCTCGCCGAGCGCGCCCGAAGGATGGGCGGCCGGGGTGTCGCAGCGCGCGACACCGTTCCCGCCCCAGGTCCGGCGGTGCCAGTCGTCGATGGAGCCGGGCCGTCGCCGTCCGTCGTGCTTCTCGCGCTTGCGGCGGTCCGCGAAACTTTCCTCGTACGCGAGCCAGACGGCCCGCGCCTCTTCCAGTTCATCGAGCGCGGCCACCAGCCGCGCCGGATCGGGCGCCCTGTCCTCGGGCTCGATGCTGTGCCTGCCGCACAGATGATCCCAGGTTGCCCGGTGCCCATAAGGGGCAAACCGCTCAAGGCACTTCCGTAGCGAATAGCGCCTGAGCGCCAGATCGCACCGCGGATCGCGCACCTGTCTGGCAAGACTCCGGAAACCGGCCATCGCACTGCCACCTCCGTCGCTGGTACATCGACGTCAAAGAGTGGACGTACGAGTACCCGATCCGGCTCCATCGAAAATTCGATGACGGTCATCAGGACATCGCCCGGCGCGCGCTCGCACCCGTGCGCCCATCGGAAAAGGTGACGCATCTTCACCTCGCTCGCGAGTCCTACCGCCAGTAACGCCCGACGCCCGCACGGGCGCCCGGCGATTCAGCGCCCGATGCGGCCCGCGGCGAGCACCACCCGGGCCAGCTCCGCATGACAGATGTCGCTGTGCGCACCCGACGGCGGCCCGCCGCGCCGGACCACCGACGCCGTGTCCACACTGACGCAGCCCGAGCCCGGTATCCCGTCGCGCAGCGCCTCGTCCAAGGTCAGCCGCGGTGTCCGCGGGACGGCCTGGATGCCGTCGTGGCCCATCGCCCACCACCGTTTGTCGAGTCCGGCCGCGGTCGCCGAGTCCCCGGCCAGACTCGACGCCAGCGGGTAGATCACCCCGAGCGCGCTGTCGTGCCGCGAATAGCAGGCGACCACCGGCCCGTCGACCCGATGATCCATGGTGCACAGGGCGCCGCCGGTGTGCGGTGCGTGCGGCAGACTCGATGCGAACGCATAGTGGGAAAAGGCTCCCTGAAGGAGCGTCAGTGATTTCACGTTGCGTGCGCCGTCGGGCAGTCCGCGCAGCGCGAACGAGACCAGCCGGGCCCCCTGACTGTGCCCGACCAGATGCACGCGCACAGTGGGGGAGGACCGCGCGAGCTGCCCGAGCAGCGGCCCGAGCCCCAGCTCGCCGACCGTCCCGGCGCGCCGCTTCATCGCGTAGTACGTGGTCTGCCGCAGTAGCTCCTTCGCGCCCTTCCACACCGTCTTGAGCCCGCCGCCGAGCGAGAAGGAGGGTGCGGCGGGCTTCTCAGTCACCGCTCCGGTCTCGTCCAGTGCCAGGCTGAACCTGCGGCACATGGCGAGGGTGTTCTCGTACAGCACGGCCGGGGGGCTCTGCTCGTCCTGCGGCAGATCGTCCGTGAAGCGAGCCTCCAGGCCGCCGGGCGGCACCTCCGCCAACTGCCGTGCCAGCATGCCGAACTCCGCGAACGCCGCCTCCGACTCGGGCTGTTCGTCGAGCAGTTGGGCCAGGCGCTCCACCGTCTCCGTGTGTCCCGGGAAGAGTTCGGTCAGGGCGTCCTGGGTGGCCTTGTCCAGGCGGGCCTCCACAGGCGCGACGGCCGAGGGCCTGAAGTCGGGGATCGGCTCGTCCGTGAAACGCATCGACGGCCACACGACACCCACGTACCCCAGCCGCACCCCCGGCGAGTGCGCCAGCAGCCCCGGGAAGGGTGCGAAGAAGGCGGAGTACAGCTGGGCGGCGACCGAGGGCGAGTTGTTCCACCCGTGGGCGAACATCACCAGATCGGTGACATCCGTTTCCGCCAATCGGTCACGCTGCCCGGCGTTGACATCGCCGTCCGCGTCGAAGGTGATTTCCCGGTACGGCCGCACGCTCATCTCCGGCATGACCTGCCCCTCCCCGTTACCGTCCCCTGTTCGAACAGCATCCTGCGCGGGGGGAGGGAGGGCCATACCTATGACACATGTCGGCCATTGTCGACCTGGACCGGTCGCATACGGTCCCCGGTCAGTACCGCAGATATCCCTTCCGTACGGCCCTGAACGCGGCAAGGTCGCCCTGCCACGCCCCCACGACCTCGTCCGTCCCGGCGCCCGCGTCGATCATCGTGCGTACGTTCGCCGAGCCCGTCAGCTTGTCGATCCAGTTGTCCGGCCGCCAGGCGAAGCCGCTCCAGGTCCGCTTCGCCGTCACCAGCAGCGCGATCCCCGTGCGCACCGGGTCGTACGACGTCCGGTCGTGGATGTGCAGTTGGACCCCGCCGATCGTCCTGCCCTGGAACTTGGAGAACGTCGGGGCGAAGTACGCCTCGCGGAAGCGGACGCCCGGCAGCTCCAGGGCGTTCGCGGCCTGAGCCCAGCGGCGGTCGATGCCCTCGGCGCCGAGCAGCTCGAACGGCCGTGTCGTGCCGCGCCCCTCCGAGAGGTTCGTCCCCTCGAACAGGCAGGTACCCGAGTAGACGAGCGCGGTCTGAGGCGTCGGCATATTGGGGCTCGGCGGCACCCACGGCAGGCCCGTGTCGTCGAAGAAGTCCGAACGCCGCCAGCCCGACATCCGTACCGTCTCCAGTTCAACCGGCTTCGTCAGGAACTCGTCGTTGAACAGCCGCGCCAGCTCGGTCACGGTCATGCCGTGCGCCTGCGCGATCGGCTCGCGGCCCACGAAGGTCGCGAAGGCCTTGTCGAGCACGGGGCCGAGGGCGGCCCGCCCGGTCACCGGGTTCGGCCGGTCCAGCACCACGAAGCGCTTGCCCGCGAGCGCGGCCGCCTGCATGCAGTCGTAGAGCGTCCAGATGTACGTGTAGAAGCGGGCGCCGGCGTCCTGGATGTCGAAGACGATCGTCTCCACGCCCGACGCGGTGAAGATGTCGGCGAGCGGCTGCCCGCTCTTGAGATACGTGTCATAGACGGGCAGCCCGGTCGCCGGGTCGTCGTAGCGGCCCTCGGAACCGCCCGCCTGCGCCGTGCCCCTGAAGCCGTGCTCGGGGCCGAAGACGGCGACGAGGTTCACCCGCTCGTCCGCGTGCATCACATCCACGATGTGACGGACGTCCCGGGTGATCCCGGTCGGGTTGGTGACCAGCCCGACCCGCTGCCCGGACAGCTGCGCGTAGCCGTCGGCGGCCAGCCGGTCGAATCCGGTACGGACCCGGCCGCGGCCCGAGTGGGCGGCCGTGGGTGACGCGCCCGCGGCGAGCGCGCCCACCGCGCCGCCCGCGGCCAGTAAACCCCGTCTGGACAGGCTCATCGGGCTACCTCCGTGATCGCCTTCGGTACCGCCGTCTGTCATGGCCACGCACGCTGGGGCGTGTTGTGGAAGTCCCGCCTGCCCCGCGACGCCTGGCACGCACACCCGCGATGTTGTCGGAGTCGCCCCAGTAACGCCAGTACGAGGGCGATCCTCCGCGGAACGCTGCGGAACGCTGCGGAACGGACCGGGCGCGCCGCCCCACTCCGTCCCTCCCCCTTCCCTCGCTACATACCGACCGGTTAGTCTGCGTGGATGGCCGGCACGCGGAGAGGCGGAGCTTGATGAGTACGGTGCAGGGAGCTGGGGTTGTGGTTACGGGCGCGGGCGGCGGTATTGGTGCCGCACTCGCCCGCCGGTTCGCGGCGGAGGGTGCCCGCGTCGTGGTCAACGACCTCGACCCGGCAAGGACCAAGGCGATCGCCGACGAGATCGGCGCGACCGCGGTCCCCGGTGACGCGTCCGAGATCGTGGACGCGGCCCGCGACGCGCTGGACGGCACCGTGGATGTCTACTGCGCCAACGCCGGTCTCGCCTCGCCCGGTGACGCCTTCGCCGACGAAGCGGTCTGGGGCGCGGCCTGGGACGTCAATGTCATGGCGCACGTCCGCGCGGCCCGCACCCTGCTGCCCGACTGGCTTGAGCGCGGCAGCGGCCGCTTCGTGTCCACCGTCTCCGCGGCCGGACTGCTCACGATGGTGGGTGCCGCCCCGTACAGCGTCAGCAAGCACGGCGCGTACGCCTTCGCCGAGTGGCTCTCGCTCACCTACCGCCACCGCGGCCTCAAGGTCCACGCGATCTGCCCCCAGGGCGTGCGTACGGACATGCTCACGGCGGCCGGATCGGCGGGCGAGCTCGTCCTCGCCCCGACCGCGATCGAGCCCGAGGACGTCGCGGACGCGCTGTTCGAGGGCATCGAGGCCGACCGCTTCCTGATCCTGCCGCACCCCGAGGTCGCCGGGTACTACCAGGCCCGCGCCGCCACCCCGGAGCGCTGGCTCACCGGCATGAACCACATCCAGCAGAAGTGGGAAGGTGCCGGCCAGTGACCTCGATCTACGCCGCCAAGCCGTGGCTCTCCCAGCTCAGTGCGGCCCAGCGGGCCGACATCACGCCGCCCGCGACCGTCGTGCACTCCTTCCGGGCCGCCGTCGACCGCGCACCCGATCACACCGCCCTCGCCTACTTCGACGGGCGGCTGACCTACCGCGAGACCGACGCGCTGTCCGACTCCGTCGCGGGCCATCTCGCCTCGCGCGGCATCGAGCGCGGCGACCGCGTCGCGATCATGCTCCAGAACACCCCGCACTTCGTGATCGCGCTGCTCGGCGCCTGGAAGGCCGGCGCCACCGTCGTACCGCTCAACCCGATGTACAAGTCGGCCGAGGTCGCGCACGTACTGGCCGACGCCGACGTCACCGCGCTGATCTGTTCGGACCGCGCCTGGGAGACGTATCTGCGCGAGAGCGCCGCCGGTTCGTCCGTACGAATCGCCCTCACCGCCTGCGAACTCGATCTGCAGACCCGCAACGACGAACGGGTCCTGGGCTTCGAACGGCTGACACCGCCGGCCGACGCCGACGATCTGGTGGCCGTGGCCCGGAAGGGTCTCCCCGCGCCGTCGGAGCGTCAACTCGCCGCCACCGACGTGGCTTTGATCAGCTACACCTCCGGCACCAGCGGCACCCCCAAGGGCGCCATGAACCTCCACGGCGGCATCACCTACAACGCCGAGCGCCAGCGCACCGGCCACCCGGTGCCCGAGGGTGCCTGCTACTTCGCCCTCGCGCCCCTCTTCCACATCACCGGCATGGTCTGCGAACTCGCCGCGTGCATCGCCAACGCGGGCACCCTCGCCCTCGCATACCGCTTCGACGCGGGCGTCGTCCTCGACGCCTTCACCGAGCACCGGCCCGCCTACACCGTCGGCCCCTCGACCGCCTTCATGGCACTCGCCGCCCACCCCGCCGCCACCCGCGAGCACTTCGACTCCTTCCAGGTGATCTCATCGGGCGGTGCCCCGGTGCCGCCCGCACTGGTCGAGAAGTTCCGTGCCGGCTTCGGCCCTTACCTCCGCAACGGCTACGGACTCACCGAGTGCACCGCCCCCTGCGCCTCCGTTCCCCCGGAGAAGGAGGCCCCGGTCGACCCGGCATCCGGCACCCTCTCCGTCGGCATCCCGGGCCCGGACGCGATCGTCCGGATCGTCGACGAGAAGGGGGCCGACGTGCCCTTCGGCGAGCCGGGCGAGATCGCGGTCAGCGGCCCCCAGGTGGTGCCCGGCTACTGGAAACTGCCCGAGGCCACCGCCGAGGCCTTCCCGGACGGCGAGCTGCGCACCGGCGACATCGGCTTCATGGACGCGCAGGGCTGGCTGTACGTCGTCGACCGCAAGAAGGACATGATCAACGCCTCCGGTTTCAAGGTGTGGCCGCGCGAGGTCGAGGACGTCCTCTACACGCACCCGGCGGTGCGCGAGGCGGCCGTCGTCGGAATACCCGACGACTACCGCGGGGAGACGGTGAAGGCGTACGTCAGCCTGCGCCAGGGGTCTGCCGCGGAACCGGACGAAATCTCCGCGTACTGCGCGGAACGACTGGCTGCGTACAAATACCCGCGCGAAGTGGAGATCCTGCCGGAGCTGCCGAAGACCGCAAGTGGGAAGATCCTCAGGCGGGAACTGCGTTCCCAGGCGTAGAACCGCGGAATTGAACGAAAGGCAGGTGGCGGCAATGGCCAGGACGACGGACGGCAACGGCACCCCCGTCCCGCAGAGGCTGCTGGCCGCCGCCACCCGGCTCTTCGCGGAGCGCGGCTACGACCGGACCTCTGTGCAGGAGATCGTCGAAGCGGCCGGCGTCACCAAGGGAGCGCTCTACCACTACTTCGGCTCCAAGGAAGACCTGCTCCAGGAGGTCTACTCCCGGATGCTCCGCCTCCAGCAGGAGCGGCTCGACGCGTACGCGGAGGCCGACGAGCCGGTGGAGGAGCGGCTGCGGGGCGCGGCGGCCGATGTGGTCGTGACGACGATCGACAACCTCGACGACGCCGCGATCTTCTTCCGGTCCATGCACCACCTGAGCCCGGAGAAGCACAAGCAGGTACGCGCGGAGCGCCGCCGCTACCACGAGCGGTTCCGCGCGCTGGTCGAGGAGGGCCAGCAGAGCGGGGTGTTCTCCTCGGCGACCCCCGCGGACCTGGTCGTGGACTACCACTTCGGCTCGGTCCACCACCTGTCGACGTGGTACCGCCCGGACGGCCCGCTCACGCCCCAACAGGTCGCGGACCACCTGGCCGACATGCTCCTCCGCGCCTTGCGCCCGTAGGGCCCGGGCCCTTGTCGGGGCTCCGCCCCGAACCCCGCGCCTCAATCGCCGGCGGGGCCGGAAATCCAGCCCGTCCGGCGACTGAGGACACAGGGGTCCCGGGGGCCCGGCAAGCTACAGGTACTTCTTCAACTCCCGCCGCGCCAGCGACCGCTGATGCACCTCGTCCGGCCCGTCCGCCAGCCGCAGCGTCCGCGCCCCCGCCCACAGTTCCGCCAGCGGAAAGTCCTGGCTGACCCCGCCCGCGCCGTGCACCTGGACCGCCTTGTCGAGGATGTCCACCACCGCCCGCGGCGTCGCGATCTTGATCGCCTGGATCTCGGTGTGCGCCCCGCGGTTGCCGGCCGTGTCCATCAGCCAGGCCGTCTTCAGCACCAGCAGCCGCAGCTGCTCGACCGTGACGCGCGCGTCCGCGATCCAGTTCTGTACGACTCCCTGCTGGGCGATCGCCTTGCCGAAGGCCTCACGGGACACGGCCCGCCTGCACATCAGCTCGATCGCCCGCTCGGCCATGCCGATCAGCCGCATGCAGTGGTGGATGCGGCCCGGGCCCAGCCGCGCCTGGGCGATCGCGAAGCCGCCGCCCTCCTCGCCGATGAGGTTCGACGCGGGCACCCGTACATCGGAGAAGACGATCTCCGCATGGCCGCCGTGCGAGTGGTCCTCGTAGCCGTACACCTGCATGGCCCGCCGCACCTCGAGGCCGGGGGTGTCCCGCGGTACCAGAATCATCGACTGCTGGCGGCGGATGTCCTCGCCGTCCGGGTCGGTCTTGCCCATCACGATGAAGATCTTGCAGTCGGGGTTCATCGCCCCGGAGATGTACCACTTGCGGCCGTTGATGACGTAGTCGTCACCGTCCCGGTCGATCCGCGTCTGGATGTTCGTCGCGTCGGACGAGGCGACCTCGGGCTCGGTCATCGCGAACGCCGACCGGATCTCCCCGGCGAGCAGCGGCTCCAGCCACTGCTTCTTCTGCTCGTCGGTGCCGAACTGCGCGAGCACCTCCATGTTCCCGGTGTCGGGAGCGGCACAGTTCAGCGCGGTCGGCGCCAACTGGGGGCTCCGGCCGGTGATTTCGGCCAGCGGGGCGTACTGCAGATTCGTCAGCCCGGCGCCGTGCCCGGCATCGGGCAGGCTGTGCTGGTCCACAAAGAACAGGTTCCACAGACCCTGCTTGCGCGCCTCGGCCTTCAGTTCCTCCACGATCACCGGCTGGTCCCACGGCGAGGCCAGCAGCTGCCGCTGCTCGTGCGCGATCGCCTCGGCCGGGTAGACGTGCTCGTCCATGAAGGCGAGCAGCTTGGCACGCAGCTCTTCGGTACGGGCGTCGAATGCGAAGTCCATGGGGTACTCAGCCTTCCTGAAGGGTGGTGAGGCCGTGCTCGATGAAGAGGGGGACGAGATCGCCCATCCGGTCGAAGCCGGCTCCGACGGTCTGGCCGAGGGTGTAGCGGTAGTGGATGCCCTCGAGGATCACGGCGAGCTTGAACCAGGCGAAGGCCGTGTACCAGGAGATGGCGGAGGTGTCGCGGCCGGAACGCGCGGCGTACCGCTCGATCAGCTCGGCGGCCTCCGGGTGGCCCGCGGCCCCCGCGGTCGTGCTGATCGGGGAGTCGGGCAGCTCCAGCCTGGCGCTGTACATCACCAGCAGCCCGAGATCGGTCAGCGGGTCGCCGAGGGTCGACATCTCCCAGTCGAGTACGGCCTTGATCCGGTCGTCGTCGCCGAGCAGGACGTTGTCCAGCCGGTAGTCGCCGTGGATGACGGTCGGCGTGGATGAGGCGGGCAGCGAGCGGCCGAGCGCGGCGTGCAGCTCGTCGATGCCGGCGAGTTCGCGGTTGCGGGACGCGTCGAGCTGCTTGCCCCAGCGCCGCAGCTGCCGGTCGAGGAAGCCCTCGGGCCGGCCGAAGTCGCCCAGACCCACCGACTCCGGGTCCACCGCGTGCAGATCGACGAGGGTGTCGAGAAGGCCGAGCACCGCGCCCCGGGTGCGCTCGGGGCCGAGCGGGGCGAGTTCCTCGGCCGTGCGGTACGGAGTGCCGTCCACGAACTCCATGACGTAGAAGGACGATCCGATCACCGACTCGTCCTCGCACAGCAGCACCGGCTCGGGCACCGGTACGGCGGTCGGGTGAAGCGCGCTGATCACCCGGTGCTCGCGCTTCATGTCGTGCGCGGTGGCCAGCACATGCCCGAGCGGTGGCCTGCGCACGACCCAGCGGCCGGTGCCGTCGGTGACGGAGTACGTGAGGTTGGAGCGGCCGCCCTGGATCAGCCGGGCGCTGAGCGGTCCGCTCACCAGACCCGGCCGCTCGCGGTCGAGATAACCGCGCAGCTGCCCGGGATCGAGGCCTGGCGGGGGAACTGAGCTCATCGTGGGCACCTCCGGGGGCGGAAGAACGGATCCCGCCCATGATGACCGACCAGTCGGTATGTCGTCCAGCGTGCTCACCGAACCCGGGCCTGGATCACAGTCCGGGGGTCACATCCGTGGGCGAGGTTCACATGGAGGAGCGCGCCTCGAAGGGCCCTTTGTCGGGTCGGGCCTGCGGCGTCGGGCCCGCCCGGGTGCGGGCCGCGCTCAGGCGTGGCAGGCCACCGGTACGCCGCCGTTCATCGCCGCCATGTCGGCGAACACGGCCACGGCATCGAGCGGCGACCCCGCCGGCTTCCCGTCGAGCTCCGCGTACGCCCGGTGCAGATTCGCCACCAGCCGCTCGCTCTCCCGCAGTTCGGCGAAGACCCCGAGATCCGCCTCGCGCGCCGCCTCCAGCGGGGTGCGCCCCTTGCCGTACGCCTCCTGGGCCAGCTCGGCGACGTACCGCAGATAGCGCTCCGTGGCCTCGTACGCGGACGGGCCGGTGATCGGGCCGTGTCCGGGGACCACCGTCGTGGCGTCGAGCGAGCGCAGTACCTCCAGGGCCCGCAGGGACCCGCTCAGCGAGCCCATGGGCACGAAGGGTGTGCCGCCCTGGAAGATCAGGTCCCCGGTGAAGACCACCCGCTGCCGGGGCAGATGCACGATCGTGTCGCCGATGGTGTGCGCGACGCCGGGGTGGATGAGCCGTACCTCGATGTCTCCCACGTGGACGGTGAGACGGTCGTTGTACGTCACGGTCGGCGCGGTGATCCTGATGTCGCCGAAGTCGGTCTGCGGCCACATCAGATGGAGCTGATGGCCGGCCGCGAGCACCTCGCTGCGGCAGGAGTCGTGCCCGATCACCATGGCCTCTGGCAGGAAGACGCCATTGCCGTACGTGTGATCGCCGTGGTGGTGCGTATTGACGACGGTACGGGGGAGCGGGACGCCGCTCGCCAGGACCGCCTCGCGCAGCGCCCGTGCCCGCCGTTCGGTGGCCGCGGTGTCGATGAGGATGGTCGATTCCCCGTCGCTGATGAATCCCGCGTTGTTCAGGCACCAGCCGCCGTCCGGCTGGACGTAGGCGTGCGCTTCAGGCGTGAGCCGGACGGTGTACGGATCCGTGGCGGACAACAGAGCTCCCCGAGTAAAGGCCGAACTGGTCAGTAGGAGACTGCCAGTTGGAGATGGCGCCGGGGAAGCCGGGGCCCGGGCCCCGTGGGCGAGGACCGTGCTCAGTGGTCGTCCCAGTGCCCGTCGTGCTCGGCGTGCCGGTGTCCCTCGTGGACGTAGTCCTGGTGGTCGCCGTGCTGCACGGCGGGGTGCCCGCAGCCGGGGCCGTGATCGTGGACGTGACCGCTGTGCGCGATGTGCTCGCCCGGCTCGCACTCGTCCCAGTGCCCGGAGTGCTCCTTGTGGAGGTGGCCGTCGTGCGCGTAGTCGACGTGGTCGCCGTGCCGGACTTCGGTATGTCCGCAGGCCGGGCCGTGCGTGTGCTCGTGCGTGGGGTGCTCGTGGTGGAGAACGGTCATGAGGCTCACCTTTGGTGTGATTCGTGGCCTTCTGTCCCTCGCAGGCTAGTCCTCGAGACCGGCTCCGCACCCTTCCAGGCTCTGTGCCACGCCCGGGAAGAACACGATGACCCCACGGACCGCCAGGCCCCTCTCCGTCAGACCACCATCGCCACGGCGAACCCTGCCAGGGCAACCGTGCAGGCCACGGCGGCCAGCGCGGCGGGCACCGACATCGCCGGAGGCCTCGGCCCGCTGCCCAGAGCCAGCACCCGCCGGTGGGCGACGCGCAGAAACCCCAGCCACACCAGCGCACTGCACGCCACCGCGACAAACCCGGCCGCGCTCAGATCGCCGCCCGCCACCTGCCTGGCCGCCAGCACCGCCGCCACGGTGAACGCCAGCGTCGTCCTGCGCCAGGCCAGCCGGGTCCGCTCGGGCTGCAGCCCCGGATCGCGCTCCGGGGCAACGGCGTCCGTGTTCAACGCCCTTCCCAGCCGAAGAGCACGACGACCACCATGGCCACCGCGACGACCGCGACCACCAGGCTCAGCACGGTCGGGAACCGGGAGACGGGCAGGTCCTCGCCGCGCCGCATCGCCCGCTCGCAGCGCACCCAGTGATTGACCGCCCGCAACGCACACAGCACCCCGGCGCCGAGCAGCCCCAGCGCCATTCCGGCGCGTACTCCCCAGGCCAGATCGGGCAGGAACTGGTCGACGGCGAAGCCGCCGCCGATGAGCGCGAGAGCCGTACGGAGCCAGGCGAGGAAGGTCCGCTCATTGGCGAGCGAGAACCGGTAGTCGGGGGTCTCGCCCTCCTCGCTCACACGCTGGGGCGCGAACCACAGCCGCAGGCTCCGCACGAAGTCGCTCACAGGCCCGACTCCCGCAGCCGCTGCCACGCCGCCAGGCCGTCCGGCACCCACTCCCACTCGCCGAGCCGCCGTTCGAGTTCTTCCTCGGGGAGGAAGTCGTGCCAGGCGACCTCCTCCGCCTGAGGGTGTACCGGCAGCTCGCAGCGGACCTCGTACACCGCCGACCACCAGCTGTGCTCGCCGTTGTCGTAGAGGAACTTGAACAGCGGCACGGGCCGGGGGAGTCCGGAGACCCCGAGCTCCTCCTCCGCCTCGCGCAGCGCCGCGGCGTCGTACGACTCGCCCGTGCCGACGACTCCGCCCACGAACATGTCGTACAGCGAAGGGAAGACCAGCTTCGTCGAGGTCCGCCGGTGGACGAAGATCCGGCCCTCCGCGTTCCTGACGAGGATGAACGCGCAGCGGTGGCGCATCCCGCGCGCGTACGCCTCGCCGCGCGGGGCCTGGCCGATCACCTCGTCGTTCTCGTCGACGATGTCCAGGATTTCGTCAGCGGGGGTCATGACCCCATCCAATCACCGGGTCGGACAGCCGCGCTCCGCCGACACCTTGACGAGTTACTGGCCCGTACCGAAGATCAGAGCCATCGCAGTCCGGCTCCCCGACAAGGATGGAACCCATGGCGTACGACGCTGATGTGATCGTGATCGGGGCAGGGCTCGCGGGCCTGGTGGCCACCGCGGAGCTCGTCGATGCCGGGCGCAAGGTCATCCTGCTCGACCAGGAGCCCGAGCAGTCGATCGGCGGGCAGGCGCACTGGTCCTTCGGCGGGCTGTTCTTCGTCGACTCGCCCGAGCAGCGCCGGATGCGGATCAAGGACAGCCGGGAGCTGGCGTACCAGGACTGGCTCGGCACGGCCGGCTTCGACCGTGACGAGGACCGGTGGCCGCGCAAGTGGGCCGAGGCGTACGTCGACTTCGCCGCCGGCGAGAAGCGGTCCTGGCTGCACGCCCAGGGCATGCGGTTCTTCCCGGTCGTCGGCTGGGCCGAGCGCGGCGGCTACGACGCCACCGGGCACGGCAACTCCGTACCGCGCTTCCACATCACCTGGGGGACGGGCCCCGGCGTCGTCGCCCCCTTCGAGCGGCGGGTCCGTGAGGGCGTCGCCCGCGGCCTCGTCCAGCTGAGGTTCCGCCACCGCGTCACCGGGCTGACCGGCAGCGCGGGCGCGCTGGACACCGTGAGCGGCGAGGTACTCGAAGCCTCCGACGCCGAGCGCGGCACCGCGAGCAGCCGCGAGGTGGCGGGGGCCTTCGAGTTCCGGGCGCAGGCGGTGATCGTCACCTCGGGCGGCATCGGCGGCAACCACGACCTCGTACGCGCCCAGTGGCCCGAGCGGCTGGGCACCCCGCCCGCGAAGATGCTCTCCGGCGTCCCCGCGCACGTCGACGGGCTGATGCTCGGCATCGCGGAGCGCGCGGGCGCGAGCCGCATCAACGGCGACCGTATGTGGCACTACACCGAGGGCATCGAGAACTGGAACCCGATCTGGGCCAAGCACGGCATCCGGATCCTGCCGGGGCCGTCCTCGCTCTGGCTGGACGCGCGCGGCAAGCGGCTGCCCGTCCCCCTCTTCCCCGGCTTCGACACCCTGGGCACGCTCGAGCACATCATGAAGTCCGGCCACGACTACACCTGGTTCGTGCTCGACCAGAAGATCATCGGCAAGGAGTTCGCGCTGTCGGGCTCCGAGCAGAACCCGGACCTGACGGGCAAGTCGGTCCGCGACGTCATCGGGCGCGCGCGGGCGGATGTGCCGGGCCCGGTGAAGGCCTTCATGGACAACGGAGTCGACTTCGTCGTCGAGAACGACCTTTCGGCGCTCGTACGGGGCATGAACGCGCTCACCAAGGAGGCGCTGATCGACGAGGCGGAACTGCGGCGCGAGATCACCGCGCGGGACCGGGAGATCAAGAACCCGTTCACAAAGGACCTCCAGGTGACGGCGATCCGCGGGGCGCGCAAGTACCTCGGCGACAAGCTCATCCGCACGGCGGCGCCGCACCGCATCCTCGACCCGAAGGCGGGCCCGCTGATCGCCGTCCGGCTGAACATCCTCACCCGCAAGTCGCTCGGCGGTCTGGAGACCGACCTGTCCTCGCGGGTACTCGGCGATGACGGCGAGCCGCTGGCGGGTCTGTACGCGGCGGGCGAGGCCGCCGGATTCGGCGGCGGCGGGGTGCACGGCTACCGCTCGCTGGAGGGCACGTTCCTGGGAGGCTGCATCTTCTCGGGCCGGGCGGCGGGGCGCGCGGCGGCGAGGGCGGTGGCGTAGCCGGGGCTCTGCCCCGGACCCCGCGCCTCAATCGCAGGCGAGGCTGGAGTATCCAGTAGGGGAACGCCCCCCGGTCACCGCAACACGCGGAACCGCTCCGCCACCACCCACGTCTCGTCGTCCACCACGAACCCCCCGTCCCCCAGCGCCTCCCGCATCTCCTCCCCCTGCCAGAACCGCTCATGCGCCGCCCGCCACTCCGCCACCGACCCGTACCCCTCGCCCTCGTCCAGCGCGTGCTGCAGATCGACCTCGCCGAGCCGCAGTACCCGCACCTCCGTCAGCTCGATCACCGCCACCTCGCGGCCCTCCGAGTCGATCAGCGCCGACCGTTCGCCGACCGGCGGCAGCTCCTCGTTCTCCGCCTCGTACTCCGCGAGGAGCCCGGTCGTCGAGACCTTCCGGCCGGACAGCACTGCGGCCACCAGCTGGTCGCGCAGCGGCCCGGGAAAGGCCAGCAGGAACGGCTTCAGCTGTTCACGGTCCTCCGAGTCACGGTTCTTCATGCGCCGAGTGTGACGGAAGTCTGACGTGCCCCCGCTTCTCCTGGCTTCTCGGAGCCCGGAGTGTTCGAATCGATGGGTGACCTCACACCACTCCGATACGGAGGGCGTGCCCGTCGGCCGCCGTCTGGTGCTCTCCATGCTCGGGCTCGGCGCGGCCGGCTTCGCCGCCGCGCCTTATCTGCAGCGCGGCCTCGAATCCTTCCTCGGCTCGGCCGCCGGCAGCGACCCGACCGGTCTGACCGGGCTGCTGCCCAACGGCGGCGGCTTCCGCTACTACTCGGTCGCCTCCTCCGTACCGCACAAGAACGAGCAGAACTACCGGCTGAAGGTGGACGGACTGGTCGACCGCCCGGCGACGTACACCCTCGACGCCCTGCGCAGGCTGCCGCAGACCCGCGTCGTGCGGGACGTCCAGTGCGTCACCGGCTGGCGGGTTCCCTCCACCCCCTTCGCCGGCGTCAAGCTCTCGTTGCTGCTGGACGCCGCAGGCGTACGCCCGGGAGCCAAGGCGATCCGTTTCACCTGCTTCGACGGCACGTACAGCGAGAGTCTCACCCTCCCGCAGGCCCGCCGCGACGATGTGCTGGTCTGCCTGCAGATGCAGGACAAGCCGGTCACTCACTCCCACGGCGGTCCGGTCCGGCTCTATGTCGCGCCCATGTACTTCTACAAGTCGGCGAAATGGCTCTCCGGGATCTCCGTCACCTCCGACGTACAGCCCGGTTACTGGGAGGAGCGGGGATATGACGTCGACGCCTGGGTCGGCCGGTCCAATGGCCGCAGTGACACCCCCACCGTCTGAACGGCCCGCGCGGGTACGGCGGTTCAGCCGTGCCGAGCGCTGGGTGCACCGTACGACCGCCGGGTTGATGCTGCTGTGCGTGGCGACGGCGGCCGCGCTCTACGTACCCCAGATCGCCGAACTCGTCGGCCGCCGCCATCTCGTGGTCACCGTCCACGAGTGGTCGGGGATCCTGCTCCCCGCGCCTTTCCTGCTCGGTCTCGCCTCGCGCGCCTTCCGCAAGGATCTGCGCCGGCTCAACCGCTTCGGGCCGCACGACCGCACCTGGCTGCGCGCGGCCCGGCGGCGCGACCATCGTGCCGAGTCCCGTCCGGCTGGCAAGTTCAACGCCGGGCAGAAGGTCTACGCGGCGTGGATCGCCGGCGCCGTGCTGCTGATGCTCGGCACCGGGCTGCTGATGTGGTTCACCTCGCTCGCCCCGATCGTGTGGCGGACGAGCGCGACCTTCATCCACGACTGGCTGTCGCTGGCCGTCGGCATCGTGCTCGCTGGGCACATCGCAATGGCGCTCGCCGACCCGGAGTCACGCAGGGGGATGCGTACCGGGTCGGTCGAGCGCCATTGGGCGAAGCGGGAACACCCGCTGTGGCTGGAGGACGAGTGACAGCAGCAGGACGAAGCCGAGACCGGTCACGGAGAGTGATCGTTTCGGTGGCGTCCGCTGCCGGCGTCCCGACGCTGAGACTGGTCACGGTGGCGATTCCTCAGCTCTCGAGCCGGCGCAGCGAGGCGACGGCCCGTTCGATGATTTCTTCGGGGGTGCCGGACACGTCGACGGCGACGCCCGCCTCGTCGCTTCCCAGCGGCTGAAGCGTGGCGAACTGCGAGTCCAGCAGCGCGGCGGGCATGAAGTGCCCCTTGCGCTCGGACATCCGCTGTTCGATGAGCGCCCGGTCGCCGGTGAGGTGGAGGAAGACGGCATCCGGCGCCGCGGCCCGGAGCCGGTCGCGGTAGACCCGCTTGAGCGCGGAGCAGGCGACCACTCCGCCGAGGCCCGCCCGGCCGTGCGCCCACTGCCCTATGGCATCGAGCCAGGGCAGCCGGTCCGCGTCGTCCAGCGGGATGCCGGCGGACATCCTGGCGATGTTCGCCGGGGGATGGAAAACGTCTCCCTCGGCGTACGGGACGCCCAGGGTGTCGGCGAGCAGGGGGCCGATCGTGGTCTTGCCGGTCCCTGCCACGCCCATCACCACGACGACGTGGGGGGTGCTCATTACGTGCCTCGCTGTCTGCGCTGTCTTCGTCGACATCGGTCCGTCGCGCTACTGAAACCCATTAGGTATGACGTATTCAAGATGTTGAGACATAAACGTCATACTTTTCGTTGTCGAACCGTGGCCCGTAGTCTTGTCGCATGACCACAGAAGGCCCGGGGCTCCACACCCACGTTCTGGACACCCTCGGCCTCGCGATCACGGCCGGCGAGTATCCGCAGGGCAGCGTCCTGCGCACCGACGAAGTGGCGCAGCGCTTCGACGTCTCGCGCACCGTCGTACGCGAAGTGGTCAGGGTCCTGGAGTCGATGCACCTGGTGGCGTCCCGGCGCCGGGTCGGCGTGACCGTGCGCCCCGCCGAGGAGTGGAACGTCTACGACCCGCGCGTCATCCGCTGGCGACTGGCCGGCACCGACCGCCCGCGCCAGCTGCGCTCACTGACCGTGCTGCGCTCGGCCATCGAGCCGGTGGCGGCGGGGCTCGCCGCCCGCAACGCCACACCTGAGCAGTGCGCCGAGCTCACCGAGTGCGCGCTGGGCATGGTCGCCACCTCGCGCGGACACCAGGTCGAGGGGTATCTGGAGCACGACAGCGCCTTCCACCGCGTGGTGCTCAACGCCTCCGGCAACGAGATGTTCGCGCGGCTCGGCGATGTGGTCGCCGAGGTCCTCGCAGGCCGGACCCACCATCAGGTCATGTTCGACGACCCCGATCCGGCGGCCGTGACCCTGCATGTCCAGGTGGCCGAGGCGGTCCGCGAGGGCGACGCCGCCCGGGCCGAGGAGATCACCCGCCAGATCACCGTCGGCGCGCTGGCCGAACTGGATGTGCTGGCGCCCTGAGAGGTCCCGCGGCCGCGGCAACGGCCCCCGCGGGAGAGGGCCGTTCCCGTCGCCGTCAGTCGCCGTGACAGTCCATAGTGGTGGTCGGTTTACGTGCGAAGAAGGGCAGGTTCTCGATGTCGCAGCAGGTGCAAGGCGTGATCGCGCCCGGCAGGAACGAGCCGGTACGGATCGAGACGATCATCGTCCCCGATCCCGGCCCCGGTGAGGCCGTGGTGCAGGTGCAGGCGTGCGGGGTCTGCCACACCGATCTGCACTACAAGCAGGGCGGGATCAACGACGACTTCCCCTTCCTCCTCGGCCATGAGGCCGCGGGCGTGGTGGAGTCGGTCGGCGACGGCGTCACGGATGTCGCTCCCGGCGACTTCGTCGTACTCAACTGGCGTGCTGTGTGCGGCCGTTGTCGTGCCTGTCGGCGGGGCCGCCCGCAGTACTGCTTCGACACCCACAACGCCCGGCAGAAGATGACCCTCACCGACGGCACCGAGCTCTCCCCGGCACTCGGCATCGGAGCCTTCGCCGAGAAGACCCTGGTCGCGGCCGGCCAGTGCACCAAGGTCGACCCGGCGGTCTCCCCGGCCGTCGCGGGCCTGCTGGGCTGCGGAGTGATGGCCGGCATCGGCGCCGCCATCAACACCGGCCAGGTCGGCCGCGGCGACTCGGTCGCCGTCATCGGCTGCGGCGGCGTCGGTGACGCCGCCGTTGTCGGCGCACGCCTGGCGGGCGCGGCCCGGATCATCGCCGTCGACATCGACGACCGCAAGCTCGAGACGGCGAAGGCGATGGGTGCGACGCACACCGTCAACTCCCGCTCCACCGACCCCGTCGAGGCGATCCGCGAACTCACCGGAGGCTTCGGCGCGGACGTCGTCATCGAGGCGGTCGGCCGCCCCGAAACGTACGAACAGGCCTTCTACGCCCGGGACCTGGCCGGCACGGTCGTCCTCGTCGGCGTTCCGACCCCCGAGATGAAGCTGGAACTGCCGCTCCTCGACGTCTTCGGCCGCGGCGGTGCCCTCAAGTCCTCCTGGTACGGCGACTGTCTGCCGCCCCGCGACTTCCCGATGCTCATCGACCTCCACCAGCAGGGCCGCATCGACCTGGGCGCGTTCGTCACCGAGACCATCGGACTCGGCGACATCGAGAAGGCCTTCGCCCGGATGCACGAGGGCGACGTACTGCGTTCGGTGGTGCAGCTCTGATGAACCCCCGAAACTGCAGGATTGACCACCTGGTCACCTCCGGCACCTTCTCGCTCGACGGCGGCACCTGGGACGTCGACAACAACGTCTGGATCGTCGGCGACGAGCGGGAGGCGATCGTCATCGACGCAGCCCACGACGCCCAAGCCATCGAGGCCGCACTGGACGGCCGTACGCTGCGCGCCATCGTCTGCACCCACGCCCACAACGACCACATCGACGCCGCCCCCGCGCTCGCCGCGGCCACCGGCGCGCCCATCCTGCTGCACCCCGACGACCTGCCGCTGTGGAAGCAGACGCACCCCGGGCGCGCCCCCGACGGCGAACTGGCCGACGGCCAGGAGCTGGAGGTGGCCGGCACCCGGCTGCGCGTGCTCCACACCCCCGGCCACGCCCCCGGCGCCGTCTGCCTCCACGCCCCCGAGCTGTCCACGGTCTTCACCGGCGACACGCTCTTCCAGGGCGGCCCCGGTGCCACCGGCCGGTCCTTCTCGCACTTCCCGACGATCATCGACTCGATCCGCGGCCGGCTGCTCACGCTGCCGCCGCGGACGGTGGTGCGCACCGGCCACGGCGACCCGACCACAATCGGCGACGAGTCTGACCACCTGCAGGAATGGATTCAACGTGGCCACTGAGTCAGCCGCAGCCGACTCTCGAAGCGGTACGGCTCTCCCGTCACCGGGTCGGTGAACTCCAGCACCCTCGCCAGGAGTTGCAGGGGACGGGCGTAGTCGTCGGGCTCGGCCTCCAGGACGAGCGGATAGAGCGGGTCGTCCAGGATCGGCAGCCCCAGGCTGTTCATATGGACCCGCAACTGATGGGTACGGCCGGTGGCCGGCAGCAGCCGGTACCGGCCGAGCCCGCCGCGATGCTCCACCAGCTCGATCCGGCTCTCGCTGTTCGGCTCGCCCGCCACCTCGCGGGCGGCCAGCACGCCGCGCTCCTTCTCGATGCGGCTGCGTACGGTACGAGGCAGCGCCACCGCGGGGTCGTACGGCGCCACCGCCTCGTACTCCTTGCGCACCTGCCGGTCCCGGAACAGCGTCTGGTACGCGCCGCGGTCCCCGGGCCTCACGGCAAAGAGCACAAGCCCCGCCGTCAGCCGGTCGAGCCGGTGTGCGGGCTGCAGCTCCGGCAGCTCCAGATCGCGGCGCAGCCGGGCGACAGCCGTCTCGGTGATGTGCCGGCCGCGCGGAGTGGTCGCGAGGAAGTGGGGCTTGTCGGCGATCACGAGCCGCTCGTCGCGGTGGACGATCCCGATCTCGAACGGGACGCGCTCCTCGGCGGCGAAGTCCCGGTGGAACCAGAGAAACCGGCCCGCGGTGTACGGCTCGTCGGCGGCGACCGGACCGTCCGTGCCGACGATGCGCCCCTCCCGGAACATCGCCTCGACCGTCCCGGCCCCGATGGCGTCGGCGTACCGCCACAGGAGATGGTCGCCCACCGTCTCCCAGAGCCCGTCCGGATCGGCGGGCAGCCGCAGCCGCACCGGGTCGATCCCGTGGCGCTGGGGGAGCGGCGCCGGCGGGGCGTGGTGTCTGCGTCTCACCGACGTGACCCTATGCCCAGCGACGTTCGCCCAACGAAAAGATCCCCACGGGAATCCGTGGGGATCTTGCTGGTGTCCGAGGGGGGACTTGAACCCCCACGCCCGATAAAGGGCACTAGCACCTCAAGCTAGCGCGTCTGCCATTCCGCCACCCGGACAAGGTGTCTGTCTCCCGGCCATGGGCCGTTCCGACGTGGAAAACCATAGCAAACATTCGACTGTGCTCGATCACGCCCCGGTCCGGTGAGACGGCCGCATGGCGGCGGACAGTCGCCCTTGGGGTACCGGGCCCAGCGCGGGAGGATGAGGGGGAACCACCAGCAGCGACAGTGGGAGGAATCAGCGTGAGCGAGTCGAACAGGGCTGACAAGACCAGGCCCGTCTCGGGTGAGGACGAGGTCGTCGACCTCTGCCGTGAGCTGATCCGGATCGATACGAGCAACTACGGCGACCACTCGGGCCCGGGAGAGCGGGCCGCCGCGGAGTACATCGCGGAGAAGCTCGCCGAGGTCGGGCTCGAGCCGCAGATCTTCGAGTCCCACAAGGGCCGCGCCTCCACAGTGGCCCGGATCGAGGGCGAGGACCCCTCCAGGCCGGCGCTGCTCATCCACGGCCACACCGATGTCGTACCGGCGAACGCCGACGACTGGACGCATCACCCCTTCTCCGGCGAGATCGCGGACGGCTGTGTCTGGGGCCGCGGCGCGGTCGACATGAAGGACATGGACGCGATGACACTCGCGGTCGTACGTGACCGGCTGCGCACCGGCCGCAAGCCCCCGCGCGACATCGTCCTGGCCTTCCTCGCCGACGAGGAGGCCGGCGGCACCTACGGGGCACGGCACTTGGTCGACAAGCACCCGGATCTCTTCGAGGGCGTGACGGAGGCGATCGGCGAGGTCGGCGGCTTCTCCTTCACCGTCAACGAGAAACTGCGGCTGTATCTCGTCGAGACGGCCCAGAAGGGCATGCACTGGATGCGCCTCACCGTGGACGGCACCGCCGGGCACGGGTCGATGACCAACAACGACAACGCCATCACCGAGCTCTGCGAGGCCGTCGGCCGGCTCGGCCGGCACACCTGGCCGGTCAGGATGACCAAGACCGTACGGTCCTTCCTGGATGAGCTCTCCGACGCGCTCGGCACTCCGCTCGACCCGGAGGACATGGAGGCGACGCTCGCCAAGCTCGGCGGTATCGCGAAGATGGTCGGCGCCACCCTCCGCAACTCCGCCGCCCCCACGATGCTCGGCGCCGGCTACAAGGTGAACGTCATCCCGGGGCAGGCGACCGCCCATGTCGACGGACGCTTCCTGCCGGGGTACGAGCAGGAGTTCCTGGCCGACCTCGACCGGCTGCTCGGCCCCCGGGTCAAGCGGGAGGACGTGCACGGCGACAAGGCGCTGGAGACCAGCTTCGACGGCGCTCTCGTCGACGCGATGCAGGTCGCGCTCAAGGCCGAGGACCCGATCGCCCGGGCCGTTCCGTACATGCTCTCCGGCGGCACCGACGCCAAGTCCTTCGACGATCTCGGCATCCGCTGCTTCGGCTTCGCGCCGCTCAAGCTGCCGCCGGAGCTGGACTTCGCGGGCATGTTCCACGGGGTGGACGAGCGGGTGCCGGTGGAGGGCCTGACGTTCGGTGTGCGGGTGCTTGACCGATTCCTGGACCAGTGCTGAACCGTCGGGAGTGAAATCTGCTGAGACGAAACTCCAATAATCGCCAGCCTGTACGCAGTTGACTGAAAAGAGTGAAAAGAACACTGGGCGCGTAGCCCCCCTGCTTCCTCCTCGTTACAGGTGGTGCGGTCCACGGCTGGGATCGCATTGCCAACAAGGAGGAATAATGATCAAGAAGGTCGTCGCTGCTGCGGCTGTCACCGGTGGTCTGGTGCTCGCGGGTGCGGGCGTGGCCATGGCCGACGCGGGTGCCCAGGGTGCTGCTGTTCACTCTCCCGGTGTGCTCTCCGGCAACGTCATTCAGGCGCCCATCCACGTGCCGGTGAATGTGTGCGGCAACACGGTCTCGGTGATCGGGCTGCTGAACCCCGCCTTCGGCAACACCTGCGTCAACTACTGACGTTGTGACTCGGCCCGTAAGGGTTTGGGTTTGAACCCGGGCGGTCCCGGAGTGCGCGCCATGCACACCGGGACCGCCCGGGCATTCCACCCCGGGCACCGAAGTCCGGGGGTATTCCTGAAGCTGGAAGGCGGGAATCAACCTATGCGACAGGTCACTCGCAAGGGCCTGATCACCATGGCGGCCGCGGGCGGCGTACTCGCTCTCGGCGGCGGTTATGCGCACGCGGATGCGGGGGCAAACGGAAGCGCGTCGAATTCACCGGGCGTACTGTCCGGAAACTCGGTCCAGGCTCCGGTGGACGTCCCCGTCAACGTGTGCGGGAACACCGTGAATGTCGTCGCGCTGCTCAACCCCGTCGGCGGCAATCGCTGCGCCAACGAGTCCTCCGGGTCCGGGCCCGGGGGTGGCTCTCACGCCGGCGGGTCCCAGGCGGGCGGGGGAACCAGCAATTCTCCCGGCGTCGGCTCGGGCAACCATGTCCAGGCGCCGGTCGACGTTCCCGTGAACGTCTGCGGGAACGCCGTCACCATCGGCGGCCTCGGCAACGCCGCCATGGGCAACGACTGCGGCAACGACACGGGCGACACCCCGCCCGGAAACCCGGGCAATCCGGGTCACCCGGGGGAGCCCGGAAATCCGAGTAATCCAGGCAACCCCGGCAACCCCGGAGAGCCGGGCAATCCCGGCGGGCCTGGGACCCCTGGCGGGCCGGGAACCCCTGGCGGGCCGGGAACCCCTGGTGGACCCGGGACCCCTGGTGGGCCGGGTGCGCCGGAGGTGCCGGTCACTCCGTACGAGCCGAACACCCCCGGCGCGCAGTCCATCACCCAGCCCAAGGGTGCCGAGCAGCTCGCGCAGACCGGCACCGGTCCGCTCGACATGCTCGTCCCGGCGGGTGCGGGGCTGCTGCTCGCGGGAGCGGTGCTGTACCGGCGGGCTCGCGCCTCCGCGTAGGTGCGCAGCCACATCGGTAGGAATCAGTACAAAACGGAGCGGGCCCCGCGCATGCGGGCCCGCTCCGTCTCACTCGCTCACCAGGTGGCGCGCACCTGACGGATGATGCGCCGGCGCAGCCGCACCCTGCGGCTGCCGTCCCGGTGCAGACTCAGTCGGTCCAACTCCCAGTGTCCGTACTCGGCATGTTCGGTCAGCAGACGGGTCGCTTCCTTGCGGGAGACCCCGCGCGGCACGTACACGTCGACAAATTCGTATTCCGGCATCGCATCTATTGTGCGGGCAGAGCCCAGGTACGGATAGCGTCTGCACTATGTCTGATGCTGCGCAGCCCACCGCTGCCGAGGTACGTGCCGCCGCCGAGGCGGTCAAAGCCGCACTGGACCGTCACCTCGAGGCGGTCGAACACCGCACGGGCGAGGACGACCCGGCCGTTTATGACGCGTTCAACATCCTTGCCGCGGCGGCGGAGGCGTACGACGAGCGGCTCTACGACCGCTACGACGAGGTGACTCCTTTCGAGATCCCGGGCGCGGACGATTCACTGCCGCCGTACGCGGGTCCCGAGGAGCCGAACTCGCTCAGCGTGCTGATCCGCCGGGACTACGCGGTGGTGGAGCCGCAGCGGCTGCTGGCACAGGCACAGCGCATCGCAGATCTGGATCCCGATGACGACCGGTCGGAGAACGCCCCGGTGGTGGGCGCGAGCGTGCATGCGGCGCTCGGCGTGCTCTTCGGCGAGTTCGAACCGGACGAAATCGCCTCCCGGCACAAGGAGTTCGGTCTGGAGGAGGGCGACTCGACGCTGTGGGTGTCGGCCTCGGACGACCTTCCGGAACCGGGCGAGTGGCTGAGTACGCCCTTCGATCAGGCGGATCCGCAGCGGGTCGTCTGCCGCTTCGACGTCAGTTCGGTCTTCGACGAGGACGAGCTGGGCGAGGACCTGGACGAAGCGGAGTCCTGACGCCGCTTGTCCCGCACGGCGCGGCCGCCCACCGGTAAGGAGGGCGGCCGCGCCGTGCGGTCATCGGCAGGCCCTCCTACGTCGTCGGCGCGAGGAGCCCTTCGAGCAGGGGCCGCAGCCGCGTGGTGCGGTCCTGGGCCGGTACCTCGGCGACCGCGCGCTGCAGCGCCTGATCCGCTCCGTGCACCACGGACAGATGCCGTTCGCCGCGGCTGAACGCGGTGTAGACCCACGGCCGGCTCAGCGCCTGGGCCGCGTCCCCCGGCAGCACCACGACCGCCGCGGGCCAGCGCATCCCGGCCGCCTGGTGCGCGGTCAGCGCCCAGCCGTGGCGCACCGCCGACTCGACCCGCTCCTTCGGTACGACGGCGGGCGTGCCCTCGCAGTCCAGGTGCAGGCCCTCCCCGTCCGCCGAGACGACCGTGCCGCTCAGGGTCCGGCCGGGGGCGGGTGCGTAGGCGACCCGGTCGCCCGGGTCGAAGCCGCCGAACCGGCCGGGCCCGGGATTCAGCCGCTGCTTGAGCGCGGCGTTGAGCGCCCGGGTCCCCGCGGAGCCGCCGTGTCCCACGGCGATCACCTGGGTCTCCTCGGTCGGCACGCCGATCGCCCGCGGCACCGAGTCCGCGACGAGCTGCACCGTACGGTGGACCGCCTCGCCCGCGTCACGGACCGGGACGATGACGACCTCCTTGCCCGGCGCCTCCACCTGGTTCAGCTCGCCGATGCCGATGCCCGAGACCAGCTCACCGATCGGGCCGGGGTCCGGCGTACGCGAAGCGATCTGCGGGCAGACCCGGGCGGCGAGCACATCCGCGAACACCCGGCCCGCACCCGCCGAGGACAGCACACCCGGGTCGCCGCTGAGCACCAGCCGACTGCTGTCGGGCATCGACTCCACCAGCATCGCGGCGGTCTCGACGTCCAACTGCGGTGCGTCCAGCACGACGAGAAGGTCGAGTGCGAACGCCCCGTCCGCGTCCCTGCCGGGGCCCTCGGCACCGGAGAGCAGCCCGGCGACGGTGACCGCCGCGGGGCCGAGCCGACGGCTCCCGTTCTCGCTGTGGACCGCGACGACCGCCCGCAGGCCGAGCGCGCCGGAGGCGTCGGCGAGCGCGACCGGCTCGGCGCGCGCCGCCTCACCGCCCGTATGCGCGACCAGGCCACTGGCGGCGACCGCGCGGACCAGCTCTGTGGGCTCGGCCGCCTCCCACCTGGCGTCCGCACCGGACTTGGCCAGCCGCGCCAGACCGTCCGCGAGACTCTCCTCGGCGAGTGCGTACCGGTCGAGCCCCAGCAGGACCGGCACTGCCTGCTGCTCGGAGTCCTCGGTGTCCTCCCCGTCCGCGGCCTGCTCGACGTCCTCGACGCCGTCCTGGAACACCAGCACCGCGCCCTCGGCGATGGCCTGCTGCAGTGCCTCGTCCGGATCGGGCACCGACCGCTCGGCCAGCGCCGCGCGCACGGACGAGGACTCCAGTGCGGTGTGGCCCTGGAGCGCCGCGCGCTCCAGCTGCCAGCCGACGAGAGCCGCCGCCCGGCGTTCGTCACCCGGGCCGCACTCCGCACCGAGCAGCGCACGCGCGAAGCCGTCGGCCTGCTCCGGCCGGACGCCGGGCACGGACAGCAGCCGCCACGGGTCCTCGCGCAGGGCGTCCGCGGCCCGCTCCCCGAGCGCGCTCGCCACCTGTGCGGCCAGCGACTCGGGTGCCCCGCCCTCGGCGAGCACCGCCCGCACGGTCGTCACGGTCTCCGGCGCGGTCGCCCGCGGTGCCTGTGCGGGCTGCGGAACCCGGGGCCGTACGGGCTCGGCGGCCGCGGGAGCGGGGCGCCTGGGGGCGGGCGCGGGGGAGTCGAAGAAGGCGGTGCCGGACTTCTCGCCGCTCTCCACCGCCCGTACCGCCGCGAGCAGATCGGCGGCGGTCCCGCTCAGCTTGGTGCCGCTCTCGATGGGCGCGTCCTTCTCGGCCTTCCGCTGCTCGATCTTGGCCCGCAGCTCCCGCTGCGCGATCAGCTCGGCCTCGGCCTCGGACGGCTCGGCGGCCTTCTCCGGCTCTGTCCTGTCGGTGCCACCCGCCTCGACGGCGCCACCCGCCTCGCCACCCGCGTCAGCGCCCGCCCCTTCGGCCGAACCGTCATCGGTGACGTCCGCGCTCGCGGGCGCAGCCACCTCGTCGGTGCCCGGTGCCGGGGCGGCGGCCTCGTCCGTGGGGGCGCGGTCCTCCGCCGGGGATCCGGGGGGCGTCCCCCGGGAAGGCACAGTCACAGCGTGCTCCAGTCCTGGTCGGGATAGCGGTGCACGGGCGCCGACACATCGTCGAGCGCCTGGCAGATCTCGTGAGGAAGACTAAGCGCCTCCACTGACAATGCGGCCGTGAGCTGCTGAGCGTTGCGCGCGCCGACGATCGGGGCCACCACTCCGGGCCGGTCCCGCACCCACGCCAGCGCCACCTGGAGCGCCGTCGCCGCCAGCCCGTCCGCCGCCGTCGCCACCGCGTCCACGATCCGGCTCGCCGCTTCGTCGAGATACGGCTCCACGAACGGCGCCAACCGCTCCGAGGCGCCCCGCGAATCCGCCGGAGTCGCATGCCGGTACTTGCCCGTCAGTACTCCGCGACCCAGCGGCGACGACGGCAGCAGGCCGACCCCCAGATCGAGCGCCGCCGGCAGCACCTCCCGCTCGACTCCCCGCTGCAGCAGTGAGTACTCCATCTGCGTACTCGCCAGCCGCGTCCGTATCCCCGGCGAGGCCAGCTGCCAGGTCGCCGCCTTCGCCAGCTGCCAGCCGCAGAAGTTCGACACCCCCGCGTACCGTGCGCGCCCGCTGCTGACCGCGATGTCCAGCGCCTGGAGCGTCTCCTCCAGCGGGGTCCCCGGATCGAAGGCATGGACCTGCCACAGATCGACGTAGTCCGTCCCGAGCCGCCCCAGCGAGTCGTCCAGCGCCCCGAGCAGATGCCCACGCGAACCGTCGAAGCGGCGGTCCGGGTCGGGCACGCTGCCCGCCTTCGTCGAGATGACCAGATCGCGCCGAGGTACGAGCCGCTCGACGAGCTGCCCCAGCAGATATTCGGAATCCCCGCCGCCGTACACATCGGCGGTGTCCACCAGCGTCCCGCCCGCCTCCCAGAACGCCTTCAGCTGGTCGGCAGCATCATGCTCATCGGTGTCCCGGCCCCAGGTGAGGGTGCCGAGCCCGATCCGGGACACACGCAGGCCGGTACGGCCGAGATGCCTCTGCTCCATGGGCGCTGAGATTACTGGCCATGGGCCCACCCCGAGAGAGCCTGTGGACAACGCCCCCCTGACGAATCGTACGAACCCGCGCTACAGTCCCCGGAACAGGGACGTTACTGATCAGTAAGAGGGAGCGGTTATGCGGCTCGGCATCAACCTCGGCTACTGGGGCGCGGGGATGGACGGCGACAACCTCGCCGTCGCGAAGGAGGCCGACCAGCTCGGCTACGACGTCTGCTGGGCCGCCGAGGCGTACGGCTCCGACGCCCCCACCGTGCTCACCTGGGTCGCCGCGCAGACCGAGCGCATCGACGTCGGCTCCGCCATCATGCAGATCCCGGCCCGTCAGCCCGCCATGACCGCGATGACGGCCGCCACCCTCGACTCCCTCTCCGGCGGCCGCTTCCGGCTCGGCCTCGGCGTCTCGGGCCCGCAGGTCTCCGAGGGCTGGTACGGCATCAAGTTCGACAAGCCGCTCTCCCGCACCCGTGAGTACGTCGAGATCGTCCGCAAGGCGATGTCCCGCGAGCGGCTGTCGTACGAGGGCGAGCACTGGACGCTCCCGCTGCCGGGCGGCCCGGGCAAGCCGATCAAGCTCACCGTCCACCCGGAGCGCGAGCACATCCCGCTCTACATCGCCGCGATCGGCCCCAAGAACCTGGAGCAGACCGGCGAGATCGCGGACGGCGCCCTGCTGATCTTCCCGTCCGCCGACCACCTCGAGGACACCGCGATCAAGCACCTGCGCGCGGGCCGTGAGAAGGCGGGAAAGACGATGGAGGGCTTCGACGTCTGTCCGACGCTGCCGCTCGCCGTCGGTGACGACGTCAACGGACTGGCCGACATGTTCCGTCCGTACACCGCGCTGTACGTCGGCGGCATGGGCAGCCGCAAGCAGAACTTCTACAACCAGCTTGCGCAGCGCATGGGTTACGAGAAGGAAGCCGCCGAGATCCAGGACAAGTACCTCTCCGGCGACAAGCCGGGCGCGGCCGCGGCGGTCCCGCACCAGCTGATCGACCAGACAACTCTGCTGGGCCCGGTGGAGCGGATCGCCGAGCGGATGCAGGCGTACGCCGCTGCAGGTGTCACGACCCTGACCCTCGCCCCGGCCGGCTTCACGCTCGACGAGCGGCTCACAGCCCTGCGCGCCGGCACCGATGCCCTGGAGCGCGCGGGTCTCGCGTAGTACCTGGGGAAGCCTGCGGCCGTGGTGGGGGCTCGGGGGGTCTTCCCCGCCACGGCCGTCACGCAGCACAACGCGCGAAGGCCCACCCCGGTTACGCCCCGTACGAGCCTTGATGTCAGCCGTTCGGCGGAGTTGTCCGGCCCACCTGTTGCCTCGCCTCCCGTACCGCATTTGACTCGTTTGCGGGACGTTCTCACGGAGGTGGCAGTGATGCTTTCGGCCCGAAGTCTTTTCCAGGAAATAATCGACGACGACGACTCCTTCCAGCTCTTCTGCTCGATCGCGGCCAGTGGCGAGACCCAGGGCGGCTGGGAGAACGGCCGTATCGCCGCCCTCGTGCCCGAGAGCATGCGTGCCCTCGCGCCGAAAATCACCCGGCACGGCGCCGACGAGGACAAGCACGGCCGGCTCTTCAACGCCCTGCTCAAGAAGCGTGGGCTCGAGCCGGTCGCCGTCCCGCCCGAGACCGACTACACGATGCTGCTCGAGAAGCAGGGCATCGGACTCGCCCACGAGAAGCTGCGCCGCGACGAGCCGCTGAGCGAAGAGGACATCGTCGTCTATCTCTCGCACAGCAGGGTCACCGAACAGCGGGCCGCCGACCAGATGGACATGCTGGTGAAGCACTTCGGCGACCACCCCGAACTCGGCAGGGCGATCACCATGATCTGCCACGACGAGGACAACCATCTGTCGTACTGCCACGAGGAGTTGCTGCGTCTCGTTGCCGCTGGGCACGGCCGGACGATCCAGCGGGTGCTGCGCGAGAGCGCACTCGCCGAGATCAAGGTCTACCGCGATGTGAGCCTCGCGGTGATGGACCACATGGGGCGTCTGCTGCACTGGCCCAAGCCCAAGTCCGCGGCGCTCGCCGCGGGCATCCACGCCATGTACGCGTACGAGAGGTTCGGCGGCTGGCACGGGATGGTCAGCCTGAAGATGCCGCAGCGCCGCGGCACACTCGACGGACCCGCCGCGCCCGCGCCCGCGTTCTAGGCCGTGTCCGACAAATCCGCGAGGGCGCCGGAGGGACCTACAGCCAGCCGCGGCGCTTGAACTGCCGGAACAGCCCCCATACCGCCCCTGCCATCAGAAGCAGCACAACCGGGTATGCCCACACCCACCGCAGCTCCGGCATGTGGTCGAAGTTCATTCCGTAGATCCCCGCGACCATCGTGGGGACCGCGATCATGGCCGCCCACGCCGAGATCTTGCGCAAGTCGTCGTTCTGCCGCACGCCCATCTGCGCGAGATGGGCGGACAGGACGTCCGACAGCAGCCGGTCGAGACCCTCCACCTGCTCGTTCGCTCGCATCAGATGGTCGTTGACGTCCCGGAAGAACGGCTGCGAGTGCTCATGAACGAACGGAACGGCCGCGCTCGCAAGACGGGCCATCGGAGCGGACAGCGGTGCGGCGGCGCGGCGGAACTCCAGCACCTGCCGCTTGAAGGTGTAGATCCGCTCCGCGCTGTTGCGTGCGCCGCGGCCGACGGGTGCGAAGACCTCGGTCTCCAACTCCTCCAGGTCCACCTGGAGCTCGGCGGCGACGTCGATGTAGTGGTCGACGACCGCGTCACTGATCGCGTACAGCACCGCCGTCGGGCCGTGCTTGAGCACCTTCGGATCGGCCTCCAGACGTACGCGTACGGCGTGCAGCGGAGAGCCCTCCCCGTGCCGGACCGTCACCACGAACGAGTCGCCGATGAAGACCATCAGCTCGCCGGTGGTGACGGTGCCGCTCTTCTGGTCGTAGACGACCGGCTTGAGGACCGCGAACAGCGAGTCGTCGTAGACCTCGAGCTTGGGGCGCTGGTGAGCGTTGAGTGCGTCCTCAACCGCCAGCGGATGCAGCGCGAACTCCGCCGATACGTGGTCGAACTCCTTCTCGGTCGGCTCGTAGAGACCGATCCAGAGAAAGGCGTCGCCGGTGGCCCGTGCCTCGGCCAGGGCATCGGAGAGGTCGGACGGACCCTCGGTCCGGCGCCCGTCGCGGTAAATGGCAGAGTCCACGATCACGGCGCGCATTCTTCCGTGTCCACGGCCCGGACGCACCCCCGCGGGTCGGTCGCTCTAGGCTGATCGGCATGGCCACGCTGATCCTCGTACGCCACGGACGTTCCACCGCCAACACCGCGGGGGTGCTCGCGGGCTGGACGCCGGGCGTCTGCCTGGACGAGCGCGGCGCTGCCCAGGCGGCCGCGCTGCCCGAGCGGCTTGCCGCGGTGCCGCTCGCCGCCGCCGTCGCGAGCCCGCTGGAGCGCTGCGTACAGACCCTGCAGCCGCTGCTGGACGCCCGGCCCGGTCTTGAGCTGCACACCGACGAGCGGATCGGTGAGTGCCACTACGGCGACTGGTCGGGGCGCAAGCTCGCGGAACTCGCCGACGAGCCGCTGATGGAGGTCGTGCAGCAGCATCCGTCCGCCGCGACGTTCCCCGGCGGCGAGTCGATGCGGGCGATGCAGGCGCGTTCCGTCGACGCGGTACGCGACTGGAACGCGCGCGTGGACGCGGCGCACGGCGAGGACGCGGCGTATGTGATGTGCTCGCACGGCGACATCATCAAGTCCTTGGTGGCGGACGCGCTCGGCATGCATCTCGATCTCTTCCAGCGGATCCATGTGGAGCCGTGCTCCGTCACCGCGATCCGCTACACCCGCACCCGTCCGTTCCTTCTGCGCCTCGGTGACACCGGGGACTTCGGCTCCCTGGCACCGCGTGAGAGCGGTGGTGGCGGGGCCGGTGTCGTAGGAGGCGGCGCGGGCGCACCGTGATCGCTTCGCGCAGTAGGGTGGACGGGCCGAAAACCCGTACGCCCGCTCGACAGTCGTCCGAGTCCGTCCGACACCCGTCGGTGCCGACAGATCCCAAGGGAGAGAGAACGTGTCCCGTCAGGTGTTCCTCTACGACCCGCCGGACCGTTTCGTGGCCGGTACGGTCGGGCTGCCTGGACGCCGTACGTTCTTCCTGCAGGCTTCCGCCTTGGGGCGCGTGACCAGCGTCGCCCTGGAGAAGACCCAGGTGGCCGCACTCGCCGAGCGGATCGACGAGCTGCTGGACGAGGTGGTACGCCGCACCGGGGGCAACGCGCCGGTACCGGCCGTCGCGCCGGCAGACGTCGCGGACACCGCGCCGCTGGACGCGCCGGTCGAGGAGGAGTTCCGGGTCGGCACGATGGCGCTGGCCTGGGACGGCGAGGAACAGCGCATGATCGTCGAGGCGCAGGCGCTGGTGGAGCTGGACGCGGACTCCGAGGAGGACCTCGCAGAGGCCGAGGAGCGGCTGCTGCAGGACGAGGAGAACGGTCCGCCGATGCTGCGCGTACGGCTGACCGGATCGCAGGCCAGGGCCTTCGCCAAACGCGCGCTGGAGGTGGTGAACGCCGGCCGGCCGCCGTGCCCGCTGTGCAGCCTGCCGCTCGATCCGGAAGGACACGTATGCCCGCGCCAGAACGGATACCGCCGGGGCGCGTGACCTCGGTGGACCTGCTTGCCAAGGGTGAGCTCACTGTGCGCGGCCGGGTCCGCGAGGCGTCCAACGCGGTGCTGTACTGCTCCGTCTCGTACGAGGGCGAAAAGGCCCACTGCGTCTACAAGCCGGTCGCCGGGGAACGGCCGCTGTGGGACTTCCCGGACGGGACGCTCGCGCAGCGGGAGGTGGCGGCGTACGAGCTCTGTGAGGCGATGGGGTGGAGTCTCGTCCCGCCGACCGTCCTGCGGGACGGGCCGTACGGCGAGGGCATGGTCCAGCTCTGGATCGAGGCGGACCCGTCGGCGTCCCTGCTGGCCCTGGTCGAGGACGAGGAGCCAGGAGAGGGCTGGAAGGCGGTCGGCTTCGCGGAGGTGGGCGAGGGGCGTACGGCGCTGCTGGTCCACGCGGACGACGCACGGCTGCGGCGTCTCGCGGTGCTGGACGCGGTGATCAACAACGGGGACCGCAAGGGCGGGCATCTGCTGCCGACGGTGGACGGGGCGCTGTACGCGATCGACCACGGGGTCACGTTCAACGTGGACGACAAACTGCGGACGCTGCTGTGGGGGTGGGCGGGGGAGTCCCTGCCGCCGGAGGCGGCGGAGTCCCTCGCCACGCTGGCCGCGGCCCTGGGCGAGGGCACACCGCTCACCACCCGTCTGGCGGAACTGCTGACGTCGGCGGAGGTGGAGGCGCTGCGGGGCAGGGTGGACGCGCTGCGGGAGTCGGGGCGGCATCCGGGGCCGTCGGGGGAGTGGCCGGCGATTCCCTGGCCGCCGGTGTGAGGTGGGGGGTGTGTTTCCCCCACCCCACCCCGGCCCTTCCCGAACCGGGGGCAAGACCCCCGAACCCAGGGGGAGGTAGGTGAGACCCCAACGGGCACCGGACAAGACCGGGTGCCCACACAGGACCCCGCACCCCCAGGACCCCGAATCCCGCCAAGTCGAGTGATCCGGTTCGTATGCGGAACACCCGTCCGGTTAGGCTCATGACATGTATGCCTGGCCCGCTTCTGAGGTCCCCGCCCTGCCTGGTGAGGGCCGCGACCTCCAGATCCACGACACCGCGACCCAGGGGACGATCACCCTCGACCCCGGTCCCGTCGCCCGTATCTACGTCTGCGGCATCACGCCGTACGACGCGACCCACATGGGTCACGCGGCGACCTACAACGCGTTCGACCTCGTTCAGCGCGTGTGGCTCGACACCAAGCGGCAGGTTCACTACGTCCAGAACGTGACCGACGTCGACGACCCCCTCCTCGAGCGGGCGATCCGCGACGGTCACGACTGGACCGAGCTCGCCGAGCGGGAGACCGCACTGTTCCGCGAGGACATGACCGCCCTGCGCATGCTCCCGCCACAGCACTACATAGGCGCCGTCGAGGCGATACCCGGCATCGTGCCGCTCGTCGAGCGCCTCCGCGACGCCGGTGCCGCGTACGAGCTCGAGGGCGACGTGTACTTCTCCGTGGAGGCCGATCCGCACTTCGGGGAGGTGTCCAATCTCGACGCCGAAGCCATGCGGCTGCTGTCCGCCGAGCGCGGCGGCGACCCCGACCGGCCAGGCAAGAAGAACCCGCTCGACCCGATGCTGTGGATGTCCGCCCGCGAGGGCGAGCCGAGTTGGGACGGCGGCACTCTCGGCCGCGGCCGGCCCGGCTGGCACATCGAGTGCGTCGCCATCGCCCTGGATCACCTCGGCATGGGCTTCGACGTGCAGGGCGGCGGATCCGATCTCACCTTCCCGCACCACGAGATGGGGGCGTCGCATGCCCAGGCGCTCACCGGCGAGTACCCCTTCGCCAAGGCGTACGTGCACGCCGGCATGGTCGCGCTCAACGGCGAGAAGATGTCCAAGTCCAAGGGCAACCTGGTCTTCGTGTCCAAGCTGCGCCGCGACGGCGTGGACCCCGCCGCGATCCGGCTCGCGCTGCTCTCGCACCACTACCGGGCCGACTGGGAGTGGACGGACGCCGTGCTCGAAGAGGCGCAGCAGCGCCTCGGGCGCTGGCGCGCGGCCGTCTCCCGGCCCGACGGGCCGTCCGCCGACGACCTCGTCGAGGAGATCCGCGAGGCCCTCGCGAACGACCTCGACGCCCCCGCCGCGCTCCTCGCCGTGGACCGCTGGGCCGCGCTCCAGGAGTCGGACGGCGGTACGGACGAGGGGGCGCCAGGTCTGGTGTCCCGCGCCGTCGACGCCCTCCTGGGCGTAGCGCTCTAGGACCTGAACCCCACCGGTTAACCCTCCGGCCGCTCCGGGACGCGCGATAAGTCCAGGAGCGGCCGGACATAAGTCCATGGTCGTGTACGCGCCAACGCGTTAGACACACGCCATGACACCAAAACGGTTCAGATCAGCGGTCGTTGCCGCCCTGATCGGGTTGCTCGCCGCCGTCACCGGCCCTGCCGGCAGCGCGCAGGCCGAGCCCGCCGATACGACAGTGGGTGACGTCACCGGCTTCGCGCACGACGGCCCCGTCTACCGGCTCACGGCCGGCAACGCCGTCGCCCGCGTCAGCTTCGTCTCCGGCGAGACCTTCCGTATCGAACTCGCCCCGGACGGCACCTTCACCGACCCCACCGGCCAGGACATCGTCCTGCCCCAGGGCGCCCCGCCCGCCACCCACTGGAGCGACAAGGGCGACCGCTATGAACTCGGCACCTCCAAGGTCACCCTGCGCGCCTACAAGTCGCCCCTGCGCTTCGCCCTCCACCGCGCCGACGGCACCCAGCTCTGGGCCGAGACCACGGGCCTGACCTGGGGCCGGGACAAGACCACCCAGACCCTCGCCCGTGGCACGGCCGAGCAGTACTACGGCGCCGGAATGCAGAACGGCCGCGGCAACACCTCCCACCGCGGCAAGACCGTCGAGGTCGGCGTCGACTACAACTGGGACGACGGCGGGCACCCCAACTCCGTGCCGTTCTACCTCTCCTCGGAGGGATACGGCGTCTACCGCAACACGTACGCACCCAACACATACGCGTTCAACGACCCGGTGACGGCCACCGCCAAGGAACAGCGCTTCGACGCCTACTACTTCGCGGGTCCCAGCGCCAAGGACGTCATCGGCCAGTACACGAAGCTGACCGGCAAGCCCTTCCTGCCACCCGTCTACGGTCTCGAGATCGGCGACGCCGACTGCTACTTGCACAACGCCAACCGGGGCGAGCGGCACACTCTCGACGCCCTCAAGGTCGCCGACGGGTATGTGCAGAACGACATGCCCAACGGCTGGATGCTCGTCAACGACGGCTATGGGTGCGGATACGAGGACCTGGCGGAAACGGCCAAGGGGCTCCAGGACCGCAAGACGCAGATGGGCCTGTGGACCGAGGACGGCATCGGCAAGCTCGCCGAGCAGGTCAGGGCAGGACAGCGCGTCGCCAAACTGGATGTCGCCTGGGTCGGCGACGGCTACAAGTTCGCCCTCGACGGCTGCAAGGACGCGTACAAGGGGATCGAGGAGAACAGCGACGCCCGCGGCTTCACCTGGGCGCCGGAGAGCTGGTCGGGCGCGCAGCGATGCGGAGTGCAGTGGTCCGGCGACCAGTCCGGCAGCTGGGAGTACATCCGCTGGCAGATCCCGACCTACGCCGGCGCGAGCATGTCCGGACTCGCCTACACGACCGGCGACGTGGACGGAATCTTCGGCGGCAGCCCCAAGACGTACGCCCGTGATCTGCAGTGGAAGATGTTCCTGCCGGTCACGATGACGATGGACGGCTGGGCGGCGAGCGATAAGCAGCCCTTCCGGTACGGAGAGCCGTACACCTCCGTCAACCGCGACTACCTCAAGCTGCACGAGTCGCTGCTGCCGTACATCTACTCCTACGCGCACGAGGCGACCCGGACGGGCGTCGGGCTCGCCAGGCCGCTCGCGCTCGAGTACCCGGACGACCCCGAGGCGGCGACGGACGCGGCCAAGTACGAGTTCCTGAGCGGCGAGGACTTCCTGGTCGCGCCCGTCTACCAGGACGCCGTCGAGCGCGACGGGATCTACCTCCCGAAGGGGACGTGGATCGACTACTGGAGCGGGCGGAGTTACGAAGGTCCCGTCACCGTCGACAACTACAGCGCACCGCTCGACACCCTGCCACTGTTCGTGAAGGCCGGGGCCACCGTCCCGATGTGGCCGGGCATCCGCTCGTACGCCGACCGCACCGCCGGATCCCCGCTCGCCTGGGACATCTACCCGCAGGGGAAGTCGTCCTTCACGCTGTACGAGGACGACGGCGTCACCCGTCAGCACCGCGGCGGCAAGTACGCGACCCAGCGCGCGGATGTCGACGCGCCGCGGAGCGGGGCCGGAGACGTGAGGGTCCGGATCGGTGCGAGCAAGGGCGAGTTCACGGGCAAGCAGTCCACACGCCCGTACCACTTCAGCGTGCACACCGGTGACGCGCCGAGCACGGTGGAGCTCGACGGCCGCGGGCTGCCGAGCCGGAGCTCGAAGGGCGCGTACGAGAGGGCCGCGCAGGGCTGGTGGTACGACCAGGACGACCGCGGTGGCGTGGTGCACGTCAAGACGCCGTCTCTGCGCACCGACCGGGGCTTCGAGCTGGAGCTCGAGGACACCAGCGCGGTCGGCGGCAGGACTCCGGGCGCGGCCGTGTCCGTCTCCGTACCGGCGGGGCAGGAGCTCGGCGCGGGCGCGCCCGGCAAGGTCGCCGTCGATGTCACGGCGGGCGGCCGGGACGCCACCGGGGTACAGGTTTCCCTCAACGCGCCTGCGGGCTGGCAGATCACGCCCGCGCAGACCGTGGACCGTATCCCGGCGGGGACGACGAAGCGCGTCGAGGTGGCCGTCACCCCCGCCGTGGACGCCAAGCCGGGCGAGGCGACGCTGACGGCGGCCGTGCGCCATCGGGCGGCGGGCGTGGACCGTACCTCCGTACAGCGGTTCGCGGTGGGAGTGATGCCGCCACCGCCGGCCGCCGACGCCTGGGCGAGCGACCTGGTGTGGCTGAGGTCCACGAACGGCTACGGGCCCGCCGAACGCGACCGCAGCAACGGCGAGTCGGGGGCGGCGGACGGACATCCGCTCACCCTGGCGGGCACGACGTACGAGAAGGGGATCGGCGTCCACGCGGACTCCGGCATCGAGGTCTACCTCGGCGGCCGCTGCACCTCGCTGACCGCGGACGTCGGCATCGACGACGAGATCAACGGCTATGGGGAGGTGGCCTTCTCGGTCGAGGCGGACGGCAAGGTGCTGTGGACCTCGCCGAAGGTGACGGGGGCGTCGGCGACGGTACCGGTGGATGTGCGGCTGGAGGGGGCGCGGCATGTGCGGCTGAACGTGACCGACACGAATGGGTCGAAGGCGGGGGACCACGGGGACTGGGCCGCGGCGCGCTTCAGTTGCGCGTGAGCCTGTAGCCGGGGCCCGCGCCCCAATCGCCGGCGGGGCTGAGCTTCGCCGGCGATTGAGGGCGCACGTCCTACTGCTTGTTCACCACGACCGCCTGGATGACGCTGTTCGTGGATTCGTAGAACCCGATGACCTGCTGCCCGAAGGCAAACGCCTCCTGGACCTCGTCATGCGTCACCTGGTTCGGGTTGACCAGCTGCCGCCACGCGTTGTCGATGAACAGGTAGAGGATCGACGGCTGGCCCGGGAACGGCGTGACGACGTCCCAGAACTTCGTGGCGATGCCGCTGGTGATGGCCTGGGCGTCGACCGCGCTCGGCAGCACCATCGGTTGCTGCGACTGCTCCTGGCCGAGCTGCTGGAGCAGCTGCTGGTACGGCTGCTGCTGGCCGAGCTGACGCAGCTGCTGCTGGAGCGGCGGGGCGGTGCTCGCGCCCTGCTGGGCGAACGGCTGCTGCCCGTACTGCTGGTGGCCGTACGGCTGCTGCCCGTACTGCTGACTCATCGTGCTGGGGTTCATCTGCGGGGTGGTGCTCATGCCATGTTCACCTTCCCTTTCGATTCATCCGGCGACGACAAGGCCCACGACCTCGTCGTCCGAGTACCAGACGCGTACGTCCGGCCGTCCCCCCGCGAAGGCGGCATGTACCGCCTGGCGGACCTCGGGGGCGGGGTGGTTGAGGTTGCGCCACGCGCCGGCCACGAACAGCCTCAGGCGCGGGGGAAGTTCACGGGGGTACGGCATCAGTTCGTCCCAGTACTGCTCCGCCTGACCGGACCCGACCGACGAAGGAACCAGCTGGGTGACGGCCGCCTTGATGTCGGGCCGGTTGCCGATGCGCTCCGAGACCGGGCGGCCCGGGGCGTCCTGCTGCGCCGAACCGGTCCTGCGTAACACCTCGCGGGCCCGCTCGGGGCTCATCGGGGCGAGGCCTGCGGCCTTGAGGATGCCCTGCAGGCAGGCCAGTGCGCCGACCACCACCGGCGATGCGGACGAGGTGCCGGAGAAGGTGTCCGTGTACCAGGCGATCTCCTCCGCGCCGCCCTGCAGATCACCGGCCCGGTCCCAGAAGCCGCCGGTCGTGGTGACCTCGCGGCCCCAGCCCTGGGCGTCGAGCCGTGCCCCGTAGTTGGAGAACGCCAGCCGCGAGCGGTCGGGACCGTGGTCGCGGCCGTGCGTCCCGGGCGGGGGAGCGCCCGCTCCTACGAGCACCGCGCCCGAGGCCTGGTTCGACGGGTTGAAGGGATTGCGCCACCACTCGGGGAACGCGTCGGGCCTGCGCTCGTACACCGCGTCGTCCAGGCTCTCGCCGCCGTTGCCCGCCGCCTCCACGACCAGGACGCCCTTCGCCGTCGCCCAGCGGATCGCGGCACAGTCGTCCGGCCACCACTCCACCGCGACATAGCCGCGCTGGTCGTCGCGTACCGCGTAGTCGAACCGCGGGCCCGGCCGGTGGAGCTCGATCAGGAGGAGGTCGCCGGCCAGGAGGCGCTCGGCCGCGGCATGGATGGCCGCGGCGGAGCCGATGCCCTGGAACGACGCAGCCGCGGTCACCGCCTCGGGCGCGATACCGGTGATGCCCTTCTCGTCTCGGTCGCCGCCGATGACGCCGAGGACCGCCGTGCCGTGATTGCGCCAGGCGATGTCCTGGATCGGATGTCCGACGACGATCCCGGCGAGCTTGTCCGCGAGGTCCTCGTGGCCCAGCTGCCAGGCGCCCTCGACGTCGACGACGGTGACGTCCTGGCCCGAGCCGCCCGGCCGCTGCCAGGCCCAGTACGCGTCGACGCCCTCGGGCGCGGGCGCCAGGTAGCCCTGGCGGCCGGTGTAGTCGGGGGTCGCGGGCGCGCCCTCCTTGAGTCGTTTGGCCTCCTCCGGCCGGAGGTTCGGCGGGGCGCCCTGCGGTGTGGTCCGAGCGGGTACGGCGCCGGGCTTGACGTACGCCGTCTCGATCTCGGGGAGTGCGGCCAGCCGCGCGGTCAGCTCCTCGGCCCGCTCGCCGCCGCCCCGTACGCGATAGAAGAGCGAGAGGTCCGGCATCGTGCCCCGGCCGCCGCCGCCGCCGTCGGCCGGTCCGGAGGGCTGCGCGGGCAGGGCGGACCGGATCCGCTCCTCATTGCCGAACACCGGCTCCAGAGCGAGCTGTTCGTCGCTCAGGAACATGTTCAGTGCGGAGATGTCCGCCCCGGAGGCCGACCGTATGCCTTCCGTGCCGGCGCGCAGCCGGGCCTCGGCCCGTGCGACGACGATCAGCTCCGGCTCGGCTCCTTGATAGGTGAATCCAGCTCCGTCGGGTCCAGGGCCCGCAGTTCCGGGGCCCTGACCTGGGAGTGCCTGATCGGTCATCGCTTCGACCGCTCCCTTCGTGCCGTGCTCCATGTCGTGCCGTGGTGGCCACCCTGCTCTCGCCGGGGCGGCGCGTCCACCCCGCTTGCGCGAACTACGTTTGAAATCAAGTCACATGGGAAGCCCATGCATTTCGTCTTGAAGGCGATGTCACCCCACAATTCGGCCAAACACTACGGAGCCGCCTGCTGTGTGCTGAGGTGAGAGCGTCTGTAGAACACTTGTCGGAAGGACGGTCAATGCAACGCTCCTTCGCACGTCGAAGAGTTCTCGGGGCGGTCGCGGCCCTCGGCGGCGCGGCGCTCCTCTCCCCTCTGGGCGGGGTTGCCCGGGCGGCCGAATCCACCAGTGGGCGATGGCCCACGAGTTTCCCGCTGCCGGACGGCTTCCGGCCCGAGGGCGTCACCATCGGATCGAGCCAGTACGCCTATTTCGGGTCGATCGCGAGCGGCGACATCCACCGCGCGTCCCTGGCCACGGGCCAGGGACGGGTCATCAGCCAAGGGCTCGGCGCCGAGCACCCCGTGATCGGACTGAAAATCGACCGGCGCGAGCGGCTGCTGTTCCTCAGCGGCGGCGCGAGCCGGGAGATCCGGGTGGCCGACGTCCGCTCGGGGAAGCTGCTGAGGACCTTCTCCGTCGGCTCGGACACCACGTTCGTCAACGATGTGATCCTCACCCCGGGGGCCGCCTGGTTCACGGATTCGTTCACAGCGCAGATCTACCGGCTCCCGCTCGGCCGGCACGACGAGCCGGGCGACAAGGTCACGACCGTCCCGCTGACCGGTGACTGGGAGCAGGGGACCGGCTTCACGGCCAACGGCATCGAGCGCACCCCGGACGGCCGCGCCCTGCTGATGGTCAACACCGTGGTCGAAGGCGGCTCCCTGATGCGGGTCGATCCGCGTACGGGCGTCGCGCGCCGCGTCGACATCGGCGACACCGAACTCCCGAACGGCGACGGACTGTTGCTGCTCGGCCGCATCCTCTACGTCGTGCAGCAGCAGCAGAACGCCGTCGATGTGCTGCGGCTCAACGAGTCCGGCACCCGTGGCACGGCGATCGCACGCATCACCGATCCCCGCTTCAAGATCCCCACGACGGCGGCGGCCTGGGGCGAGAGGATCTATCTGCCCAACGCCCGCTTCGATGTGACGCCGACACCCGCCACGACGTACGACGCGGTCGCGGTGGACCAGGGCCGCTAGGAGAGATGTGAGAAGGGGCGGCGCCACCGGCGCCGCCCCTTCTCCTCACCTCGATGCCTCAGTCGTCCGAGGAATCTTCCCCGTCGCCCGCTCCGGCCTCCGGCTCGGCCTCGGTGTCCGGCTCCGCCCGCGGCGGCATCGGCGGCCGGGTGCGCCCGCTGGAGGGGTCGCGCAGATACGAACTGCCCTCGCCCCCGTCGGTCGCGTGCCCCGGCCCCCCGTCGCGCCGCCGCAGATACCGCTCGAACTCGCGCGCGATGGCCTCACCCGACGCCTCGGGCAGCTCCGCGGTGTCCCGCGCCTCCTCCAGCGTCTGGACGTACTCCGCCACTTCGCTGTCCTCGGCGGCCAGTTGATCCACCCCGAGCTGCCAGGCCCGGGCGTCCTCGGGCAGTTCACCCAGCGGAATGCGGAGGCCGATGAGGTCCTCGAGACGGTTGAGCAGGGCCAGCGTCGCCTTGGGGTTGGGCGGCTGCGACACATAGTGCGGCACCGCGGCCCACAGGCTCACCGCCGGCACGCCCGCGTGCGTGCAAGCCTCCTGGAGGATGCCGACGATGCCGGTCGGCCCCTCGTACCGGGTCTCTTCCAGATCCATCGTCCTGGCCAGATCCGCGTCCGACGTGATGCCGCTGACCGGCACGGGACGGGTGTGCGGGGTGTCGCCGAGCAGCGCGCCCAGGATCACCACCATCTCGACGCCGAGTTCATGGGCGAAGCCCAGAATCTCGTTGCAGAACGAGCGCCAGCGCATGGACGGCTCGATGCCGCGCACCAGCACCAGGTCGCGCGGCTTGTCGCCGCCGATGCGGACCACGGAGAGCCGGGTGGTGGGCCAGGTGATCTTCCGTACCCCGCCGTCCAGCCACACCGTGGGCCGGTTGACCTGGAAGTCGTAGTAGTCCTCGGCGTCGAGCGCCGCGAACACCTCGCCCTTCCATTCCCGGTCCAGGTGAGCGACCGCGGTGGAGGCGGCGTCGCCGGCGTCGTTCCAGCCCTCGAACGCGGCCACCATGACCGGGTCGATCAGCTCGGGAACCCCCTCGAGCTCGATCACCCAGTGCCTCCTTCCGAAGTTCCCTTGTCCACGCCCCAACCTTACGGCTTACCGGGTGCCCCGCCGCAGCCCCCTTGCACGGCCGGGTGAACTTCCGCTCGATCGGGCATACGTCGGAGAACCAGGGCATCCGGCAGTCGATTCATCCGAGCTGTGGCCGAAACTTTTGCCCCCAACCCTGGACGCTGCCCTCTGGACGGCGCTATACATCGGATGACCAAGAGGTCCGATGTTCGTCTTCCGGGGGTGCGTGCATGAGCCAGACCGTCACGGAGTTCGAGGTTCACGACATCCGCTTCCCCACCTCGGAACAGCTCGACGGCTCGGACGCCATGAACCCGTGGAGCGGGGTCCGGGGCGGACCCCGGCTACAGCGTCGAGCGGAGCCACTGCTCCACGCTCGCGATGTGCACCGTCGCCCATGACCGCGCCGCCTCCCCATCCCTGTCCCGCAGCGCCGACAAGATCGCCCGGTGCTCGTGCAGCGTGCGGCTCGCCGCGTCCTCCTGGGTCAGGCCGCGCCAGACCCTCGCCCGGGTCGTCGGCCCGGAGAGCCCGTCCAGCAGCGAGCACAGCACCGAATTGCCCGACGACTGCACGATGCCGCGGTGGAATTCGAGGTCCGCGGCGACCAGCTCCTCCACCGAAGGGTGCGCCCCCAGCGCATCCAACTGGGCGCTCAGTACGTCCAGTTCGCTCTCGCTGATCCGCGTCGCCGCCATCGCCGTGGCGGCCGGCTCCAGGATGCGGCGTACAGCCAGGAACTCAAGCACCGTGTCGTCCCGGTGGAAGTCCACCACGAAGCTCAGGGCCTCCAGCAGCAACTGCGGGTCCAGGCTGGTGACGTACGTGCCGTCGCCCTGCCGTACGTCGAGGATGCGGATGAGCGACAGCGCGCGCACCGCCTCGCGCAGTGAGTTGCGGGACAGGCCCAGCTCGGCGGCGAGTTCGCTCTCCTTGGGGAGGCGGTCGCCGGGGCTCAGTGCACCCGAGACGATCATTCCCTTGATCTTCTCGATGGCCTCGTCGGTTACGGCCATGGGCGACCTCCAGACATCCGATGTATCAGTCCCCCATTATGCGTCCCAGAGTGTGGTCGGAGCCTCCTTCCGTACGATTGGAGCGATCTCCTCGGCAAATCGCCGCAGGGTTTCGGTCTGTTCCGTCCGGTCGAGCCCGAAGGGATCGAAGTGCCCGGCCTCCGCGCCCTTGCCGGCATGGCACGACAAAGGGGCGGCCCCACACGGGGCCGCCCCTTCAACCGGTGCTGTCAGGCCTTGTTGCCCAGCATGTCCGTCACCTTGGCGCGGACGTCCTCGGTGTCCAGGCCGCGGATCGTCAGCGTCGTACGGCGGCGGAGCACGTCGTCCACCGTCTCGGCCCACTCCTTGTCCCGCGCGTAGACGACCTGCGCCCAGATCTCCGGACCGTCCTCGTGGATCCGCTCGCCGAGCGCCGGGTCCTCGTTGACCAGGCGCGCGATGTCGAACGACAGCGAGCCGTAGTGCGACGCCAGGTGGCGCGCGGTCGCGGGATCCATCCGGGTGCCCGGCTCACTGCCGACCAGCAGCCGGTGCGCGACCGCGTTGGGGTTGGCGACACCGGGCAGCGGCACCCGGCGGACCAGGGACGACATCGGCTCCATGTCCCCGGTCAGGGGGCTGCCGGGCAGTTTCGCCAGCTTGTCCATGACCACCCGGCCGATGTGCCGGTAGGTCGTCCACTTGCCGCCCGCGACGGAGAGCATGCCGCCGGCGCCCTCGGACACAACCGTCTCGCGCTTGGCCTTCTCGACGCCGCCGGGGCCGCCGGGCAGCACCCGCAGGCCCGCGAAGGCGTACGTCATCAGCGAGCGGTCGAGGTCGGCGTCCTTCACCGAGAAGGCCGCCTCGTCCAGGATCTGCTGGATGTCGGACTCGGTGGCGTGGACGTCCGCCGGGTCGCCCTCGTACTTCTCGTCGGTCGTACCCAGGAGCAGTTGGTCCTCCCACGGCAGGGCGAACGTGATGCGGTACTTGTCGATCGGGGTAGCCATGGCGGCCTTCCACGGCGACGTGCGCTTCATCACGATGTGCGCGCCCTTGGAGAGGCGGATGGACGGCATGGAGTGCTTGTCCTCCATGCGCCGCAGGTGGTCCACCCAGGGACCGGTCGCGTTGAGCACGACGCGGGCGTTCACGCCGAACTCAGTGCCGTCGAGGCGGTCCTTGAGCTCCGCGCCCGACACCCTGCCCTGCGTCATGCGCAGACCGGTGACCTCGGCGTGGTTGAGGACGACCGCACCGGACTCGACGGCCGCGCGGACCGTCATGACGGCGACCCGCGAGTCGTTCATCTGGTGGTCGTAGTAGACGGCGACGGCTTTGAGGTTGTCCGTCTTCAGACCCGGGTTGGCGGCGACCGCCTTGGCCGGCGAGATGACCTTGCCTATGCCGTCACCGAAGGCGGACAGCGCCGAGTAGGCGAACACGCCCGCGCCCAGCTTGGCGGCACCCACCGGTCCGCCCTTGTAGACCGGCAGGTAGAAGGTGAGCGGGTTGACCAGGTGCGGGGCCACGTCCTTGGCCAGTACACGCCGCTCGTGGTGGTTCTCCGCCACCAGCCTGACCGCGCCGGTCTGCAGGTACCGCAGCCCGCCGTGGACCAGCTTGGAGGAGGCGGAGGAGGTGGCGCCGGCGAAGTCGCCGGCGTCCACCAGAGCCACCCGCAGCCCGGACTGCGCCGCATGCCAGGCCGTGGAGATGCCCAGGATGCCGCCGCCGATCACCAGGAGGTCGTATGTCGCCTTGGAAAGCTGCTCCCGAGTCGCGGCGCGGCTCGGCAGGGAGCCGGAGGCCGGGTGCGTCCCCAGGGCAGGGACGCTCTGCAGGGTGGTCATCTCGATTTACTCCTCGTCAGCGTCGTCTTCGAGCCAGCCCATGGTCCGCTCGACGGCCTTGAGCCAGCTCTTGTACTCACGGTCCCGCTGGTCCGCGTCCATGCGGGGGGTCCACTCGGCGGCCCGGCGCCAGTTGGCACGCAGGGCGTCGGTGTCCGGCCAGTAGCCGACGGCCAGGCCGGCGGCGTAGGCAGCGCCGAGGCAGGTCGTCTCGGCGACCATCGGGCGCACGACCGGTGCGTCCAGGAAGTCCGAGAGGGTCTGCATCAGCAGGTTGTTGGATGTCATACCGCCGTCGACCTTGAGCGCGGTCAGCTCGACGCCGGAGTCCTTGGTCATGGCGTCACTGATCTCGCGGGTCTGCCAGGCGGTGGCCTCGAGCACGGCACGCGCGATGTGAGCCTTGGTGACATAGCGGGTCAGACCCGCGATCACACCACGGGCGTCGTCACGCCAGTACGGGGCGAACAGGCCGGAGAAGGCCGGTACGAAGTAGGCGCCGCCGTTGTCCTCTACGGAGAGGGCAAGCGTCTCGATCTCAGCGGCAGTGCTGATCAGGCCCATCTGGTCGCGCATCCACTGCACCAGCGAACCGGTGACGGCGATGGAACCCTCCAGCGCGTACACCGGAGGCTGGTCGCCGATCCGGTAGCCGACCGTGGTCAGCAGGCCGTTGTACGAGTTGACGGGCTCGTGACCGGTGTTCATCAGCATGAAGGTGCCGGTGCCGTAGGTGGACTTGGCCTCGCCCTCGGCGAAACAGGTCTGGCCGAACAGGGCCGCCTGCTGGTCACCGAGCGCGGACGCGACCGGCACACCGGCGAGGGCGCCGCTCTTGGCAGTCCCGTACACCTCGGCGGAGGAGCGGATCTCCGGCAGCACCGCGGCCGGCACGTCCATGGACTGGAGGATCTTCTCGTCCCAGTCGAGGGTGTGCAGGTTCATCAGCATGGTGCGCGAGGCGTTGGTGACGTCCGTGACGTGGTGGCCGCCGTCGACACCGCCGGTCAGGTTCCAGATGACCCAGGAGTCCATGGTGCCGAAGAGGATCTCGCCACGCTCGGCGCGCTCGCGCAGGCCCTCGACGTTGTCGAGCAGCCAGCGGATCTTCGGGCCGGCGAAGTACGAGGCCAGGGGCAGGCCGGTCTCGCGGCGGAAGCGGTCCTGGCCGACGTTGCGGCCGAGCTCCTTGCAGAGCGCGTCGGTACGGGTGTCCTGCCAGACCAGCGCGTTGTGCACCGGCTCGCCGGTGTTCTTGTCCCAGAGGACGGTGGTCTCGCGCTGGTTGGTGATGCCGATGGCCTTGACGTCGGCGGAGGTGATGCCCGCCTTCGCGATGGCGCTGTCGACGACCTCCTGGACATTGGTCCAGATCTCGGCTGCGTTGTGCTCCACCCAGCCCGGCTTCGGGAAGATCTGCTCGTGCTCCTTCTGGTCGACGGAGACGATCCTGCCGTCGGTGTCGAAGACGATGCAGCGGCTGGAGGTGGTGCCCTGGTCGATGGCCGCGATGAACGGGCCGGTGGTGTGTGCGTCGGTCACGGGGTGCTCCTGCGAGATCGAAGGGACGGCTTAGGCGAACGCGAGGTTGTAGATACCCGCCGCGAGGGCTCCGCCGACCAGCGGGCCGACAACCGGGATCCAGGCGTAGCCCCAGTCCGAGCCGCCCTTGTTGGGCAGCGGCAGCAGGGCGTGCACGATGCGCGGGCCAAGGTCACGGGCGGGGTTGATGGCGTAGCCGGTCGGGCCGCCGAGCGAGAGGCCGATGCCGACGACGGTGAGCGCGACGATCAGACCGCCGATGACGCCCAGACCGTCGCCGCTGTTGTTGAGGCCCTGCGTCAGTACCGCGAGCACCAGGACGGTGGTGCCGATGATCTCGGTGGCCAGGTTCTGCCATGCCACGCGGACCTCGGGTCCGGTGGAGAAGACGCCGAGCACCGGGCCGGCCTTCGGAGCGGCCTCCTCGCTGACCAGGCCTTCCTCGTGCGGAGGTGCGGAGATGATCTCCGGGTCCGTGAGGTGGGCGCGGAACTGTCCGTAGTACGCGATCCAGACCAGGGCGGCACCGAGCATGGCGCCGACCATCTGGCCGGCGATGTAGACCGGAACGTTGCTCCAGTCGCTGTCCTTGATCGCGATGCCGACGGTGACCGCCGGGTTGAGGTGGGCGCCGGAGAGCGTGCCCGTCATGTAGACCGCGATCATGACCGCGAAGCCCCACCCGAAGGTGATCGCCAGCCAGCCGGCGTTCTGCGCCTTCGAGCGCTTGAGTACGACTGCGGCGACGACGCCACCGCCGAGCAGGATGAGAACGGCGGTACCAATGATCTCGCCGATGAAGATGTCGGAGTTGGACACCCGCGACTCCTTTGTCCTTCGGGGGAAGGCGAACCCCGGGTCCCTCCGGTGGTCCGCGCCCTCAGGTGAGGGCGTTTTCGGCCGTTGGCGTTGTCACACCCTAACGTGTATTACCGGTAGGTGTTCGGCAATGCCGACCGATGCACGGCAGTGTTGCCCCGGGGTTAATACGACGTCAAGGGTTCAGTGGCCGAAAACTGGATCGTTACCGATGGTCTGCCAAACCGTGCCGAAGCGCCGCTCAGAAGCGCTGGGCGCCCAGATCCCGGGAGACCGCGCGGGCACAGTCCCGTACCGCGGCGACCAGTTCGGAACGCAGCTCACCGTCGTTGCAGACCCGCTCGACCGCACCCGTGATGGCCACAGCTCCGACGGGCATACGGCGCCGGTCGTGGATGGGCGCGGCCACCGAGGCGACGCCCTCCCAGGTCTCCTCCACATCGGCCGCCCAGCCGCGCGCCCGCGCATCGTCGAGCACCGTCTCGAAGTCCGTCAGGCCTGTGACGGTCCGCGGCGTGAAGACCTTGCGCTCGACCTCGAGTGCCTCGGTGTGCGCCACCGGGTCGTACGCCGTGATCACCTTGCCCAGGGCTGTGGAGTGCAGCGGCTGCATGGCCCCCACCTCCAGGACCTGGCGGCTGTCGTCGGGCCGGAAGACGTGGTGGATGATCAGGACGCCGTGCTGGTGCAGCACGCCGAGGTGGACGCTCTCGCCGCTGGAGCGCGCCAGGTCGTCCGTCCAGACCAGGGCACGGGCGCGCAGCTCGTGCACGTCGAGATAGCTGTTGCCGAGGCGCAGCAGCTCCGCCCCGAGCTGGTAGCGGCCGGACGCCGCATCCTGCTCGACGAAGCCCTCGGCCTGGAGCGTGCGCAGAATGCCGTGGGCGGTGCCCTTGGCCAGATCGAGCGAGGAGGCGATGTCGGACAGGCCCAGCCGGCGCTCTCCGCCCGCGAGCAGTCGCAGCATCGCCGCTGCCCGTTCGAGTGACTGGATGTTTTTCGCCATCGGCTCGGCCCTTCTCCACTTCAGTTCGACAATGCCGAACACTATCGCTCGATGCCGACCTTGTGTCACCGCAGAGCGAGTACGCAACAACCGAAAGACAACGCGAACCCGGGGAAGGGAATCGCGTCCGCCCCGTGGGACGCCCGCGCCCACTGCGGTCCGCCCGGCTACTCTGGCTCCGTGCGCCTTCCACCGGAAGACGCAAAGCCGACAGCCGTCGCATCCCTGGGAGTACATCCATGGCCTCGTTGCCGACCCCCTCCGCTGACAGCCGGACCCGAATCGACGCCCTCCGTGAGGCGCTCGCCACGCGTGTGGTCGTGGCCGACGGCGCCATGGGCACGATGCTGCAGGCACAGGACCCGACACTCGAGGACTTCGAGAATCTCGAAGGCTGCAACGAAATCCTGAACGTCACCCGCCCCGACATCGTCCGCTCCGTGCACCAGGAGTACTTCGCGGCCGGTGTCGACCTCGTTGAGACCAACACCTTCGGGGCAAATTTCTCCGCCCTGAACGAGTACGACGTCGCGGAGCGCAACTTCGAGCTCTCGGAAGCCGGCGCCCGCATCGCCCGCGAGGTGGCCGACGAGTTCTCCGCGGACGGCCGGCAGCGCTGGGTGCTGGGCTCGATGGGCCCCGGCACCAAGCTGCCGACGCTCGGCCACGCCCCGTACACCGTGCTGCGCGACGGCTTCCAGCAGAACGCCGAGGGACTGATCGCCGGCGGCGCCGATGCGCTCATCGTGGAGACGACGCAGGATCTGCTGCAGACCAAGGCCGCGGTGCTGGGCGCCCGCCGGGCACTGGACGCGGCAGGGTCCGACCTTCCGCTGTGGGTATCGCTGGCCTTCGAGACGACCGGCACCATGCTGCTCGGCTCGGAGATCGGTGCGGCACTGACCGCGCTCGAGCCGCTCGGCGTCGACATGATCGGTCTGAACTGCTCGACGGGCCCGGCGGAGATGAGCGAGCACCTGCGCTACCTCACGCGCCACTCCCGTATCCCGCTGCTCTGCATGCCGAACGCCGGACTGCCGGTGCTCACCAAGGCCGGGGCGCACTTCCCGCTCGGTCCCGAGGGCCTGGCCGACGCGCAGGAGACCTTCGTACGCGAATACGGTCTCTCGCTGGTCGGCGGCTGCTGCGGTACGACTCCGGAGCACCTGCGCCAGGTCGTCGACCGGGTACGTGATCTGACCCCGCCCGCCCGTGACCCGCGCCCGGAGCCGGGCGCGACCTCGCTCTACCAGACCGTGCCCTTCCGTCAGGACACTTCGTACCTGGCGATCGGTGAGCGGACGAATGCCAATGGCTCGAGGAAGTTCCGCGAGGCCATGCTGGACGGGCGCTGGGACGACTGTGTGGAGATGGCCCGGGACCAGATCCGTGAGGGCGCGCACATGCTCGACCTGTGCGTCGACTACGTCGGCCGGGACGGTGTTGCCGACATGGAGGAGCTGGCGGGCCGCTTCGCGACCGCGTCCACGCTGCCGATCGTCCTCGACTCCACGGAACTGCCTGTTCTGCAGGCGGGGTTGGAGAAGCTCGGCGGCCGCGCTGTCATCAATTCGGTCAACTACGAGGACGGCGACGGCCCGGAGTCGCGGTTTGCGAAGGTCACCAAGCTGGCCGTCGAGCACGGTGCCGCGCTGATCGCTTTGACGATCGATGAGGAGGGTCAGGCCCGCACCGTCGAGCACAAGGTCGCCATCGCCGAGCGGCTGATCGACGACCTCACCGGCAACTGGGGGGTGTACGAGTCGGACATCCTCATCGACACGCTGACCTTCACGATCTGCACGGGCCAGGAGGAGTCCCGCGGCGACGGCATCGCCACCATCGGTGCGATCCGCGAGCTGAAGCGCCGCCACCCCGACGTCCAGACCACCCTGGGTCTGTCGAACATCTCCTTCGGCCTCAACCCGGCCGCCCGCGTGGTCCTCAACTCCGTCTTCCTCGACGAGTGCGTCAAGGCCGGCCTCGACTCGGCGATCGTGCACGCCTCGAAGATCCTTCCGATCGCGCGGCTGGAGGAGGAGCAGGTCAAGGTCGCCCTCGACCTGATCTACGACCGCCGCGCCGAGGGGTATGACCCGCTGCAGAAGCTCATGGAGCTCTTCGAGGGCGTCAACATGAAGTCGATGAAGGCGGGCAGGGCCGAGGAACTCCTCGCCCTTCCGCTGGAGGAGCGCCTGCAGCGCCGCATCATCGACGGCGAGAAGAACGGCCTGGAGGCCGACCTCGACGAGGCGCTGCAGTCCCGCCCCGCCCTCGACATCGTCAACGAAACCCTCCTGGAGGGCATGAAGGTCGTCGGAGAGCTCTTCGGCTCCGGGCAGATGCAGCTGCCGTTCGTGCTGCAGTCCGCCGAGGTCATGAAGACCGCCGTCGCCCATCTCGAGCCGCACATGGAGAAGTCGGACGCGGAGGGCAAGGGCACCATCGTGCTCGCCACGGTGCGCGGCGATGTGCACGACATCGGGAAGAACCTGGTGGACATCATCCTGTCCAACAACGGCTACAACGTGGTGAATCTGGGGATCAAGCAGCCCGTCTCCGCGATCCTGGAAGCCGCTGAGGAGCACCGGGCCGATGTCATCGGGATGTCCGGGCTGCTGGTGAAGTCCACGGTGATCATGAAGGAGAACCTGGAGGAGCTCAACCAGCGCAAGCTGGCCGCCGAGTTCCCGGTGATCCTGGGCGGTGCGGCGCTGACGCGGGCGTATGTCGAGCAGGATCTGCACGAGATCTACGAGGGTGAAGTCCGCTACGCCCGCGACGCGTTCGAGGGTCTGCGGCTGATGGACGCCCTGATCGGGGTCAAGCGCGGCGTCCCCGGAGCCGTACTGCCCGAGCTCAAGCAGCGCCGGGTCCGCGCCACCACGAACGCGGTCGTCGAGGATCGTCCCGAAGAGGGCGAGGCCCGCTCGGACGTGGCGATCGACAACCCGGTCCCCGAGCCGCCGTTCTGGGGCACCCGGGTGATCAAGGGGATCCAGCTGAAGGAGTACGCGTCCTGGCTGGACGAGGGCGCGCTGTTCAAGGGCCAGTGGGGCCTCAAGCAGGCCCGCGCGGGTGACGGGCCGACGTACGAGGAGCTCGTCGAGACCGAGGGCCGGCCGCGGCTGCGGGGCTGGCTGGAGCAGCTGCACACCAGGAACCTGCTGGAAGCGGCCGTGGTCTACGGATACTTCCCCTGCGTCTCCAAGGGCGACGACCTGATCCTGCTGAACGAGGACGGCTCGGAGCGCACCCGCTTCTCCTTCCCGCGTCAGCGCCGCGGCCGCAGGCTCTGCCTGGCGGACTTCTTCCGCCCCGAGGAGTCCGGCGAAACCGACGTGGTCGGCCTGCAGATCGTCACCGTCGGCTCGAAGATCGGTGAGGCTACCGCCGAGCTGTTCGAGTCGGACTCGTACCGCGACTATCTCGAACTGCACGGCCTGTCCGTGCAGTTGGCCGAGGCGCTGGCCGAGTACTGGCACGCCCGGGTCCGCTCCGAGCTCGGCTTCGCCGGCGAGGACCCCGCCGACGTGGAGGACATGTTCGCCCTGAAGTACCGGGGCGCCCGCTTCTCCCTCGGCTACGGCGCCTGCCCCGACCTCGAGGACCGCGCCAAGATCGCCACCCTGCTCGAGCCCGAGCGGATCGGCGTCCAGCTCTCCGAGGAGTTCCAGCTCCACCCCGAACAGTCCACCGACGCGATCGTCATCCACCACCCCGAGGCGAAGTACTTCAACGCACGTTAGTCGGACGCGACGTACACTTATCGGTCCAGTGCAGGCCGGCCGCCTTCCCCAGCTGGGAAGGCGACCGGCCTTCTCATCCCTCTGTGGAGGTGTGCCGGATGACCAGTACGGTCCCCGCGTCCTTGACCCGTTCGGCCGCAGGTTCTGCCCTGCAGGCCGTCTTCCTCGACATGGACGGCACCCTCGTGGACACCGAAGGCTTCTGGTGGGACGCGGAGGTGGAGGTCTTCGCCGACCTCGGCCATGTCCTGCACGAGTCATGGCGGGACGTGGTGGTCGGCGGTCCCATGACGCGCAGCGCCGGCTATCTCATCGAGGCCACTGGCGCCGACATCACCCTCGCCGAGCTCACCGTGCTGCTCAACGACCGCTTCGAGGACCGCATCGGGCGCGGAGTGCCGATGATGCCGGGCGCAGCCAAGCTGCTCGCCGAGCTCGCCGCGCACAATGTGCCCACCGCGCTGGTCTCCGCCTCCCACCGCCGCATCATCGACCGCGTCCTGGCCTCGCTCGGTCCGCAGAACTTCGCTCTCTCGGTCGCAGGTGACGAGGTGCCGCGTACGAAGCCGCACCCCGACCCGTATCTGCTCGCGGCCGACGGCCTGAGCGCCGACCCGGCGAGATGCGCCGTCATCGAGGACACGGCGACCGGTGTGGCCTCGGCCGAGGCGGCAGGGTGCCGGGTGGTGGCCGTACCGTCCGTGGCGCCGATCGCGCCCGCCGACGGCCGCGTGATCGTACGCTCGCTCGAAGAAGTCGACCTTGTTTTCCTGCGCACCCTGATCACCACGATGAACTGATGCGTGTACTGTCCGTGCTTCTTGAATGCACGGGAAACTCTCGGCAGCGGAGCAGGTCATTCCGGTGATCTGAGCCGTTGCTTATCGAGGGCCCGCCGATAAAAGTTCATGGCGTGACGTTCGTCACTGTGGGTGGCCCCGATGACCTTGGTCTGGACCGCGCCACGCCCCCTCTATGGGGAAGCGGCTGTGCCTATATGTCCGCATTGGTGGAGTGGTGCGCGAATCATTCCGTGCCGCGACCATCCACTCACAGGCATAACTGATCACTGAGCGCATACGCCCCAACTCGGGTCCGGTCAAGCTTTCCTGGCGCTGCCGACTAATCTCGTCGCGAGAACTTCGCCGCATCATCGATGTGCCCCGGCGGCCATCAAAAGCCGACGGGAACACAGGACCGATCGTTCTGTTCCCCGGCCCGATCGCACCGCCCCGAACGGGCGGTCGCGGCGGAGTCCCCCCGTAGACATCGCTGTATCCCAGTGCCGGATGAGGGAGAACGTCCAGGATGAACCGTAAGACTTTGGTGCTGCCGGCCGTGATCGGCCTGCTCGCGCCCGTGCTCGTCGCCTGCGGCAGTGCGGACGGCGGGTCCGGCGGCGGTGATGCCATCGTCGTGGGCACCACGGACCAGTTCATCGCGACGGAGGACACGCCCGCGCCCCTCGACCCGGCCTACGCGTACGACACCGGCGCGTGGAACGTACTGCGGCAGACCATCCAGACCCTGTTGCACGCCCCGCGCGGCGGTGGCGAGCCGGTGCCCGACGCCGCCCAGTCCTGCACCTTCACCGACAACGCGAGCGAGAGCTACCGCTGCAAGCTGCGCAGCGGGCTGACGTTCGCCGACGGCACCGAGGTCACCGCCGAGGACGTGAAGTTCTCCATCGAGCGTGTGCGGGACATCGACGCCGACAACGGTACGGCCGCCCTCCTCGCGAACATCGACACCATCGAGGCCAACGGCGACGAGGTGGTCTTCCACCTCTCCACGCCGGACGCGACCTTCCCGTACAAGCTCTCGACGCCGGCCGCCGGCATCGTCAGCAAGAAGAACTACGACGGCAAGAAGCTCCGCGAAGGGTTCCAGGTCGACGGCTCCGGTCCGTACACCATGAAGACCGAGACCAAGGGTGAGCAGATCACCAAGGTCGTCTTCTCCAGGAACTCCAACTACAAGGGCGACCTCAAGCTCCGCAACGACAAGATCGAGCTGCGGTCGTTCGCGGATGCCGACTCCATGGGCAAGGCGCTCGAGTCCGGGGACATCGACATGATGACCCGCGCGATGTCGCCGGAGCAGATCAGGGATCTGTCCGAGAACCCCAAGGAAGGCATCCAGCTCACCGAGATGCCGGGTCTGGAGATCCGCTACCTCGCCTTCAACACCAACGACCCGTCGGTGAAGGACAAGGCGGTCCGCCAGGCCATGGCGGCGGTCGTAGATCGCGGTCACATCGCCGGTCAGGTGTACGGCGCCACCGCCGAGCCGCTCTACTCGCTCATCCCGACGACCATCGCCGCGCACACCAACTCCTTCTTCAACAAGTACGGCGAGCCGAGCCGCACGAAGGCCGCGGAGATCCTCGACAAGGCCAACATCACCACTCCGGTGAAGCTGAAGCTCCACTACACGACCGACCACTACGGCCCCGGTACGGCCAAGGAGTTCGAGGCGCTCAAGCAGCAGCTGAACGCCACCAAGCTCTTCGACGTCACCATCGAGGGCACCGAGTGGGCGAAGTTCCGCCCCGCCCAGAAGCGCGGCGACTACGCGGTCTACGGACTGGGCTGGTTCCCCGACTTCCCGGACCCGGACAACTACATCGCGCCGTTCCTGGACAAGGGCAACTTCCTCAACACCCCGTACGTGAGCACCGTGGCACGCGAACTCATCCCGCAGTCGCGCCGTGCCGCCGACCGCACCTCCGCGTCCAAGGCATTCACGCAGATCCAGGACATCGTCGCCACCGACGTGCCGTTCCTGCCGCTGTGGCAGGGCAAGCAGTACGTCGCCGCCCGCGTCGGCGTGACCGGCGTCGAGTGGGTGCTCAACTCCAGCTCCGACCTGCAGCTGTGGGAGCTGGGCCGCGGCACCGTGTGACCCCTGCGGTGACCGGCGAGGACACTGCGAAACAAGGCTGAGAATGACCGGCGGCGGGCATCTGCCCGCCGCCGCTTGCCGTGCTCCGGTGATCCGCGGCGATCTGAGGTGATCTGGGTCGAGCTACTGCGCGCCGGGGCGCACCAGGCCGCTCTCGTACGCGTACACCGCGGCCTGGACCCGGTCGCGCAGGCTCAGCTTCGTCAGGACATGGCCCACATGCGTCTTGACAGTCGTCTCGCTGACGAACAGATCCGCGGCGATCTCGGCGTTGGACATCCCCCGCGCGACCAGTTTGAGCACCTCCACCTCGCGCTCGGTCAGCGTGTGCAGCGTGTCGGGGACCGGCTCCTCGCCGGACGGCAGATGGTCCGCGTACTTGTCGAGCAGCCTGCGGGTGATGCTCGGCGCCAGCATCGCCTCGCCCGCCGCGACCACCCGGATCGCCTGCACGAGCTCATTGGCGGGCGCGTCCTTCAGCAGGAAACCGCTGGCGCCGGCACGCAGCGCCTCCACCACGTACTCATCGAGGTCGAAGGTGGTCAGTACCAGCACCTTCGCCGATCCGTCCCGGCCGGGGCCGCTGATCTGCCGGGTCGCCTCGACCCCGTCCATCCGCGGCATCCGGATGTCCATCAGCACCACATCGGGCTGCAGCGCCCGCACCTGGTCGAGGGCCTGGAGGCCGTCCCCGGCCTCGCCGACGACCGCGATGTCCTGCTCCGCCTCCAGGATCATCCGGAAGCCGGTACGCAGCAGCGGTTGGTCGTCGACCAGTAGGACGCGGATAGCCACGGGTACTACTCCTTCACCTAGACCGGGCCCATTCTGCCCTGACCATCCTCCGCGGAATCGGCCGGGGAAATGCTCAGCGGATAAACCGGGGGAGTGCCACCGAATTCCGGACAGACCGCCTGGTGGTCGCACCAGCCGCACAGCTTGGTCGGCCGCGGCCGCCAGTCACCCGTCCCGGTGGCCTCCTTGATCGCGTCCCACAGCGCCAGCAGTTTGCGCTCCATACGCTCCAGGTCCGCCGGGACCGGGTCGTACGTCAGCACATCGCCGCTGCCCAGATACACCAGTTGCAGCCGGCGGGGCACGACGTTCTTCAGGCGCCAGATCACCAGGGCGTAGAACTTCATCTGGAACAGGGCGCCCTCGCTGTACTCCGGGCGCGGGGCCTTGCCCGTCTTGTAGTCGACGATCCGCACCTCGCCGGTGGGCGCCACGTCGACCCGGTCGATGACTCCGCGCAGCCGCAGCCCCGACTCCAGCTCCGTCTCGACGAACATCTCCCGCTCGGCGGGCTCCAGACGGGTCGGGTCCTCCAGCGAGAACCAGCGCTCGACCAGCTGCTCCGCCTCGCCCAGCCAGCCGGTGAGCCGCTCGCCCCCGGCATCCTCGGCGAACAGCTCGCTCAGCTCCGGCTTCGTCTCCAGCAGCCGGTCCCACTGCCCCGGGATCATCGCCTTCGCGCGCGGAACCGTGCGCTCCGCCGCCGGGTCGTCGAAGAGACGCTCCAGCACCGCGTGCACGAGCGTGCCCCGGGTAGCTGCCTCACTGGGCTTCTCCGGCAGCTTGTCGATCACCCGGAACCGGTACAGCAGGGGACACTGCATGAAGTCGCTCGCCCGCGACGGCGACAGCGATGTGGGCTGCTGGCTCGTACTCATGACTCAGACCCTACGACCCGCCACTGACAGCGAGCGCAATACCATCGACGTCAGACCCTGCGCACTGCATGATCAAGTGAATGACGCATACACGACGCATACGCAACGAAGGGAACCTGTGAACCAGGACGACATGAGCGGTGAGCGCAAGCGGCCGCAGTCCGGTACGGGGGGATCGAACCCCGACGGTGGCAAGCCGCGGCGCTCCGACGGCCCCGGCGGCGGCATCCTCATGGGCCGTCCCTTCGGCGTGCCGGTCTATGTCGCCCCCAGCTGGTTCATCGTCGCCGCCCTGATCACCTGGGTGTTCGGCGGCCAGCTGGACCGGGTGCTCCCCGAGCTCGGCGGCGTCCGCTATCTCGTCTCGCTGTTCTTCGCGGTCGCCTTCTACGCCTCGGTGCTCGTGCACGAACTCGCACACACCGTCGCCGCGCTGCGCTTCAAACTGCCGGTGCGCCGCATCCAGCTCCAGTTCTTCGGCGGCGTCTCGGAGATCGAGAAGGAGTCCGAGACGCCCGGCCGCGAGTTCATCCTCGCCTTCGTCGGGCCGCTGCTCTCGCTCGTGCTGTCCGGCGTCTTCTACCTCGGGATGATGGCCGTCGAGCCGGGCACCGTACCCGGCGTCCTGCTCGCGGGCCTGATGATCTCCAACCTCATCGTCGCCGCCTTCAACCTGCTGCCCGGACTGCCGCTGGACGGCGGCCGGATGCTCCGCGCCGTCGTCTGGAAGATCACCGGCAAACCGATGGCCGGCACGGTCGCCGCGGCCTGGGTCGGCCGGGCGCTCGCGGTCGCCGTCCTGATCGGCCTCCCGCTCCTCACCCACACCGGCGCCCTCGGCAACGCGACCGAGGACATCGGCGGCATGGAGACCGTCACCGACGCGCTGCTGGCCGCGATCCTCGCCGCGATCATCTGGACCGGGGCGGGCAACAGCCTGCGCATGGCGCGGCTGCGCGAACACCTGCCCGAGCTCGAGGCCCGCACGCTCACCAGGCGCGCCGTCCCCGTCGAGTCCAACACCCCGCTCTCCGAGGCCCTGCGCCGCGCCAACGAGGCCGGCGCCCGCGCCCTGGTCGTCGTCGACGGGCACGGCGACCCGACGGCCCTGGTCCGCGAGACGGCGATCGTCGGCGTCCCCGAGCACCGCCGCCCCTGGGTCGCCGTGAGCGGCCTCGCCCAGGACCTCACCGAGGGCATGAAGGTCTCGGCCGATCTGGCGGGGGAGGCCCTGCTGGACAAGCTCAGGGCGTCGCCCGCGACGGAGTACCTGGTGGTCGAGGAGACGGGCGAGATCTACGGGGTGCTGTCCACGGCGGACGTGGAGCGCGCCTTCGTCGCCGCCATGGCCCGGCCCTCTACTTAGAGGGCTCGGCCCACTCGCCGCACAGGCGGTGTGGTCCCCGGGGCCCAAAGGGCCCGGTAGGCTGGTCACATGTCCGAACCGACCGGTGCCGCCCGCCGACGCGGGCCCTTCAAGGTCGGGGACCAGGTCCAGCTCACCGACCCCAAGGGACGCCACTACACGTTCACGCTCGAGGCCGGGAAGAATTTCCACACCCACAAGGGTTCCTTCCCCCACGACGAGCTGATCGGGGCTCCCGAGGGCAGTGTTGTCCGTACCACGGGAAACGTCGCCTATCTCGCGCTGCGCCCCCTGCTCCCCGACTATGTCCTGTCCATGCCCCGCGGCGCCGCCGTGGTCTACCCCAAGGACGCGGGACAGATCCTGGCCTTCGCCGACATCTTCCCCGGCGCCCGCGTCGTGGAGGCGGGGGTGGGCTCCGGCTCGCTGAGCAGCTTCCTGCTGCGCGCCATCGGTGACCACGGCATGCTGCACTCCTACGAGCGACGCGAGGACTTCGCCGAGATCGCCCAGCAGAACGTGGAGCGCTACTTCGGCGGCCCGCACCCCGCCTGGCAGCTCACCGTCGGCGACCTCCAGGACAACCTGACGGACGCCGACGTCGACCGCGTCATCCTGGACATGCTCGCCCCCTGGGAGTGCCTGGAGGCCGTCTCCAAGGCGCTCGTGCCCGGCGGCATCCTCTGCTGCTACGTCGCGACGACGACCCAGCTCGCACGGACCGTCGAGTCCATCCGCGAGATCGGCTGCTTCGCCGAGCCGCAGCCCTGGGAGTCGATGATCCGCAACTGGCACGTCGAGGGCCTGGCCGTCCGCCCGGACCACCGGATGATCGGCCACACCGGCTTCCTCGTCACCGCCCGCCGTCTCGCCGACGGTGTGGAGCCTCCGATGCGCCGCCGTCGCCCCGCCAAGGGCGCGTACGGCGATGACTACGAAGGCCCCAACAAGGGCTGACGCCGGGGCTGACGCCCGTACAACGCGAAGACGCCGCCGCCGAGTTCCCGTGACCCACGGAGAACTCGGCGGCGGCGTCTTCGCGTTGACCGCTTCTTGACCTACACAGTCGGACCCCACTGTTCCGCTCCCGCTGTGACGTATGGCACGATGCAGGCCACCCCCACCGGCATCGCCCTTCACAGGAGACATCCCGCGTGCAGACCTCCGTCGTCCCGGACCTCGCGCACACCCACGCCCGCCCGGTGCACTGGCTGGCCACCGCGACGGCGATGGCCGCGGTCGTCGCTGCCGCCGGACTGCTGCAGCCCAGGGCGCAGGCCGCCTCCCAGGCGGGCCAGCCGCGCACCGGCACCGCCGCGGCGCCGGCGCCGGCCCCCGACCCGGCCACAGCGCGGCTCCCGCTGGAATGCGGCGGCGTGCAGAGCGTGGTGACCAAGAAGGCCTCGGGCGATCTCGACGGCGACGGCAGCCCCGAGACCGTGGCCGTGGCCCGCTGCGACGCCGGTTCCGGCACCCCGCCGAGCGGAATCTTCGTACTGACGCAGGGTGATGGGACCGTACCGCGCGTGGTCGCGACGCTGCTGGAGCCCGCGCAGAAGCTGAGCGTCGGGGACTTCGCCGTACGTGACGGAGTGATTACGGCGACCTTGCTCGGCTACTCCTCGCCAAATGTGCCGAGCTGCTGTCCCGACGAGCAGGAGAAGGTCAAGTGGCAGTGGCAGGGCGGGAAGTTCGTCCGCACCGCCCAGGCCTGAGCGTGGAGTGTGTGATCCGTCACCCTGCGTCGGGGCCGTAGACTTCGACCCTGTCCGAAACGCGACGTACATGGATGCAGTCGCCCGGGCACTCCTTCGCGGAGTCCACGACATCCCTCAGGAGCGGAAGCGGTACGGGCGCCACGGCGCCCGGGTTCTGGAGCAGTTCGTCGTCCGTGCTCTTCACATACGCCAGCCCGTCGATGTCGAGCTCGAAGACCTCCGGTGCGTACTGCGCACAGATCCCGTCCCCGGTGCAGAGGTCCTGGTCGATCCAGACCTCCAGGGCATCCGCGGCGCCGCCGGTGGGGGCCTCGTGCTGCACGGTCATATCTCCTGCCGTTTCCTTCGTCGGGTGTAGCAATGTGAAGCAAGTCGTGCCAGCCCTGACGGGTGTTGAACGCTTTGACGATACCTCCGCCCGCTTTCCGATGTTGATGGGTGGGTATTCCCCTGGCAGGAGGGAGAGCGCAAGGGTGAAGATCGGACACACCTCTACCGTCTTTGTGATCTAGGGGTTTCAATCACTACCCACCCAGGTAGGGTCAGGAAGCGTCCAGCTCCCCTTGGAGGAGGTGAGGACCGTGGCAGCCCACGACGACGACATCAACCGCGGCATCCGGCCGGGGCGGGGGTCTGAAGACCCAGCCGGCCAGGTTGCCTATCTCGAGCAGGAAATCGCCGTCCTGCGCCGCAAGCTCGCCGACTCTCCGCGCCATACGAGGATTCTCGAAGAGCGGATCGTCGAGCTGCAGACAAACCTGGCCGGCGTGTCCGCACAGAACGAGCGGCTCGCCAATACACTCCGTGAGGCCCGCGACCAGATCGTGGCTCTCAAGGAGGAGGTCGACCGGCTCGCACAGCCGCCGGCCGGCTTCGGTGTCTTCCTGCAGTCAAATGAGGACGGCACCTGCGACATCTTCACCGGGGGCCGCAAGCTCCGGGTGAATGTCAGCCCCAGCGTCGAGCTCGACGAGCTCCGGCGCGGCCAGGAAGTCATGCTCAACGAAGCGCTCAACGTGGTCGAGGCCATGGAGTACGAGCGTGCCGGGGACATCGTCACCCTCAAGGAGATCCTCGAGGACGGCGAGCGCGCCCTGGTGGTCGGGCACACCGACGAGGAACGGGTGGTGCGGCTCGCGGAGCCGCTGCTGGACATCACCATCCGTCCCGGCGACGCCCTGCTGCTCGAACCCCGCTCCGGCTACGTCTATGAAGTGGTGCCCAAGAGCGAGGTCGAAGAGCTCGTCCTCGAAGAGGTCCCGGACGTCGACTACGAGAAGATCGGCGGTCTGGGCGGCCAGATCGAGATGATCCGCGACGCGGTCGAGCTCCCGTACCTCCACCCGGACCTCTTCAAGGAGCACGAACTGCGGCCGCCGAAGGGCATCCTGCTCTACGGTCCGCCCGGCTGCGGCAAGACGCTCATCGCCAAGGCCGTCGCCAACTCCCTTGCCAAGAAGGTCGCCGAGGTGACCGGCCAGCCCGCGGGGAAGAGCTACTTCCTCAATATCAAGGGCCCCGAGCTCCTCAACAAGTACGTCGGCGAGACCGAGCGGCACATCCGCCTGGTCTTCCAGCGTGCCCGGGAGAAGGCGAGCGAGGGTACCCCCGTGATCGTCTTCTTCGACGAGATGGAATCCCTCTTCCGCACCCGTGGTTCCGGTGTCAGCTCGGACGTGGAGAACACCATCGTCCCGCAGCTGCTCGCCGAGATCGACGGTGTGGAGGGCCTGGAGAACGTCATCGTCATCGGCGCCTCCAACCGCGAGGACATGATCGACCCCGCGATCCTGCGGCCCGGCCGGCTCGACGTCAAGATCAAGATCGAGCGTCCGGACGCGGAGGCCGCGAAGGACATCTTCGCCAAGTACCTGACGGCTTCGCTGCCCCTGCACGGGGACGACCTCTCCGAGCACAGCGGCTCCAAGGATGCCGCCGTGCACGCGATGATCCAGTCGGTCGTCGAGCAGATGTACGCGGAGTCCGAGGAGAACCGCTTCCTCGAGGTCACGTACGCCAACGGCGACAAGGAAGTCCTGTACTTCAAGGACTTCAACTCCGGCGCGATGATTCAGAACATCGTCGACCGGGCCAAGAAGATGGCCATCAAGGCCTTCCTCGACCAGAACCAGAAGGGCCTTCGGGTCTCCCATCTCCTCCAGGCTTGCGTGGACGAGTTCAAGGAGAACGAGGACCTGCCGAACACCACCAACCCGGACGACTGGGCCCGGATCTCCGGCAAGAAGGGCGAGCGGATCGTCTTCATCCGCACCCTTGTCACCGGAAAGCAGGGCGCGGACACCGGACGTTCCATCGACACGGTGGCGAACACAGGCCAGTACCTGTAGAACGCAGACCGGCTGCGGATGCTGGGGGTCCCCCCGCCGAAGGCAGGGGGACGGGCATCCGCAGCCGGTTGCTTTCTGAGAAGGTCCGGCCATACCGGAGCAATGGCGAAATTGATCTCCCCACCAGCGCAGAGGCGTTCTAGGCTCTTCGGTACCGCCGCGTCGCGCAGTGCGGGGACGGGCACCGCACACGCACCGGAGAGACAGCGGTACTTGAGCGCCGTTCCCGGAGGGGAGCGCCGCCGGGCAAGGAGGGCCGCATGACCGTACGGCGAGTAATGGGCATCGAGACGGAGTACGGCATCTCCGTCCCGGGCCACCCGAACGCCAATGCCATGCTCACCTCGTCCCAGATCGTCAACGCCTACGCGGCGGCGATGCACAGGGCGCGGCGCGCCCGCTGGGACTTCGAGGAGGAGAATCCGCTGCGGGACGCCCGCGGCTTCGATCTCGCCCGCGAGGCCGCCGACTCCAGCCAGCTCACCGACGAGGACATCGGCCTGGCCAATGTGATCCTCACCAATGGCGCGCGGCTGTACGTCGACCATGCACACCCGGAATACAGCTCTCCGGAGGTCACCAACCCCCGTGACGCCGTGCTCTGGGACAAGGCCGGCGAGCGGATCATGGCGGAGGCCGCCGAGCGCGCGGCCCAGCTCCCCGGCGCCCAGCCGATCCATCTCTACAAGAACAACACCGACAACAAGGGCGCGTCCTACGGGACCCACGAGAACTACCTGATGAAGCGGGAGACCGCCTTCTCGGACATCGTGCGCCACCTGACGCCGTTCTTCGTCTCCCGCCAGGTCGTCACCGGCGCCGGACGGGTCGGAATCGGCCAGGACGGCCATGAGCACGGCTTCCAGATCAGCCAGCGAGCCGACTATTTCGAGGTCGAGGTCGGCCTGGAGACGACTCTCAAGCGGCCGATCATCAACACCCGCGACGAGCCCCACTCCGACGCCGAGAAGTACCGCCGGCTCCATGTGATCATCGGCGACGCGAATCTGTCCGAGATCTCGACCTATCTGAAGCTGGGCACCACGGCCCTGGTCCTCTCCATGATCGAGGACGGCTTCATCGCGGTGGACCTGGCCGTCGACCAGCCGGTGCGCACCCTGCACCAGGTCTCCCACGACCCGACCCTGAAACGTCTGGTCACGCTGCGCAGCGGCCGGACACTCACCGCGGTCCAGCTCCAGATGGAGTATTTCGAGCTGGCGCGGAAGTACGTCGAGGAGCGCTACGGCTCGGACGCCGACGAGCAGACCAGGGATGTCCTGATCCGCTGGGAGGACACGCTCAACCGGCTCGAGAACGACCCCATGAGCCTGTCCGGGGAGCTGGACTGGATCGCCAAGAAGGAGCTCATGGAGGGCTACCGGCGGCGTGACAACCTGGAGTGGGACGCGGCACGGCTGCACCTGGTGGACCTCCAGTACGCCGACGTACGGCCCGAGAAGGGCCTGTACAACCGTCTGGCGGCCCGCGGGAAGATGAAGCGGCTGCTGGACGAGCCGGCGGTCGTGCGGGCGGAGACAAAGCCGCCCGAGGACACCCGTGCGTATTTCCGCGGTCGCTGTCTGGAGCAGTACGCGGACGATGTGGCCGCGGCCTCCTGGGACTCGGTCATCTTCGATCTGCCGGGCCGTGACTCGCTGCAGCGGGTGCCAACCCTGGAGCCGCTACGCGGAACGCGTAATCACGTCAAGGAGCTCCTGGACAGGTGCCGCACCGCGGAAGACCTGGTCCGGGTGCTGTCCGGCGGCTGAAATGGTTCTCGGCCGGGAATCATCGAGGTGGTACCCGGACGTTGAGGCAAGTGCGGGGCCGATGTCGGACCCTGCTTGTAGGGTCTGATCTTGACCGAAGGAACTCACGTCAGGGCAAACCGAGCGGGGTGAGGGATATGGCGACCAAGGACACCGGCGGCGGACAGCAGAAGGCCACGCGTTCCACTGAGGAGGTCGAGGAGCAGGCGCAGGAAGCGCAGGCCTCCGAGGATCTCAAGGAGCGCCAGGAGAAGCTCTCGGACGACGTCGACTCCGTACTGGACGAGATCGACGACGTCCTCGAGGAGAACGCAGAGGATTTCGTGAGGTCCTTCGTCCAAAAGGGCGGAGAGTAGCGACCCCGAACTTTGTTGGGGGTACCCCCTGTTGTCCGTCCTCGGGCCGTCGGCGAAAGCCGTCGGCACCGGGGCGGATGACAGGCCACGGCGCGGGTAATGTCCGTGCACAGTTCGAAAGATCGGCCCGCGCCTGACATGGCGGGCCGCCGCCAATCCGGAAGGAAACGCGTGGAAGCCAACCCTCGTAGCACCGGGCGTCTGCCGGCAGCCTTCCTGACGCCCGGCTCGTCCTCGTTCATGGACTTTCTGGGTCAGCACGCGCCGGAGACACTGCCCGGCCGGCGGGTCCTGCCGCCCATCCAGGGGGCCATCGAGGCACCGCACGGCACGACCATCGTCGCGACGACGTTCCCCGGCGGTGTGGTGCTCGCCGGTGACCGCAGGGCGACCATGGGCAACATGATCGCGCAACGCGACATCGAGAAGGTCTTCCCGGCCGACGAGTACTCGGCCGTGGGCATCGCCGGCACTGCCGGCCTCGCGGTGGAGATGGTCAAGCTCTTCCAGCTGGAGCTGGAGCACTTCGAGAAGGTCGAAGGCGCCCAGCTCTCCCTGGAGGGCAAGGCCAACCGGCTCTCCACCATGATCCGCAGCAACCTCGGCATGGCCTTGCAGGGCCTGGCCGTGGTGCCGCTCTTCGCGGGATACGACGTCGACCGCGAGAAGGGCCGCATCTTCTCGTACGACGTGACGGGCGGCCGCTCCGAGGAGCACGGCTTCGCGGCGACCGGATCCGGTTCGATCTTCGCCCGTGGATCGATGAAGAAGCTCTACCGCGAAGACCTGACGGAGCAGCAGGCCATCACCCTGGTCATCCAGGCGCTGTACGACGCGGCCGACGACGACTCGGCGACCGGCGGCCCCGATGTGGCCCGGCGGATCTATCCGATCGTGACCGTCATCAGCGACGAGGGGTTCCGCAAGCTCACCGAGGCCGAGTCCTCGGAGGTCGCCCGCTCGATCCTGGAGCGACGCCTGGAACAGCCCGACGGCCCGCGCGCCGCGCTGCTCTGACGGCCCCTTCTTCCGACCGACATGCCACTGACAGAAAGGGACGGATAGCCGGTGTCGACGCCGTTCTATGTCTCACCCCAGCAGGCCATGGCCGACCGGGCGGAATACGCCCGCAAGGGCATCGCCCGTGGTCGCAGCCTCGTTGTGCTGCAGTACTCCGACGGCATTGTCTTCGTCGGTGAGAACCCGTCCCGTGCGCTGCACAAGTTCAGCGAGATCTACGACCGGATCGGCTTCGCCGCCGCCGGTAAGTACAACGAGTACGAGAACCTGCGGATCGGCGGCGTGCGCTACGCCGACCTGCGCGGATACACCTATGACCGTGACGATGTGACCGCCCGTGGTCTCGCGAATGTCTACGCCCAGACGCTGGGCACGATCTTCTCCAGCGCGGCCGAGAAGCCGTACGAGGTGGAGCTGGTCGTCGCCGAGGTCGGTGCCACTCCCGAAGGTGACCAGATCTACCGGCTGCCGCACGACGGATCGATCGTGGACGAGCACGGCTCGGTCGCGGTCGGTGGCAGCGCGGAGCAGATCAGCACCTTCCTCGACCAGCGGCACCGCGACGGGATGTCCCTCGCGGAGGCGCTGAAGCTGGCCGTACAGGCCCTGTCCAACCAGACCAACGGCAATGACCGGGAGATTCCCGCGGAGCGGCTCGAGGTGGCGGTCCTGGACCGTACGCGTCCTCAGCAGCGGAAGTTCAAGCGCATCGTCGGGCGGCAGCTGTCGCGGCTCCTTGAGGCCGACGGTGCCGCGTCGACGCCGACGGACGCGCCGTCGGACACCGAGGAGACGGAAGAGGCCGGGGAGTAGCCCCGAGTGCCGGCACGGCTGCGCCCCGGACCGCTCCGTGCGTTCCGGGGCGCAGCCGTCTGTTGCGCGTGCTCAGGGCCGCGGGGACCGTCCTGATCGGCGTCGCGCCGATCGGGACCTCGGCCGTACTCATCATGATCGTGATCGTTCCACGGCGGGTCCCACCGGCTCAAGGCCGCTGGTCACGGGCTGGATCAAGCGGGCGAGGGGGGTGCCGACGAGTCGCGTACGACGAGTCGCACCGGGAGGTCGCCCTCCGCGGGCGGGCGGCCTTCGAGGACCGCGAGCAGCGCGGACATGCCGCGCTCGCCGACCCGTTCCGCGGGCAGGCTCACGGTGGTGAGCTCGGGCTCCACGGCGGTGGCGAGCGCGAGGTCGTCGAAGCCGGTGACGGACACGTCATCGGGCACCCGCAGACCGTGTCGGCGTACGGCCTTGCAGGCCCCGGCGGCCAGGATGTCGTCGTCGCAGACGATGGCGGTGGGGCGCGGCCCGGGGCGGCTCAGCTCCCGCTCGACGGCCTCGCGGGCGGCGCCGACGTCCAGGGGCGCGGGCACGGTCCGCACGACGGCGTCGGGGACCCCGCGGAGCACCTCGTGAAGCGCGCCGGCCCGTACGTCGAAGGTCCAGGAGGTCACGGCCGAGGCGAGATGGACGAAGCGACGGTGGCCCAGTGTCAGGAGATGGTCCGTCATCTGCCGCATGCCGTCGGCGATATCGAGGTTCACGTGCGCTGCGGCGCCGGCGTCGGCCGGGTCGCTGTCGAGCATCACCAGCGGGAGGTCCGTGCCGCGGATGGCGGTGAGCGCCTCGGCGGCCATGGAGGAGGCGATCACCCCGTCGAGCGCGGCCCGAGCCGAGGCGAAGGGGTCCTTGGCGGGGCCGACGCCCTCGGGGGACGGGTAGAGGACCACGCCGAATCCGTGCTCGGCGGCGACGGTGGCCGCGCCCGCGTAGACGCGGGCGAAGAACTCGTTGGTGAGGGCCGGGACGACGAGCAGGGCGGTCCTGGTCCGCCCGAGCCGCAGATTGCGGGCGGCGAGATTCGGCCGGTATCCGAGCTCGCGCGCGGCGTCCCGCACAGTCTCGGCGGTGCGCTCGGAGACCCTGCCGCGCCACTTGTCCCCGAGGACGAGCGACACGGTGGCCTGCGAGACCCCGGCAACCCGTGCGACATCCCGGCTGGTGGGCCGTGAGATCCCGCCGTCGCCCCGGGAGGGCGGGACGATGCGGTCCGCCGCGGGCCCGGGCCGCTGCCCCGGCTCCGCGGGCCGGTCCTGGTGGGACCCGTGTGACATGGATGCCGTCCTCAGCCGCTCGTCCGGAAAAGCCTGCACATCTTCGGTAGACCTGCGGGCTGCCGACATGGTACGTATGACCGAGCACGTTATACGTAAAACCTCGGCCCGCCGGGGGAGAGAGGCAGATCATGGGCGCGGGAGCCACCGGCTACGCAGAGATACTCAAGGCGCCGCACGCCACACGGCTGCTCACCGGCACCCTTGTGGGGCGGCTGCCGAACGCCACCGCCCATATCGCCATCGTCCTGTTCACCCGCGCCGAAGGCGGCAGTTACACCCTCGCCGGCGTGCTCGCCGCCGTGTACGGGCTGGCGACCGCGATAGGCCAGCCGCTCCTCGGCCGCGCCGTGGACCTGTACGGACAGCCCCGCGTGCAGCTCCCCGCCGCCGTCGTCTCCGCCCTCGGCATGGCCCTCCTCGCCGCCGTGGGCACCGGCTCGCTGCCCGCCGCCTTCGCCGCCGTGGTCGTCGCGGGCCTGTTCACCCCGCCCCTCGAAGGCGGACTGCGAGCCCTGTGGCCCAGCGTTCTCGGCCGTGAGGACCGGGTGCACCGGGCGTACGCCATGGACGCCGTGGCCCAGGAAGTCATGTTCACGGTCGGCCCGTTGCTGGTCACCGTGCTCGTCTCGCTCTGGTCGCCCGCCGCCGCCCTGCTCGTCATCAACGCGATCGGCGTGCTCGGCGCGCTCTCCGTCGTACTCTCCGAGCCGTCCCGCGCCTGGCGCTCCGCGCCCCGTGAGGCCCACTGGCTGGGCGCTCTGCGCTCGCCCGGGCTGCTCGCGCTCCTCGGCGCGTTCTTCTTCGTCGGCCTCGCGCTCGGCTCGATCACCGTCGCCGGAGTCGCGTACGCCGACGACCACGGCCGCGAGGCGGTGTACGGCTGGCTGATGGCCGCCCTCGGCCTTGGCGCGCTCCTCGGTGGCACGTTCTACGGCGCCAGGCAGTGGGCCGGAGCCCCCGAGCGCCGGCTGCTCGTCATCGTCGCCCTGCTCGCGCTCGGCTATCTGCCGCTCGCGCTCACCCCCGGCGTGGTCGCGATGACCGCCCTCTCCGCCGTCGCGGGCGTCTTCCTCGCGCCCGCGATCGCCTGCGCCTTCATCGTCGTCGACCGGCACGCCCCGAGGGGCACCGTCACCGAGGCGTTCTCCTGGCTCGTCACGACCTTCGGCGTCGGCGCGGCGGCCGGCACCGCCGTCGCGGGACCGGCCGTGGAGCTCGGAGGGACCGCCTGGAGCTTCGCCGTCGCCGGAGCCGGAGGCATCGCCGCGCTACTGGTTCTGACAGCCACTCAGCGGGTCCTCGCAGTTCCCGGCCGTACCAAGGACATTGCGGGCGCAATCACGGGCTCCATCACGGTCTCATCGGAAAATGATCGAAACGGTGCTGCCGAACCCGGTTTCAGCTCAGGCCGTGAGGCGTAATGTTCAGACATGGACCGCCGCATTTTCGGGCTGGAGAACGAGTACGGCGTCACGTGCACGTTCAGGGGACAGCGCCGACTGTCACCTGACGAAGTGGCGCGCTACCTCTTCCGCCGTGTTGTCTCATGGGGCCGCAGCAGCAATGTCTTCCTGCGGAACGGCGCCCGCCTCTACCTCGACGTGGGTTCGCATCCGGAATATGCAACTCCCGAATGCGACAACGTGACCGAACTGGTCACGCACGACAAGGCCGGCGAGCGCATTCTCGAAGGCCTGCTCGTCGACGCCGAACGCCGCCTGCACGAGGAGGGAATCGCGGGCGACGTCTATCTCTTCAAGAACAACACCGACTCGGCGGGAAACTCCTACGGCTGCCACGAGAACTATCTCGTCGCCCGCCACGGAGAGTTCTCCCGGCTCGCGGACATCCTCATCCCGTTCCTGGTCACCCGTCAGCTGCTGTGCGGCGCGGGCAAGGTGCTGCAGACCCCGCGCGGCGCGGTCTACTGCGTCAGCCAGCGCGCCGAGCACATCTGGGAGGGCGTCAGCTCTGCCACCACCCGCTCGCGCCCGATCATCAACACCCGCGACGAACCGCACGCGGACGCGGAGCGCTACCGCCGTCTCCACGTCATCGTCGGCGACTCGAACATGTCCGAGACGACCATGCTGCTCAAGGTCGGCGCGACCGATCTCGTACTGCGCATGATCGAGGCGGGCACCGTGATGCGGGATCTGACCCTGGAGAACCCGATCCGGGCGATCCGCGAGGTCAGCCACGACATCACCGGACAGCGCAAGGTGCGTCTGGCCAGCGGACGCGAGGCGTCCGCCCTCGAGGTGCAGCGTGAGTACTACGAGAAGGCCGTGGACTTCGTCGAGCGGCGCGGAATCCGCACCGGCACGGTCGAGCAGGTCCTGGAGCTCTGGGGCCGCACGCTGGACGCGATCGACGCGGAGGACCTCGACCGGATCGGCACCGAGATCGACTGGGTGATGAAGTACAAGCTCATCGAGCGGTACCGGGCCAAGCACAACATGACCATGTCGCACCCGCGGGTCGCGCAGATAGACCTCGCCTACCACGACATCCACCGCAGGCGCGGGCTGTACTACCTCCTGGAGCGCAAGGGGCAGGCAGCCCGGATCTGCAACGACCTGAAGATCTTCGAGGGCAAGTCGGTGCCCCCGCAGACCACCAGGGCGCGGTTGCGCGGTGACTTCATCCGCCGGGCGCAGGAGCAGAGGCGGGACTTCACCGTCGACTGGGTGCACCTCAAGCTGAACGACCAGGCGCAGCGCACCGTGTTGTGCAAGGACCCGTTCCGGTCGGTCGACGACAGGGTGGAGAAGCTCATCGCCGGTATGTAGCCACCAGCCGGTGGAACGCCACTCGGGCCCCGTACGTTCATCGTGCGGGGCCCTTGGCACGCCCCAGGGGGGTCCCCGGCCGATCCGGCCTGATCAACCGGACACCCCCTAGAGTGTCGGGAACTACTGTGCCGTCTGAGATCTGAGGAACACGTGCGCCGACTTGCCGGCCTTCTCGTCGTCCCCTTGCTGCTGCTGACAGCGGCGTGCGGCAGCGACGACAAGGGCTCCGACTCCAATTCCAAGAACGGACTGCCCGCGATCACCGCCGGCGCCAAGTTCGGCGAGAAGCCGACTCTGGCGAAGGGTGAGGGTGATCCGCCCAAGGAGCTGAAGGTCGAGGTCATCAGCAAGGGCGACGGCGCTACGACCAAGAAGGGTGATGCCCTTCAGGTCAATTACCTCGGGCAGACGTGGGTTTCGGACAAGCCCTTCGACAACAGCTTCGACAAGAAGCAGCCGCTCGACCTCACCCTCGGTGCCGGCAGCGTCATCCCGGGCTGGGAGAAGGGCCTCGAGGGCCAGAAGGTCGGCAGCCGCGTCGAGATGTCCATCCCGCCGGAGCTCGGTTACGGGGATCAGGCCAAGGGCGAGGAGATCCCGGCCAATTCCACGCTGGTCTTCGTCGTCGACATCCTGAAGGCGACCACCATCCCGGTGTCCGCCACGGGCACCCAGGTCGCGCAGGACAATATCGACCTGCCGAAGGTGGGCATCAACACCGACGGCAAGGCCCCTTCGGTCACCTTCCCCAAGGAGTCCGGCCCGCCGAAGAAGCTCGTCTCCAACTACGTCATCGAGGGCAAGGGCGGGGTGCTCACGGCGAAGGACTCCGTCGTCGTGAAGTACGAGGCCTACCTCTGGGCCGGCGGCAAGAAGTTCGACAGCACCTACCAGGCGGGCAAGACCCAGACCTTCCCGCTGGAGCAGGTGACGCTCAAGGGCCTCAAGGACGGCCTTGTCGGCAAGAAGGTCGGCAGCCGTGTGCTGCTGGTCATCCCGCCGGACCAGGCATTCGGCGCCAAGGAACAGCAGGGCATCCCGAAGAACTCCACGCTGGTGTTCGCCGTGGACCTTCTGACAAAGGTGTAAGACTGTCCAGGTTGCCCCGTTCATCATTTAGAGGAGCAGTTCAGTGAGCATCGAGAAGCCCGAGATCGACTTCCCGGGTGGCGAGCCGCCGGCCGACCTGGAGATCAAGGACATCTGGGAGGGCGAGGGCCCGGTGGCCAAGGCGGGCGACACCGTCTCCGTCCACTACGTGGGCGTGGCCTTCTCCACCGGCGAGGAGTTCGACGCGTCGTGGAACCGCGGCACCCCGCTGCAGTTCCAGCTCGGTGTCGGTCAGGTCATCTCCGGCTGGGACAAGGGCGTGCAGGGCATGAAGGTCGGCGGCCGCCGGCAGCTGACCATCCCCGCGCACCTCGCCTACGGCGACCGTGGCGCCGGTGGCGGCTCCATCGCGCCGGGCGAGACGCTGATCTTCGTCTGCGACCTGGTCGCTGTCTGAGTCCGATCGCTGCACAGCGTGACGAGGGCCCATGCCTGGCATGGGCCCTCGGCTTTTGCCCCGACACCCCGGAGCGGTACGGTCAGCGGGCAGAAGTGACTTCGGCTGGAGGGTGTAGGGCTTCGATGGCCATTGCCAAGGCCGAGCGGTTGATGAATCTGGCGCTGTGCCTGCTGGGGACCCGGCGCCCGCTCAGCAAGCGCGAGCTGCGCGGGTCCATCGAGGCCTACCTCGAAGCCGGCTCCGACGACTCCTTCAACCGGATGTTCGAGCGCGACAAGGACGATCTGCGCGAACTCGGCCTGGTCATCGAGACGGTGGAGAACCTCGACGGCGAAACCGGCTACCTCGCCCGGCGCGACTCCAACCGGCTTCCCGCGATCACGCTGGACGCCGAGGAGGCTGCCGCCCTCGGCCTCGCCGCCAAGGTCTGGCAGCAGGCACGGCTGGCCGGGGCCGCCAGCGGTGCCCTGCAGAAGCTGCGCGCGGCCGGGATGCCCGAGGCCGAGGATTCGTACGAGGCCCACCACAGTGCCCTCGAGCCGCGCATCCCGGTCCATGAGGCCGCCTTCGAACCGCTGATGCTCGCCTGCCGCGACCGCCGCGCGGTCGTCTTCGACTACCGCAAGGCGAACGCCGCCCGCCCCGGGCAGCGCCATGTCGAACCGTGGACGCTCGAGTGCTGGCGCGGCCATTGGTATCTGGCGGGCTGGGACCGGGACCGGGGCGCCGAGCGGGTCTTCCGGCTCTCCCGTATCACCGGCCGGGTCCGCTCCCGCACCGGCTCCTTCACCGCGCCCGTGCCCGATGTCGTCACCGTCCGGGAGACCGTGGAGAGCTGGGCGGGCGAGACCGCGACCCGCTCCGCGCGCATCCGGCTCCGTGAGGGCTGCGGCTATCCGCTCCGCTCACGAGCACAGTCCATACGGGAACTGGGGGACGGCTGGGAGGAGTTGGAGATTCCGTACGGACACGGTCTGGACGCCTGGCTCGTGGAGTTCGGCCCGGACGTCGTCGTACTGGAGCCCGCGGACCTGCGGGCCGATGTCGTGGACCGGCTTCGTGCCGTGGCCAAGGGCTGAGGGGGACTCGTACAACCATGGCCGCCAACGCCATTGACCAGACCCGGCGGATGCTCTCGCTGGTGACCTATCTGCGCGAGCGACCCGGCGCGCGCGTCGGCGATGTCGCCCGCGCTTTCGGGATCACCGAGGACGAGCTGATCTCCGACCTCGACGTACTGCCGATGTGCGGGACCAGCTTCCGCGGCGGCGATCTGCTCGACATCGACACCGACGGTGACCGCATCTGGTGGCACAACCCCGACGATGTCGCCGAGCCGCTGCGGCTCGCGGCCGACGAGGCGACCGCCCTGCTGGTGGCCGCCCGTGCCGTCGCCACGCTGCCGGGGCTGCGCGAGAGCGACCGCGAGGCGCTGCTGCGGGCCACCGCCAAGCTGGAGGCCGCGGCAGGAGATGCGGCCGGCGCGAGCTCGCGGCTCTCGGTCACCTTCGAGTCCGAGGGCGGCGTCTTCGCCGAAGTGGACCGGGCGATCTCGGAGCGCCGCCGGCTGTGGCTGAAGTACTACTCGCCCGCGCGCGACGAGCTCACCGAGCGCGAGGTAGACCCGATCCGGCTCTTCGCGGTGGGCCACACGTATATGGAGGCCTGGTGCCGCCTCTCCGAGGCGCGCAGGACCTTCCGGCTCGACCGGGTGGCGGAGATCAGGCTGCTCGACGCGCCCGCCGCACCGCCCGAGGTCGAGCTGCGGGACCTGTCGGAGGGGCTGGTGCAGCCTTCCGCGGACGATCCGGAGGTCGTGGTCGAGGTCGGCCCCGGCGGACGCTGGGTCGCCGAGTACTACCCGCACGACAGCGCGGAGGAGCTGCCGGAGGGCGGCCTGCGCATCACCTTGCGTACGCCCGCTCCCGCTTCGCTGCGCCGGCTGGCGCTGCGGCTGGGGCGGGACGGGCGGATCGTCTCGCCGCAGGACCTGGCGGACAGTGCCCGGCTGGCGGCGCGCGAGGCGCTCACGGCCTATGACAGCCAGGAATAGGGAGATTCGCGCTACATGTCGCTGATGTCTGGAATCCCGGCCCAGGTGGGGCCGGTCCTCTTCAAGGCCGCGTGCCCCGAGTGCCAGGGCCGCTTCGAGCTCTCGGCGGGGTCGCTGCGCCTGGCGATCGGCGCCAGTCGCCGCACCACCTTCTACTCCTTCACCTGCCCCGAGTGCGAGAGGGCCGTCCGCAAGCCGGCGGGGGAGCGCATCATCGAACTCCTCACCGGCGGCGGGGTGCGGACGCTGCGCCTCCACTCCACCGTCTAGAACGGTCTAGGCTCTGCGCATGTTCTGGCCCATGCTCGCCATCGCCCTCGGCTTCCTCGGGATCGCCGTGCTGGGCATCCTCGGTATCCGGGTCTTCATCGAGGCCCAGCGGCTGGGCCGCGAGGTGACCCGCACGACGGAGCGGATCAACCGTGCGGCCGAGGACCTGGAGAAGGCGGCGACGGATCTGGCCCGCACCGGCGAGGCGCTGCGCTAGGAGATCAGGGTGCGCCCTGGGGGGCCGGAGCCCTGAGCGGTACGCTGCTGGTCGCGCCCCAGGTAGGGCGGGCGCGGGCTGCAATGGTGCGTATGCACGGGCATTGCCCTGTGTTTACTCCTGCGGGTTACGATCGCTGATAGCGCGGTGGCCAGACATGTGTCCGGCACTCGGGCATCAGACTCCATGTCGCCTCGGTGAAGAAGGTAAACAGTTATGGGTAAAATCGGCCCCACCGAGATCATCCTCATCCTCCTCGTTGTCGTCCTACTGTTCGGCGCCAAGAAGCTTCCGGACATGGCCCGTTCGCTGGGCAAGTCGGCCCGGATCCTCAAGAGCGAGGCCAAGGCCATGAAGTCCGACGACACGAAGAGTGCCGCGCCGGCCGACCCGCCGCAGCCGGACGCCACCCAGGACCAGGCCGCGCCGCGCACGATCCAGGCCGCTCCCGGTGATGTGACCAGCTCACGTCCCGTGACCGAGCCGACCGACTCGACCAAGCGCTGACCCTGGGCCGCCGCAGGCACCGAAAACGGTGACGGCCTGCCGCACGAGATGAGGACGTGGGTTGCTCAAGTCTGCCCGCAAGCAGGAGAAGGACCCCGAGGGGCGTATGCCTCTCGTGGAGCACCTGCGAGAGCTTCGCAACCGGCTCGCCAAGGGTTTGCTCGCCATCATGGCGGTCACGATTGTGGCCCTCGTGTACAGCGAGCAGCTCATGCAGTTCCTGACGGAGTCGGTGCCCAAATGTGCGCCGGGCGTCACGAGTGACGGCGGCAACTGCGCGATCGTCTCCTTCAACACGCTGATCGCGCCCTTCAGCACGACGATCCAGCTGAGCTTGACGACCGGCCTCGTCGTCGCGAGCCCGGTCTGGCTGTACCAGCTCTGGGCCTTCGTCGCACCAGGACTGCACAGGAACGAGAAGAAGTACACATACGCCTTCGTGGGCGCGGCTGTGCCGCTGTTCTCCGCCGGTGCGTACCTTGCCTACCTCATCCTGCCTATCAGCGTGAAGGTCCTGATCAGCCTTACACCGCAGGGCTCGGCGAACATCCTCTCGCTGGGCGATGTCCTCGACTTCACCCTGCGGATGGTGCTCGTCTTCGGGCTCGCCTTCGAGCTGCCTCTCGTGCTGGTGATGCTCAACCTCACGGGCGTCCTCAGCGGTAAGCGCATGGCCCGGTGGTGGCGCGCGGTCATCATGGGTGTCTTCGTCTTCGGTGCCGTGATCACCCCGACGACGGACCCGATCGGCATGATCGCGCTGGCCGGGCCGATCACCCTCCTCTACCTCATGGCCGTCGGCTTCTCGCTCCTGAACGACAGGCGTCGGCGCCGCAAGGACCCGGACGCGGAGCTGGACGACGACGAGGCCTCCGACATCGATCTGACCCCCGAGGCGGTGGGCGAAGTCGAGCCCGTCCTGGCCTCGGGCTCCGTGCCCGAGCAGGCGGACGGCAACCGTTCGAACCGGCTCAACGGTTACGACGACGTCACCTGACCTTGTAAGGCCTGCGGCGTGACCAGCGAGATCACCGTCTTCGTCAATCCCGCCGCAGGACGCGGCCGCGGCGCGCACGCCGCGCAGCCGGCCGAGTGTGTGCCGGGCGCCGTGCGGGTGCTCGCTCCGGTACGTGCCCCGGTCAATTAAAGATCGCGCCCACTGTCAGAGGCGGCGGGTAGGCTCGTGAGCAAGATGACCGAGGACCTCTCTCCCGCTGAGCGCTACGCCGCTGCCCGTGTTCGCGCCGCTGACGAGGCCACCGCGCTGGCCCCTTTCCGAGCGCTGTACGAATTCGATCTGGACCCCTTCCAGATCGAAGCCTGTCAGGCCCTGGAAGCGGGCAAGGGCGTGCTTGTCGCCGCGCCCACCGGTTCGGGCAAGACCATCGTCGGCGAATTCGCCGTCCACCTGGCCCTTCAGCAGGGCCGTAAGTGCTTCTACACCACGCCCATCAAGGCCCTGTCCAACCAGAAGTACACCGACCTGGCCAAGCGTTACGGCGCGGACAAGGTCGGCCTGCTCACCGGGGACAACAGCATCAACTCCGAGGCGCCGGTGGTCGTGATGACCACCGAAGTGCTGCGCAACATGCTCTACGCGGGCTCGCAGTCACTGCTCGGACTCGGCTATGTGGTCATGGACGAGGTGCACTACCTCTCCGACCGCTTCCGCGGAGCCGTGTGGGAGGAAGTGATCATTCACCTCCCCGAGTCGGTGACCCTGGTGTCGCTCTCCGCGACCGTGTCCAACGCCGAGGAGTTCGGTGACTGGCTGGACACCGTCCGCGGCGACACCGAAGTGATCGTCTCCGAACACCGGCCCGTGCCGCTGTGGCAGCACGTCATGGCCGGCCGCCGGATGTACGACGTCTTCGAGGAGGAGACCGACCACGGCGGCCGCGGCTCCGGCCGGCGCGAGGTCAACCCCGACCTCGTACGCCTGGCGCGCATGGAGAACCAGCGCACGTACAACCCCAAGGACCGCCGCCGCGGAAAGATGGTGCGCGAGGCCGACCGGGAGCGCGAGCGGCGCCAGCGCGGCCGGATCTGGACGCCCGGACGGCCCGAGGTCATCGAGCGGCTCGACGCGGACGGGCTGCTGCCGGCGATCACCTTCATCTTCAGCCGGGCAGGCTGCGAGGCCGCCGTACAGCAGTGCATGTACGCCGGGCTCAGGCTCAACGACGAGGACGCGCGCCAGCGGGTGCGCGAGATCGTCGAGGAGCGGACCGCGTCCATCCCCGGCGAGGATCTGCATGTCCTGGGCTACTACGAGTGGTTGGAAGGCCTGGAGCGCGGCATCGCCGCGCACCACGCGGGCATGCTGCCGACCTTCAAGGAGGTCGTCGAGGAGCTCTTCGTACGCGGCCTGGTGAAGGCCGTCTTCGCCACCGAGACGCTCGCGCTCGGCATCAACATGCCTGCCCGCTCAGTGGTGTTGGAGAAGCTCGTCAAGTGGAACGGCGAGCAGCACGCCGACATCACCCCCGGTGAGTACACCCAGCTCACCGGCCGGGCCGGACGGCGCGGCATCGATGTCGAGGGCCATGCGGTGGTGTTGTGGCAGCGGGGCATGGACCCGGTCGCGCTCGCGGGTCTCGCGGGCACCCGTACGTACCCCCTGCGCTCCAGCTTCAGGCCCTCGTACAACATGGCCGTCAATCTGGTGCAGCAGTTCGGGCGGCACCGCTCGCGCGAGCTGCTCGAGACGTCGTTCGCGCAATTCCAGGCGGACAAGTCGGTCGTCGGCATATCCCGCCAGGTGCAGAGGAACGAAGAGGGGCTCGAGGGCTACCGCGAGGGCATGACCTGCCACCTGGGGGACTTCGAGGAGTACGCGCGGCTGCGCCGCGAGCTCAAGGACCGCGAGACCGAACTGGCCAAGCAGGGCGTCGCGCAGCGGCGGGCCGCCGCGGCCGCGTCGCTGGAGAAGCTGAAGCCCGGCGACATCATCCATGTCCCGACGGGCAAGTTCGCCGGTCTCGCGCTGGTGCTCGACCCGGGGATCCCGGCCGGACGCAGCAATGGACACCGTGGTTTCGAGCAGCACGACGGGCCGCGCCCGCTCGTGCTGACCTCCGAGCGGCAGGTCAAGCGGCTGGCGTCGATGGACTTCCCGGTGCCGGTCGAGCCGCTGGAGCGGATGCGGATCCCGAAGTCCTTCAATCCGCGCTCGCCGCAGTCCCGTCGCGATCTCGCTTCCGCGCTGCGCACGAAGGCCGGACACATCGAGCCCGAACGGCACCGCAAGGGGCGTGCCGCCGCCGCCGACGACCGCGAGATCGCCCGGCTGCGTACAGAATTGCGCGCGCACCCCTGCCACGGCTGTGACGAGCGTGAGGACCATGCGCGCTGGGCCGAGCGGTACCACCGGCTGCAGCGTGACACCCAGCAGTTGGAGCGGCGCATCGAGGGCCGTACGAACACCATCGCCCGCACCTTCGACCGGATCGTGGCGCTGCTGACCGAGCTGGACTATCTGCGCGTCGACGAGGTCACCGAGCACGGCAGGCGGCTCGCGCGGCTGTACGGCGAGCTGGATCTGCTGGCGAGCGAATGCCTGCGCGACGGTGTGTGGGAGGGGCTCAGCCCGGCCGAACTGGCCGCGTGCGTCTCGGCCTTGGTGTACGAGGCGCGGCAGTCGGACGATGCGGTCGCGCCCAAGGTCCCGGCGGGGAAGGCGAAGACCGCACTGGGCGAGATGGTCCACATCTGGGGCCGGCTCGACGCCCTGGAGGAAGAGTTCAAGATCAACCAGGCGGAGGGCGTCGGACAGCGCGAACCCGACCTCGGCTTCGCCTGGGCGGCGTATCAGTGGGCCTCCGACCGGGGCCTGGACGAGGTGCTGCGCGAGGCGGAGATGCCGGCCGGCGACTTCGTCCGCTGGTGCAAGCAAGTGATCGATGTGCTCGGGCAGATCGCGGCGGCGGCGCCGCGTGAGGGCAGCACGGTCGCGAAGAACGCCCGCAAGGCGGTCGACGCGCTGCTGCGGGGTGTGGTGGCGTACAGCTCGGTCGGCTGACCGGCACCGTGCGTGTGATGGCCCCGTTCACCGCCTTCGGTAGGTGAACGGGGCCATCGGCATCCGGGGGCCTCTGGAAGTCAGCTCCAGAACGTGTCTTCCTCGTCGATGTCCTCGGTGCACTGGTCGATGTCGGTGATCTTGCCGCCGACGATCGTGAAGAAGAGTCCCTCGCGGATCTCGATACCGCGGTCGCCCCGGTCGGCCCGGACCGTGTGGAAGGACATCACATGCCCGCGCCCGTCGGCCATGACTGCTTCGAGCTCGACCTGCATCGTGCCGTTGGTCTCCTCGCCCAGGCGCTGGTACAGCCCGAGAACGGCGTCGCGTCCCTTGTGGTGTCCGGAGAGCGGGTTGCTTCCGGGTACGTGATGGACGACGTCCGCCGTCATCAGGGAGCCGAGTGCCTCCATGTCACCGGTTCCGAACGCTGCGTAGCCCCGGCGTATCAGGGCGCTGTCCGGGTGTTCAGCCATCGCGAATCACACCTTCCGTCCCTATGATCCCGTCTTCTGTCCATCTTCCGCCGGGTGCGGAGGGCTGTCCACGCAGGGGCAGCGCCTGGGCGACGGTCTCGGGGGTGCCGACCAGTGCCGTCGAATTGCCCGCGCCGCCCGTTTCGGCGGCGGTCGGGGTCCACAGCGCACGGTCCTGGCGCTCGCCCTGCGCGGCGAAGGCCGGGTACGAGACGTTGGGGCGCTGCGCGACCAGGATCTGGAGCCTGTCGGTGCGGGCCGCGATGTACGCGGCGGCGGGGGAGGGGTCGGGCGATCCTGAGCCGTAAGGGGCGACACGAGGCGGACCACACTCGACCGAAGTCGATGTGGTCACGGGTGACCAGCCGCAGCCGGGGACGCATCTGCCCGGTGGAACAGGTGTGTTGGGACCGAGTCAGCTGTTCCTGAAGGCCCGCCAGCCGCCGTACTCCGTGATGTCCTCGGCGCCGTCGAGGGCGGCGGGTTCGCAGAGGAAGCCGGGGGCAGAGGTGCCGTCGGCCAGCTCCACGCGGCCGATCGTCATGGGGCGGGGGAGGGCGGCGGTGAGTGCGCCGAGGCCCTCCGGGGGCAGCTCCCAGATCTCCGCCTCGATCCGGTGTCCGCCGCTTCCTGCGTGAACGAGGCCCGGCTTGGGCGGGTCGGTGCGCAGGGCGAAGAGACGGTAGCCGGCGGTGGTGGTGGTCGTGGCCTTGAACGTCGCGCCGAGGGCGAGGAGTTGGGGGTTGAGGGGCTGTCCGGCGAGGTGGGCGCCGACGACGGCGAGGCGGGTGCGCGGGGTGAGGTGGGCGGCGATCCGGGCCAGCCGGTCGTCGGTGCCGGCCGGGCCGATCAGCATGACGCCGAAGGGGCGGCCGGCCACCTCGCCCGCGGGCACGGCGACGGCGGCGAGGTCGAAGAGGTTGGTGGAGTTGGTGAACCGGCCGAGCCGGGCGTTGGCTCTGAGCGGGTCGGCGGCGACGTCGGCGAGGGTGGGGTGGCCGGGGGCGGTGGGCAGCAGGAGCGCGTCCGCGTCTGTGGCGGCGAGGGCGGCCATGGCCTGGTCGCGGAGGGCGCCGAGGCGGGCCTGGTCGGCGAAGAGCCGGTGGGCGGGGATGTCGCGGGCGCGGCGGATGATGGCGGCGACGGTGGGGTCGAGGTCGCCGGCTTCTGCGGTGGTGGCTTTGTCGATGAATTCCCCTACGGCGGTGTAGCGCTCGGCGACGAAGGCGCCTTCGTAGAGGAGGGCGGCGGCGTCCGTGAACGGGGTCAGGTCGATGGGGCCGAGCCGGGCGCCTGCGGTGGCGAGGCGCTCGGCCGCCGCTTCGTACGCCTCGGCCCAGCCGTCGTCCATCGCGCCGAGCTGCGCGGTAGGAGGCACGGCGATCCGCCAGGGGCCGGGGGCGCGGTGCGGGGCCTCGCGGCCCGGGGGTGTGGCGATCAGGGCGAGAGCGAGTTCGGCCTCGGGGAGCGTACGCGCGAAGACGCTGACGCAGTCGAGCGTGGCGCAGGCGGGGACGACGCCGTCGGTGGGGACGAGGCCGCGGGTGGGCTTGAGGCCGACGATGCCGTTGAAGGCGGCGGGGACGCGGCCGGAGCCGGCGGTGTCCGTGCCGAGCGCGAGGTCGGCGACGCCGAGGGCGACGGCGACGGCGGATCCGGAGCTGGATCCGCCGGAGATGCGGTCGGGGTGGTGGGCGCTGTGGACCGCGCCGTACGGGGAGCGGGTGCCGACGAGGCCGGTGGCGAACTGGTCCATGTTGGTGCTGCCGAGCACGACGGCACCGGCGGCCTTCAGACTGGCGACGGCGGGGGCGTCGACGGGCGGGTCGTAGGCGTAGGACGGGCAGCCGGCGGTGGTGGGGAGGCCCTTGGCGTCGATGTTGCCCTTGACGGCGAAGGTGCGGCCTGCGAGGGGGAGCTGCTCGCCGGCGGCGACGCGGGTGTCGATGTCGCGGGCGTCGGCCTCGGCGTCGGCGCGGGGGCGGAGGGTGATCCAGATGTCGGGTCGACGGATGCGTTCGATGAGGTCATGGGCGGCGCGGATGCGGGTGAGGGCAGGGGTGGGCATGGGGCGGCTCCTGCGGGCGGGCGGGTGCGGGCGCGTTGAGGGAAGCCTTCGGGCGTGTCCTCAGTCGCCGGACGGGCTTGATTTCCGCCCCGTCAGGGGTTCGTCGGGGTCAGGATGGCCAGCGGGGTGCCTGCCTCCACCTGGGTGCCGGGCGTGACCAGGAAGCGGGTGACACGCGCCGCGTACGGGGCGTTGATGCGGGACTCCATCTTCATGGCCTCCACGGTCAGCAGAGGCTGGCCCGTCGAGACCTCGGCTCCAGGTTCGGCGTTCAACTGCCAGACCGATGCCGCGAATTCGGCCTCCAGGACCCGGCCGCCCGGTGGGACGTCCAGTTCGGCGACAGGGGCCGGGAGCGCGGTCGACGTGCCCGCTCGGGCGAATTCGCCCGAGGCTTCCCAGGCGTCGCGTTCCTCGGCGAAGGCGCGTGCCTGGCGGGTTCGGAAGGAGGCGATCGAGGGTGCGTTGTCGGCGAGGAATCGCTGGTGGTCGGCCAGGGAGAACGTCCCCTCGTCGATACGCGGCGTGAACCTGCCCGCCGCCATGTCCGCCCGTAGCTCGAGGAGTTCCTCCGCATCCACCGGGTACCACTTGATCCGGTCGAAGAAGCGCAGCAGCCAGGGCCGTTCCTGCCAGCGCGACCACACCTGGGTCGTACGGCCCACGAACTGGTAGCCCCCCGGGCCCTCCATGCCGTACACGCACAGATACGCGCCGCCGATGCCGACCGAGTTCTCCGCCGTCCACGTCCGGGCCGGGTTGTACTTCGTCGTCACCAGTCGGTGGCGCGGGTCGAGCGGGGTTGCGACCGGCGCGCCCAAGTAGACGTCACCCAGGCCCAGTACGAGATATTCCGCATCGAAGACCGTCCGGTACACGTCGTCGACCGAGTCGAGTCCATTGACACGGCGGATGAACTCGATGTTCCACGGACACCACGGCGCATCGTCCCGAACTCCCGCCGCATAGCGCGCGATCGCCTCTCGCGTCGCCGGGTCGTCCCAGGACAGGGGCAGGTGGACCGTCCGGGACGGCACCACCAGGGCATGGGCGGGCGGGAGTTCGGACTCGATGCGGGTCAGGACCGACAGCAGCGTCCGCTGGGGCAGGACGGCCGGGTCGGTGTGGATCTGGAGCGAGCGGATACCGGGGGTCAGATCCACCACCCCCGGCAGCCGCTCCGCGGCCACCGCCTCGGCCAGTGCGTGCACCCGCATCCGCAGCGCCAGGTCCAGTTGCATCTCGCCGTACTCGACCAGCAGGTTGTCGTCCCCGCTGCGGCGGTACGTGACCGACTCGCCCCGCCCCAGAATCCCGCCGTCGACGATGACCGGGCGCTCCGCCCCCTCGACCGTCACCGGCACGCATCTGACGGTGTCGCCCGGGCGCAGCTGGCCCAGCTTCCAGCGCTCGGCCGTGAGGACGGTCGCCGGGCAGACGAAGCCGCCGAGCGACGGGCCGTCCGGGCCCAGCAGCACCGGCATGTCGCCGGTGTAGTCGACGGCACCGACCGAGTAGGGCGTGTCGTGGATGTTGGAGGGGTGCAGGCCCGCCTCCCCGCCGTCCGCCCGTGCCCACCGGGGCTTCGGGCCGATCAGCCGTACGCCCGTGCGCGCCGAGTTGAAGTGGACCTTCCAGTCGGCGGCGTAGAAGTCGTGAATGTCCTCCTCGGTGAAGAACTCCGGTGCGGCGTGCGGGCCTTCGGCCGCGCCGATGTGCCACACCTCGCCGAAGGAGGGGCGCTCCGCGTCCGGAACGGGGGAGCCCGGGACCGTCGCGGCTCCGCCGTGCAGGACATCGCCCGTACGCAGCTCCCGGCCGCCATGACCCCCGAACCGGCCCAGCGTGAACGTCGCCGCGCTGCCGAGGAAGCCCGGGACGTCCAGTCCGCCGCCCCCGAACAGGACGTAGCTGCGCAGGCCCTGGCCGGTGGGGGCGCCGACGGCCAGCGAGGAGCCCGCCGGGACGGTGAGCGGCTCCCACTGGCGGACCGGTACGCCGTCGACCGTCACGGTCACCGGCGCGCCAGTGACGCAGACCGTCGTCGCGTGCGTGCAGCGGAGCGTGGGGCCCTGGAGCGTGCACTCCAGGCCGGGCGCGCCCTCGTCGTTGCCGAGCGCACGGTTGCCGAGGCGGAAGGAGAGGTCGTCCATCGGCCCGGACGGCGGGACGCCGACCTGCCAGTAGCCGGTACGGCCCGGCCAGTCCTGGACGGTGGTCAGGGTGCCCGATGCGGTCACCTCGAGGCGCGGCGTAGGGTCGCTGATCGTCGCGAGCGTCGAGGTGGTGTGACGTGCGGCCCGTACGGACGCGTCGGCGAGCGCGGCCCGAAGCAGGCCCAGGTTCGTCTCGATGCCGTCGACACGGGTCGTGGCCAGCGCGGAGTCCAGGCGGGCCAGGGCTTCGGCGCGATCGGTGCCGTGCGCGATGATCTTCGCCAGCATCGGGTCGTACGCCGTCGTCACCTCTGTCCCCGTCTCGATCCAGGAGTCGACACGTACGTCAGGTATGTCCGAGGGGAGGGCCACCCGGGTCAGCAGCCCGGCGCTCGGGCGGTGGCCGCGGCTCGGGTCCTCGGCGTAGACGCGCGCCTCGACGGCGTGCCCGCGTGGCGTGCCGGGCTCCCGTACGACGGTTGTCTCGCCCTGCGCGAGGCGCAGCATCCACTCGACGAGATCGACGCCGTAGATCTCCTCGGTCACCGGATGCTCCACCTGGAGGCGGGTGTTGACCTCCAGGAAGTACGCCTCCTGGCGAGGCGCGTCGTACACGAACTCCACCGTGCCGGCCGAGCGGTAGCCGACGCTCTCGCACAACTCACGTGCAGTGAAGGCAAGTTGCGTGCGCAAGGAGTCGGGCAGCTCCGGTGCCGGAGCCTCCTCGAGCACCTTCTGGTTGCGGCGCTGGAGCGAGCAGTCGCGGTCGCCGAAGGTGACCACCCGGCCCTGGCCGTCACCGAAGACCTGCACCTCGACATGGCGGGCGCGCTCGACGAGGCGCTCCAGGAAGACTCCGGCCGAGGAGAAGGACGCCGCGGCGACCCGCTGCACCTGCTCCCATGCGTCGGCCAGGCCCCCGGCGTCGTACACGGCTCGCATGCCGATGCCGCCACCGCCGCCGGTCGCCTTGAGCATGACCGGGTAGCCGATGCGGTCCGCCGCCGCCAGCGCGGCGGCGAGGCCGGGCAGCAGGCCGGTGCCGGGGGCGAGCGGGACGCCCGCGGCCTCGGCGGCCGCGCGCGCGGTGTGTTTGGCGCCGAAGAGCTCCAGCTGCCCGGCGGTGGGCCCGACGAAGACGATCCCGGCGTCCTCGCAGCGGCGCGCGAAGTCGGCGTCCTCGGAGAGGAAGCCGTATCCCGGGTGGATGGCTCCGGCGCCCGTGTCCTTCGCGGCCTTGAGTACGAGGTCGGCGTCGAGGTACGACGCCTTGGCGGGCGCGGGCCCCAGCCGTACCGCCTCGTCGGCGAGGCGGACATGGGGCGCGGAGCGGTCGGGGTCGGCGAAGACCGCGACCGTACGCAGGCCGAGGCGGCGGGCGGTGCGGATGATACGGACGGCGATCTCGCCCCGATTGGCGACCAGCAGCGTGTCGAAGGTCATGCCGCACTCCTCGGCGCCGCGCCGATCGTCATGTCCACGGCCGTCGGCTCGAAGCCGTTGCAAGGGTTGTTGATCTGGGGGCAGTTGGAGACGAGGACCAGGACGTCGGTATCGGCGCGCAGGGTGACGCGCAGGCCGGGCGCGGAGATGCCGTCGACGATGCCGAGCGTGCCGTCCTTCTCGACCGGGACGTTCATGTACCAGTTGATGTTGGAGACGAGATCGCGCTTGCCGAGGCCGTAACGGGCGCCCTCCGCGAGGAAGTTGTCGACGCAGCCGTGCTGCGACCAGGTGTGGTGGCCGTAGCGCAGGGTGTTGGACTCCTTGGAGCAGGCGCCGCCGAGGGTGTCGTGGCGGCCGCAGGTGTCCTCGGTGACGGTCATCAGGGGGGTGTGCTCGTTCGACATCAGCACGCTGCCGGTGGTGAGGAAGATGTTCCCCTGGGCGTGGACGGTGTCGGCGGCGCTGTAGCGGACGGCGGTGTCGTCGGCGTCGTAGACCAGGAAGTCGACGGCCTGGTTGCCGTGCAGATCGGTGATGGTCAGCAGCTCACCGGCGCGGACGACGGCGGACCAGGCGGTGCGGGCGGGTACGACCGTCATGACTGGCCCCTCGCGGTGAGGAATTCGGCGGTGTTGAGGTAGGCGCGGCGGCCCTCGGGGGAGGCGTCCCAGAGCCAGTCGCCGGGGCGGGTGGGCGCGGCTCGCCAGGCCAGCACCTCCAGTGGGGTGCTGGTGTAGTCGGGGCGCGGGTCGAGGGGGTGCGGGACGTTCGCGATGAGGACGATGAGGTCCTGCTCGGCGCGGAGGGTGACCGAGGCGGCGGGTCCGGCCGATCCTGTGAAGTCGAGGACGCCGTCGTCGCGTACCTCCACGCCCTGGAAGAAGGAGATCGAGGGCGGGAGATCGCGCGGCTCCAGGCCGTTCTTGAGCGCGGCGAGCTTGAGCAGCTCACGGCCCGCGGGCGATGCGGACTGCGGGGTGCCGTCGCCGTACCGGTCTGTGTTGCGTACGAGGGTGGAAGTGCCGCACAGGGCGTCGTGCCGGCCGCCGGTGTCCGCGATCACGGTGGCGAGCACGCGGCCCTGGTCCGACAGGAGCAGCGCGCCGGCGCGGAGGTAGGCGTTCCACTGGACCTTGACGGTGTCGGCGGTGTTGAGGCGCTCCCAGGGGCGGCCGTCGGCATACAGCAGGACGTGCGCGCAGGCGTCCCCCTTGACGTCGGTGAGACGCAGCTCGGTGCCGCGGGCGAGGACGCGGTGCGTGTAGTTGCCGCCCGCGACGGTCTCGGCCCACACCAGATGCCCGGCCTCGCAGGGCGGCGCGGGCCAGTCGGTGGCCGGCACGACGGGCATCGCCTCGGCGTGGGCGCCTTGCTGGGCGCGGGCGTGGTCGCGGGCCCCGTATGTCGTCGCGGTCGCCATGGCTGTGTGTCTCCTCCGGCTCGACGTACATTTCTGTCGCGCGACAGAAATTAGGGCGAGGGGGAGTCGGGGTCATTGCCCGTCCGTTGCCGGTCGGTTACGGAACGCTCACCGTGATCTTGGGCGGCGGGGGTTTGCCGGGGGTGTGCGACGATCGGCTCCATGGGCATCACCACGGGACGACGGGTCGGGCGGCCGCGCGCGGAGCAGCGGCCGGACAGCGGGCTGTCCGTTCGGGACGAACTCCTCTTTGCGGCAGCGGAGTTGTTCACCACGCTTGGATACGCGGCGACGACGACGCGGGCGGTCGCGGAGAGCGCGGGGATGCGCCAGGCGACGATGTACCACTACTTCAGCGGCAAGGAGGACCTGCTCGCGGAGCTCCTCGAGTCGACGGTCACACCGTCGCTGACCCTGGCACGCGAACTCCTGGCGGACGACGAGCGCCGGCCGGAGACGCGCCTGTGGGAGCTGTGCCGCTCGGACGTGGAGCTGCTGTGCGCGGGTCCGCACAACCTGGGGGCGCTGTATCTGCTCCCGGAGGTGCGGGGAGAGCGATTCGCCGGCTTCCACCGGGTGCGGGCGGACCTGAAGGACGCGTACGGGCAGCTGCTGGCGGCGACGGAGGCGGGTGGCGAGCTGGACAAGGGTGAGTTGCAGCTCCGCACGGACCTGGTGTTCGGCCTGATCGAGGGCGTGATTCTGGTGCACAGGTCGGACCCGGAGCGGGCGGTGGGGGTGTTCGCGGGGGCCACGGCGGATGCGGCGCTGCGGATCGCGGGGGTGTGAGGGCGCGGGCGGGGGTCCACTAGGCGTCCGTTCCTGCCACCCGAGGGCGCAGCCCCTCTACTCCACCAACCGCTCGGCCGGCCATGTCAGTTCACACACCCGCAGCACCCGGTCCCCCTATCCCGGGAGCGGTACGCGCAGTGCCTCCAGCCATCTCGTTGGGATCGCCCCACCCCGTGCACCGACCCGGGCCGTGATCGCCCCGCACCTTCCTGAGTGCCCCGTAAATGGTTGGCCCGCAGCTGGAATGAGCGGGATGATCCGCGGTGTCAGGCCGCGAGCGTCCTTGATCGCGTTCGACCTGCTCAGAGAGGGGACTGTGGTGACCGTTGCCGCGTCCGAATCGTCCGGGGCCCAGCCGGAAGTCCGCACGGCGGCCGGGGCGCTGCGCGGAAGCCGGGAGGCGGGTCTGTCGGTCTTCCGCGGCATCCCGTTCGCCGAGCCGCCGGTCGGCGCCCTCCGTTTCGCCGCACCGCGGCCGGTACGGAGCTGGGACGGCGTGCGGCCGGCCGTGTCGTACGGCCCTCCGCCGCCGCAGGCGGGTGCGTTCGGCATGGACGCGCTGTCGCAGGACGCGGCGGACGACGACTGGCTTACGGTCAACGTCTGGTCGCCCGAGCCGGACCCGGGTGCGGGGGTTCCGGTGATGGTGTGGATCTACGGCGGCGCCTACGTGATCGGCGCGTCCAGCCTCCCCGAATACGACGGCGGCCGCCTGGCGCGGGACGGCGGCGTCGTCGTGGTGACGTTCAACTACCGCGTGGGTATCGAGGGCTTCGCGCAGATCGAGGGCGCGCCCGCGAACCGGGGCCTGCTCGATCAGGTCGCCGCTCTGGAGTGGGTGCGCGACAACATCCGGGCGTTCGGCGGCGACCCGGACCGGGTCACGGTCTTCGGTGAGTCGGCGGGCGCCGGATCGGTCGCCGCTCTGCTGGCGATGCCGCGAGCGGCCGGGCTCTTCCGCCGGGCCGTCGCGCAGAGCGCGCAGGGCACGTTCTTCTCGGCGGCGCTGGCCGCCGACATCGCCGCCGCCTGCGCCTCCGAGCTGGGGCTGCGGCCCACGGTGGCCGACCTGTCCACCGTGGCCCCGGCCCGGCTGCCCGCCGCCGGTGACGCGGTTGCCGCCAAGATGGACCAGTGGGTGGAGCGCTGGGGCCAGGCCGCGCACAGGTCGATCCCGTTCTCGCCCGTCGTCGACGGGGACGTTCTGCCGGTCACTCCTTGGCAGGCCCTGGCCGACGGCGCCGGCCGGGACGTCGAACTCCTCGTCGGCCACAATCGCGACGAGCAGCGGCTGTTCACCGCACTCGACGGCCTGCTCGGCGAGGTGACGCAGGAGCAGGCGCAGACCGCCCTGCGCGTCTTCGCCCCCGGTCCGGACGGCGCACGCGGCTACCGCGACGGATTCCCGGCCGCAGGCCCGGACGAGCTGTACGAACTGGTCAACTCTGACTGGCTGTTCCGGATGCCGACCCTCCACCTCGCCCAGCGCCAGACCGCCGCCGGCGGCCGTGCGCATGTCTACGAGCTGACCTGGCCGGCCCCGGGTATGGGCGGTGCACTCGGCGCCTGCCACGGCCTCGACGTACCGCTCGTCTTCGGCAACCTGAGCAGCGGGCAGGCCGCCATGCTGATCGGCGAGGACCCGTCCCAGGAGGCGGAGACGCTGTCCGCCCACATCCGCGCCGCGTGGACGGCGTTCGCCACCCACGGCGACCCCGGCTGGCCCGCGTACGACACAGAGCAGCGCCTCGTGCAGCTCTTCGACACCCGGCCGGCTGTCACCGCCTACCCGGAGGACACCTCCCGCCTGCTCTGGCAGGACCACACCTTCCCGGCGCTGCCGCTGAAGGCCGGTAGAGACCCGGCGGTAACCGCGCCAAGGGAATGAGCGTCCGAGAACGACGGCTTCACAGGCTCCGGGCCCTCCGAGGCGTAATCTGCGGCCCATGAGCAACTGGCTGCCGGACTTCGAGCCGCTACCCGATCCCGAAGCCGTCATCGCGCCTGAGATCACCGAGACGGAGTGCAGGCAGTGCGGTACCCGCGTCTCGGGGCTCGACGGGCGTTACGCATGTGGGGTGTGCGGTTGGGTCAATGACCACTCCGAGGGGCACCGGCCGCTTCCCGTGGCCGAGGACGACGCGGACTTTCCGGGCAGGAAGCCGGGCCGGGCCCGCAGAACCTGAGGCGCGGGACGGCTCGTCAGGCGGCCCCTTCCGGCAGTGTGCCGGAGAGGGCCCTTCCTGAGCCGGCGGCCCGTCGCCTGGCCGCGATGCGACGTGAGGCCGGCCGGTGAGCAGTCGCTGGCCGATCCGTCGCCCGACCGAGCACGCGGCCTTACCTGCGGCGGGCCGGTCGGAGCGGCGACTCCCCCCGGTACCCGCCAACTCGGGGCATGTCCAGCGTGCCCACATACCGCTGACCAGGACTCATGAAGGCCCCGACCCCTCACCGGTTCCTGGGACCTGACCGACGCCGACACCGGGCAGACCGTCACCACCTACCCCGGCAAGATCGACACGCATCAGATCGGCGCGGCGTACGGGAACCACTTCTGGTTCACCCGCACCCGCTCTCCGGAGTCCTATCCGCCGCCGGGCGACCGGATGAAGGTGACCGGCACGTGGACACTGGGCACGGAGATCACCGCTTACGACGGCCAGGCCAAGGTCTACGCGCACATCCCCGACCACGGGGCGCAGACCACCAAGGCCGAGTACCGGATCAAGCACGCCCACGGCACGACGGTGAAGGCGATCTCCCAGGACGCCAACCAGTCCAACAAGTGGGTCGACCTGGGCGCCTACCGATTCAACGGCATGACCGCCGAGGTCAGCCTGGACAACTTCAACGGCGGTGACGGCACTAACGAGGTTGTGCACGATTGAGGTCCGGGCGTGTTGGCCTGGCGGGTTGTCGACTTGGTGATCACCTGTCGGCGGTGCGGTCGGAGACCAGGCCAGCGACTGCCGCGTAGGTCTCGTCGAAGTACTCGCGGCGTCCGACGTACCGCTGGAGGGTCCGCCACTGCTTGTGTTCGGCGTTGGCGTGCTCGACGCAGATCCGTTCCGAGGACTGCTGATGGCGGGCCGCGTCCCAAGCAGCGACCTCTTCGGGCAGGGAGTCCTTCTTCGGCTTGGGCGGCGGGGCCTGGACCTGATCGGGGTACTGCTTGGCCAGACCCCGGTAGCCTGCATCAACCTTGGCCTTGACTTTCGGATACCGCTCGAACAGATCGCAGATCCCTCGGTCTTCACGACCGTCTGGTCGTGCATCCGGCCGGGCCGGAACGCCCCCGTCCACAGCGTGCGGCCCCGCTCGTCGGTGACCACAGTGGCCTTCTTGGTGTTCTGCCGCATCTTGCCCGACACGAAAGCGCGCCGGCCGGGCCTGTTCGCCTTCGGGCGGCGCACCCGGACCTCGGTACCGTCCAGCCGCACCTCGACGCCCTCGGCCGCCGCGTAGGCGAAGACGTCCTCCAGCGTGCGAAGCCGCAGGCCGGGGCGTCCTGGTACAGCGAAGCCACGAGCCGCCAGCAACGGCCGGATCTCGTGAACGGCCCGAGTGATCGTGGAACGGTCCACCCCGTAGAGCACGGCCAGGGCCGCGTGCGGGAGCTGGAACCGCAGGACGACCAACGTGGCGATGACCCGGTCGGTGAACACCAACTGGTGGTTCGGTCCCGCCCCGGCCGCGCGCAGACGGTCATGACCTCGACGGTCGTACAGTCGTCCTTCTTCGGCGGCCATCCACACCTGAGCCAACTCGCCGATCAGCGTGCCGAGTCGACGGTATCGAAGGCCGGTGAAGATACGCTGGGACAAGGCCGTGCGGCCAAGACATTGCGTCACAACAACACCCAACCCGCACGGCCCTCTTCACGAAACGGCGCGTCCAAGACCGTGGCGCAGCGGGACATCAACTCGCCCGCCGCCTCTTGCGGTTGGGGCGACGTGGACGGACGAAGGTGTCGAGCGCGCCCACAGCTGCACGGATATGGGCCGGGCCGCGACGCAACCGCTCTCCCGCGCACCACCAGGACAGCTGCCCGTCCGCATCCCGCGGATGCATGCCCAGGCCATGCTCGGCGCACAGCGGCCACGCCTGCCACAGACGCTCGGTGACGGTCTCCTGCGCGGCATCGGCGACGATCGCCAGTGCAGAGGCAGGGTCGTCCGCCGAGTCCGGGTACAGGTAATTGCCGTGCCACTCGCCGGTGGCCAGAGCGACGTAGACGTTCTCCGGCTCGTCCGCATCGTAGGGCGGAAGGGCCAGCAGTTGCAGGGGTTCCTGCTCGGGAAGGGTCACCGCCAGGTCCCGGTTGAGGAGGACGAGAGCCCCATCCCACATGGGATACTCGCCTGGCGAGACACGACGAGGCTCGGGGCGGTCGAAAAGAGCGCGCATGGGCACCATCCTCCGCCACGGAGGGGCAGCCCCAATCGCACACCACGTCGTAAGGACATCGCCTTCGATGCGATCGCGTTCGTGCCCGGTGACTACACCGGTATGCCGGACATGACGTACACGGCGGACCCCAACGCGCCGGAACCGGCTCCGGTCGAGCCACCCAGTACCATCGAGGGTTCATTCTTCCAGCACGGGGTTACATCGCTTCAGGCGACTTCATCAGGGCAGGACGCAAGCAGTACCCAGATGACGACTGAGGCGACGGCAAGCTGTTCCGTAGTCACGGGAACGATGACGTACACGCGGACTCAGGCGTGCATGAGAGATGAAGCGGTTCTCAGGTGCTACGAAGACGGCGCCGAGAAGGGTAAGGCGGTATTCGATTACCAGCATGAAATCGATCTCGACGTCAACAGCGGCACGTTCAAGCAGACGGTGATGATCACTCCGAAGTCGATGGATTCAGCGATCAAGAACGTGACCCTGGATCTCAACTTCAACTGCCGCGGCTACTGCGAGAAGGACACTCCGTTCTGAAACGGCGGCAAGACGTGGACCAATGGCGACTGGCACACCGCATACGGAACATCCACAATAAAGTGGACCCAAAGTAGCGGAAGTAACGTCATCTCCCCGTACTGGAAACTACTGGGGAATGTCAACGGGATCAAAACAAACAGCAACGACATCGAAAAATCGGAACTCGACATTCGATGCGACGCGATCGCGAAGAGCACCCCGGGATGCGTCTTCAGCCGGTACAAACCGACCTACCCGATGAACGGCGAGAAGTTCCCTGGCGCGGCAGCGCACATCTGGCTGATGTGGAACAAGGCAAACTTCCCCTACGGCAATAAGAAGGGCGGCAAGCCGCTCACATACCTGGGGAACAAGATGAACCTGGACGGAACCAAGAAGCCGAAGACCGAGAACCGCTCCAAGATCTGCGGAAGCAGCTTCACCAAGTACGCCGGAACAGGACTCTTCTCCGACAAGTGGGGAACAACCGACGCCATCAGCTGCGACGAGTTCGCCTTCGCCAACAGCTACCAGAGCGCCGGTACACCCACCGCCAACGGCGGCACCAACCCCGTCACCACGAACGGAAAGGAATGCATCCAGACCTACCTCAAGCGCAACAGCGACGACAGCATGACCCTGCTCCTGCGCCCGGATGCTCCGATCCCAACGTGGAACGAGCCGTGTGGGCGGTCCAGCATGTCGAACTGGCAGAACACTCAGTCCATGCAGCCGTTCGGAACGTTCATCACCAATCAGCGTCTGATCCAGGATGATGACTACTGGGTCGAGCTGAGCGGCTTCACTCCGTAACTGCATCACGCAGAACAGCGGCCTCCACGGATGACCGTGGGGGCCACTGTCGTTTGTGCCGAGGTCACCACACGAGGCGGCCGTCCTCGGTCGTCCCCGACCGGATCATCGCGTCGGCGACCGAATTGAAGTAACCGGCAAGCGTGGCGTGCGTCTCGAAGTTCGGCGTGTCGCCGTCTGACCACCCGCCGACAGCACCCGTCTCAGCGTCGATGAACAGCCCGTACAGCCAGTCGGCTTCTACCGCGAACGGTACCCAGTTTCTGTGCCAGATCAGTTCTTCCCGGTCTGCGTGCGCGGGATGGCCGGCGTCTTGTGCGAGCTTCATCTGCCGCTCGTATACCTTCACGATGTACTCGACGGGCAGCAGATGCCATTCGCATGGCAGGAAACTGCTGGGCGAAGCAGCCATGTTCGCCAGCGGATCTGGGTCGACTTTGACTCCGTTGTTGATGAGGAGCCACGACCGAATCTCCTGCGGGATGGCGATTCCCATCGCGGTTTCCGCATCGTTGATCATTTTCTGTGTTGCTGGTTCTTGGAGTGATTCAGCGTTTCGTGGTGCGTATTCCTCAAGCCAGCGCACCACACGCCCCCACACCTGACGCATGTCATGTGCATCCGACACTGGCAGCCTCCACGTCGAAATAAATCGGCAGGAAAGAGAAAACTACCAGGGCGTCTCCGCCGTCGGCTTGCTGAACCTACTGAGCTTGAACTCGTGATGTCGTGAGGATGCTCAAGTGGGTCCGATGGTCTGGTCGGTCTCGGCCAGGCAGCCGTCGATGAGGCGGCTTCGGTACTGGACGTGCCGTAAGGGACAACGGGTCGACGGCAAGGGAGGGAGACGCGAGGCTCCATCGCAGCGGTCGTTTCTGTACGCATCTTGACTCGACATCTCGCGAGCAGGACCGGCTGCTGTACGACCCCTGACTGCGGGTCCATGCCCGCGCCGGGGCGGTAATCGAGAAGGTGGCCCCCGTGTCGATGACGATCTCCGGGTCGCTCGCGGAGTGGCGGGAGTGGACCGGACTCCCGTTCGAACGACCGCGGACGTGTTGGTGCCAGACACCCTCGCTCCCGTGCGGTGCGACCTGGAGCGCGACAACGCGGTCTACGTCGAGCCGAACGTATGGGTACGGCCCCAGCTCTGAGGGGACGTTCGATACCGCGAGAATCGGGCCGCGTAGCACGGAGGTGAGCGCCCGTGGCCGGCAACCCGCGCCCTACCGCCGCCCCGTGGCTGCCGCGGCGAAAGCCCCCGGTGAAGGCTGACTAGGAGACACCAAGGCCCCGATCACCCTCAGGTCGGGGCCTTCGCCATCTGCATGCCCGTATCAGGAACCGTCAGCAGTCGCAGAGGGTGAGGCGTCTTGGCGCTCGGGCTCTCGCCACTCCCGCGCGATCCGCTCCAGGCGCGACACGTGGGCCAGCGGAGAGAACACTGAGCGAATCAAGGGGAACACGATCAGCCAGACCATTCCCCCCAGGATGGCCACCAAGCACACAGTGGCCAAGTCGGCCTCAGGCTTCGCCTCCGGCGTCGCGAGCCAAACAAGCGAGAGTGCGACCGCGACGACCTGGAAGATCCCGAACACCGCCCAAACGAAGGCGATGAACTGCCCCAACACGCTTCTCATGAATGGGAGCAGATACTTGTGAGCGGCTTCTCCGGCGGGTGGCGGGAGTCCGTCCGCCCGGTCCCGTTCCATCTCATCGCCGATCTCAGCAAGGATGGCAGTGGTTCTTCGGTCCGAGTTGACCAGCTCGACCGCTGCCACCAGCACGAGAACCGGCGCGACCGCGGCGATGCTGGCCGCAAAGGGTTCAGTCATCTGCATCCGGCAAGCGTGCCCATAGTGCGGCATGCCGCGCAGGGCTATGCAGGTTTGCCCAACTCTCGGATGTTCCTGACGGCCAGCGGACGATGCCCCCTGCCCCGACGGCTTCAGCCTCCAGCCCCCGCCCGGTGCCCCTGATGCACTGGTGTGTCGGCGCGATGGTGCCCCGCCGCCGTCCAACGGTGGCCTGCTGTCGATGGGCATGGATCCGTCCCGCCGGCAGTACCCGTAACGCACTGCGCCCCTCTCACCTTCGGGTGGGAGGGGCGCATTCTCCTGCCCACGCTGCAGCCAGGCGTGCACCCGATGAGCCCGATGTGGGATCCGCCCGAGCACGGAGCCGGCGACTGCTCCGCGTGCGGCCAGCACACCGACAACGGGCTCGTCCACTGGGTGCCCCGCATGTCCGCCCCCGACGTCCGCCTCGTCATCCACGGCGAGCCCGCCGACTGCCGGCCGCCTGCAGCTACACCCCACCGACTCCCGTCCGCGCCGGTGCACCCCTGACCCGGTGCGGACGGGTCTGCCCTCACCCGAGGGCGACGTCCACACAGGAGGAAGCATGACCATCGCGTTCGACCGTCCCGTGGGCACCACCAACCCGGCCGAGCTTGTCGGTCCCGAGATGACGCAGCGCCTCAGCGCCCGCATCGTCAAGGACCACCCCGAGATCGACCACGCCACCGCGCGGCGCATCATCGCGCAGACCGCCGCGTTCCTCGCCGCAGGCGCCCAGCGCCCCGGCCTGGAACTGTCCCCGAGCAAGCTCGTCGACATCGGCTGGCACACCTGGATCCTCCACACCGTCGACTACGCCGTGTTCTGCGAGCAGGTCGCCGGCCGGTTCATCCACCACGTGCCGACCGAGGACGGCGAGCCCGTCGACGGCGGCCCCGAGGCGGCGCGGGAGCGCACCCTCGCAACTATCTCCGAGGCAGGATTCGCGATCGACGCCGACCTGTGGCCCGCAGCCGCCAAGATGGGCAAGTGCACCCAATGTCACGCGGGCTGCACCGACAGCCCCAAGGGCAAGAAGTAGCAGCAGCTTCACGCCGGCTGCCCGGCCCAAGCGCCGGGCGGCTGGCCCCGCGAACGGAGCAGCAGTGACGGACACCAAGGCGTGGGACACCTACTCCAAGCAGAAGCCCGAGCGGCGCCCCACGAACGCCGTCGGCGAGACGACCTGGTTCAACTGGACCCAGTACCCCGACCACGGGCCCGGCGTGGAGCTCCTAGGCATCGGCCCTGGGGCGGCTGTACTGGACCTCGGCTGCGGCAAGGGCGGCAACCTCGCCCACTGCGCCACGCTCGGGGCCCACGCGGTCGGCCTCGACGTGTCCCTCGCGCAGCTGAGGGCCGCAGACACGCGGTGGGGTGACGTCGACGGGATGGTGCTGCGCCGCGGCGACGCCGTGCAGCTCCTCGCCGACACCACTGAGGACTTCGACGCGGTCTACTCCGTGTTCGGTGCCGTCTGGTTCAGCGATCCGAACGAACTGCTGCCCATCATTCGCAAGCGGTTGCGCCCCGGTGGTGTCCTCGCCTTCTCTCAACGCCCCGCGATCGAGGGCTGCTACGGCTGCCAGGCGTCGTACATCAACCGGTCCGAGGACGAGGACCCGCTCGTCGTGAAGCGGTGGGACTACGAGCCCGAGCGGTGGATGGAGATCCTGGCCGAGCACGGTTTCACCGAGGCGTCAGCTCGCGTCCTTCCGGCCCCGCCCGGCCCCCGGAAGATCGGCACACTCCTCGTCCGTGCTGATGGATAGCACTGCCCCGGCCTGCCCGCGTCCCCCGCGCGGACGGGCCGGGCTCTTCCTTGCAGTTCTCCCGTGCCCCTCCACCGAACTTGCCTGCGGTGCAAGGATGCTGGCTGCTATCGAGTCGGTTCTGGGAGGGTTTCCGCAGGGGCCAGTTTCGGAGTCGAGTGCCCCCGTTGTGCCCTGGCAACTCGCCATAGACCGCCAAGTACCACTGTGACCAGCAGGAACAGCACCGTGAACCACTGGAAGTACCAGTGCCCGCCCGACGGGTCGTACACCGCCGCCCTCGGCCACGCCAGGTTCACCGTCATGAACAGGCCGTAGACCAGTGCCACCACGTTGATCGGCAGGCCCCAGCGGCCAAGGCTGAACAGCGGGCGGCCCGTCTCGTCCGGCTGGTCGGTGTCCTGGTCCCATTCGCCGCGCAGGCGGCGGATCAGCATGGGGCCCGTCACCATCGCGTACGCCAGGTAGAGCATGGCGATGCACGTCGTGCCGATGGCGAGGAAGGCCTCCGGCGAGGCGAGGTTGAGCAGGCCCAGCGCCGCGGCCGCCGCGCCCACGACCAGCGCGGGGCCGGCCGGCATTCCGGTGCGCCGGGAGACCTTCGCGAGGCGGGAGGAGAAGGGCAGCACCCCGTCGCGTGCCATCGAGAAGAGCATCCGCGAACCGGCCGTCTGGATCGCCAGCGTGGCCACGGCGATCGCGATCACCACATCGATGAGCAGCGCCTTGCCGACACCGTCGCCGAGGCTGCTGGTGAGGACGTACGACAGGCCCTGCGTCGCGAGCCGCCCGTCGGTCAGGCTCGGCGCGGCCAGTAGCCCGCCGAGCACCAGCAGTCCGCCGAGGACGCCGGCCGAGACGAGTGCGAGAAGGATTGTGCGCGGGGCGGTACGGCGCGGACTGCGTGTCTCCTCGCTGAGTTCGCCCGCGCTGTCGAAACCGATGAGGACGTACGCCGCGGTGAAGGAACCGACGAGCAGCGCGCCGATCGCGCCGCCCTGGCCGCCGGTGTGCAGCGTGACACCCGCGCCCCGCTCGGTGTGGGTCAGCAGGAGGACGACGATCAGCACCGCCCCGATGATCTCGGCGGTCACGCCGACGCGGTTGACGGCCGACATGACGCGGTTGTCGAGGAGGTTGACGGCGGTGGTCAGGGCGAGGAGTACGACCGCGAGCAGCGCGGCGTTCGTGGCGCCCGACGGTGTGAGGGGCGACGGGTCGCCGCCGAACAGCTGGAAGCCGGACCAGATCGCGGGGAGTACGACCTGGAGTGCCAGGGCAGCGGCCGCGACCACCACGACCTGGCCGATCACCATGATCCAGCCCGCGAACCAGCCGAAGGACGGAGTGCTGAGCCGCGTCGACCACTGGTAGATGGCGCCCGACAGCGGGTAGCGGGCGGCGAGTTCGGCGAAGCAGGCCGCCACCAGCAGCTGGCCGACGAGTACGGCCGGCCAGGTCCAGAAGAAGGCCGCGCCGCCGAAGGAGAAGCCGAACGCGAAGAACTGGAAGACGGTGGTCAGGACCGAGATGAAGGAGAACCCGGCGGCGAAGGAGGCGTACCGCCCCATGCTGCGGTGCAGTTCCTGCCGGTAGCCGAAGCCCGCCAGCGCGGCAGAGTCGCTCTGGCCGGCCTCGGGAGGATCCGGCCGTACGTCGGTGGGTGCGGTGGCGGTCATGGCAGCCCCTGTCGCTGATTCCTGTGGCCGATTCCTGTCGGGTGACAGAAATTAGGGACGGGCTGTTTCACCGGTGTCACACGGCCGTGTCCGTACAGGGCCCATCTCCTCACGCCCCTACTCCTCACCCTCGTACTCCGCCCGCACGCCTCGCCCCCGAGTGCGCCGAAAGATCCCGCCCCCGACCAATCCGGAGCCGCCGCCGCGCCGAATGCCCAGCGAGCACAGCCGACCCAGGAGGGTGTGAAGTGAGCGTCTCCGTGTCCCCAGCATCGTCGAGAGCCGCGTCCGTCGACCCGTGGAACTGGCCCGATGTGGCCCGCCTGCCCCACGCTTCCCGGCTGCGGACCGTCGCCGCCGAACGGCTCGTCCGGCACACGCTCGGCAGGCTGCCGCTGCGCGTGCGCTTCGGGGGCGGCGAGCCGATCGGCCTGGGCGGGCCGCTCATGGAAGTGCACGACCTGCAGGCCTTCTTCCGCCGTATCGGCGCCGCCGGACCCACCGGCCTCGGCGAGTCGTACATGGCGGGCGAATGGGAGGCGCGCGACCTCGTCCGAGTGCTGACCGTGCTCGCCGAGCATGAGGCGACCCTCTTTCCCGCGCCGCTCCGACGGCGGCGCGGGACCTGGACGCTCCGCCGCCAGGCCGGGCATCGCAGGGGACCCGAGCGCTCGGGCGACAACGTCCGCCGCCACTGCGCTCGGTCGAGCGAACTGTCCGCGCTCTTCCTCGACGAGACCCTCTCGTACTCCTCCGCCCTCTTCCGCGGCTTCCCGGCCGAACGGAATCTGCTGCCCGCGGCGCAGCACCGCAAGATCGACCGGCTGCTCGACCTGGCGCAGGTCGGATCCGGCACCCAGCTGCTGGAAATCGGCACCGGCTGGGGTGAGTTGGCGATCCGGGCGGGTCAGCGCGGCGCGCGCGTCCTGACCGTGACCCTCTCGAGGGAGCAACAGGCGCTGGCGCAGCGGCGCGTACGCGAAGCGGGGCTGGAGGGCAGGGTGACCGTCCTGCTGCGCGAATACGGCAAGGTGCTCGGCCGGTACGACGCGATCGTCAGCGTGGAGACGATCGAGACCGTCGCCGAGGAGCGCCGGCCGGAGTACTTCATGATGCTGGACCGGCTGCTCGTGCCCGGCGGGCGGATCGCGCTTCAGACGATCACCGTGCCGCACGAGCGCCTGCCGGAGGCCCGCACCGCCTTCGCGTGGATCCAGAAGTACATCCCCTCCGCCGCGCTGCCGCCCTCGGCCGAGGCGATCGAGCAGCTCGTCCACGGCTGCACCGGACTGCGGGTGGCGGCATGCGACGGCTTCGGCCCGCACTATGCCGAGACGCTGCGCCTGTGGCGCCAACGTTTCACCCAACGCGCCGCCGAGGTCGCGGCCCTCGGCCTCGACGAGACCTTCCACCGGATGTGGACCTTCTATCTCGCCCGCACCGAAGCGGGGTTTCGCGCCGGCCATCTCGATGTGGGGCAACTGCTCCTGACGAAGGATGAGATGGCTGCGTAGGCGACGGAGAGGCTGAGCGACTGTCCGGGGGCGGCTCGGCCGCCCCCGGCGATCAGCCCAGTCCCCGCGCCCGCTCGAACCTCGCCCGTCCCTCCGCCTGGTCCACCAGTGGATCGGGGTAGTCCAGCCTCGCCCGGTCCAGCCCGTCGAGCTTCCACGGCTGATGGATCGCGGGCGCGGCCAGGTGCGCCAGCTCCGGAACCCAGCGGCGTACGTAGTCGCCGTGCGGGTCGATGCGCTTCGCCTGGGCGAGCGGATCGAGGACCCGGTTGGGGCGCGTGTCCGTCCCGGTGCCCGCCACCCACTGCCAGTTGAGCTGGTTGTCGGCGATGTCCCCGTCCACCAGCAAGTCCAGGAAGTGCCGGGCGCCGATGCGCCAGTCCACGTACAGGGTCTTGGTGAGATAGCTCGCCGCCAGCAGCCGCCCGCGGCCCGGCATCCAGCCCTCGTACAGCAGGTGGCGCATCGCCGCGTCCACGATCGGGCAGCCTGTGCGGCCCCCCTTCCAGGCGTCGATCTCCTTCTCGTCGCCGCGCCAGTGATCCCCGCGCGCACGGTAGTCGGCGTGCGCCGCGTCGGGCCGGGCCGCGAGAACCTGGTGGTGGAAGTCCCGCCAGGCCAGCTGCCGTACGAAGGCGTCGGCGGCGGGTCCGCCCTCGCGGCGCGCCCGGTGGACGAGTTCGGTGGCCGACAGCGTGCCGAAGTGCAGATGCGGGGAGAGCCGGGAGGAAGCGTCGCCCGCCAGATCCTTCGGCCGCTCCTCGTACGCCCCGATGCCCGCGCTCCCGTCGGCGAGCCACGCGCTCAGCCGCCGCCGGCCCTCCCGCTCCCCGCCCTTGGCGAGCCCGGGAGACACCCCGGTCACCGCGGTGCGCTTGGGCAGCGGATGCCCGGCGAGCTCGGGGACCGGTACCGAGTCCGGCGCCGCCACGGTCTCGCGCAGCCCGGCCGCCTGCCAGCTGGTGAAATACGTGGCGAACACCGCGAAGTGGTCGCGGTCGGCGGGGGCGACCTGCCCCGGCGGCAGCGCGGTGCTCACCCCGTCATGGACGTGCAGGACGCACCGGAGCGCCGTCAGCGCCTCGCGCAGCCGCTCCTCCCTGCGTACGGCGTAGGCGCTGAACCCGGCCGCGATATGCACCGAGCGGGCGCCGCTCTCGACGACCACCCGGCAGACCTGCTCGACGACACCGCCGATACGGACGACGAGCCGCCCGCCGCGTTCGTGCAGCCCGGCATCGAGCGAGGCCAGGCAGTCGGCCAGGAAGGCGCGGCGGTTGGGCGCGTCGAAGCCCGCTCTCCGTATGCCCGGATCCAGTACGAACAGCGGCACCACCGCGTCGGCGCCGCGCACTGCCGCACGCAGCGCCGGCTGGTCGTGCAGCCGCAGATCGGAGGTGAAGAGCATGACCGCGACACTCATGCGCCGTCCTTCCCTCGGGCGGGACGGTCCCTCATACGGGACAGCCCCTCACACCGGACACTTCAAGCGGGATCGATCTTCATGAGGGGACCGATCTTCAGGCGGGACAGCTCCTCAGGCGGGGAAGTTCAGCAGGGCAAGCGGGTCCGAGGTCGGCTCGGGGGAGCCGCCCGCCGGTTCGACCGTGATGCCCATGGCCACGGCCGCGCCCACCGGCCCGTTCATCAGCACGGCGCTGGTGGCGGCCGCCGGGTCCATCAGACCGGCCGGCCGCATCTTTCCGCCGTCGCTGAACCAGAGTTGGTAGACCTTGCCCTGCGGCGGCTTCGGCATCCCGGAGGCGAGGAACGCGGCCTTGTTCCTGGCGCGCGACACGACCACGGTGCCGGTCGCACCGTCCGTCAGCTTCCCGGTGGTCACCCTGGCGTCCGGCGCCGCGAGCACCGAGGCCAGCTCCTCGGCCTGGCGCTGCGAGCGCTGCGCCTCCTGGCGTGCGTCCTGGACCTCCTGGTACTGCCAGACGGCCACCCCGCCGAGGCCGGCGGCAGCGGCGAGACAGGCTGCCAGCGCGAAGCGCGACAGCGCTCGGCCGGGGCGGGCCCGTCGCGAGACCCGCGGCGGATCCTGGCGCTCGGTGGACACCTGACGCATCACGCGCTGCTTGAGCGCGGGCGGCGGAGCAACGGCCACCGCGAGCCCCAACCGGCCCACGGTTTCGGCCAGTTCGCGCACCTCCTGGGTGCAGGCGGGGCACATCTGCAGATGCCGCTCGAATTCGGCACGCTCGTCGGGCGCCAGTGCGTGCAGCACATAGGCGCCGGTCAGCGTGTGCAGATCAGCGGTGCTGCTCATACGGTCACCCCCAGGCAGTCGCGCAGCCGGATGAGCCCGTCGCGCAGTCTCGTCTTGACCGTGCCCAGCGGCACGGAGAGCAGTTCGGCCACTTCCCGGTAGGCGAGCCCCCGGTAGTACGCGAGCGTCACCGACTGCCGCTGGAGCTCGGTCAGGGAGCGCAGACAGCGCCGCACCTGCTCGCGTTCGAGACGGGCCTCGACCTGCTCGATGACCTCGTCGTAGGCGGGGGTCTGCTCGAGGAGTGCCGCTCGCCGCTCGCGGTCGGTGGCGGACTGGGCCGACCGCACCCGGTCCACGGCCCGCCGGTGGGCGAGCGTGAGTATCCAGGTCATCGCCGAGCCGCGGGACGGCTGGAAGCGAGCCGCCGTACGCCAGACCTCGATCAGCACTTCCTGGGTCACCTCCTCCGACTGGGCGGGGTCGCGCAGTACGGCGCGCACCAGCCCGAGCACCGGCCCGCAGACCGAGTCGTACACACGGGAGAAGGCCTCCTGGTCACCCCTGGCCACCAGGCCGAGGAGTTGCTGGAGATCGGGCCCCGCCGGGGCGGGGCCTCCGATATGTACTGCTTCCTTCACGCGGCTTACCTCTCACTGTGCGGGCATCTCGTCCGGACAGATTTCACCAGGCATTCGGAGCCGGTGGGGCCGCGGATTGGTTCCGGTTCGCAGACGGTTCCACGTCACCGATGTGCAGCGGCAGGGCGAACGGCCGGAGTCCGTACCAGAAGCCGGTCCAGAACCCTCACGAACGAAGCCATGGCTGCCCCCCGGTGAGTGTGTTGTGACTGCAGAATAGATAGCGACACTATCTGTTATCCGATAGTGAGGCTATCTATGATGGGGCTCGTGGCCGGCAAGAGCGGAGAGGTGAACACGCGGTGCGCATCGGAGAGTTGAGTCGCAGAACCGGGGTTCCGGTGCCGACGATCAAGTACTACGTACGGGAGGGAATGCTCCCGGCCGGGCAGCTGACCAGCCCGAACCAGGCGAGTTACGACGACGCGCACGAGCGCAGACTGCGGCTGATCCGCGCGCTGCTCGATGTGGGCGGGCTGAAAGTGGCGGCCATCGCGGAGATCCTCGCGGCGGTCGACGACCCCGGCAGGACCGTGCACGACGTACTCGGCGAGGCCACGAGCCCGATCGTCCCCAGGTATCCCGGTGGTGCGCCGGACGGGGAACTGGAGGCGGCGCGCGAAGATGTGCGGGCGCTGGTCAAGCGGTGCGGCTGGCGGGTCGACAGTGAGGCCCCGGCCGCGGAGGCACTCGCGGGCGCGCTGGTCGCGCTGGGCCGGGTCGGCCACGCGGCGTTCGCCGCCGAGGTGCTCGACGACTACGCGGCCGCGGCGGAACAGGTCGCCCGCGTGGACCTCGCGTATGTCGGGCGCCGGGCGGGCCTGGACGACCTCGTGGAGAGCGTGGTGATCGGCACGGTGCTGGGCGACGCGGTGTTCGTCTCACTGCGACGGCTGGCCCATATCGACGGCTCGGCCCGCGCGTTCGGGGGCGACAAGACCGCCCGGTGAGCGTGACCGTGCTCCCGGGCACGGCCGAGCTCCCGGCGGCATCGCACCCGGGGGCCGGGGCCGGGGCCGGGGGGTGCCGTCGGTGTCAGGCGGCCGAGGGCTTCTCCGTCTCGCGCTCCACCTGCTCGTTCCACTCGCGCTTCACCGCGCGCCACGCCTCGTCGGTCTTGCCCTGGCGCCAGTAGCCCGAGATCGACAGCTGCTCGGGCGGGACCTGCCGGTCCAGACGCAGATGGCGGCGCAACTCCCGTACGAACCCGGCCTCGCCGTGCACGAAGGCGCACACGCTGCCCGCCGGGAAGTCCAGCGCGGTCACCGCGGCGACCAGTTCCTCGCCGGCCGGCCGGCTCCCGCGGTGCAGCCAGTTGATCTCGATCCCGTCGGGCGTGACGATCTTCTGCTCCTCGTCGGGTCCGTCGACCTCGACAAGGGCATGCACGACCGCGCCCGCCGGCATCCGCTCCAGGGACGCGGCGATCGCGGGCAGCGCGCTCTCGTCACCCACCAGCAGGTGCCAGTCCGCCGACGGATCCGGCGCGTAGCCGCCGCCGGGGCCCAGAATGTACATCGTCTCGCCCACCTGGGCCTTCGCCGCCCACGGGCCCGCCAGGCCCTCGTCGCCGTGCACCACGAAATCGACCGTCAGCTCACGCTGGACCGGGTCCCAGCTCCGTACCGTGTAGGTGCGGTTGGCGGGCCACTGCTCGCGCGGGAACTCCTCGCGGATGCGGTCCACGTCGAACGGCTCCGGATACGTCACGCCCTCGGGCGCGAACAGCAGTTTGATGTAGTAGTCGGTGAACTCGTCGACGGCGAACCCGGCGAGCCCCTCACCGCCCAGGACGACCCGCACCATGTGCGGAGTGAGCTGCTCGGTGCGCACCACCCGCGTCTCGCGGACCTTGACTGCCTTCGCTGCCTTGCGGGCCGGTCGTTCTGCCACAGCGGTCTCCCCTGAACTCGTGCATTACTTAGGCTTGCCTAAGTTAACACCTCAGCCCTGAAGTGTGGACAGAAGCCGCTGCAGCGCGCCGCCGAGGCCCCACTGGGACGCGAGCTCCTCGAGCGTCGCCGGATCGCGCGGCTCGGAGGGCAGCGCCGGGTCGAAGTCGGGCAGCGGTACGTCCGCGGCGACCCGGACGACCTTGGGCGCGACCGCGACATAGTCCCGCGCCTCGTCCAGCCGCTTGCGCTGCGAGGGCGTCAGCTTGGCGCGCGGATCGTCGACGGCGGCCATGATCCCGCCCAGATCGCCGAAGGAGTCCAGCAGCTTGGCCGCGGTCTTCTCGCCGATCCCGGCCACGCCCGGCAGCCCGTCGCTCGGGTCGCCGCGCAGCAGCGCCAGATCGATGTAGCCCGGGCCGTCGACGCCGTACTTCTCGCGCAGCCACGCCTCGTCGGTGACCTGCAGCGTCCCGACGCCCTTCAGCGGATAGAGCACCCGCCGGCCGCGGGCGTCATCGACGAGCTGGAAGAGGTCGCGGTCGCCGGTGACGATGTCGACCGGACCGGTGGCGCGCCCGGTGAGGGTGCCGATCACATCGTCCGCCTCGTACCCGTCCGCGCCGACACGGGCGATGCCGAGCGCTTCGAGCACGTCCATGATCACCGGGACCTGGGGGGAGAGGGTGTCCGGGATCTCCTCCTCGTCGGGCCCCAGCTCCGTCTCCACCGCGACGCGATGCGCCTTGTACGAGGGGATCAGGTCGACCCGCCACTGCGGCCGCCAGTCGTTGTCCCAGCAGGCCACCAGGTCGTCGGGGTGGTGGTCCTGCACCAGCCGGGTGATGAAGTCGAGCAGCCCGCGCACGGCGTTGACCGGGGTGCCGTCGGGGGCCCGTACCGAATCGGGGACCCCGAAATAGGCCCGGAAGTACAGGGAAGCGGTGTCGAGGAGCATCAGGCGTCGCGTCACAACCCTGATGATGCCGCACCCCAGGCGAGGCCCACCCCTTTCTGTCTGCGCTCGCGACCGGCGCTGCGGACCGTGTCCCCCCGAGTACGCACAGTGGCCGCCGGGCCTGCTCACTGAACACCGGCGGCAGGAAGCTGCGTAAGGTGAGACAGGACCAGGAAGGGGAGCCCGGCGATGGCAGCGAAGGACGCCAAGGACCCGAAGGAGTCGGCACCCCTTCGGGTGGGCGCGGCCGTCCGCAGACGGCGCAGAGTCCTGGATCTCACGCTGGCCACGGTCGCCGAGCGCAGCGGCCTCTCCGTCCCCTTCCTCAGCCAGATCGAGAACGAGCGGGCCCGCCCCAGCATGCGCTCGCTCCATCGGGTCGCCGACGCGCTGGAGACCACGACCGGCCGTCTGCTCGCCGCCTCCGACGCCGCCCGCACCGTCAGGCTCGTCCGCGCCCCGCACGGCGGTGCGCTGCCGCCCACCGCCAGGGCCCGCCGGCTCGTGCGGGGGCAGCATCAGCTGCAGGCCCTCGAATTCACCGGGGAGCAGGACGCGGGCCGCGAGTTCGAGCACCGCAACGACGAGCTGATGTACGTCGCCGACGGTGCGGCGGAGGTCGAGGCGGAGGGACGCGCCTACCGGCTGGCGCGGGGCGACACCCTCTTCCTTTCCGGTGGTGTACGGCACCGGTGGCGCGCGACCGCGCCCGACACCCGGATCATCGTCGTCACGGTCTCCGACCACATCGAGACGCCGGAGGCGTAGGGAGCCGTCATGCGGGTCGTCTCCCTGGTGCCCTCGCTGACCGAGGCCGTGGCCGTGAGTGCCCCCGGGCTGCTGGTCGGCGCCACCGACTGGTGCAGCCATCCGGCGGACCTCGAAGTCGTACGGATCGGGGGCACCAAGAACCCGGATGCGGCGGCGGTGCTCCGGTTGCGCCCCGATCTCGTCATCGCGAACGAGGAGGAGAACCGGGAGCCGGATCTGGCCGCCCTGCGGGAGGCGGGCATCGAGGTGCTCGTCACCGAAGTGCGCGATCTGGGGCAGGCGTTCGCCGAGCTGGAGCGGGTGCTCGTGGCCGGGTGCGGGCTTACGCGGCCGCGCTGGCTGGACGAGGCGGAGGCGGCGTGGGCTTCTGCCGTACCGCTGGGCGAGTGGCGCGCGATCGTGCCCGTCTGGCGGCGGCCGTGGATGGTGCTCGGCCGTGACACCTTCGCAGGTGATCTGCTCGGCCGGCTCGGTGTGGGCAATGTGTACGCGGGTCACGCCGAGCGTTATCCGCGTATCTCTCTGGAAGAACTGCGGGACTGCGGCGCCCAGTTGGCGGTGCTGCCCGACGAGCCGTACCGCTTCGCGGCGAACGACGGGCCGGAGGCCTTTCCGGCGCTGCCGGCCGCGCTGGTCAGTGGCCGGCACCTGACCTGGTACGGGCCGTCGCTGGCCGAGGCGCCCTCGGTGCTCGGCGTGGCGCTGCGACGGGCGACCCGGCAGCTGGGCTGAAACCCGCCCGCGCCACCGGCCGAGGCCGGTCCGGCCGACCGTCGTAGTGGCGAGGACCGGAAGGGACCACATGGTTGACAGGCAGTCAGAGAATCCGGTGACCGCCGGATGTCGGGCTGCCGCACCGCCGCAAACCTGCTAGCTGTGAGCGCGGTAGCGAAGCAGACATGCCATGAGCTCCCCAGAAACACCGGGTTGAGTCTCGGCTCTCACATGCCCTCAAGAAAGGTCCGGGATGCCTAAAACTTTCGGTATCGCCCTCCTTGCGCTCGTGCTTGCGGCCGCATCGCCGACCCCCGCGGTGGCCCAGACGGCCGCATCACCGACCCCCGCGGTGGCGAAGGCGTCCGCACAATCCGACCAGATCCCCGGCCGGTACATCGTGACCCTCAAGGACACAGCCGCCCCCGACGGTGCCGAGATGAACGAGGCTGTGGACACGGCTGTCGAGCAGGCCTCCACCCTGGGTGCCAGGGTGCAGCACGTGTACCGCTACGCCCTTCACGGCTACTCGGCGTCCATGAGCCCGAGCGTCGCAGCCACGCTCGCCGACGACCCCCGGGTGCGTTCGGTGGAGCCCGACCGGCTGGTGCATGCCACCGCCCAGTCGACCCCGACCGGAGTGGACCGGGCGGAGGCCGACAAGAGCCCCACCGCGGCCATCGACGGTGTCGACACCCGGGTGAACGCCGACGTCGCGGTCATCGACACCGGAATCGCCCCGAACCACCCCGACCTGAATGTGTACCGGGCCGGTGGCAAGAACTGCTGGCTGTCCTTGCTGCCCCCCTCCGACTTCCACGGCCATGGCACGCATGTCGCCGGAACCATCGGCGCCCTGGACAACGGCACCGGCGTGGTCGGTACGGCACCGGGTGTCCGGCTCTGGCCGGTGCAGGTGCTCAGCCCCCTCGGCAGCGGCAGCACCTCGAACGTCATCTGCGGCATCGACCACGTCACCGAGCACGCCGACGAGATCGACGTCGCCAACATGAGCCTGGGCGGATCGGGCACCGACGACGGCAACTGCGGCAAGACCAACAACGACGCCATGCACCAGGCGATCTGCAATTCCGTCGCTCAGGGCGTCACATACGCGGTGGCGGCCGGCAACGACCACTCCGACGCCGCGAACATGGTTCCCGCCGCATACGACGAAGTGATCACCGTCAGTGCCCTGGCCGACTTCGACGGCAAGCCGGGCGGCCTCGCCGGGGCGACGTGCCGCAGCGACGTGGACGACACCTTCGCCAACTTCTCCAACTACGGCCCCGATGTCGACCTGATCGCGCCGGGCGTGTGCATCCGCTCCACCTCCAGCAGCGGCGGCTACACCACGATGTCCGGCACCTCGATGGCCGCGCCCCACGTCGCGGGCGGCGCAGCCCTGTACCGGGCCACCCACCCCGGCGCATCGCCCCAGACCGTCAAGGCGGCTCTGCAGGCTGCCGGCAGCTTCGACTGGACATGGCCGTCCCAGGACGGTGACGGAACCAAGGAGCGCCTGCTCAGACTCACGTCCTTCTGACGGCGGCCGTCTTTCTGACGGCTGTCACCTGAATCATGATGTGGGCCGTGAATCATGATGTGGGCGCGCACCGGCATCGGTGCGCGCCCACACCCGTCGAGCCATTCTTCACAGGCGCTGCGAGCAGCGCTCCGCCGAACAGGCCGCACAACGTACGGACGCCGGTCACCGCCCATGCGGCGACGAGGAACGCGTACAGGCCGACCGCGAGCCATTCGAGGGCCACCAGGCCGGTGTGGCGCGCCAGGCCCTCCGCGCCGGTCACGCAGGTGCCGACGGGGAAGGTGAAGGCCCACCAGGTCAGCGCGAACGGCATGCCGCCGCGCGCGGCCCGCACGACCATCGCACCGGCAAGCGCCAGCCACATCAGGGCGAAGCCCATCACGGGGACGCCGTAGATCACGGCGAAGGCGGCGAGCCCTTCGGCATACGGTGCCCGGATCGCGCCCGGCGCCACGTCCGCCAGCTTGCTGAGCGCGGTGGTCGACTGGCCGAGCGGGCCGAGCACCAGGAAGAGGGTGGGGGTCAGCGCGAGGGGCAGCGGGCCGTGGTGGACCAGCCGGGCGAAGACCATCGGCAGGATGAGCAGCGAGGCCAGCAGGCTGACCCCGAACATCGCGTAGCTCCCCAGCAGCATCGCCTCCCGCCACTGCCCGGCAGGCAGATGGGGGACCAGGAGAGGGCCGAAGGACGCGGAGACCATCGGGGCGACGACGGGCAGCAGCCACACGGGAGAGGCCGTGCCGGGCGCGACCTTGTGGCGTACGACCATCAGATACGGGACGACCACGGCGGCGGCGAGCCCTGTGAGGGTGCCGGCGCCGAAGAGCGTGGCCGCCGTCGCCACGGCCGCGGGTTCGCCGATCACGCCTTCGCCCACGGTCAGGGTGCCGATGCCGACGGCCAGCAGCGCCATCGACAGACAGCCGTAGAAGGGCGCGACCGCCGGGTCGAGGAGGTGCGCGCGGGCCTGGTCGCGGTGGTGGGCCCAGTGCGCGGCGCGGGCGGCCAGGACGACGGCCAGCAGTACGGCGGACAGCGCCCACACCGCGGTGCGGGCCGTCCGCAGGCCGGGGATGTCGACGGGCAGGGCGGCACCGGCGTTCGCGACGATGGCGGTGCCCATGACGGTCGCGTACCAGTTGGGGCCGAAGTGGCGGAGCGACGGCAGGCGTACGGCCGCGAGGACGGAGGCGGCGGCGTGGGTACGGGGCTGCACGGCGATGACCATGTCCCCACTGTCATCCGGGGTGCGGTTCCCCACCAGGGATCTCTCCCCTATGAGCCCATAAGCTGGATTTATGAGCGACGAGGATGAAGAGCGGGTGCCGTTGGCGCACCGGGTGCCGGACCTGGGCGCGCTGGAGCTGCTGCTCGCCGTCGCCCGGCACGGCAGCCTGGGGCGCGCGGCGCGCGAGCTCGGGATCACACAGCCGGCCGCGAGCAGCCGGATCCGTTCGATGGAGCGCCGGCTGGGTGTGGCCCTGGTGGACCGCTCCCCGCGCGGTTCGCGGCTCACCGACGCGGGGGCGCTCGTCACGGACTGGGCGCGGCGGGTCGTGGAGGCGGCGGAGGCGTTCGACGCGGGGGCGCAGGCGCTGCGGGGACGGCGGGACTCGCGGCTGCGGGTGGCCGCTTCGATGACGATCGCCGAATACCTGCTGCCGCGCTGGCTGGTCGCGCTGCGCGCCGAGCGCCCCGGCACGGCGGTCTCGCTGTCCGCCGGGAACTCCGCGGCGGTCGCTCAGCGGCTGCTCGCGGGCGAGGCCGACCTGGGCTTCGTGGAGGGTCTGTCGGTGCCGGAGGGCCTGGACGGGACGGTCATCGGCCACGACCGGCTGCTGGTGGTCGCCGCGCCGAGCCACCCGTGGGCACGTCGCCGTACGCCGCTCTCGCCCGCGGAACTCGCGGTCGCACCGCTGATCCTGCGGGAGCGGGGCTCGGGCACGCGCCAGGTGCTCGACTCGGCGCTGAGCGAGAGCGGGGGCCTCGCGGAGCCGCTGCTGGAACTGGCGTCCACGACGGCGGTCAAGGCGGCGGCGGTGAGCGGCGCGGGTCCGGCGGTCCTGAGCGAACTGGCGGTGACGGAGGAACTGGCGTCGCGCCGCCTGGTGGAGATCCCGGTCGCGGAGGTCCCACTCCAGCGGGACCTCCGCGCGGTCTGGCCGCAGTCGCACCGCCCAACGGGTCCGGCGCGGGATCTGCTGTCGCTGACGAGGAGGGGGCCGGGGGTGGGGTGACGGGGCCCTGGGGTTTCGGGAAGGGGCGGGTGGGGGAATGCCCCAGGGCCCGGCCACCCCGTGGCCGGTCGGGCCCTGGGCCGTCCCGTACCCCTCAGCCCGCCGCCCCCACCAGGGCCGACATCACCCTCGCGTCCTCTCCCGCCTCCGGATGCCACTGCACCCCCAGCACCCACTCCGCCGCCGAGGGCAGTTCCAGTGCCTCCACCGTGCCGTCCTCGGCGTGGGCGCTTGCCACGAGCGTGGGGGCCAGGCGGTCCACCGCCTGGTGGTGGTACGTCGGGACCGACGACTCCTTGGGCACGATCGACGCGTACCGCGTCCCCGGCACCGGCTTCACCGTGTGACGGCCGAAGACGCCCACACCCCCGACATGTCCGTCCAGGTGCTGGACCAGCGTTCCGCCCAGCGCCACATTCAGCAGCTGCATGCCCCGGCAGATGCCCAGCAGCGGTGTCCCGGACGCCAACGCCGCCCGGATCAGGGCGAGTTCCCAATCGTCCCGGTCCCGCGCCGGCGGGCCGGTGCGGGGCTCGGGCTCGGCCCCGTACCGTACCGGCTCGACGTCCGCGCCGCCCGCGATGACCAGGCCGTCCAGCCGGGCCACGAACGACTCGGCGAGCGCCGGGTCGTCCGGTGGGAGCATCGCGGCGAGGCCACCCGCCGTCTGGATGAGGCGCGCGTACCCGGCGGGCAGCAGAGCCGCGGGCATCTCCCACACGCCCCACTTGGCCGGCTCCAGGTACGTGGTGACTCCGATGAGCGGCTTGGACACAGTGACTCCGTTCAGTTCCCGTTCAGTTCCGTTCGAGTTCCGCCTCGGCCGCCGCCAGCGCCGCGAACTCCTCCTCCGGAGCCCGCGCCACCAGATGGTGCCGACTGTAGAACGCGAAGTAGGCGAGGGCGACGGCATAGACGCCGAGCGCCATGAACGCCGCGTCCTTGTCCACCAGGAACGTCGCGACCAGCGCGGACAGTGCGAGCAGGAAGGCGACGGACGAGGTGAGGATGCCGCCCGGCGTCCGGTAGGGGCGCGGGAGTTCGGGCTCGCGGCGCCGCAGCACGATGTGCGAGAGCGCCATCAGCGCGTACGAGATCGTCGCGCCGAAGACCGCGATGTTCAGCATCCGCGCGCCGTTGCCCGTCCCCGCAGCCAGCGCGAAGCCGATCGCCCCCGGGATCAGCAGCCCCAGATACGGCGACTTCCGGCTGCTGGTCAGCGAGAGGAAGCGCGGCAGATAGCCGGCCCGCGAGAGCGCGAAGAGCTGGCGCGAGCCCGCGTAGATGAGGGAGAAGAAGGACGCGACCAGGCCCGCCAGGCCCGCGTAGTTGACGAAGCGGCTCAGCGGCGTCGGGTCGCCGTCGCCCTGCAGGGCCACCACCAGCGGGTTGCCGGCCTCCTGGATCGCGTTGGAGCCGCGTGCCCCGGTCGAGGCGAGGAACGTGATCACGGCCAGCAGCGCCAGGATGCCCATGGAGATGGCGAGCGCCCGAGGCATCGAACGCACCGGGTCCTTCGCCTCCTCCGCCGCCAGCGGTACGCCCTCGACGCCGAGGAAGAACCACATGCCGAACGGGAAGGCCGCCCAGATCCCCAGCAGCCCGAACGGCAGCCAGGAGCCGGAGCCGAACGCGTCCTTGTCGACGGGGATGTCGTCGAGGCCGCCCGTGCTGAAGTCGGTGAACGCGCCGACCGCGAAGATCAGCAGCGCCGCGACCGCTATCGCCGTCACCACCAGGCTGAAGCGCAGCGCTTCGCCGACGCCCCACAGATGGATGCCGATGAAGATCGCGAAGCAGGCCAGATAGACCGGCCAGCCCGACTCCAGACCGAACAGGCCGAGCGATTCGACGTAGTCGCCGATGAAGATGGCGATCGCGGCAGGCGCGAGAATGTACTCGATGAGGATCGCGGTGCCGGTCAGGAACCCGCCCCAGGTGCCGAGCGCGCGGCGGGCGAAGCCGTATCCGCCGCCCGCCGTCGGCAGGATGGCCGACAGTTCGGCGAGGGCGAAGACGAGACAGGCGTACATGGCGCCCATCAGCAGCGTGGCGATCGCGAGGCCGCCGAAGCCGCCCTTGGACAGGCCGATGTTCCAGCCGGAGAAGTCGCCGGAGACGACATAGGCGACGCCGAGCCCGGTGAGCAGCAGCCAGCCGGCGCTGCCCCTGCGCAGAGTGCGCCGGTTCATGTAGGTGTCGTCGGCGGCTGGGGGAGAGGTGCGCGAAGTGGTGCCTTCGGCCATGAGTCGCTCCTGGCAGAGAGGTCAAAGGTTTGTGCGCACACCTTTGCGGTAGGCGTCGTGGATGCGCAAGCCCTCTGCGTAAACCCGTGGTTACGGATCGGTTGAGGCGAGGAGTCGGACGGGAAGGCGGGTGGGAAGTCGGACGGGAAGTGGGACGGGAAGTGGGACGGGAAGTCGGGCGGGAAGTCGGGCAGCGCGTCAGGAGAGGAAGCCGCGCAGCAGCGCCGCCGTCCCCTCGCAGTGCTCCCGCATCACCTCGCGTGCCGCGTCCGCGTCCGCGTCCAGCACCGCCTCGACGAGCGCGGTGTGCTGATGCTGCGAGTGCTCCAGGTTCCGTACGAGCAGCGGAATGCAGTCCAGCAGGTCATTGAGTGTCGCCCGCACCGCGGCGTACTGCGCGGTCAGCGTGGGGGAGCCGGACAGTTCGGCAAGGGTCAGATGCAGCAGGGTGTCCTGCCTCCGGTACTCGGCCAGCGGCGCGTCGTGCGTCGCCGAGAGCGCCCTGCGCAGCTTCTCCGCGCCCTCGTCGCTCAGACCGTGCGCCGCGCAGAGACCGGCCGCCCCCACTTCCAGGATCTCCCGGAAGCGCAGCGTGTCCTCGACGTCGACCTCTGCCACCCGCCGGCGCAGCTCGTCCTCGCCGTGACTGTCGGGGCGGTGCAGCACGAACGTGCCGCCGTACCGGCCCCGCCTGCTCTCGACCAGCCCCTGGTCCGTCAGTACCTTCAGCACTTCGCGCAGCGTGACGCGGCTTATCCCCATGCGCTCCGAGAGCTCGCGCTCCGCGGGCAGCCGCTCACCGCCGGAGACCAGTCCGAGGCGCAGCAGCTGAAGAATCTGTTCCAGTGCTTCTTCGAAGCCGTTGCCCGCGCGTACGGGGCGCAGCACGGGTGTCAGCCGGTCGGCCGGTTCACTCATCTTCACCACGTCGTCGTTTCCTCTTCCCATTCAATGGTCTTCAGTAATACCTTATGGCTCCCGGCTGATCCAAGGAGGCGTAACCCTGTGGCAGACCGCAAACCCCCGCTCGGCGTCGAGGAGCTTCGAGTCCTCGTCGCGAGCGGTGAGATCGACACAGTCGTCCTGGCCTTCCCCGATATGCAGGGGCGGCTCCAGGGCAAGCGGTTCGCCGCGCCCTTCTTCCTGGACGAGGTCCTGGAACACGGCACCGAGGGCTGCAACTACCTCCTCGCCGTCGACACCGAGATGAATACCGTCGACGGCTACGAGATGTCCTCCTGGGAGCGCGGTTACGGCGACTTCGCCATGCATCCCGACCTCACCACGCTGCGCCGGCTGCCCTGGAACGAGGGCACCGCGTTCCTCGTCGCCGACCTCGCCTGGAACGACGGCTCGCCCGTCGTCGCCGCCCCCCGCCAGGTGCTGCGCCGCCAGCTGGAGCGCCTCGCCGAGCACGGCTTCACCGCGCATGTGGGCACCGAGCTCGAGTTCATCGTCTTCAAGGACACCTACGAGGAGGCCTGGGACCGCAACTACCGCGACCTCATCCCGGCCAACCAGTACAACATCGACTACTCGGTCCTCGGCACCGGCCGTATCGAGCCGCTGCTGCGCCGGATCCGCAACGAGATGGCCACCGCCGGCCTGACCGTCGAGTCCGCCAAGGGCGAGTGCAACCCCGGCCAGCACGAGATCGCCTTCAAGTACGACGAGGCCCTGGTCACCTGCGACCAGCACGCCGTCTACAAGACCGGCGCGAAGGAGATCGCCTCCCAGGAAGGTGTCTCGCTCACCTTCATGGCCAAGTACAACGAGCGCGAGGGCAACTCCTGTCATATCCACCTCTCGCTCCAGGACGAGACCGGCACGAACGTCATGGCGGGCGAAGGGCCCGGCGGAATGTCGCAGGTCATGCGGCACTTCCTGGCCGGGCAGCTGGCCGCGCTGCGTGACTTCTCGCTGTTGTACGCGCCGAACATCAACTCGTACAAGCGCTTCCAGCCCGGCTCCTTCGCGCCGACCGCCGTCGCCTGGGGCTACGACAACCGCACCTGCTCGCTCCGCGTCGTCGGCCACGGCCGCTCGATGCGCTTCGAGAACCGGCTGCCCGGCGGCGACGTCAACCCGCACCTCGCCGTGGCCGGCCTGGTCGCGGCCGGTCTGTACGGCATCGAGCAGCAGCTGGAACTGCCGGAGGAGTGCGCGGGCAACGCGTACACCGCCGGATACGCACAGGTCCCCACGACGCTGCGCGAAGCCGCCGAACTCTGGGAGAACAGTCCCATCGCCAAGGCGGCCTTCGGCGACGAAGTCGTCGCGCACTACCGCAACATGGCGCGGGTCGAGCTCGAAGCCTTCGACGCCGCGGTGACCGACTGGGAGCTCCGCCGCTCCTTCGAACGTCTGTGAGGCACGTCTTGTCGTACGCGCACCACGAGGTACTCAACCCCGCGACCGGAGAGGTCATCGAGACCGTCCCGGCGACGACGGCCGCCGAGGTCGACGCCGCGGTCGCGCGGGCCGCGAAGGCCCAGCAGGGCTGGGCGGCCGCAGCCCCCGCCGACCGGGCCAGGCTGCTGCGCCGGTTCGCCGCGGTCGTCGACGGACACCTCGAAGAACTCGCCCGGCTGGAGGTCCGGGAGGCCGGGCACACCATCGGCAACGCCCGCTGGGAAGCGGGCAACGTCCGCGATCTGCTCGACTTCGCGGCCGGGGGAGTGGAGCGGCTGAGCGGCCGCCAGATCCCCGTGGCGGGCGGCCTCGACATCACCATCCTCGAACCGCTCGGCGTCATCGGTGTGATCGCGCCCTGGAACTTCCCCATGCCGATCGCCGCCTGGGGTACGGCCCCGGCGCTCGCCGCCGGGAACGCCGTACTCCTCAAGCCGGCCGAGACGACCCCGCTGACCGCGCTGCGCCTTGCCGAACTCGCCCTGGATGCGGGCCTTCCCGAGCATCTCTTCCAGGTACTCCCCGGCGCGGGCGACGTCGCGGGCAGCGCACTCGTCGAGCACCCGGGCGTCGCGAAGATCGTGTTCACCGGATCGACGCGGGTCGGCAAGCAGATCATGGCCAAGTGCGCGGACCGCGTGAAGCGCGTGACGCTCGAACTCGGCGGCAAGAGCCCCAATATCGTCTTCGCCGACTCCGACCTCGAGTCCGCGGTCGCCGCGACCCCCATGTCCTTCCTGGACAACTCGGGCCAGGACTGCTGCGCACGCAGCCGAGTCCTGGTGCAGCGCTCCGTGTACGACCGCTTCCTCGAACTCCTCGCCCCCGGCATCGAGTCCGTCGTCGTCGGCGACCCCGCCGACGAGAAGACCCAGATGGGCCCGCTGATCTCGCAGGCGCAGCTGGAGCGGGTGCGTGGTTACGTCCCCGACGAGCTGAAGGGGATCCGCGGCACGGCTCCCGACGGCCCAGGCTTCTGGTTCCCGCCGACCGTCCTCACCGGCCTCGACCCGGACTCCCCGGCCGCCTGCGAGGAGGTGTTCGGCCCGGTCGCCGTCGTGCTCCCCTTCGAGGACGAGGCCGACGCGATCCGGCTCGCCAACGCCACCGAGTACGGCCTGTCCGGGTCGATCTGGACCCGTGACGTCGGCCGCGCGATCCGCGTCTCGCGAGCTGTCGCCGCGGGCAATCTGTCCGTCAACTCCCACTCCAGCGTCCGCTACTGGACGCCGTTCGGCGGCTACAAGCAGTCCGGCTTCGGCCGCGAACTCGGCCCCGACGCCCTCACCGCTTTCACCGAGACCAAGAACGTCTTCATCAGCACGGAGGCCTGAGCACACCATGACCGACACCATTTGCCGCCGCCTGGCCGGCCGTACCGCAGTCATCACCGGCGCGGGCAGCGGAATCGGCCTGGCCACCGCGCGCCGCCTGGCCTCCGAGGGCGCGAACGTCGTCTGCGGCGACATCGACGAGACCGCGGGCAAGGCCGCCGCCGACGAGGTCGGCGGCACCTTCGTACATGTCGACGTGACCAACCCCGAGCAGGTCGAGGCGCTGTTCAAGACGGCGTACGACACCTACGGCAGCGTCGACATCGCCTTCAACAACGCGGGCATCTCGCCGCCCGACGACGACTCCATCCTCACCACGGGACTGGAGGCCTGGAAGCGCGTCCAGGACGTCAACCTCACCTCCGTCTACCTCTGCTGCAAGGCAGCCATCCCCTATATGCAGCGCCAGGGCCGCGGCTCGATCATCAACACCGCCTCCTTTGTGGCGATCATGGGCGCGGCGACCTCCCAGATCTCGTACACGGCGTCCAAGGGTGGCGTGCTCGCCATGTCACGCGAGCTCGGCGTGCAGTTCGCCCGCGAGGGCATCCGCGTCAACGCGCTCTGCCCGGGGCCGGTCAACACCCCGCTTCTGCAGGAGCTGTTCGCCAAGGACCCGGAGCGGGCCGCGCGCCGCCTGGTCCACATCCCGGCCGGCCGGTTCGCGGAGCCGGACGAGCTCGCGGCCGCGGTGGCCTTCCTCGCCAGCGACGACTCCTCGTTCATCAACGCGACCGACTTCCTGGTCGATGGGGGGATCTCGGGCGCCTACGTCACGCCTCTCTAAGCGGTGTCGGGGAAGTCCGGGTGGGTGAAGGAGCGGGTCGAGGGCCGAGTCTGGCAAGGCGGAGGAAGGAGTCCACGCGGAGCGTCGGCGACTGACGACAACGCAGCCAGGCGACAGCCATCGGCCCGCGACGCCGCCCGGACTTCCCCGGGGCCGCTTAGGTCCTGTCCGGTTGTTCAGGCGGGCGCCGGGCGCCGGGCGTCGCGGGATGCCCGGCTGCTCCGTCCTGAACCCGCCCTCTAGGGTGGCCGGATGAGCATGACGACGCCGGCAGGCTGGTACCCGGACCCCAGCGTTCCCTCCACCGAACGCTGGTGGGACGGCACCGCCTGGACCGCGCACACCCGCCCGGTCCAGTCACATGCCCCGGCGGTGGGCTTCGGCCCGCAGACCGCGCCCCTTCAGCAGTCGACCATGCCGGCCAACACCGGTGGCGGTGGCGGCAAGAGCCGGGTCGTCGCGCTCGTCACGGCGGGCGCCGTGCTCGTCGCCGCGGTCGTCACCGGTGCCGTGCTGCTCGGCAAGGGCGACGAGTCCGCGCAGCCCGACTCCACGCCGACCGCGAGCGCGCCGGCCCCGACCACGGCCGACCCCAAGAACAGTCCCGCCACCACGCCGTCGGCCGACGACTCCGCTCTCCTCATCGACCAGCTCAACGGCATCTCGATGCCCGTACCCGCCGGCTGGGAGAAGTCCGAAAGCTCCCTCGACGAGGGCACGACGATGGTGACCGACGAGACCTACGACTGCCCCGGAGGCGGCTCGTCGCTCTGCAGGCACGGCCGGGTGTCGTCGATCACGGCAGCGCAGGCCGGGGCGTCCTCCGCGGAGGCGCTGGCCAGACGGGACGTCGTGACGGCCGCGGACGCCGCGTACGACGAGGACGCCGTCGGCACCCGCGTCCACGGCGGCATCACGTCCCACACGGTGCTCAAGTCGCAGCCCATCGCGGTCGCCGGGCGCGCCGGCTATCTGGTCCGCTGGCGCGTCATCACCGGAGCCGGGCCCGGCGGATACGTCCAGTCGCTGGCCTTCCCCTCCACGGTGGGCAGCGAAGCCCTGGTCGTCGTCCGCTTCGCCTTCGACGCGGGTCCGGAGGGTCCGAAGCTCGCCGACATGGACAAGATCGCCGAGAGCATCCGCCCGACCGGCGACTCCACGGGCGGCGGCGTCGGGAGCAGCATCGGCCCGGGCCACGGCTGAGGCGCAGCCGCTGAGCCGGAGCTGCCGAGCCGGGACTTCCCCGACACCGCTTAGAGGAACGTACGGCCCTCACCGCGGTACGTCGGCGCCGTCCCCGTCACCCGGTCGCCCTCGATGAACTGCAGGGTGTCGAAGCGCTCGCACATCTCCCCGGCCTTGGCGTGCCGGAACCACACCTTGTCGCCGATCAGCAGATCGTCGGCGGGGGAGCCGAGCAGCGGGGTCTGCACCTCGCCCGGACCCTCCTGCGGGTCGTAGCGGAGCCCTTCCGGGAGATACGGGACCGGCAGCCGGTCCGCGCCCGCGGCACCCGAGGCCGGGTAGCCGCCGCCGAGCACCGTCACCGCACCCACACCCGGCCGGCGCACCACCGGCTGCGCGAAGAGCGCGGCCGGGCGCCCCGTGAACGACGTGTAGTTGTCGAACAGCCGCGGCACATACAGCCCGGAACCGGCGGCGATCTCGGTCACCGCGTCCTCGGCCGCCGTGTGCTGGACGCTGCCGGTGCCCCCGCCGTTGACGAACTCCAGGTCCGGCGCCACCGCGCGCACCGCCCGAACCACCGCCGCCCGCCGGGCGGCCAGTTCCCTGCGGGCCGCGCCCTGCATCAGCCGGATGGCGCGGGAGCGCACGGGACGGCCGACGAGGGAATCGCCGACTCCCGCCACATGGCCCTCGTACGCCATCAGGCCCACCAGCCGGAAACCGGGACGGCGCGCGATCGAGCGGGCCAGCTCGGCCAGCTGGGCGGGCTCGCGCAGCGGCGAACGGCGCGCGCCGATCCGTACCCTGCCGCCCAGCAGTTGCAGCGCGGTGTCGAGTTCCAGACAGAGCCGGATCTCCTCCTTGCCGCCGTGGCGCGCGCTGTCGATCAGCTCCAGCTGGGCCGGGTCGTCGACCATCACGGTCACGGCGGCGGCGAGCTTGGGATCGCCCGCGAGCTCCGCGAAACCGGCGCGGTCGGCGGAGGGGTAGGCGAGCAGGACGTCCTCGAACCCGGCCCGTGCCAGCCACACTGACTCGTCCAGGGTGAACGACATGATCCCGGCGAAGCCGTCCCGCGCCAGCACGCGCTCCAGGAGCGCCCGGCAGCGTACGGACTTGCTCGCCACCCGGATCGGCTTTCCGCCCGCCCGGCGCACCAGATCCTCGGCGTTGGCGTCGAACGCGTCGAGATCGACGACGGCGAGCGGGGCATCGAGATGGGCGGTGGCCCTGTCGTAGCGGGCCCGGTCAGCGGCACGGGGAGTCATGGCCCGAGCTTGCCAGACTGGTTTACCGCGGGGTAGGGGGACGTTTTGGGCAGATCCCCCCTGACCTCCGGTCTCGTTGCCGCCGGGTGCGATTCAGCCCGTAGAGTGACGCACACGCGGTGACGAACGGGCCTGCCCCGAAAGGCGATCCGTCGGTATACGTGGACGAGGAACTGGGGGGCGGGATGAGCACGGAGGCACAGCGCCCTCCCGGCCCGGCCTCGCCCCAGCCCGTAGACGACGAGACGACGCCCGGTACGTCCCGTATCAACGAGGCGCTGGTCCCGCCGGAGACCCCGGCGAGGCCGCTGCGTGTCTCGGGCATCGCCGCACTCATCCCCCCGGACCCACAATCGGCGGCCCCCGCGCGCTCTGCTGCCCCGCGCTCCGCTGCTCCGCAGTCGGCGAGTGCGTCCGGTGCGTCCCGTCCCGATGACCCTGTGCCGACGTCCTCCGCGCCCGGTGAGCCGGGTCGGTCGTTCGCGCACGTGGACCGTCCCACGAGCCCCGAAGCGACACGGCGGCCGTTCCGTATTCCGTCGACGCCTGCCGTGTCCCACGCCGAGCCGCCGTCACCCGGGCTCCCGCCGCGTTCCGACGCGCCCCCGGCCGGCACAACCGCGCCCGCCGAGCGCCGCGTGCCGCCGCGCCCCGACGGACCGCCTCCCGGGGCGCCCATAGCCGCGCCCGCCCAACGCGCGGTGCCGCCGCGCTCCGGCGCGGCCCCGCCCGTCCCCGACGTCGAGACCACTACCCGGCTGCGGCCCATCGCCGCGCCCGGCTCGCCCGCCCCGCGCAGCTGCCGCCCGAAACCCGCCACGGCCCGCGCTCCGCCCACCCGGCGCAGGCCGGTCGGAGCGTCGATCTCACCCCGCGCCCCGGCGCCGGGCCCGCCCCGTACTCCGTGCCCGGCCCCCGCTCCTGGGCGCCGCCGGAGACCCCGGCCGAGATGACCACCCGGCTCCGTCCGGTGCCCACCCGGCGCCCCGCGAGGACCATCGGTGCCCTCGCCGGTGTCGTCCTCGGGCTCGGGCTGATCGGCGGCGCGGCCACCGGCAGCTGGCTGACCGGCGATTCGAGGGCGGAGCCCACCGCCCGTACCGGGTACACCGAGGCGCGCACGCTCTGGCACAGCGTCCCCGTGGACACGCTCTTCCCCCGCACGCTCAAGGGCGACGGCGCGGGACCCGGTGCCGCGGACCGGGTCTGGACCCGGATCGCCGTCGCGCCCGACGGCGGCTGCGCGCCGGCCCTTGATCCGCTGCTGGTGAAGACCCTGCAGTCGGTCGGCTGCGTCAGGGTGCTGCGCGCCACCTACACCGATGCCACGGCCACCAGCGTCACCACCGTCGGGATGATCTTCACCGAGGCCGACTCGGACGCCATGCGCGCGCTGCGCTCGCGTTTCACCTCGCAGGGGCTCGACGAGCGCCCCGATCTGATGCCCCGCACCCTCCCGGCCAAGGGCACCGTCGCCGCCGGTTTCGGCAACGGGCAGCGGGCCAGCTGGACCGTGAGCGTGCTGACCGAGGAACCCGTCGTCGTCTACGCCGTGTCCGGTTTCGCCGACGGGCGTACCGTCACCGACCCGCAGCCGGCCGACGAGGCCAAGGCCGAGGGCGCCACGTCCGCGCCCGCGCAGGCCGGGCTCGGCCATGAGGCCACGGGCATCGCGGAACGTATCGAGCGCGGTCTGCGCAAGACCGTCAGCACGGCCACGGAGAAGCCCGAATGAGACGCCGCCACCGCCTCGCCGCCACCCTCGCGGCCGCCGCCTTCGCACTGCTCCCGGCCACTCCCGCGCACGCGGACGCGATCCGGGCCCAGCAGTGGGGCCTCGACGCCCTGGACACCGCCCAGGCCTGGAACACCACCGAGGGCAAGGGCATCACGGTCGCCGTCCTCGACACGGGCGTCGACGACAGCCACCCCGACCTCGCGGGCTCGGTCCTGCCCGGCAAGGACTTCATCGGCTTCGGCGCGCAGCGCGGCTCCCGCGCCTGGGCCCGTCACGGCACCGCGATGGCCGGCATCATCGCCGCCCACGGCCATGGTTCAGGACGCGAGGACGGCGTCCTCGGCATCGCGCCCGAGGCGAAGATCCTCCCGGTCCGGGTCATCCTCGAAGGCACCGACAAGGCCCGCGAAAAGGCCCGCAACACCCGCGGCACCGCCCTCGCCCAGGGCATCCGCTGGGCCGCCGACCAGGGCGCGGACGTCATCAACCTCTCCCTCGGCGACGACAGTGAGTCAGCGCACCCCGAGGCCGGTGAGGACGCCGCCGTCCAGTACGCGCTCGCCAAGGGATCCGTCGTCGTGGCGTCGGCCGGCAACGGAGGCGAGAAGGGCGACCACATCTCCTACCCCGCGGCCTACCCCGGCGTGATCGCCGTGACAGCCGTCGACCGCAACGGCACGCACGCCGCCTTCTCCACCCGCCGCTGGTACGCCACCGTCAGCGCCCCCGGCGTCGACATCGTCATCGCCGACCCCGACCGGAACTACTACCAGGGCTGGGGCACCAGCGCCGCCTCCGCGTTCGTCTCCGGCGCGGTCGCCCTCGTCCGCGCCGCCCACCCCGGCCTGGCCCCGGCCCAGATCAAGAAGCTCTTCGCCGACACCGCCCGCAGCGGCCCCAAGGGCGGCCGCGACGACGCGAAGGGCTACGGCATAGTCGACCCGGTCGCGGCGATCAAGGCGGGCGCCAAGCTGCGCCCAGGGGATCTGAAGGCCGCCTCCGCGGGCTACGGCAAGCAGTACTTCGGCCCCGGCCCCGCCGCCGCCAAGAAGGACACGGAACCGGCCGGCTGGCTCGCCCCGCTCGCGGGCGGCATCGGCGCCCTGGTGCTGGCGGGCGCGGTCGTACTGTGGCGCGGCGGCCGGCCCGGCCGGAACTGACCACGTCCCGCCGACCGGAACAGACCGCCTTCCGAGCCGTCGGCCACCCGCCGCATCAGGGACCGGAGATACGGGTAGGGCCGCCGAACACGGCCCGCATCAGGGTGAGTTGATCCCGCGCGGTGGTCCGGGTCAGCCCCCACGCGGACTCGGCCCGCGTCTGCGTGAGCCCGAGCCGCTCATGCATCGCGTCCAGGATCGAGACCATGACTATGCTCGCCGCGGCATACGTCCGTTCATCCCCGTACGACCGGTCGAGGAGGGCGACCGAGACACTGGCACTCGTACCAGGGAGGTTAGGGTCGACCCGTGGCGCTCAAGAACATCCCAGACCCCGGTTTCTCCGACGACGACGGCACGGCCGACCCGGCGCTGACGGCGGCCCTCGCCGCCTGGTCCGAGGACAGAACCGCTGTACGGCCGGTACTCGAAGCCCTCCGCGGCGCCCGGCTGCTGGTTCCGGTCGTCGCCGTGCTCGGCGAGGTGGAGGAGGACGAGAACGGCCTTCGCCGCGAGAAGACCAGCGACATGGCCGTGCCGACCCTGACGGCGGGCGACCGCCGCGCGCTGCCCGCGTTCACCTCGATCGCGTCGCTCGCCCGCTGGAACCCGGAAGCCCGCCCCGTCGCCGTACCCCTCCATCAAGCGCTTCAGGCGGCCGCCCACGAGAAGGCCGACACCGTGGTGCTCGACCTGGCGGGCCCCGTCCCGTACCAGCTGACCGGCCCGGCGCTGCTCGCCCTCGCCGAGGGCCGTACGAACGCCGACCCGCTCCAGGACCCCGCGGTCATCGCGGCGGTAAGGGCCGCGGCAGCCGCCGAGCCCGCGGTGCTCCGCGCCCATCTCGGTCCGGGCGGTGCGGACGGCACCCTCGCCCTGGTCCTCGCGGCGGACGCGGCCCCGGCCGAGGCGGCCCGGCGCGTCGCCGAGGCGCTGGCGGCCGACGACGTACTGAGGGCCCGCCTGGTGCGAGGCCTCGACCTGGCACTGCTGCCGGCCGAGGCCACCCCTCCGGGCGAGCCCCTCTTCGTACGTGAGTAGCGGCTACTAGGGCGTGTTTTAGAAGTCCCGCCTGCCCCGCGACGCCTGGCACGCGCACTCGCGATGTTGTCGGAGTCGCCCAAGTACGTCCAGTACGAGGGCGATCCTCCGCCTTGCGATTGCACGCACCAGACGCCGCAGGGCCCGCCCTCCGGGCGGACGGCGCTACTTCTAAAACACGCCCTAGCCGTAGACCGGTCCGGTGTACTTCTCGCCAGGCCCCTGGCCCGGCTCGTCCGGCACCAGCGACGCCTCGCGGAACGCCAGCTGCAGCGACTTCAGCCCGTCGCGCAGCGGCGCCGCATGGAAGGAGCTGATCTCGGTCGCGCTCGCGTCCATCAGACCGGCCAGCGCGTGCACCAGCTTGCGGGCCTCGTCCAGGTCCTTGTGCTCGGCGCCGTCCTCGGTCAGACCGAGCTTCACGGCGGCCGCGCTCATCAGGTTCACCGCGACCGTCACGATCACCTCGACGGCGGGAACCTCCGCGATGTCGCGGGTCATGTCGTCGAAGCCGGGGGATTCACTGGGGGTGGTCGCGTCACTCATGACGCACACGATATGCCCAGCCGCTCGTGCCCCCGCCACGGCCACCGGTTAGCTCCTTCCGCCGGGAGCTGCTAACCTTGTGTGACGACCGGCCGGACACCTGTGTGCCCGGCCCACAAGTGGAGGCTCCGATCTCCCACCTGGCTGTCCTTCGGGACGGCGGGTCACCGGTCAGGTGGCGCCCATCGTTCCGTACGGACGATGGAGCCGCCCGATAAGCCCCGCGGTAGCACGCGGCGGTGTTCCGGTATTCGAGGAGCTTCCGCCTGTGTCCCGTCCGGGGCATTTTTCACGTTCTGGCGCGGTTGGTCATAGGAAACAGACGTTACGCGGCTGCCTGCCAGACATCCGTGTGGTGCTACTTAGGAGGATCCATCAGCGCCGAGCCCCGCATCAACGACCGGATTCGCGTTCCCGAAGTGCGACTTGTCGGTCCCAGCGGCGAGCAGGTCGGGATTGTTCCGCTTGCCAAGGCCCTCGAGCTTGCGCAGGAGTACGACCTCGATCTGGTCGAGGTCGCGGCGACTGCCCGCCCGCCCGTGTGCAAGCTCATGGACTACGGGAAGTTCAAGTACGAGTCGGCCATGAAGGCCCGTGAGGCGCGCAAGAACCAGGCGCACACGGTCATCAAGGAAATGAAGCTCCGGCCGAAGATCGACCCGCACGACTACGACACCAAGAAGGGTCACGTCGTCCGGTTCCTCAAGCAGGGTGACAAGGTCAAGATCACGATCATGTTCCGTGGTCGTGAGCAGTCCCGCCCCGAGCTTGGCTTCCGTCTGCTCCAGCGGCTCGCCTCCGACGTCGAGGACCTCGGCTTCATCGAGTCGAACCCGAAGCAGGACGGCCGGAACATGATCATGGTTCTTGGCCCGCACAAGAAGAAGACCGAGGCCATGGCCGAGGCGCGTGAGGCTCAGGCCGCCCGCAAGGCGGAGCGTCAGGGCACCACGCACGAGGAGCCGGCGGACGAGGTTGCCGAGGCTCCGGCCGAAGCACCCGCCGAGACGCCCTCCGAGGCGTGATCCGAGGGGCTGCCACCCAGGCCGCCCCTGGTCCCGCCCGGAACCACAAACCAAGATCTGACGCTCCGCTGTCCCGGTGTCCGCACCGGGGGAGCGCCACTGACGAGGAGATACGGCGCGATGCCGAAGAACAAGACGCACAGCGGTGCCAAGAAGCGCTTCAAGATCACCGGCTCCGGCAAGGTGCTCCGCGAGCGCGCCGGCAAGCGCCACCTGCTCGAGCACAAGCCGTCCACGCTGACGCGTCGCCTGAGCGGCAACGCCGAGATGTCGAAGCCGGACAGCAAGACCATCAAGAAGCTTCTCGGCAAGTGACGTCGGTGCCCCCGGTGACGGGGGCACGATGCCGAGACCGGGACCAATTCGTTTCCGGGTCGTGTGAGTCCAACCACGGCCCCGCTACAAGGAGTTAACAAGTGGCACGCGTCAAGCGGGCAGTCAACGCCCACAAGAAGCGCCGGGCAATTCTCGAGGCCGCCAAGGGTTACCGCGGTCAGCGTTCACGCCTGTACCGCAAGGCCAAGGAGCAGGTCACCCACTCCCTGGTCTACAACTACAACGACCGCAAGAAGCGCAAGGGCGACTTCCGTCAGCTGTGGATCCAGCGCATCAACGCCGCTGCCCGCCAGAACGGCATGACGTACAACCGCCTCATCCAGGGTCTGAAGGCCGCCAACATCGAGGTGGACCGCAAGATCCTGGCCGAGCTCGCGGTCAACGACGCCAACGCGTTCGCCGCGCTCGTCGAGGTTGCCCAGAAGGCGCTTCCGAGCGATGTCAACGCCCCGAAGGCCGCCGCCTGATCAGGCTGTAGTCCTTCTCGCCGGACCCGCAGGCCCTGCGCCTGCGGGTCCGGTGTGTTCCCGGACCCCCCTCGTACGTAGGAAGAGCGAGCCACAGGCACATGCCCACACCCGAGCTGATCTCCCCGCGATCCCCGCGCGTCACCGCCGCCCGGCGGCTGGCCAAGCGGGCCTTCCGCGGCAAGGAGCGCCTGTTCATCGCCGAGGGCCCGCAGGCCGTGCGCGAGGCGGTCGCCCACCGCGGCCCCGGCGGCGAGCCCACCCTGGTCGAGCTCTTCACCACCGTCGAGGCCGCCGAGCGGTACGCGGACATCGTCCACGCCGCCTTCGCGGCCGGCGCCCGGGTGCACCACGCCTCCGACGCGGTGCTCGCCGAGGTCTCCCAGACCGTCACGCCGCAGGGCCTGGTCGGCGTCTGCCGCTTCCTCGACTCGCCCTTCGAGGAGATCCTCGCGGCGCGGCCTAAGCTCGTCGCCGTGCTCGCGCACGTCCGTGACCCCGGAAACGCCGGCACCGTACTGCGCTGCGCCGACGCCGCGGGCGCGGACGCCGTCGTCCTCACCGATGCCTCCGTCGACCTCTACAACCCCAAGTCCGTACGGGCATCGGTCGGTTCGCACTTCCATCTGCCCGTCGCGGTCGGCGTTCCCGTGGAACAGGCCGTCCAGGGGCTGCGCGACGCCGGCGTCCGGGTCCTGGCCGCCGACGGCGCGGGCGAGGACGACCTGGACGACGAGCTCGACGCGGGCACCATGGGCGGCCCCACCGCCTGGATCTTCGGCAACGAGGCCTGGGGGCTGCCGGAGGAGACCCGCGCGCTCGCCGACGCCGTGGTGCGTGTCCCGATCCACGGAAAGGCCGAGAGTCTGAACCTCGCGACCGCCGCGGCCGTATGTTTCTATGCCTCGGCGCGCGCCCAGCGCGCAGGCAGTACGCGCTGACCAGCAGTACTCGCTCAGGGGGTCCGCTCCGTCACTTCTAGCTAGTAGGGTGACGCACTCGGGGGCCCACTGCGCCGGCGGAGAGGTGGGGTACGGGGATGGCTGTCGGGACAAGCAGGCCCGCGGAGACACACGGGGCATTGCTGTGCCAGTCCGACGGCCCCGACGCCCTCGGGATCGACCCCGACGACCTCCCCGACGGACTCGTCGTCGCCGACGAGACCGGCCGGGTGATCTGCTTCAACAACGCCGCCGTACGCATCACCACCGTGTCCAAGGCCGATGCGCTCGGCCTGCCGCTGGACCGTGCGCTGCCGCTGGAGGACCTCAAGGGCCGCCGCTGGTGGACGCTGACCGATCCGTACGGCGGACTCGCCACCCGCGTCGGCCAGCCCGAGCGCAATCTGCTGCTGCCCGGCGGCCGTGAGGTCCTCGTCTCCGCGCGCTATGTGCGCGAGTGTCCCACCGGGCCGATACGCAGGCTCGTCATCAGCCTGCGCGGCACCGAGGCGCGGCGCCGTACCGAGCGCAGCCATGCCGAGCTGATCGCCACCGTCGCCCATGAACTGCGCTCGCCGCTCACCTCCGTCAAGGGCTTCACCGCGACGCTGCTCGCCAAGTGGGAGCGGTTCACCGACGACCAGAAGCGGCTGATGCTGGAGACCGTCGACGCCGACGCCAACCGCGTCACCCGGCTGATCGCGGAGCTGCTCGACATCTCCCGTATCGACTCCGGACGGCTCGAAGTGCGCCGCCAGCCCGTCGATGTCGCTGCGGCCGTCGGACGCCACATCCAGGCGCACATAGCCAGCGGCCAGTCCCCGGACCGGTTCCTCATACGCATCCAGCGGCAGCTGCCCGATCTCTGGGCGGACCCGGACAAGATCGACCAGGTGCTCGGCAACCTGCTGGAAAATGCGGTGCGGCACGGCGAGGGAACCGTCACCATCGAGGTGGCACCGGCATCCGCGAAGGACGACGAGAAGGGAACGGCCGTCACCGTGAGCGACGAAGGCCCCGGCATCCCCGAGGAGTCGATGGGCCGTGTCTTCACCCGCTTCTGGCGGGGGAGCAAGCGCGGTGGTACGGGCCTTGGCCTCTACATCGTCAAGGGCATCGTCGAGGCACACGGCGGGACGATCACCGTCGGCCGCGGACCCGGCGGCGGCGCCGAGTTCCGATTTATTCTGCCCGTCGGCGCCCCGGCCTACCTGGCCTGACCGCCCACGGGCTCATTCGCCTCTCCACACCCCGTTAGACTCGTCCTTTGGCACCTTTGCGTCCTCGGTCGAGAAGCGGGGGCCCCAGCCAGCCCATCGGAAGTACGGGAAGAGATGTCCGCACCCAATAAGTCGTACGACCCTGTTGAGGTCGAGGCACTGAAACCGGAAGAGATCGAGCGCATGCGGGACGAGGCGCTCGCCGCCTTCGCCGCCGCCGGCGACCTCGACGCCCTCACCCACGCGAAGATCGCGCACACCGGCGGCACCTCGCCGCTCGCGCTCGCCAACCGTGAGATCGGCGCGCTGCCGCCGCAGGCCAAGGCCGAGGCGGGCAAGCGCGTGGGTCAGGCCCGCGGTGTCGTGAGCAAGGCCCTCGCCGCCCGGCAGGCGGAGCTGGAGGCCGAGCGCGACGCCAGGGTGCTCGTCGAGGAGGCAGTGGATGTCACGCTGCCCCACGACCGCATCCCGGCCGGTGCCCGCCACCCGCTGACCACGCTGATGGAGCGCCTCGAGGACATCTTCGTGTCCATGGGGTACGAGGTCGGCGAAGGCCCCGAGGTCGAGGCGGAGTGGTTCAACTTCGACGCCCTGAACTTCGTGCCCGACCATCCGGCGCGGCAGATGCAGGACACCTTCTTCGTCCAGGGCCCCAAGGGCACCACGGACGACGAGTCCGGCATCGTGCTGCGTACGCACACCTCCCCGGTGCAGGCCCGCACGCTGCTCGACCGCGAGCCGCCGGTCTACGTCGTCGTGCCCGGCCGCGTCTACCGCACCGACGAGCTGGACGCGACCCACACCCCGGTCTTCCACCAGATCGAGCTGCTCGCCGTCGACGAGGGCCTGACCATGGCCGACCTCAAGGGCACCCTGGACCACATGGTCCAGGCGCTCTTCGGCCGGGACATGAAGACGCGGCTGCGCCCGAACTTCTTCCCGTTCACCGAGCCGTCCGCCGAGATGGACATGGCCTGCTACGTGTGCCGCGGCGAGTCCGTGGGCAACCCGGACCGGCCCTGCCGCACCTGCGGCAGCGAGGGCTGGATCGAGCTCGGCGGCTGCGGCATGGTCAACCCGAAGGTGCTCATCGCCTGCGGCGTCGACCCCGAGAAGTACAGCGGATTCGCCTTCGGGTTCGGCATCGAGCGGATGCTGATGTTCCGCCACAACGTCGAAGACATGCGAGACATGGTCGAGGGTGACGTCCGGTTCACCCGGCCGTTCGGGATGGAGATCTGATGCGGGTCCCGCTTTCTTGGCTGCGGGAGTACGTCGACCTGCCGGCGACGGAGACCGGTCGTGACGTCCAGGCCAAGCTCGTTTCCGCCGGCCTCGAGGTCGAGACCGTCGAGCAGCTCGGCGCCGGGCTCAAGGGCCCGCTCGTCGTCGGCAAGGTGCTCACCATCGAGGAGCTGACGGAGTTCAAGAAGCCCATCCGCTTCTGCACCGTCGACGTCGGCCGGGCCAACGGCACGGGTGAGCCGCAGGAAGTCGTCTGCGGCGCGCGCAACTTCTCCGTCGGCGACAAGGTCGTCGTGGTGCTGCCGGGCGCCGTGCTGCCCGGCGGCTTCGCGATCGCCGCGCGCAAGACGTACGGCAGGACCTCGCACGGCATGATCTGCTCCGGCGACGAGCTCGGCATGGGCGACGACGGCAGCGGCGGCATCATCGTGCTTCCGCCCGAGTACGAGGTCGGCACCGACGCCATCGAGCTGCTCGAACTCGTTGACGAGGTCCTCGACATCGCCGTCACGCCCGACCGCGGCTACTGTCTCTCGATGCGCGGTGTCGCCCGCGAGACCGCCATCGCGTACGGCCTGCCGCTGCGTGACCCGGCGCTGCTGGACGTCCCGGCCCCGAACTCGTACGGCTACGTCGTGAAGGTCGCCGACCCGATCGGCTGCGATCGCTTCACCGCGCGTACGGTCGTCGGCCTGGAGCCCGAGGCCCGCTCCCCGATCTGGCTGCGGCGCCGGCTGCAGAAGGCCGGGATGCGCCCGATCTCCCTCGCCGTCGACGTCACCAACTACGTGATGCTCGAAGTCGGCCAGCCGCTGCACGCCTACGACCGCTCCCGTCTCGACGGGCCGATCGGAGTGCGCCGCGCCGAGCCCGGCGAGAAGCTCACCACCCTCGACGGTGTCCAGCGGGTGCTGGACGCCGAGGACCTGGTGATCACGGACAACCGCGGGCCGATCGGTCTCGCGGGCGTCATGGGCGGTGCCAACACGGAGATCGCGGACCACGGCGACGACGCCGGTGCCACCACCGAGGTCGTCATCGAGGCGGCGCACTTCGACGCGATCACCATTGCCCGTACCGCGCGCCGCCACAAGCTGGCCTCCGAGGCGTCCAAGCGCTTCGAGCGCGGTGTCGACCCGCAGGCCGCGGCGGCAGCCGCGCAGCGGACCGTCGATCTGCTGGTGCTGCTCGCGGGCGGCACCGCCGAGGCGGGCGTCACCGAGGTAGTCGCCCCTTCCGCGCCCCGCACGATCGCCATGCCGGCGAACCACCCGGACCGTGTCGCGGGCGTCGACTACGGCCGCGAGAGTGTCGTACGCCGTCTCCAGGAGGTCGGCTGCGACGTCTACGGACAGGACGAACTGGTCGTCACCGTCCCCTCCTGGCGTCCCGACCTCAGCGAGCCGAACGACCTCGCCGAGGAAGTCATCCGACTGGAGGGGTACGAGAACCTTCCCTCGACGCTGCCCACGCCGCCCCCGGGCCGCGGGCTCAACGAGCGTCAGCGGCTGCACCGCCGCGTCGGCCGTGCACTGGCCGGGGCCGGTTATGTCGAGGCGCTGAACTACCCGTTCGTCGGCGAGCAGGTCCTCGATCAGCTCGGCATCCCCGCGGACGACGAGTGCCGTCGGCTGGTCAAGCTGGTCAACCCGCTCTCCGACGAGGAGCCCGCGCTGCGCACGGCGCTGCTGCCGGGACTGCTCGGCGCGCTGCGCCGCAACGACGGCCGCGGCAGCCACGACCTGGCGCTCTTCGAGACCGGTCTGGTCTTCCGGGCCCCGGTGAGGGAGGGCATCGCGGTACGGCTGCCCGTCCACCGCCGTCCGACCGAGGAGGAGATCGCCGGACTGAGCGGAGTGCTGCCCGTGCAGCCGCGCCATGTGGCGGTCGTGCTCGCCGGTGCGCGTGAGCAGGCCGGCTGGTGGGGCAAGGGGCGTCCGGCCGAGTGGGCCGACGCGGTCGAGTCCGCCCGCACGGTCGCACGCGAGGCAGGGGCCGAACTGATCGTCCGCCAGGGCCAGTACGGTCCGTGGCACCCGGGCCGCTGCGCCGAGCTCGCCGTGGTGATCGACGGAGCGGAGCAGACCGTCGGTTTCGCTGGTGAGCTGCACCCGCGCGTGGTCAAGGCGCTGCATCTGCCCGCGCGCAGCTGCGCCATGGAGCTGAACCTGGACCTGCTGGAGCAGGCGTCGCAGGGCCCGCTCCGGGCGCCCCGGATCTCCACCTTCCCGGTGGCGACCCAGGACGTCGCTCTCGTCGTCGACGAGCAGGTGCCGTCCGCCGAGGTCGAGAAGGTGCTGACCGAGGGCGCGGGTGAACTGCTGGAGTCCATCCGGCTGTTCGACGTCTTCACCGGTGAGCAGATCGGCGAGGGCAAGAAGTCCCTGGCGTACGCGCTGCGGTTCCGTGCCGCCGACCGGACGCTTACGGTCGAGGAGGCATCGGCCGCCCGGGACGCGGCGGTGGCCCTCGCCGCCGAGCGCACCGGGGCGGTGCTGCGCGGAGCCTGACTCGCTCCCACCTGCGCAGGGGCGCGCCCGGAGTTCCGGGCGCGCCCCTCACTGCTTCGGCTGAGAACGGAGGGCGGAGCCGATGAGGGATTGCCATGCGGCCGGCGCCGCCCGCCCTGCCGCGGAGTGTCGGGCAGATCAGCAGGGCAGGCGACGCGATCACGGGCCGTCGCACTGTACGAGGGGGAGCCGACGGCCCGGCCGCCTCTGTGAGAGGCAGCCCAGTCAACCGGTGTGCGCGGCGTGGCGGCAGAGCGCGCGGGGCACAGATGTGGGCACTTGGTTCACACCCCGTGCGAATCGTCCTCTACTACGCTGAGCGGACCGAGCCACCGGAGGGGCCCTGTGCAGCCCAACACTCTGCTCGACGCCCTGCTCGACGAGGCGGGCATCTCCAACGCGGGCCTCGCCGCCCGCGTCAACCACGCCGGCCGGGCACGAGGTCTCGCGCTGCGGTACGAACACACGGCCGTGGCACGCTGGTTGAAGGGCCAGCGCCCGCGCGGCCAGGTGCCCGACCTGATCTGCGAGGTGCTCGCCGCCCGGCTGCACCGGGCGATAGCGCTCGGGGACATCGGCCTTGGATCGCCGGGGGACTCCGTCATGCCGCCCGGCTCGCCGCTCTCCGGTTTCGTGGAGCGGGCCACCGCGCTGTGGCGCTCCGACGAGCAGCAGCGGCGGCACATCATCGAGGCGCCCGCGGTGACCGGCACCCCCGCCGTCATGCCGGTGTGGGAGTGGGAGAACCCCCCGGAGGACTCCGATGTCTCGCGCTCGGGACAGACGCGCGTCAGCATGGCCGACATCAAAATGCTGCGCGCGGCCCGGGCGCACTACGAGTTGATGTACCGGAAGGCGGGCGGTATCGCGACGCGCTCCCGCATCGTCGGCTTCCTCAACGCCGAGACGGCACCGCTGCTGCGCGGTGGCTACAGCGATGCGCTCGGCCGCCAACTGCACCGTGCGACCGGGGGTCTGGTCTCGGTCGCCGGTATCTGTGCGTACGACTCCGACGCGCACGGCCTGGCCCAGCGCTACTTCCATCAGGCGCTGCGGCTGGCAAAGGCCAGCGGTGACCGGGGACTTGGCGCCTATGTGATCGCGCTGCTGGTCAACCAGTCGCTGTTCATGGCGGAGCACCGGCAGGCGGTGGCCTTCGCCGAGGCGGCGCTGCGGGCGGCCGGCCGGCAGATCACTCCGGCGCTGGCCGCCGATCTGTACGCGATGCAGGCGAAGGCGTACGCCCATCTCGGCGACGGCAGCAGCGCGTTGAGGTGTATCCGGCGCGCGGAGCTGGAGGCGGAGCGGATCCGTCGGGGTGCCGAGCCGGACGAGACCGGGTACGTCCAGCCGGGCCTGGTGAACGTCCAGGTGGCGGAGGCCCTGCTCAGCCTCGGTGATCTGACGGCGGCACGGGAGCATGCCACCCAGGCCGTCGACACTCCGGCGCACGACCGCGGCCGGGTGCACCGGCTCGCCATGCTCAGCCAGATCGAGCTGCGTCAGGGCGAGGTGGACCGGGCGGCGCGGACGGCGGCCGAGATGGTGGAGCGGGCCAGGGGGATGGAGTCGCAGCGGCTCCGGGACCGGCTCCGTGCGGTGCGTGAGCACCTCGTGGCGAGCGGATGCACCAATGCCGATGAGGCGGCCGAACTCATCGACGGGGCACTGCGCGTTCCCCTCTGACCGAGCTCCTGCTGCGATATTGCCATCTACTTGTCGGAAGGTGGCAGAAAAGTGCAGTGGACGAAATTAAGCGAACAAACTGTGTACGAAAACCGCTGGTTCAGGGTCAACCTGGCCGACGTCGAGCTCCCCGACGGCCGGCACCTGGACCACTTCCTCATCCGGCTCCGCCCCGTCGCCGTCGCGACCGCGGTCAACAAGGCCAACGAGGTGCTGATGCTCTGGCGGCACCGCTTCATCACCAACAGCTGGGGCTGGGAGCTCGCCGCGGGTGTCGTCGAGGACGGCGAGGACATCGCGGCCGCGGCCGCCAGGGAGATGGAGGAGGAGACGGGCTGGCGTCCGGGCCCCCTCCAGCACCTGATGACCGTCGAACCGTCCAACGGCCTCACCGACGCCCGGCACCATCTCTACTGGTCCGAGGACGCCACGTACATCGGGCATCCCGAGGACGACTTCGAGTCCTCGCGCCGCGAGTGGATACCGCTGAAGCTGGTACCCGACATGATCGCCCGCGGTGAGGTCCCGGCCGCCAACATGGCGGCCGGGCTGCTGATGCTCCACCATCTGCGCCTGGGCTGAGGCCCGGCGGCTAGGCCTATGTGTCAGACACGGCCTACCGTCCCATCGCCTGCCAGAGCGTGACCGCCAGCGCTCCCAGCGCGGTCAGTGCGGCGACGGCGGGCAATGGCCACCTCGCGTGCTCGAGTGCTCCGACGCGCGCGGCCAGATCGGTCAGATTCTGGTCGATCTGGTCGTTGCGCTGCGCGAGCAGCGCCAGATGCCCGTCGATCCGGGCGAGGCCGACGTCGAGGCTGCGGCGTAACTCGGCGAACTCTTCGACGACCACTAAATGATCAGGGTCGGTGGTCACGGATTGGCTCCTCTTGAGGTAGTTGTACAGCGGACCCTTGACTGAGCGGAACCGAGTCAACTCTCCCTGGTAGGAGGGCGGGAGCGTGTGCGCACGGCATATGCGGGCACGCCCCGCACACTCCGTGTGAATGCCCCGGGGGAATCAGGAGTACGGGTAGAACCCGGAGCCCGACTTGCGGCCGAGCCGGCCCGCGTCCACCATCCGCTGCAGCAGCGGGGGAGCGGCGTACAGCGGCTCCTTGAACTCCGCGTACATCGAGTCCGCGACCGAGGCGACGGTGTCCAGACCGATGAGGTCGGCGAGCTTCAGCGGGCCCATCGGGTGGGCGCAGCCGAGCTCCATGCCGTTGTCGATGTCCTCGCGGCTCGCGATGCCCGACTCGAACATCCGGATCGCGGAGAGCAGATACGGGATGAGCAGGGCGTTCACCACGAAGCCCGAGCGGTCCTGGGCGCGGATCGGGTGCTTGTCGAGCACCTGCTGCACCACGGCCTCGGCGCGCTTGATCGTCTCCTCGGAGGTGGTCAGCGCCGGGATCAGCTCGACGAGCTTCTGCACCGGGGCCGGGTTGAAGAAGTGGATGCCGATGACCTGGTCCGGGCGGGAGGTCGCGACAGCGAGCTTCACCAGCGGGATGGACGAGGTATTGGAGGCGAGGATCGCGTCCTGGCGGGTGACCACCTGGTCCAGCACCTGGAAGATCTCGGTCTTGACCTGCTCGTTCTCCACGACGGCCTCGATGACGAGATCGCGGTCGGCGAACTCCCCGAGGTCGGTGGTGAAGCTGAGCCGCTCCAGGGTCGCGTCGCGCTCCTCCTCGGTGATCTTGCCGCGTTCGGCGGCCTTCGAGAGGGAGTTGTAGAGCCGGGTGCGACCGATCTCCAGGGCCTCGCCCGTGGTCTCGGCGACCTTCACCTCGAGGCCGCTGCGGGCGCACACCTCCGCGATGCCTGCGCCCATCTGGCCGCAGCCCACCACTCCGACGCGTGCAATGTCGGCCATTGAGTCCGTCACCTCGTGCCTTTCGCTGTTCGTGCGGCAGGCCGCCCGTGTGATTCCGGTGCCCGCCCCGACCCCCCGACGTTACTCCGGATGTATGCGTGCCCGACTGCCAGGGCCGGGCATGCTGTGCGGATACGGACGTGGGCGCCAAGGACGGACGAGGTGACATATGGGACTCATCGGGAGAAGAGGCTTTGTGGTGACGGCGGCCGGTGCGCTGGCCGCGCTGGCGACAGCCGGGGACGCGGCCGCCGTACCGGCCTCGGCGCGACGGCGCCGACGGCACGGGCCGGGCCCGGAGTTCCGCGGGATGTGGCTCGCGAGCGTCGCCAACCGCGACTGGCCGTCCAGGCCCGGACTCACCGCCGCCGAGCAGCGCGACGAACTGCTCGCCCTCCTCGACACCGCCGTCGCCCGCCGGCTGAACGCCGTCGTCTTCCAGGTCCGGCCGACCGCTGACGCGCTGTGGCCGTCACCGTACGAACCCTGGTCGGCGTACCTCACCGGCGTCCAGGGCAAGGACCCGGGCTGGGATCCGCTGGGCACCGCCGTGCGCGAGGCCCACCTGCGCGGTCTGGAGCTGCACGCCTGGTTCAACCCCTACCGGGTCGCCAACCACACCGACCCGTCCCGGCTGGTCGCGAACCACCCGGCCCGCGTCCACCCGGACTGGATCCTCCCGTACGGCGGAAAGCTGTACTACAACCCCGGTCTCCCCGACGTCCGGCGCTTCGTCCAGGACGCCATGATGGACGCCGTCCTCCGCTATGACATCGATGCCGTCCACTTCGACGACTACTTCTACCCGTATCCGGTCGCGGGCCAGGTCTTCGACGACGACGCCACCTACGCCCGCTACGGCGCCGGCTTCCCGGACAAGGCCGCCTGGCGGCGCGACAACACCGACCGGCTGGTGAGCGGCATGGCCGACCGGATCAAGAAGGCCAGGACGCGGGTCCGCTTCGGCATCAGCCCCTTCGGGGTGTGGCGCAACGCCACCACCGACCCGCTCGGCTCCGACACGCGGGCCGGCGTGCAGACCTACGACGATCTGCACGCCGACACCCGTAAGTGGGTCAAGCAGGGCTGGATCGACTACATCGTCCCCCAGATCTACTGGAACATCGGCTTCGCCGTCGCCGACTACGCCAAACTGCTGCCCTGGTGGAACGACGTCGTACGGGGCACGGGCGTCCATCTCTACGCCGGTGAGGCCCTGTACAAGGCGGGCGCCCCCGGCCAGCCCGCGCCCTGGCAGGACCCGGCCGAGCTCTCCCGCCATCTCACGCTGGCGCGCGCGTACCCGCACGTGCGCGGCCACTGCTTCTTCTCGGCGAAGGAAGTCATGACGGACCCGATCGGGGCGATGGCCAGGGTCGTGGCCGATCACTATCCGACCAGGGTGGCGCCGCCGAGCTGAGTCAGCCCTGCTCGGGGTGTTGTACGACGGTGTCGGGACCCGGTGACATCAGTGCCTCGTGCCCGTCCTGGAAGCGGACGCGATACGGGGGAGTGCCCTGGGGTCCCAGCACCTCGACGACTTCGGCGACCTTGTCGTGCTGCCCCACGGTCCTGCCGTGCACCAGCAGCGTGTCGCCCACGTTCGCTTGCATCGGTGTTGACCTCCTCGAAAGGGGATGGTCCGTGTTCCGAGTCTACGGCCGGGGGTGGGACTTGCACCCCTCAGGTTCGGGCGCGCTGGGTGACCGCGATGCAGACCAGAACGGCCACGGCCGCCACCGGGGCGGCGGGCGAGAGGGTTTCGCCCAGCAGGGACACCGACCAGACCAGGGTCAGGAGCGGCTGCGCCAGCTGGAGCTGGCTGGCCTTGGCGATACCGATCGAGGCCATGCCGCGGTACCAGACGTACAGCCCGAAGAACGTCGAGCCGACGGCGACCCAGAGCAGCCCGATCGTGCCGTGTGCCGTCAGTCGCACCGGCTCGAAGGCCAGGGCGACGGCCGAGCCGGCGAGCGCGAACGGCAGGCAGAAGATCAGCGCCCAGCCGACCACCTGCCAGCCCGGCATCTGCCGGGCGAGACGGCCGCCCTCGGTGTAGCCGGCCGCGCAGACCAGCAGGGCGCCGAACAGACAGACATCGCCGCTCCGGAGTTCGCCGCCGCTCTGCTGCACGGTGAAGGCGATCACCACGGCCGCTCCGGCGAGCGCCGCCAGCCAGAAGGCGCGAGAGGGGCGCCGGCCGGTGCGCACGGCCGCGAAGGCGGCAGTGGTGAGCGGCAGCAGTCCCACCACGACGGCGGCGTGCGAGGTGGTCGAGGTCTGCAGGGCGAGCGTCGTCAGCAGCGGGAAGCCCACGACCACACCGCCGGCCACCACTGCCAGACCGGCCCAGTGCCGGCGGTCGGGCAGCGGTACGCGCATCGCCAGCAGAAAGCCGCCCGCGACGATGGCGGCGAGCACGCTCCGTACGGCAGCCAGGGACCAGGGGCCGAAGCTCTCCAGGCCCCAGACAGTGGACGGGAAGGTGAGCGAGAACGCGACGACGCCCAGCGATGCGAGGAGGGTGCCGCTGCTGACCGCTATCGAGGTGGTGGGAGTAGCGCTATCCTGTGCTGTCATGCAAGAGCGTAGCAGTGTGGCGGAATTGGCGAGTACGTTGAAGCGAGAGCTCAACCGCTACTCTCCTGGTGGAAAGCTGCCGTCCAGTCGGGCGCTCGTCGAGCGGTACCGGGTCTCGCCGGTGACGGTCTCGCGCGCCCTGGCCCAGCTCGCCGCCGAGGGACTGGTCGTCACCCGGCCCGGCGCCGGCGCCTTCCGGGCGCAGCCCCGTACCGACGCCACGCCGCCCGGGGACACCTCCTGGCAGGAGGTCGCCCTCAGCGCCGACGCGGCCACCGAACCGGTGCCACGCGCCGTCGACGCCTCGGGGGTGCTGGCCACGCTCGCCGCGCCGCCGCCGGGCGTCGTGGAGTTCAACAGCGGCTATCTGCACTCCTCCCTCCAGCCGGAGCGGGCGATGGCCGCGGCCCTGGCACGGGCCGGACGGCGGCCCGGCGCCTGGGGCCGGCCGCCCACCGACGGACTACCCGAACTGCGCGAGTGGTTCGCCCGCGGCCTCGGCGACACCACCGGCGCCGCCGACGTACTGATCACGGCGGGCGGCCAGTCCGCGCTGACCACGGCCCTGCGCGCGCTCGCACCGCCCGGCGCCCCCGTCCTCGTCGAGTCACCCACCTACCCCGGCATGCTGGCGATCGCCCGCGCCGCCGGGCTGCGGCCGGTGCCGGTCCCGGTGGACGCCGAGGGGGTACGGACGGAACTGCTCGCCGCGGCCTTCCAGGCCACCGGCGCCCGGGTCCTCGTCTGCCAGCCGCTCTTCCAGAACCCGACCGGCGCGGTGCTCTCGGCAGAGCGCCGCCCAGAGGTGCTGCGCATCGCACGGGCGGCCGGGGCCTTCGTCGTCGAGGACGACTTCGCGCGCCGCCTGGCCCACGAGGACGCGGGCCCGCTGCCCGGGCCGCTCGCCGCGGACGACCACGAGGGTGTCGTCGTCCATGTGAGCTCGCTCACCAAGGCGACCTCGCCCAGTCTGCGGGTGGGCATGCTGGCCGCCCGCGGACCGGTCCTGGAACGGCTGCGCGCCATCCAGGTCGTCGACAACTTCTTCGTACCGCGACCGCTCCAGGAAGCGGCCCTCGAGCTGGTCGGCTCACCGGCGTGGAACCGTCATCTGCGCACTGTCGCGGCCGAGTTGAAGGCACGCAGGGACACGGCGACCGCCGCCCTGCTCCTGGACCTTCCCGAACTGGCCCTCCCGTACATCCCGTCCGGCGGCTACCACTTGTGGCTGCGGCTGCCCGACGGCACCGACGAGGCCGCGTTGTTCTCCGCCGCCCTGCGCGCGGGCGTCGCCGTCGCACCCGGCCGCCCCTACTTCTGCGCCGAACCCCCGGCCGCGTACCTGCGGTTGAGTTTCGCGGGCGTGGCAGGACCTGCCGAGATCGCCGAGGGCGTACGGAGACTGCGGACCGCTTGCGACGAGGTGCTGGGCTGAGGGCGGCCGCGGCAGCCCGGCGGCCGACCGGAACCGGCCCTTCAGTGACCTCTTGACCTGCGCGGTTTTCACATCCACGATCGCGCCATGAGTGTCCGGATCACGCTGGTCGCTGCCGCCCGCAGCTCCTCCCTGCTCGCCGAGCGCTTCGACGACGACCGGCCGCTCGACCAGGCCGGCTGGCACGAGGTGCAGCTCGCCGCGCACGCCCTCGTACCGCTGGGCGCCGCCGAGATGCGGTACTGCTCGCCGACCGCCCGCAGCCGCGGGACCGGCGAGGCCCTCGGCTTCGCGCCGCTCGTCCAGCCGGCGCTGAGCGACTGCGACATGGGCCGCTGGCGCGGCTCCACGCTCGCGGAGGTCACCCTTTATGAACCGGCCGCTGTCAACGCCTGGCTCGCCGATCCGCGCACCGCGCCGCACGGCGGCGAGCCGCTGCTCGCGTTCATCTCGCGCATAGGGAGTTGGCTGGACACCCGGCCCGCCGACTACGGCTCCATCGTCGCCGTCGCCGAGCCCGCCGTCGTACGGGCGGCCCTTGTGTACGCGCTGAAGGCGCCGCCCTCCTCGTACTGGAACGTGGACGTCCGCCCGCTCTCGACCGTCACCCTGACCGGCCTGCCGGGCCGTTGGAGCCTGCGCCTCCAGACGGCCGCCTGAGGGCTCTGCGGACGCGTCACCGGGCGGCGGTAGTACGAGGGCGCCGCCCAGCAGTCCTGTGTCCCTACTGACCCCGAGGCTGGTTGAAACGCAGCAAGTTGCCCGCAGGATCGCGGAAGGCGCAGTCGCGAACGCCGTACGGCTGGTCGATCGGCTCCTGGACCACGTCCGCGCCCGAGGCGCGGACGCGCTCGAACGTGGCGTCGCAGTCGTCCGTCGCGAAGATGACCGCACGCAGCATGCCCTTGGCCAGCAGCTCGGCCATCACCTGCTTGTCGGCGGGCGAGGCGTTCGGGTCCGCGCCGGGCGGCTCCAGGACGATCTCCACATCCGGCTGGGACGGCGGCGAGAGGGTCACCCAGCGCATCCCCTCGAACCCGACGTCATTGCGCACATCGAGGCCGAGAACGTCGCGGTAGAAGGCGAGCGCCTTGTCGTGGTCGTCGACGGCGATGAAGCAGTGGGACAGCTTGAGTTTCATGTCCGTCACGTTACGGACCGAGCGGCAGCTTCGCTTCCCCGTTCCGGACAGGCCGCGTCATGATCTTGGCGAAGCAGGCGGGGATGGCGGCACCCTGCTCGTGGCTCCGGGCCCGGTATGCGCTCGGGCTCTCGCCGACCAGCTCGGTGAACCGCGAGCTGAACGACCCCAGCGACGTACAGCCGACCTCGAAGCAGACCTCGGTCACCGTCAGGTCACCGCGCCTCAGCAGTGCCTTGGCCCGCTCGATCCGGCGGGTCATGAGATAGCTGTACGGCGTCTCCCCGAAGGCGGCACGGAAGCTGCGGGAGAAGTGGCCCGGCGACATCAGGGCGGCGCGGGCCAGTGCCGGGACGTCGAGCGGCTCCGCGTAGTCGCGGTCCATGGTGTCGCGTGCCCGGCGCAGATGGACGAGGTCTTGTGGCGTCACGCGACCAGCATCCCACGGCGCCGTGAGCCCCGTGAGGGGTCGGGCGCGGGGGCTACGGCCGGCGGCGAGGTTTGCCGCGCTTGCCGACTTTCGGGGCGCCGGAACCGGTCCGTGGGCTCTTGCCGGTCGACTTGCCGGCAGCGGGCTTCCGCCGTGCGCCGTCTTTGTCGGGGCGCTTGTTCTTTGGCTGCGCCGGGGCGGGGGAGCGGCCCCGTGAGCTGTTCACGGTCCGCCCGCGGACGATGCCGATGAACTCTTCCACCAGGTCGGTGGTTTCGTCCTCCGGCCACGACAGCGCGATGCGCGACTCGGGGGCGCCCGAGACCGGCCGATACGTGAGGTCCTTGCGGTGGTGCAGGCGGGCGAGTGACTGCGGGACGACGAGCAGCCCCACTCCAGCCGCCACCAGTTCGATGGCGTCCGCCGTCGTGGCGGGGCGCTCGTTCGCGGGCTTTCCCGGCCGACGCTCCCAGTCGAGGGTGTCGTCGAGGGGGTGCAGCACGATGTCGTCGGCCAGATCCTCGGCGGACACTTCGTCGACCGCGGCCACGACGTGGTCCTTCGGGGCCACGACGACCGTCGTCTCGGTGTAGAGCGGGATCGCGCTGAGGTCCGTCCGGTCGATCGGCAACCGCACGAAACCCGCGTCTGCGCCGCCGGCCCGCAGCACGTCGGATGCCTCGGTGGCGGACACCGGGACGAGGGTCAGTGGGATGTCGGGCAGCCGCTCGTTCCAGATCCGCACCCACTTGGTCGGCGTCACACCCGGGACATAGGCGAGCCGGAACGTAGGGGGTACTTCCGAGCCTGTCACTCCGCCAGGTTACCGGTCGTGGTCGGAGGTAGCGCACATGCTCGATACCCTTGACCCCATGACGTCGCACCAGACCACCCAGACGATGAAGCCTGCCACCGCGGCAAAGAAGCTGGGTGTGTACCTCGAGGCCACCCCCGCCGAGTTCCAGGAGGGTGTCGTCTCGCGCACCGAACTGAACGCGCTCCAGGCCGACCCGCCCGAGTGGCTGCAGGAGCTGCGACGCAATGGCCCGCACCCCCGGCCGGTGGTCGCGGCCAAGCTGGGCATCTCCATCGCGGGCCTCGCGCGCGGAGGCGTCACGGACGCGCTCACCACGGAGCAGATCGACGCCCTTAAGAACGACCTTCCCGAGTGGCTGCAGAAGGAGCGCGCCACCCAGGCCGAGGTCCGCAAGGAGACGGTTCGCATCAAGGAGATGAACGCGGAGCGGGCCGACCAGCCCCGCCGTCCGCGCTCCTGACCCCCGGCCCAGTACGGCGGTAAAACCGCTGAAGCACGGGAGAGCGACCGCCAGCGCGGTGCCGAACTCCTCGGCACGTGGCCCGACCCCGGCGGGAGCGGCGGATGCCGGGGCGCTGCCAGAGGCCGTCACCCGTTGGCAGCCCACCCCGGGACCGTCGGCAGCACGTTCTCGGCGACGCGGAGCACCACCGCGTCGTCCGGCACCACGCCGTCCGTGCGCCACAGGGTCACCTCGAAGGAGCCGCCGCTGTCCTTCGTGTCCCGGGCCACGGTGAGGGCGCGGGCCGGGACGCCGGGACCGCTGTCGGTGTCGCTCCCGTCGAGGCGGAAGCTGATGCTGATGGTGCGGTCCGAGTAGAAGACCGCCGGGCGGCCCAGAACCGTCTGCTGCCGCGCGCTGGCCCCCAGAAGTGAGGCGGACCCGGCCACCGGATGACGGTCGTAGGTGGCCGTCAGATTCACGGTGTAGGTCCCGAACTCGACCTCGGCCGAGGGAGTGGCGATCTCCTTGCCGTTGCCAAACTTGACGGAGCCGCCACTGCCGCCGGCGGTCTTTGCGGTCTCCCCCGGCGTGCCGAGCAGTTCAGCGAGGTCGGGACGGTTCAGCGCCTCGCACAGTTGCGCCCCGGACACGCGCCGAGGCGCCTTCCCGGACTCCTTCGGCGCCTTCTCGGGCTCCCCGCCCGAGCATGTAGCAGGCCGCGGGTCGCTGTCCGAGGACGACGCCTTCTCGATCGTCCACAGACCGGCACCGAGTGCCGCTACCAGCGCCACGGCGGCGACGGCCTGCCCCCAGGTGCCCGCGCCCTTCGTGGGCGCGTCGATATCGTGTGCCATGTCCCCCGCCTGCCGTGATCCCCCGATACGTGCCCGGGGACTTTAACCCGTGATCATCAGGAGGACAAGGAGATTGGCCGTCACCGCGTGCCAACCTCGGCCGACGCGCCCGCCCGTTACCCTGCGGGCCAGCCAAAACGCTCATGGGCCAACTGAAGCGCCACGTCACACCACTGTGACTGAGCGCGCGGCTTGGCCCGTTCGTGCCAACGGAGACGGCCGCGCCCCGTCCGCCGTGGCGGTTCGCGGGTGTCAGGCGCCGGGCGGGCGAAGCCCAGCCACCGCCCATTTCGCCCGCGTGGACAGCCGGCCGAGCGCCTTCGCCGACTCCTTGCCGATTGTGTCCAGCAGGAGTCTGCCGTGCGCCATCGTCGCCCGCGCGAGTTCTGCGTCACCCGCCTCGACCGCGGCGAGCGTCAGCTCCAAATGCTGCTCCGTGATCAGTCGGCCGAGCCCCCGGCGGTGCCACTGGGGAACCGCTCCGTCCGTCGTGGTGCCATCGGCGCAGACCGCCGCCCGTGCCCGCTCCAGCGCCCGCCCCGCTGCCGCGAGGTCGCCCTTGCGGCGCTCCAGGCGGGCGAGGACGTACGCCTCCGAGGCCCGGTCCCATGCTGTGTCCTGAAGCGAGAGGAGGTTGAACTGGGCGCGGGCCGCCTGTGCGTGGTCGCCGATGCGCTCCAGCGCGCGGCTCAGCTCCCGGAGCCGGTCCGCGTCCGGGCCCGTATCGTCCAGCATGCGTATGAGCGCGACCCGGGCGTGCTCGACACGACCCTGCCGGTGGGCCAGCTCGATCCAGGTGAACTCGCTCTCCGCAGCCACATCTCGCCCGTGCCGCTTCGCCTCCTCGGCGCGGGCCCACTCCACGGCTCCGGCACTGTCGGTGAACTGCCCGGCAGTGGCCGACCGCAGGAGCGGAACGTCCCCGTCCTGCCCGTGCAACGCCACCAGCACCGCGGCCGACCGCCGCTCCTCGAACCACTGGGTCCGCGCGGCACTCTCATGCTCCAGCAGGAAACGCAGCAGCGGCAGGTCGCCGTCACGGCGGTCGTACTGCGCCGCCCGCAGCACCCCCGCCCGCAGCACCGGATCAGCGGCAACCTCCTCCCGCGCGCCGAGGTCGCCGGAGCGCATCCGCTCCAGCGCCTCCCGTCCCGGGCCGAGGACGACGTCGCGCAGGGGCTGCCGGAAGGACTCGTCCAGGTATCGGCCACCGTGCCTGACCACGGCGTGACCATGTCGCATCATCCGCGCGACCTTCGTTCGCCGGGCAGATCGCCCCACGGCGGCGCCCGGACGCGGGCAACAGCCGCTGTAACAGCCGGCCGGCCGCCCGGGCGACAGTTTGGTCCATGTCGACCTGACTCCTTCAGGTTGGCCACGCCCCCGGGCCGTTCGCGCGGTCGCGGGGGTCTTCTGTGGGTGTCAGGGAACCGCACATGGCCAGCCAGAGCCACGGCAAAATGCCGCACTTCTGCTGCGGGTTTGCCGCAACGGATACGCTGAGCTGGGGATGTTGGACGGAGGGCGACGATGGCGGGCAAGCGGCAGGGCTTCGCGAAGCGCCGTAAGGCATGTGGATACACACAGGAGCAGTTCGCGGATGCCATAGCAGTGGACCGGACCACGGTTCAGCGGTGGGAGAAGGGTGACAACGACCCTCAGCCGTGGCTCAGGCCGCGGATTGCCACATTGCTCGATATGACTCCCGGTGAGCTGGACAGTCTGTTCTCTTCTGATGCTGGGATTCACGGTCCGCTGGGAGTCAACCCCTGGACCGTCGATTCCGTATCGAGTCCCGATGACGAGACTGACGCGTGGGAATTGATGCGGCGTGTCCAGGCAAGTGATGTCGGATCAGCCACGCTTGATCGACTCGATCATGCCTTTGATGAATTGGCTACGGCGTACCCAGTAACGCCACCGCAGGAACTCATGCAACGCGTACGGAAGCACTCTGCCTATGTCACTCGACTGTTGGACGCCCGCAAGTCATTGAACGAGCACCGCCGCTTGCTCGTTGTCGGCGGATGGCTTTCTCTATTCGGCGCGACGCTGCACATTGACCTCAAGCAAGATCAGGCGGCTACGGCCCGGTTGCAGACGGCCGCTGCGCTGGCCCGCGAAGCGGGTAATGCCGAGATCGAGGCTTGGTGCTTCGAAACTGATGCATGGCGCGTACTGACGGAGGGCGACTACGCCCGCGCGCTCGAACTCTCCCAGATAGCACAGCAGATCGCGCCGGCTGGCGGGTCGGCGGCCATTCAGTCGGCAGCGCAGGAGGGAAGAGCGCGTGCGCGACTGGGACAATCGAGGGAGACGTACACGGCTATTGACCGAGTGCAGCGCATGTCCGCGTCACTCCGCCGCCCGGATCGCCCGGAGCACCACTACCGCTACGACCCCGCAAAGGCCCTTGCGTACACTGCGACGACTCTAGCGTGGGCTGGGGACTCGGCAGCCGAGCCGTATGCACGCGAAGCCATCGCCCGGCTGAGCCCAAGTGATGACGTTCGGAAATGGCCCCGCCGGGTGGCCTCAGCAAATATCGATCTGGCTTTAGTGTTGCTCTCCGAAAACCGCATGGATGAGGCATGCGATGCGGCCCAGAAGGCAATACTTAGTGGCCGCGTCGTCCCCTCGAACCATTGGCGAGCGCTAGAGGTCGTGAAAGCAGTCGAGGCGCGGCAACTCCCCGAAGCGCCGGACTTGCGCGACGCGTACCAGGGACTCAAGGCCCTCGGAAGGACCTGACCGGCCCGAACCAAGAGGTTACATTCGCCGGGGTGTTGCTCCACCCACCACACGCCGCCGGAGCTGCTGACGGTCGTGTTCGCCGAATTCCATCGCACGCTCGCCCCCGGCTGCCATCTCATGGTGGCTGGCCACGTGGGAGACGACGAGCATCTACGTCCGACGCAGGCGTATGGCGGCCACCCGGTGACTTAACTTTCTGGCTCAGCGGCAGCTTGGGTTTGTCGGACTGCTTGCCGTGTGACCCGGCGCTGCGCGAGGCCGCGCCGTGAGCGACGGCGAACTCGTAGAAGCCTCCTGCCAGTCGCTCTCTGCGTTCGTCGCTTCGGCACCCGACTTCGTGAATTGTCCAGAACTCTCCTGGGTACGGCTACTCATGCGTCGCGCAATGCTGACGCCTACCGTCACATGCATGTTCAAGAGCCTTGTATGTAGAGCCCGGACCTCCAAACGGTCCGTCCTGTATGCCGTCACAGGGCTCGTGACGGTGGCGCTGCTTGTTGCTGCCGTGGTGGCGGGGAACGTCGTGTGGAACGGCGCGCAGTATCCTTCGGCCGACCCCGACGCCGTCGCGCAACGGCTCAAAGCCCGGTCCGACGAGGTGTACGACAGCTTCGCGCTGTCAGAAAAGTACGCCGCGGGCTCGGGCAGGGTCGATACCGGTGCCTGTTACTACCGCGGGCTGAGGAGCATCGCCCACATCGACGAGGCACGAAGCGACGTCCGCAGCTTCGGTCTCGATTGGAGCGTGCCCGACGTACCCGAAGCCGCCGCCCGAGACGCGCAACGGCGCGTGCGCCAGCGGCTGGTGCAGAAGGGTTGGAAACTCACCCACGAAGGCGACCGTGCAGGCGCAACCTTCCGCGAGCTGGGCTTCCGATTCGAAAACCCAGGCGGCGACCAGGTCGACGTGCGGTGGAACGACTCGACCACGACTCTGTTCATCAGCGTCTACGCCCCCTGCGGGCAGGTTCCCGACGAGTTCGTGGAATACGACTGGTCTGAGGCGGACTGGCACCCGCAAGAGCAATCCGCTGGGCCTTGAAGGGCCCCCTCCCGCCCCTGAGGACTGGATGCGATTCGTCACTCGGCTGGACACGCAGCACCGGCACGGTGCGGCTGTGGAGCGTATCTCTTCCTACGGCGGCCCAAACCATAGGCAAGATATGCCGGGCCCTGCACCAGGGCGACCAGGCGCCCGAAGTCTTCGACGGCGCCTGTCAGTTCAACGCAGTTCATACGCCCCGACGCTACCGGGCCGCCCCGACGTCCCCTCAGCCGATCATGACGGGTTCGCGCACAGCGCCCACGCCGTCAGCGTCTCGCCCGGCTTCAGCCTGGTGGTCACCATGCGTTGATGACCGGCGCGTCGGGTTCGTGCTGCCGCCAGGCCTCGTTGAGGCGCGCGAGCCGGTCCGCGGCGGCGATGCCGCGCAGGGACGCGACCTTGCCGTCGCTGACTTCGAACGCCACGGCGCCCACGACCCGGTCGTCGACCACGGCGAGGACGGCCGGGGAGCCGTTGACCAGCGCGATATGGATCGCGGGCGAGCCGCCGGCCAGCCGCCGCTTCGCCGGCGTGGGCTTGAAGCCGGCCCGCACGTAGGAGGCGACCCGCTCGCGCGTCTTGTACCGCAACAGCCGCTTGCCCAGTCCGGCGCCGTCCGAGACCGCCGTCACGTCGTCGGTGAGCAGCGCCACCAGCCGTTCGGTGCGCCCCGACGTGGCGGCGGCGAGGAACTCCTCGACGACCCGGCGCGCGGACGCGGGGTCGGCCTCGCCGCCGCGGCGGCGCTCGGCGGCGACCCGGATCCGGGCCCGGTGGACATGCTGCTGGCTCGCGGACTCGGTGATGTCGAGGATCCCGGCGATCTCGGCGTGGCTGTACGAGAAGGCCTCACGTAGGACGTAGACGGCCCGCTCGACCGGCGAGAGGCGCTCCAAGAGGGTCAGTACGGCCAAGGTCACCGATTCGCGCTGCTCGAAGGTGTCGGCCGGGCCGAGCATCGGGTCGCCCTCGAGGAGCGGCTCGGGCAGCCAGGCACCAGCCGCTCGCTCATGGCGCGCCTGCGCCGAGCGGAGCAGGTCGAGGCAGAGATTGGTGACGACCTTGGTCAGCCACGCTTCCGGCACCTCGACCCGTTCGCGGTCTGCGGCCTGCCAGCGCAGGAACGTGTCCTGCACGGCGTCCTCGGCGTCGGCGGCCGAGCCGAGCAGACGGTACGCGAGCGAGGCCAGCCGGCCCCGGCTGGCCTCGAACCGATCGATGGCTGCGCTGTCCATGCGGAACAACCTATGCGGCGACCCTCACACCGGCCCGGTCAGGCGCGGTGGCCAGGCGGCGCTTGCGCTTCGGCATGCCGAAGGTCGGATGGGCGATGCCCCACCCGGCCCCCTTGAGCACGCCCGACTTGAGCCGCGCGGCGGTCCGGCCGCCCAGGTACCAGGACTTCGACCGGACGTCCCCGTCCACCATCTGGAAGATCGCGTCCCGCCGCCCGAGGCTGATGTGGTTGCCGTGGTACTTCAGCCCGGTGGTCGGGACCTCGCTGCCCGTCAGGCGCGCGATGATCGCGGCGGTCGCCTGCATGTTGGTGAAGCCGGCCGAGGCGCAGGACATCGGCAGCAGCCGGCCGTTCTCGCCGATCGCGTAGGCGCAGTCACCGGCGGCGTAGACGTCCGGGTGCGAGACCGAGCGCATGGTGCGGTCGACGACGATCTGGCCGGTCTCGGCGACCTCCAGGCCGCTGGCGGCCGCGATGGGGTGCACGGCGAACCCGGCCGACCACACGGTCACGTCGGCCGGGATGGACGTACCGTCGGCGGCGATCGCCCGTGTCGGCTCGACGGCTTCGATGCCGGTGTGCTCGTGGACGGTGATGCCGAGCCGGTCGAAGGCCTGGCGCAGGTGACGGCGGGCCTTCGGGGAGAGCCAGGCGCCCAGCTCGCCGCGGGCGGCGAGCGCGACCGAGAGGTCGGCCCGGGACTCGGCGAACTCGGTGGCGGTCTCGATGCCGGTCAGCCCCTCACCGACGACCAGCACGGTGCCGCCCTCGCCCAGGCCGGCCAGGCGCTCGCGCAGACGCAGCGCCGAGGACCGGCCGGTCACATCGAAGGCGTACTCGGCCACGCCGGGGACGCCATGGTGGGCTACGGAGCTGCCGAGCGCGTAGAGAAGCGTGTCGTACGCGAGCTCGCCGTCGCCGTCCTCGCTCGTCACGGCGACGGTCCTGCGCTCGGGGTCGACGCCGGTGACGCGCGCCAGGCGCAGCCGCACCCCGGTGCCCGCGAATACGTCGGCGAGCTTGCGGAACGCGAGGTCCTGGCCGATCGCGAGCTGGTGGAGCCGCATCCGCTCAACGAAGTCGGGCACGGCGTTGACGACGGTGATCTCGGTGTCGGCGGGGGAGAGCCGGCGGGCCAGGTTTCCGGCGGCGAAGGCCCCGGCGTATCCGGCGCCGAGTACGACGATGCGGTGCTTCATGGCGTTGCTCCTGTCTCGTTCGCGTGGCCTTTGAACGAGACGGCGCCCCGATTGCTGACAGGAGCCGGGTGTGACGCGGGTCACCGAACTAAGACGAGCGGCTGAGCCTCCGACAGACGCTTGGGCCTGTCTTTGCGACTTTTCGGTGTAGATGACACCGCGGTGCTGGGCTGAGCTGGGCCCCTGGTTGAGCCTGTTCGCACTACTCGACACCGGAAGGTCGTTCTTTGTTGCCACCTGCGCCTGTTTTCGCGTGGCGGGCGGACCTCAACTCTTGACGGCCTCTGCGATCTGCAGGGCGGCCTGGGCGGGCGTGAGGTGCGTGGTGTCGACGACCTCGGCCTCGCCGTGCAGCCACGTGCGGGCCGCCTCGGCGTAGGGCTCAAGGTATTGGAGACGGAATGGGGAGGGGCCAAGAAGAGTGTCCCCCTCGATGCGCCCGCGGAGGGTGTCTTGGTCGGCGTGGAGGACGAAGTGCCGTACCGGAATGGCATGTTGGGCGAGGCCCGTGCTGATCTCGCGCCAGTACTGCTCGACCAGGACAGTCATGGGCATCACCAGAGTGCCGCCGGTGTAGTCGAGTACGCGGCGGGCGGTCTCGACGACGAGCGGCCGCCACGGCGGCCAGTGCTGGAAGTTGTCCGTCCCGGGCAGCCCCGGCGTGATGTCCATGAGTGTCTCGCCGACCTTCTCGGCGTCGAACACCCGTGAATCCGGGATCAGCTGCTGCACGAGTGCACTGGTCGTCGTCTTGCCTGCGCCGTGGGTGCCGTTGAGCCATACGATCACGGGACCCGAGGCTAGCGCTGTGCGGGCCGCGGGAACGGGCACGGCAGAAATCCGGTACGGCTTCGGCGTTTCTCAGGGTGGTGTCAACCACCGAGATCAGGTGTCACCTATCTCGAAAAGTCGCACGGCCCCGCCTGGCCAACTGTGACGCTCAGTGGCCAACTGGCGTGCTCAGTCACAAGGAGTGTGACTGAGCGCCGTAGTTGGCCTGTCTGGCCAGGTACAGCGCTCAACGTAAGGCGATGCGAAGGTCTCTTGCTGAGCAGTCAGGCCCGTGCGTTCGTTCAGCGGTGGGTCGGGCACAATCAGGGGCCGTGGTTACACCTCCTGATCCAGCCGTCCTGTATCCCGACATCGCGACCCAAGGCAGCCTCGGCGTGGCGCTCCAAGCTGTGGCGGAAGAGGGCGGTTTCTCCGTCCCCGTTACGGCCTCGGCCTCCGATCCGTTGCGCTATGCCGCCGTCGAGAGCACGCTGCCGCATCGCAGGGCTCTGCTCGTCAGCTCGTCGGCGATCGAGCGGCGGTGGCGGATCCGCGGTGAAGAGTCGTTCCAAGGCATGCCGCTCATCGTGGGCGACACCGACGATCTGGCGCAGGTCGCCAGGGCCGCACAGGCGTGGCTCGACGGAGTGCCATTGAGTGACATCCGCCAGGTCGCGCCGTTCGTGCACCTGACCGGCCGTTTCGAGGTGCCCGACCACGATCCCGTGCGCCTGACCGAATCCGAGTGGCAGGGCATGCGCACCGAGGCGAGCGCACGGGAGCAGCCCGGGTATCACGCGCTGGTCGAGGCGGCATATGCCGAGCCGGCGCTGCGGGGTCTCTACCCGTTCACCAGCCACTGGGCGCTGCGCTTCTCGACCACCACCGGCCCGTGGATGTCCACCGTCGGGCCGTGCCTGCTCGCGGATGACGTCGACCGGTACACGGTCAGCGCAGGCTTCACGGGCAGTGGCCTCATCGCACAAGCCACCACGGCGCAGGAGGCAGTGGCGGCAGCCGTACGCCATCTGCCCTCCGGCCTCGGGCCTGTCACGTCCGGGGCAGACCTCGCCGAGAATCGGCGTGAACTCAGTTCATGAGCTCCGTGGCCGTCACCAACAGATGATGGCGCAGCCGAGCGCGACGAAGCTCGCTGGATGTCATCGCGGATCTCCCAGCCGATCGGTCCGCACGTTTGACAACGACGATTGGGAATCAGTCACACACGCGTGTGACTGAGCGCGCCAGTTGGCCCGTGTAGCCAACAAGCGTGCTCAGACACAGTTCACGCGCCCGTGCAGTGCCCGGCCGCCGAAGTCGCCGAGCGATGCCCGTAGGTGGTTGTGTGGGTGGCGGGCTGGCCGGAGTGGTCAGGCGGGGAGGAAGAAGCCGGTCACGTCGGCGAGGAGGCCGTCCCGGTGCACCGCGCTGCTCACGCCTGTCATGAAGGTCTCGCCGTCCGGGCCGACCTGGGTCCAGCGGGCCAGTGACCGGTCGTGGTGGTCGAGGACCTCGTCGATGCGGAAGCGGTGTCCGGGAAACGCCCCGGCGAAGCCGCCCATGTACGCGTTGAGTTCGGCCAGGCCGCCGACCTCGGTCCCCGGATCCCGGTAGGTGACGTCGTCGACCGCGACCGCGCCGAGCGCGGTGAGCCGTATCGAGGGGTCGGCCGACCAGCACGCGGCGTAGTTGTCCCAGAGCTGCTGTTGGTCACTCATCGCTTTTCCTCTTCGTTGACTTGCTTGGCTGTCTTGGCTTGCCCTGCGCCGATCGATGCCAGGGCTCCGTCGGTGATGGTGTGCAGTTTGGCGGCGGCCGTACCGGACCGGACGAGCACCAGCAGGCCCTGGTAGAGCGCCAGGAGCTGGGCGGCTGACTCCTCGACGTCGAGTTCCGCGGGCAGCAGCCGCTGGGCGCGGGCGCGCGTCAGCGCGTCGGCGAAGCCGGACTCGATCGTCTCCAGCCCCCGGCGCACGCCTGGCGCCGCCTGCGGAACGGTGAACGACTCCACCGCGGTGTTGGTGAGCAGGCACCCCGGATCGGGTTCGGGGCTGATGCCGGTGTCGAACGCCGAGGTGAAGAACGAGCGGATGCCGGCCACGGGGTCCCCCGCGTCCCGCAGATGGACGCGAACCCTGCCCTCCACCACACGCTCGTTGTAGGCGTCCAGCGCGGCACTGAACAGGCCTTCCTTGCTGTGGAACGCCCGGTACAGGCTGCCCGGGTGCATTCCGGTCGCCTCTTCGAGGTCGCGCAGCGAGGCGCCGAGGTATCCACGACGACGGAACAGGCGCATAGCGGAGGCAAGCACCTCGTCCTGGTCCCAGACCTGTTTGCGGCCCATCAACGCTCCTATAGTTGAACGATCGCTCACAAACTAGCATGCGTGATGACCCCTACAGGCCGGCCGCCGCTGCCGCGCACCGAGCGCGGCCGGGTCAACTGAGCCGCTCACTGGCCAAGTGGAGCGCTCAATCGTCGCCCTCGCCTAGATCGGCTCTTCGTAGAGGTTGATCCCAGCGGGCTTGCGATCTTGGGGCGGCGGCCAGGCGGACGCTGAGCAAGTCAGGTCGGGTATCCGCGGGCGCTGAGGTCTCTGTTGCCCGCCGGCGGTGATGTGGAGCGCACTGCGGCACTCAGAGGTTCACTAGTAGATCAATATGCCGAATAGGTCCGGCCGCTACCCTGCGGGCCAATAACGATGCTCAGACGGGCCAACTCGAGCGCTAAAGGGCCAACTCAAGCGCTCAGTCTCAACGCGGATGCGGGCAGGCCAGTGACCTGATTGCATAAAACTGCGTTACTGCGTATAGTCATGCCATCGACGAGGAAGGCTCGATGATGGTACGCGCAGCAGTGGCAGGAGCGAGCGGATACGCAGGCGGGGAACTGCTCCGACTGCTCCTCGCCCACCCCAGGGTCGAGATCGGTGCCCTCACCGGCAACTCCAACGCCGGTCAGAGGCTCGGCGGACTGCAGCCGCATCTGCTCCCGCTCGCCGACCGCGTGCTCGAGCCCACCACTGCGGACGTGCTCGCCGGGCACGACGTCGTCTTTCTCGCTCTCCCGCACGGTCAGTCCGCCGCCGTCGCCGAGCAGCTCGGCGACGAGGTCCTCGTCGTCGACATGGGCGCCGACTTCCGGCTGAAGGACGCGGCCGACTGGGAGGCGTTCTACGGCTCCCCGCACGCCGGGACCTGGCCCTATGGGCTCCCCGAGCTGCCGGGCGCCCGCGCCGCGCTGCGCGGGTCCAAGCGCATTGCGGTGCCCGGCTGCTACCCGACCGCCGTCTCGCTCGCGCTCTTCCCGGCGTACGCGGCCTCCCTGGCCGAGCCCGAGGCCGTCGTCGTCGCCGCGACCGGCACATCCGGCGCGGGCAAGGCGCTCAAGCCGAATCTGCTCGGCTCCGAGGTGATGGGCTCCATGAGCCCGTACGGCGTCGGCGGCGGCCACCGGCACACCCCCGAGATGATCGAGAACCTCAGCGCCGCGGCGGGCGAGCGGGTCACCGTCTCCTTCACGCCGACCCTCGCGCCCATGTCCCGCGGCATCCTCGCCACCTGCTCCGCCAAGGCGAAGCCGGGCACGACGGCGCAGGACGTCAGGGCCGCGTACGAGAAGGCGCTGGCCGACGAGCCGTTCGTGCATCTGCTGCCGGAGGGCCAGTGGCCGGCCACCGCGTCCGTCTACGGTTCCAACGCTGTTCAGATCCAGGTCGCATACGACGAGGCCGCGCAGCGCATCATCGCGATCAGCGCCATCGACAACCTCACCAAGGGAACCGCCGGTGGCGCGGTCCAGAGCATGAACATCGCCCTCGGGCTTCCTGAGGACACAGGTCTTTCCACGATCGGAGTGGCACCGTGAGCGTCACGGCAGCAAAGGGATTCACGGCAGCGGGCATCGCCGCCGGGATCAAGGAGAACGGCAATCCCGACCTGGCTCTCGTGGTCAACAACGGACCGCGCCGCGCCGCCGCGGGTGTCTTCACCTCCAACCGCGTCAAGGCCGCGCCCGTCCTCTGGTCCGAGCAGGTCCTGCGCGGCGGCGAAGTCTCCGCGGTCGTCCTCAACTCCGGTGGCGCCAACGCCTGCACGGGCCCCCAGGGTTTCCAGGACACCCACGCGACCGCCGAGAAGGTCGCCGCCGTCCTGAACCAAGGCGGTCCCGAAGACCACAGCGCAGGCGAGATCGCCGTCGCCTCCACCGGTCTGATCGGTCTGCTGCTCCCGATGGACAAGGTCCTCGCCGGCGTCGAGAAGGCCGCCGGGGAGCTCTCCGCACACGGCGGCGAGAAGGCCGCCATCGCCATCAAGACCACTGACTCCGTCCACAAGACCGCCGTCGCCGAGGGCGAGGGCTGGACCGTCGGCGGCATGGCCAAGGGCGCGGGCATGCTCGCCCCCGGACTCGCCACCATGCTGGTCGTCCTCACCACCGACGCCGACCTCGAGTCCGCCACCCTCGACAAGGCCCTGCGCGACGCCACCCGGCAGACCTTCGACCGCGTCGACTCAGACGGCTGCATGTCCACCAACGACACCGTGCTGCTGCTCGCCTCGGGTGCCAGCGAGATCACACCCCGCTACGAGGAGTTCGCCGACGCCGTACGGACCGTCTGCGACGACCTCGCCCGCCAGCTGATCGGTGACGCCGAGGGGGCCAGCAAGGACATCCGTATCGAGGTGATCAACGCCGCGACCGAGGACGACGCCGTCGAGGTGGGCCGCTCCATCGCGCGCAACAATCTCCTCAAGTGCGCCATCCACGGCGAGGACCCCAACTGGGGCCGCGTGCTCTCCGCCATCGGCACCACCCGGGCCGCCTTCGAGCCCGACGCCCTCAACGTCGCCATCAACGGCATCTGGGTCTGCAGAGGCGGCAGCGTCGGCGAGGACCGCGAGCTGGTCGACATGCGCTACCGCGAGGTGAAGATCACCGCCGATCTCTCCGCCGGCAGCGAGTCCGCCGTGATCTGGGCCAATGACCTCACCGCCGACTACGTCCACGAGAACAGCGCGTACTCCTCATGAGCGCCCGTAAGCACACCGCGCTGCCGAAGGCCCAGATCCTCATCGAGGCGCTGCCCTGGCTGACCCGGCACAACGGCAAGACCGTCGTCGTCAAGTTCGGCGGCAACGCCATGATCGACGAGGACCTCAAGGCCGCCTTCGCCCAGGACGTCGTCTTTCTGCGGCAGGCAGGCCTCAAGCCGGTCGTGGTCCACGGCGGCGGCCCGCAGATCAGCGCCCAGCTCGACCGGCACGGCCTGGTCAGCGAGTTCAAGGCGGGCCTGCGGGTCACCACACCCGAAGCCATGGACGTCGTACGAATGGTGCTCGCCGGTAAGGTCCAGCGCGAGCTCGTCGGGCTGCTCAACCAGCACGGCCCGCTCGCCGTCGGTATGACGGGCGAGGACGCGCACACCATCACCGCCACCAAGCACCAGCCGCAGATCGACGGCGAACTGGTCGACATCGGCCGGGTCGGCGAGATCACCGAGATCGACACGGGCGCCATCCAGGCGCTCCTCGACGACGGCCGTATCCCGGTCATCTCCTCGATCGCGCGCTCCGCCGACGACCACCACGTCTACAACGTCAACGCCGACACCGCCGCGGCCGCGCTCGCCGCCGCGCTCGGCGCCGAGACACTGATGGTCCTCACCGATGTCGAGGGTCTCTTCGAGGACTGGCCCAACAGCGACGAAGTGATCAGCAGGCTCACCGCCACCCAGCTGGAGAAGCTGCTGCCCGACCTGTCCAGCGGCATGGTCCCCAAGATGGAGGGCTGTCTGCACGCCGTGCGCAACGGGGTCAACACCGCCCGCGTGCTCGACGGCCGTGTACCGCACTCGATCCTGCTGGAGATCTTCACCGACTCGGGCATCGGCACGATGGTCGTGCCCGACGGACAGGGGGAACCATGAGCAATGAGGAGCTCGCGCAGCGCTGGCAGGGCGTGATGTCGGACAACTACGGCACGCCGAAGCTGGCCCTCGTACGCGGCGAAGGCGCCCAGGTCTGGGACGCGGACGGCACCGAGTACTGCGACTTCGTCGGCGGTATCGCCGTGAACGCGCTCGGCCATGCCCACCCCGCGATCGTCGAGGCTGTCTCCCGGCAGATCGCCTCACTCGGCCATGTCTCCAACCTCTACGTCGCCGAGCCGCCCGTCGCGCTCGCCGAGCGCCTCATCCAGCTCTTCGGCCGCCCCGGCCGCGTCTTCTTCTGCAACTCCGGTGCCGAGGCCAACGAAGCCGCCTTCAAGATCGGCCGGCTGACGGGCCGTCAGCACATGGTCGCCACCGGCGGCGGCTTCCACGGCCGCACGATGGGCGCGCTCGCCCTCACCGGACAGCCCGCCAAGAAAGAACCGTTCCTGCCGCTGCCCGGAGATGTCACGCACGTCCCCTTCGGCGATGTCGAGGCGCTGCGGGCCGCGGTCACTGAAGAGACCGCGCTGCTGATCATCGAGCCGATCCAGGGCGAGAGCGGCGTGGTCGTCCCGCCCAAGGGCTATCTGGAGGCCGCCCGGGAGATCACCCGGGCCACCGGCACGCTGCTTGTCCTCGACGAGGTCCAGACGGGCATCGGGCGCACCGGCCACTGGTTCGAGCACCAGGCCCACCAGGGCGTCGAGCCCGATGTCGTCACCCTCGCCAAGGGTCTCGGCGGCGGGCTCCCGATCGGCGCGACCGTGGTCTTCGGCCCGGCCGCGGACCTGCTCCGGCCCGGACAGCACGGCACGACGTTCGGCGGAAACCCGGTCGCGTGCGCGGCCGGACTCGCCGTGCTCGACACCCTCGCGTCCGACGGGACCCTCGACGAGGTGAAGCGGCTGGGCGAGAAACTGCGGGACGGAATCGAGTCCCTCGGCCACCCGCTGGTCTCCCATGTCCGTGGCGCGGGCCTGCTGCTGGGTATCGTGCTCACGGAGTCCCTCGCGCCTCAGGTGCAGCAGGTGGCTCAGGGTGCCGGTTTCCTGGTGAACGCTCCCGCCCCCGATGTCGTACGGCTCATGCCGCCGCTGATCATCGGTGACGCGGAAGTGAACGCGTTTCTCCAGGCGCTCCCCGGCGTCCTCGACGGTGTGTACGGGGAAGGACGATCCGGGGAATGAGACGACGACGATGACCGAGGCGCAGGACACCGAGCACGGCGGGGCCGTAGTACCGCAGACCCGCACGGCCCGCCACCGCCGGATCGTGGACATCCTCAACCGGCAGCCGGTGCGCTCGCAGAGCCAGTTGGCGAAGCTCCTCGCGGACAACGGGCTGAGCGTCACTCAGGCGACGCTCTCCCGCGACCTCGACGAGCTGGGCGCGGTGAAGATCCGCAACACCGGCGGTGAGCTGATCTACGCGGTGCCCAGCGAGGGCGGCTACCGCACTCCGCAGGCGCCGCTCGGTGAGTCGGCCAAGGAGGAGCGCATGCGGCGCCTCTCCGGCGAACTGCTGATCTCCGCCGAAGCCTCGGCCAACCTCGTGGTGCTGCGTACGCCGCCGGGGGCCGCCCAGTTCCTCGCCTCGGCCATCGACCAGGCCGAACTGCACGACATCCTCGGCACCATCGCCGGCGACGACACGCTGATCCTGATCAGCCGCGACCCGAACGGCGGCCAGGCGCTGGCGGACCATCTGCTGCGCCTGGCCCAGAACGACCGCTGAGGGCGCCGGAGGCCGGTCGTCAGGCGGTCAACTTCGCCGTGTGACGGTCGAATCCGCGGGTCCGCCACGTGCTGCCGTCGGCATTGACCGCAAAGCCCTCGGTGTCGGGCAGCTCCTCCAGCCAGTCGCGGGCCCGCCCGCCCATGGCGTACGCGGCGGTCGCCCGGGCGTCGGCCTGGGTCAGTCCCGGGCAGACGACGGTCATCGACGCCATGCCCTCGGCGGGGGGCCGGCGGGTGTGCGGGACGACAATGTGGCAGCCGCGCTCCGCAGGGCCCGAGGTGGCGACGGCGACGCCCTCGTCGGCCTCGATCACGGTGACGAGCTCGCCCGGGTGGAGCGGGTCGCAGACGCCCACCCGCCAGGGGCCGCCGTACAGCTGGATGTCGCCGCCTCCGTTGAGGCAGACCGAATCCGCACCGGACGAAGCGAGCATGCGGACCGCGCACTCCACCGCCCAGCCCTTGACCAGACCGGTCGGATCCAGCTCGCCGGCGTAGCGAGCGGTGAACCAGCCGTTGCTCTCGTGCTCCGCCTCCGAGCACAGGTCGAGCACCTCGGCGACCTCGGCGACACAGTCCCCGAGCGGGAGTTCGCCGCGGGCGAGCCGGCTGAGCTGGCTGTCCTGACGGTACGTCGAGAAGATCTCGTCCACGCGGTGCAGACCGGCCACGGCGGCGGCGAGTCCGGCACGCACCCTGGGAGCGTCGCTGCGGGCGGCGATACGGATGTCGAACGAGAACACCGTGCCCATGGAGTGTTCGACATGGCGCAGCCGCTGCCGGCCGGGCATCACACACCCGCCTTGTCGAGCGCGCTCTGCAGGGACGTGATGTAGCCCTCGCTGGTGTAGCTGGCGCCGGAGACCGAGTCGATCTGTGCGCTCTGCGCCGTGACCGCCGCCTGGTTGAGCTTGGGCACAGCATTGGCGGCGATCTGCCGGCTGTTGGCGTCGGAGCCGGGTGCCTTGACGGCGTCGGCCGCGGTGACCTTGCCCCCGCTGACCGTGATCCGGACCTGCACCGGGCCGTACTGGGTGTTGGCCACGTCGCCGAGGACGGTCTTCGCCGCCGGGGCGGCGCCATCGGAGCCGGAAACCGAGCCCGAGCCGGTGCCCGTGCCCGATCCCGAGTCGTCGTCCGATCCCGATCCCGATCCCGAGCCGGTGTCGGTGCCGGATCCGGATCCGGGCTGCGTCCCTGCCCCGGGCTGGGTCCCGGCCTGCGCGTCGGAGCCCGGTGCCCCCACACCCCCGGCCTTGTCGAGCGCGCTCTGCAGGGACTTGATGTAGCCCTCGCTGGTGTAACTGGCCCCGGAGACCGCGTCGATCTGTGCGCTCTGCGCCGCCATCACGGCCTGGTTGAGCTTGGGGATCGCCTTGGCGCCGATCCGGCGGCTGTTCTCGTCGGCGCCGGGCGCCTTCACCGCCTGTGCCCCGGTGATTCTGCCGCCGCTGAGGGTGAGCTGGACCTGGACGTCGCCGTACTGCGTGCCCGCGACGTCACCGAGCACCGTCTGTCCCCCGGCGTTCCCGGCTCCGTTCCCGGCGGACGCCGAGCCGGCGGGCGGCACTTGAGAGCCGGCCTGCGACGACGCCTCGACCACGGTGTTGCCCGGCTGCTTCAGTGCGAGCAGCAGGACGACACCGGACGCGGTGGCGGCGATGCCGAGCATGATCCGGCGAAGCGGATGTTTCCTCTTCAAGGACGGCCTCACATCTCGAAGGACTCGTGGTGGATCCGGCGGGACGGCACTCCGGCTTCGCGCAGTGCCTGGTACGACTCATCGGCGAGACCGGGCGGCCCGCAGAGATAGACGTCGTGCTCGTCGATGTCGGGCAGCACCTCCTTGAGCCGCTCGGCGGTGATCTCGGGCCGGGCCCCGTCGGGACCGTTCACCGCGTACATCAGCTGTGCGTCCCGGCGCTGAGCGATCTGCTGCAGCTCGCTCCAGAGCGCCAGGTCCCGCCTCTCGCTGGCCCGGTAGAGCAGTGTCAGGTCGCCCGGACCGCCGGGCAGCGTCTCGAACAGCGCCCGCAGCGGGGTGATCCCCGCGCCGCCCGCGATCAGCAGCACCTTGTTGCGGCTCCGGCGGCCGGCGGTCATGGCTCCGTACGGGCCCTCGGCCCAGACCCGCGTCCCCGGCTCCAGTCCGGCGAGCGCCGTGCTGTGCTTGCCGACCGCCTTGACGGTGATGCGCATCAGATGGGGACGGGGCGGGGCGGAGAGTGAATACGGATTGGCGCTCCAGCGCAGCCCCTTGGTGAGGAACCGCCAGCGGAAGAACTGACCCGCCTCGGCGCCGAGCCGGTGCAGCCGTCGCCCGGTGATCAGCACGGAGACCACCCCCGGAGCCTCGTCCACGACGGATTCCACCCGCATCCGGTGCCAGAGGTTGAGCCGCACGGGCGCCAGGATCCGGTACCAGAGGAGCAGCACGCCGACTGCGGCGTACAGCACGTACCAGACCGTGCGGGCGGTCGAGCCGGCGACGAACTCGGCGCCGGTGGCCAGTTGGTGCCAGAAGGTCAGATATACGGCGGCATAGGTCAGGAGGTGCAGGTAGTACCAGGTCTCGTAGCGCATGCGGCGGCGCACGGCGCCGGCCGAGACGAAGCCGACCACCAGCAGGAGCGCCGTGCCGATCGCCGCCTTGATCATTTCGGGGAAGTCGACGACGACGGTGACGGTCTGCTCCACGAGGCCGGTACGGGCCTGGACGGCGTACCCCCATACGGTCAGCACGACATGCGTGACGATCAGACTGATCGCGTAGCGGCCGCTCATCGCGTGCCAGCGGGTCACCCGGTCGGAACCCACCCGCCGTTCCAGAGCGGGGACGCGCGCCATCAGCAGTACCACCAGTGCGATCACGTATCCGCCCAGCAGACCGGTGATCCTGCCGGCGCCGATCAGCCACTCGGCGGTGGTCATGTGCACCACCGCCGTGTTCTGCCACCACAGGGACAGCACGGCCATCGCCCCCGCCCAGGCGACCGCCAGCAACGCCACCGCCGGGTCACGACGGGGCCGGATCGCCCGCATGGTCTGGCGTCTCGCGGCCCGACCGCTCTGCAACATCGCCACGACTGCTCCTCGCCTGTACCTCTTTCGCGTGGGAATACGCGTGCGAGGAGCGTCCAGTTCAACTCGAGCGGTGTTTGTGGAATCTGTGAGCCGGTCGGCCGCCGTCGCCTCCGGCCCGGTCAGTAGCGAGTGATCGCGGTCGGTCCGCCACTGGTCCCGATCGCGATGTGCGGATCGCGCCGCTGGTCGGCCCAGGCCAGAATCCGGCTCATGGCCGCGTCCGGCACGGACACGCAACCGGCCGTCGCGCCACGCCCATTGACGTGGAGGAAGATTCCGGCACCCCGGCCGCGCACCGGGCGGTGGTAGTTGAAGCCGATGACCAGGGCGCGGGCGTACTGCTTCGCGTACGAGACCAGATGCTCGGACTCGGCCGCCCGGCAGTCGGCGGGCAGCCCCTCGACCCAGCGGTTGTACGCACGGGCCCGGTTGTCCTGGCACCACCAGGACCTCTTCGTCACCGTGCGGTAGGCGTAGCGGGTCCCGGCGGGCACGGCCTTGATCCCGAAGGCGTACGGCAGGTCGTACAGCCCGGTCGGCGTGGTGAAGGTGCTCTGCTTCCGACGGGCGCCCTCGACCAGGCCCTTCGCGCCGAATCGCGCCGCCGCCGAGCCGGCCGCCACCCACCCCCCGTCGCGGCGGCGGTCCCACCAGGTGACCCTTCCGGTGGTGGCGCCGGGGCGCGCGGCCACGGCGGTGATCAGCTGGCTGCCACCGCCGGTGTCGCCCATCCGCTCGGGGAGTGGGGCCGCGCGGCCGGGGACGGCCGCGACCGTACCGGCGGCGAGCAGCAGCAGAACGGAGCCAAGTGCGAGACCGGGGCGCATGGTTCACGACCGTACGCGCGCCGCGAGCCGTGCGCCGCCCGGACTGCGCCGTATGCCCTGCGACTGCTCCGGCGGAGGTCAGTCGGTACGCGCGGGGAGCGGAAGCGGCAGTGCCGGCAGCCCGTCCAGGCTCACCCCGACGTGGTCCTTCTTCTCGCAGTACGCGGCGAACTCCTCGTCCGACTTACGGCCGAAGTGCTCCGCGTGCTGGGTGCGCTCCTCCTGGTACTCCATGAACGGCACGGCGAATCCGCAGGCGTCACTGATCCGCTGCGCGTGGATGACGATGATCGCGCGGGCGCTCGGCCCGTCGACCTCCTTGAAGTGCGGGATGAACTCGGCCCAGCGCGGGTCGTCCCGGAAGACCGCCTCACCGCTGCCGTGCACCCGCAGCACCTTGGGCGGGCCGGTGAACGCGCACCACATCAGGGTGATGCGTCCGTTCCCCTCCTCGCGGAGGTGGGCGATGGTCTCGGCGCCGCTGCCGCCGAAGTCCAGATAGGCGAGGGTCAGCTCGTCGATGACGACGAGCGTGCCGCTGCGGCCCTTGGGGGAGAGGTTGATGTGCCCGTCGCCGCTCAGCGGGGCGGTGGCGGTGAAGAAGACGGGCTGCCGCTCGATGAAGTCGAGGATCCGGCCTTCTATTCGTTCATAGCGCTGTCCCATGCCAGGGATTATCGCCGTCGCCGGTCGCCGGAGGGCCGTGTCACGTCGTGTCCGTGCCGCATTGACGAAACATACAGTGGAGTGCATACTTATTCCATCACCGAATGCATCGTAAGGAGAAACCCGTGACCGAGCGCGTCGTACTCGCCTACTCGGGCGGTCTGGACACCTCCGTCGCCATCGGCTGGATCGCCGAGGAGACGGGCGCCGAGGTCATCGCCGTTGCCGTGGACGTCGGCCAGGGCGGCGAGGACCTGGACGTCATCCGCAAGCGCGCGCTCGCCTGCGGTGCGGTGGAGGCGGAGGTCGCCGACGCCAAGGACGAGTTCGCCGACGAGTACTGCCTCCCGGCGATCAAGGCCAACGCCCTCTACATGGACCGCTACCCGCTGGTCTCCGCCCTCTCCCGGCCCACGATCGTCAAGCACCTCGTCGCGGCCGCCAAGAAGCACGGCGCCACCACCGTCGCCCACGGCTGCACCGGCAAGGGCAACGACCAGGTGCGGTTCGAGGCCGGCATCGTCGCCCTCGCGCCCGAGCTGAAGTGCATCGCCCCCGTCCGTGACTACGCGATGACCCGGGACAAGGCGATCGCCTTCTGCGAGGCGAAGCAGCTCCCGATCGCGACCACCAAGAGGTCGCCGTACTCCATCGACCAGAACGTCTTCGGGCGGGCCGTCGAGACCGGCTTCCTGGAGGACATCTGGAACGGGCCGATCGAGGACATCTACGAGTACACCTCGAACCCGGCGGTGCAGCGCGAGGCCGACGAGGTCGTCATCTCCTTCAAGGAGGGCGTCCCGGTCGCCATCGACGGCAAGCCCGTCACGGTCCTCCAGGCGATCCAGCAGCTCAACGAGCGGGCCGGCGCGCAGGGCATCGGCCGGATCGACATGGTCGAGGACCGGCTGGTCGGCATCAAGTCGCGTGAGGTGTACGAGGCCCCGGGCGCGATCGCGCTGATCACCGCCCACCAGGAGCTGGAGAACGTCACCGTCGAGCGCGAGCTGGCCCGGTACAAGCGGCAGGTCGAGCAGCGCTGGGGCGAGATGGTCTACGACGGCCTGTGGTTCTCCCCGCTCAAGCGCGCCCTGGACGGCTTCATCAACGAGGCCAACCAGCACGTGACCGGCGACATCCGGATGACGCTGCAGGGCGGCCGCGCGGTCGTCACCGGCCGGAAGTCCGAGGAGTCGCTGTACGACTTCAACCTCGCGACGTACGACTCGGGTGACACCTTCGACCAGTCCAAGGCGCAGGGCTTCATCGAGCTGTTCGGCCTGTCGGCGAAGATCGCCGCACGGCGTGATCTTGCAGGCGGAGCCTGACGTCGACCTCGCTGAGTCGTTCACGTAGTACCTACCGCCTCCCCGTTCCTCCGCGGCGGGGAGGCGGTCGCACATCCACCTCCTGAGGAGCATCAGCTGTGAGCAGCAACAACGGTGACGTACGGCTCTGGGGCGGCCGCTTCGCCGACGGCCCGGCCGAGGCGCTGGCCAAGCTGTCGGCGTCGGTCCACTTCGACTGGCGCCTCGCGCCGTACGACATCGCGGGCTCGCGCGCGCACGCTCGCGTGCTCCACAAGGCGGGACTGCTCACCGAGGACGAGCTGACGCGCATGCTGGCCGGACTCGACCGGCTCGAGGCCGATGTCGCCGACGGCTCCTTCGTGGGCACGATCGCCGACGAGGACGTCCACACCGCGCTGGAGCGCGGTCTGCTGGAGCGCCTCGGCCCCGACCTCGGCGGCAAGCTGCGGGCCGGGCGGTCGAGGAACGACCAGGTCGCGACCCTCTTCCGGATGTATCTGCGCGACCACGCGCGGATCATCGGCGCTCTGATCGCCGAGCTCCAGGACGCGCTGGTGGGCTTGGCGGAGGCGCACCCGGACGTCGCCATGCCGGGCCGTACGCACCTCCAGCACGCCCAGCCGGTGCTCTTCTCGCACCACGTCCTGGCGCATGTCCAGTCCCTGTCGCGGGACGCGGAAAGGCTGCGGCAGTGGGACGAGCGCACGGCCGTCTCCCCGTACGGATCGGGCGCGCTCGCCGGGTCCTCGCTCGGCCTCGACCCGGAGGCGGTGGCGAAGGACCTGGGCTTCGAACACGGCTCTTCCGGCAACTCCATCGACGGCACGGCCTCCCGTGACTTCGTGGCGGAGTTCGCCTTCATCACCGCGATGATCGGCGTGAACCTGTCGCGGATCGCGGAGGAGGTCATCATCTGGAACACGAAGGAGTTCTCCTTCGTCACCCTCCACGACGCCTTCTCGACCGGCTCGTCGATCATGCCGCAGAAGAAGAACCCGGACATCGCGGAACTGGCGCGCGGCAAGTCGGGCCGTCTGATCGGCAATCTGACGGGCTTGCTGGCGACGCTGAAGGCGCTCCCGCTCGCGTACAACCGTGACCTCCAGGAGGACAAGGAGCCGGTCTTCGACTCCTGCGACCAACTGGAAGTACTGCTCCCCGCGTTCACCGGCATGATGGCCACGCTCACGGTCAACCGCGAACGGATGGAGGAGCTGGCCCCGGCCGGCTTCTCGCTCGCGACGGACATCGCCGAGTGGCTGGTCAAGCAGGGGGTCCCGTTCCGGGTGGCGCACGAGGTCGCGGGCGAGTGCGTCAAGGTGTGCGAGCGGCAGGGGATCGAGCTGGACGAGCTGACGGACGAGCAGTTCGCGAAGATCTCGGAGCACCTGACCCCGGAGGTACGCACGGTCCTGAACGTCCAGGGCGCGCTGGCGTCGCGGAGCGGCCGCGGGGGTACGGCGCCGTCGGCTGTGGCCGTCCAGCTCACGGAGCTGAAGGCGAACCTGGTCATCCAGCACGCGTGGGCCACCGCCAAGAAGTAGCAACGAGGGACACCTCTACAGCGCCGCCGCCCAGTCCGCGAGCGCGTCGAAGTCCGGCCGGAGCAGTCCGACCCGCTCGCTGACGCGCAGCAACAGGGCGGCGGCCAGGTGGTGTTGATCCACCCATTCATGGTCAAGCGCCGTGATGTCGTCGTCGATCCAGGCGAACGGCCGCCCGGCCGCGTACTCCAGGATGTACTGCGTCTTCCAGAAGGTCCCGCGAGGGGCCTTTCCGTGCATCACGGGCCAGTCGATGTACGGCAGTTCGGGCAGCCCGAGATGCGGGCCTATCCATTCATTTGCCTCGCCCTTCCAGGTCGTCGCCCAGACGAGCTCGTACGAGTCGGCGAGTGCCAGCAGCTCGACGCCGTGCTCCGGGTTGAGCCAGACGCGCAGCGGCTTGGTCTCCGTCCAGCCCGAGGGACGCATCCGGTGGGTCGCGTAACCCTCCGGTCTGCGCTGCGCACGCGCGGCGTAGGGGTTGAGCGGACCATCGACATCGATCAGCAGCAGCGGCTTCATCCGCACAGGGTCTCCTTCGTGCCGCCGGGGCGGCAGTGAATATCCAATGAGACATTGATGTCTCACATGGGCTATGGTTGTCTCATGACAGTCGACCGCGAACAGGTCCTCCGTACCGCCGCCGCCCTGCTCTCCCGCAAGGCGACCGCCACCATGGACGAAGTCGCCCGAGCGGCGGGCATCGGGCGGGCCACGCTGCACCGGCACTTCGCCGGGCGGCACTCGCTCGTCAAAGCGCTCGAGAGCCTCGGCATCCAGGAGTTCGAGGCCGCCCTCGACGCCGCCCGGCTCGACGACGGCACGGCCGAGGACGCCCTGCGCCGGCTGGTCGCCGAGGTGGAGCCGGCCGCCCCGCTGCTCGCCTTTCTCGTCACCGAGAACCAGCTCTTCGAGGGCGACCAGATGAACGAGGGCTGGAACCGCCTCGACGCCCGCGTCTCCGCGCTCTTCCGGCGCGGCCAGGAGCAGGGCGAGTTCCGTATCGATCTCACCCCCGCCTGGCTGACCGAGGCCCTCTACGGGCTCGTCGGCGCCGGCGCCTGGTCGGTGCAGGAGGGGCGGGTCGCCGCCAAGGACTTTCAGTACATGATCGCCGAGCTGCTGCTCGGCGGGGCACGACGGAGTGTGAGGGAATGACCGGTACCGACCTGCAGACGACGAGAGCGGAAGCCGTACGCAGTCCCGGCCGGTGGCTCGCCCTCGCCGTACTCGTACTGGCCGTCCTGCTGGTCGCCGTGGATGCGACCGTGCTCGGCCTCGCCACGCCGTTCCTCAGCGAGGACTTGCAGCCCTCCGGCACGCAGCTGCTGTGGATCGGCGACGTCTACTCGTTCGTCATCGCCGGTCTGCTCGTCTCCATGGGCAGCCTCGGCGACCGGATCGGCCGCAAGAAACTGCTGCTGGTCGGCGCGGTCGCCTTCGGCGCGGTCTCCGTGCTCAACGCGTACGCCACGAGCCCCGAGATGATGATCCTGGCACGGGCGCTGCTCGGTGTCGCGGGCGCCACCCTGATGCCGTCGACCCTCGCGCTGATCCGCAATATCTTCCACGACCCCAAGGAGCGCAGCCTCGCCGTCGGTATCTGGGGCGCCGCGGCCTCCGCGGGCGCCGCTGTCGGCCCCGTCGTCGGCGGCTTCCTGCTGGAGCACTTCTGGTGGGGCTCGGTCTTCCTGATCAACCTGCCCGTCATGGCGGTGCTGGTGCTCGTCGGCATCAAACTCCTGCCGGAGTCCCGCGACCCCAACCCCGGCCCCTGGGACCTGATCAGCGTCTTCCTCTCGCTGATCGGCATCGTCAGTGTCGTCTACGCAGTCAAGGAGGCGGCGGTGCACGGCTTCCGCTGGGACGCCGCCGCGGCCGCGGTCATCGGCCTCGCCGCGCTGTACTGGTTCGCACGACGGCAGTTGACCCTGCCCTCACCCCTGCTGGACATGCGCCTCTTCCACCACCGGGGCTTCTCCGGCGCGGTCCTCGCCGATCTGCTGACCATCCTCGGCCTGTCCGGACTTGTCTTCTTCCTCTCACAGTTCCTGCAACTGGTGCAGGAGCGCTCGCCGTTGGAAGCGGGACTGATCGAACTGCCCGCCGCGGTCGGCGCGGTGGGCGCAGGCCTCATGGCCGGCTATCTCGCCCGCCGAGCCTCCGTACGCAGCGCGGTGTCCGGCGGACTGACGGCGGTCGGCCTCGCACTCGCCGCCTGTACGGCGATCAGCGCCTCCACCGGAGTCGTCGCGCTCGGCATCGCGCTGTTCGTCGGCGGCATCGGAGCCGGCCTCGCCTTCACGGTGACCGCGGACGTCATCCTCTCCACCGTGCCCAAGCGGCAGGCGGGCGCTGCCTCCGGGGTGTCCGAGACGGCATACGAACTGGGCGCGGCGCTCGGCATCGCACTGCTCGGGACCATCGTGACCGGCATCTACCGCGGCTTCAGCGCGCCGCCCGGCATTCCCGCCGACGCGGCCGCGGCGGCGCACGACTCGCTCGGCGGCGCCGTCGAGGCGGCGAAGGAGCTGCCCCCGGAGCAGGGTGCCGCGATGGTGTCGGCCGCGCAGGACGCCTTCACCGACGGCTTCCAGACGGCCGCCGCGGTCGGTGCGGGCGTACTGTTCGCGACCGCCGTCGCGGCCTGGTTCCTGCTGCGCGGCCAGAAGCTCGAGGAAGGCCTCGAGCACCCGTGATCCACGGTGACGACGACGTAAGGGCCGGTCCCCATCAGGACCGGCCCTTACGTCGTCGTCAGGGTCGACGGCTCAGGCCGCCTTCGCCTTCGTCGCGTACATGTCCACGTACTCCTGGCCGGACAGCTCCATCACCTCGGTCATCACCGAGTCCGTCACCGCGCGCAGTACATAGCGGTCGCGGTCCATGCCGTCGTAGCGCGAGAACTCCATCGGCTCGCCGAAGCGGATCGTCACCCGGCCCGGCCGCGGCAGACCCGCGCCGCCCGGCTGCAGCTTGTCGGTGCCGATCACCGCGAACGGGACCACGGGCGCGCCGGTCATCAGGGTGAGCCGGGCGATACCCGTACGGCCCCGGTACAGCCGGCCGTCCGGGGAGCGGGTGCCCTCCGGGTAGATGCCGAAGATCTTGCCCTCCTCCAGCACCCGGCGGCCGGTCATCAGCGCTGCCACGCCGCCGTTGGCGCCGTCACGGTCGACCGGGATCATGCCGCTGCCGGTGAAGAACCAGGCCATCAGGCGGCCCTTGAGGCCCTTGCCCGTGACGTACTCGTCCTTGCCGATGAAGTGGACCGGACGGGCGCAGACCAGCGGAAGGATCATCGAGTCGATGAACGTGAGGTGGTTTCCGGCGAGGATGACCGGTCCCGTCCCGGGGATGTTCTTGGCGCCTTCCACACGGGGGCGGAACATCAGGTGCAGGATCGGCCCGAGCACTGCCTTGATGAGCGTCAAGCGGGACAACGGGTCCTCCGTGTCGTGGACGGGTGGTGATGGCCGGCGAAGTCTGTGCAGGTGAGGACGATACTCGCGGGTCAACCTGATCGCACATCGGGTTCACGGAGTGGATACGCAGTGTTGACCTGTGTTTTCGCTGCGTTCGTCCAGGCTCTGCCGTGTGTAAGGCGTAGCCGCCTAGCATCGGGCGACGCTTGACAGGTGCGGGACATCACACGGAGGAACGTCGATGACACAGGGTGAGAGCAGAAGTCCGGGGCGTCGGACCGTCCTGGGAGCGGCCGTTCTCGGCACGGCCGCCCTGGGGGCCGGCAGCACGGCCGCGCAGGCCAACGAGCGCAACAGCGGCCACGGTTCGTCGTACAAGGACCTGCCCCACCCGACGGTCATCGGCCACCGCGGCGCCAGCGGCTACCGGCCCGAGCACACCCTCGGCTCCTACCAGCTCGCCCTCGACCTGGGCGCCCACGTCGTCGAGCAGGACCTGGTGCCCACCAAGGACGGCCATCTCGTATGCCGTCACGAGAACGACATCACGGGCACGACGGATGTCGCCGCCCACCCGGAGTTCGCGTCCCGCAGGACCACCAAGTCCATCGACGGCGTCACCCTCACGGGCTGGTTCACGGAGGACTTCACGCTCGCCGAGCTGAAGACACTGCGCGCCAAGGAGCGGATCCCCGCCAACCGCCAGGAGAACACCCTCTACGACGGCCGCTGGGCCATCCCCACCTTCGAGGAGGTGCTGCGCTGGGCCGAGAAGGAGGGCCACCGGCGCGGCCGCCCCGTCTGGCTGCATGTCGAGACCAAGCACCCCACCTACTTCCGCGGGCTCGGACTCGGTCTCGAGGAGCGGCTCGCGGGGCTGCTGCGCCGCTACGGTCGCGACCGCCGCAACTCCCCGGTCTTCCTCCAGTCGTTCGAGCCGAGCAGCATGCAGCGGATGGCCGAGCTGGTCTCCTCGCCGCGCGTGGTCCTGCTGTCGGCAGCCGGCACCCGGCCCTGGGACTTCGTCGAGGCGGGCGATCCGCGCACCGTCGCCGATCTGGTCAAGCCCGAGGGCCTGAAGTGGATCGCTTCGTACGCGCAGGGCATCGGCCCGACCCTCGACCTGATCATCCCGAAGGACGCGAGCGGCAGGCTCACCACGCCGACGACGCTGGTACGGGACGCCCACGCCAAGGGCCTGATCCTGCACCCGTACACGATCCGCAACGAGAACACCTTCCTGCCCGCCGACTTCCGGCGCGGCACCGACCCGAACGCGTACGGCGATGCCTTCGGCGCCTTCAAGGTCTACTTCGAGACCGGCATCGACGGGATCTTCACCGACAATCCGGACACCGGGCTGCTGGCCGCCGCCGACTTCCGTAGCTGAGGCCGACGCACAGACGGCCCAGCTCTCGCCCGTACGGGTGGCTCTGCCGTCGCGCGGCAACCGCAGCCGTGCGACGGCCGTTTCATCGGGCATGACGCTTGTCGAAGACACCCCCGCCCATGTGGTCAGCACCCTGCGCCGGCTGGTCAGCGCCGAGGCCACGGCAGAGGCGCCGGGCACCGCCATGGAGGCCGGCGACCTGGAACAGGCCGTCTGGGTACGTCTGCTCGAGCGACTCGACGGGGACGGGCCGCCGCCGGACGCCGCGCGCTGGGTCAAGTCGGCCGTACGCGCGGAGGCGCGGCGCGCCCGCCGGACGGCCGCCCGTGAACTCCCGTACGGTCACGACCCCTCTGCCGACCCGGCCGGCAGCCCCGAGGGGGCCGCGCTGAGGGCCGAGCGGTGCCGCACGCTGTGGGCCGCGGTCGCGCGCACTCCGGGTAACTGCCCACGACTGCTTACTGCGATGTTGTCCCCCAACGACCCCACCTACCGGGAAATCGCAGGGGAGTTGGGAATCTCACAAGGAAGTCTGGGGCCGATGCGTTCCCGTTGCCTGGGATGCCTGCGCAGAATGCTCGCGGCAGAGGTTGGCGCTCCTGAACATGGGGGAAAGGAGCGGTAGACAACCGGCGGACAGGTGAGCGGGAGGCATGCGCACATGGGCATGAGCGTGACCATCTCAGCGGCAGCGGCGCAGGACGCAGAACACATCCTCAAGCTGCAGTATCTGTGCTATCAGAGCGAGGCCGAGCTCTACGGCGACTACGGAATCGAGCCCCTCACCCAGTCCCTCGATGATCTGCGGGCCGAAATAGCCCAGGGCCACGCCCTGGTCGCACGGCTCGGGGACGAGGTGGTGGCCTCGGTGCGCGGCCGGGTCGACGAGGGCGGGACGGCCCGGATCGCCAAGCTCATCGTCCATCCCCGGATGCAGCGGCACGGCCTGGGCGGCCGGCTGCTCGACGCGATCGAGGAACACTTCGCGGGAGAGCCGGCGGCCAAGCGGTTCCAGCTCTTCACCGGTCACCGCAGCGAGAGCAATCTGCGGCTGTACCGCAGCCGTGGCTATGTGCCGGTCTCCAGCGAGCAGGTCGGCCCGAGGCTCGCGCTCGTCACACTGGAGAAGGAGGCCGCGGCGCGGGCCTGTGTCGCGAGTGCCTAGGCCGTGTCTGATAAATCCCGCCTGGGCCTAGGCTGTTTCGGACCTGCGAGACCTGCGCAGCCAGAGCATCCCGGTGATCGGCAGCAGCACCGGGATGAAGAGGTAGCCCCTGCCGTACTCCGACCAGACCGTCGAGTCGGGGAAGGCGGACGGCTCCACCACCGTCCAGGTCCCGACGATCAGTACGCCCGCGAGCTCGGCGGCGCAGCACACCAGCGCCGCCCTGCGGGCCGTCTCCCCGCCGCGTACCAGGGTGTACGTGATGAACGCGTACACCGCGGCCGCGACGGCGGAGAGCGTATGGGCCAGCGGCGCGGTGTCGAAGTCGGTGGCGATCTCGTAGACCGAGCGCGACACCGCGCCGACCGACATCACGCCGTACAGCCAGACCAGCAGGAGACCGGGTCCTTTGACCAGCCTGGTCCGCTGCTTCGTGGGCTTCGTCTCCTGCGCTCCGGTGGCGGGCTCGGCCATCGTCAGCCTCCCCAGATGTCGTAGAGCCGTACTTCGAGCACCGCCAGGACCACCGCGCCGGCCGCGACGGTCGCGGAGCCCCAGCGGGTCCGCTCGGTCAGCGACAGAAAGCCGGCCGCCGGCACCGTGGCGAACGAGCCGATCAGATATGCGATGAAGATCGCGGTGCCCTCGTGTGCCTTCTCGCCGCGCACCAGCTGCACGATCCCGACCACCAGCTGCGCCAGCGCCAGAACCGACACCACGGCCATGCCGATGAAGTGCCAGTCCTTGGTGGGCTGGTCGCGGAGGGCGGCGTAGCCGCACCAGGCGGCGAGGGCGAGCGCGGTCACGGCGACCGCGACCGTCAGGGCGTCAAGCATGGGCTCGAGAGTATTACGGGCCAAAAGGACCGATGCGCGCGGCCCCGGCCGCCGCGATGGGCCGACGACCATGAAGATCCACGCCGAGGCCCCGAGCCTTCCTGCCCGGGGCGCGCGGCGGGCATGCGGACCGTGGCCTTGGCCACAACGCACCACAACGCACCACCGCTCCGAGCTGTTCGCCGATGTGGTCGCCAGCGGCCTGTCGGCCGTGTCCGTGCAGGCCACGGCTGGGGGAGTGCAGGCCACGGCCGGGGGAGTGGAGGTCACCGCGGCGGAATGAGTCCGTCCATATGCCGGATCAGGGGCGTCCGCTATTCGGACAGCGCTGATCGCCTCATATGTACCTCTGCTCTACTTGCCGACATGACCACGACGAGCAGCCGCACCCTTGCGACCGAGGCGATCACGACGCCCGGTGCTCGTTGTATGTGTCGAATGTGCGCCAACTGAGGGCCCCTGCCTGAGCCTCGCGCCCCGAAGCGAGACCGACAGCCGCGCCGATTCCGATCTTCCACTGGGAATGCGTCGGAACGAGCCTGCCCCGCGCACGCGTTGCCCCCGGCCACCAGCCGAATCAGCCGTGCCGCGTCGGAACCGAATGCCCCGTGCCCGGCGGACACCGCGCCGCGCACTCGACAGTGACGGAAACCCCTGTGATCACCACTACGGGCCTTACGAAAACGTACCGGGCTCACCAGTCCCGAGGCCGCGAGGTCACCGCTCTGGACGGCGTCGACCTGCACGTCCGTGAGGGCGAGGTCTTCGGAGTCATCGGCCAGAGCGGAGCCGGCAAGTCCTCGCTCATCCGCTGCGTCAATCTGCTGGAGCGCCCCACCGCCGGCACCGTGACCGTCGCCGGCCAGGACCTCACCGCGCTCGCGGGCCGCGGCCGGCGAGCGAGCAAGGAACTGCGCGAGGCGCGCAGCCGTATCGGCATGGTCTTCCAGCACTTCAACCTGCTGTCCTCGCGGACGGTCAAGGACAACGTCGAACTGCCCCTGGAAATCCTCGGGATCTCGGGCGCCGAACGCTCCCGCAAGGCACTGGAGCTGCTCGACCTGGTCGGCCTCTCCGACAAGGCCAGGGCGTACCCCGGCCAGCTGTCCGGCGGCCAGAAGCAGCGCGTCGGCATCGCCCGTGCGCTGGCCGGTGACCCGAAGGTGCTGCTCTCCGACGAGGCGACCAGCGCGCTCGACCCCGAGACCACCCGCTCGATCCTCCAGTTGCTGCGCGACCTCAACCAGCAACTGGGACTGACCGTACTGCTCATCACGCACGAGATGGACGTCGTCAAGACGATCTGCGACTCGGCCGCCCTGATGAAGAAGGGGAAGATCATCGAATCCGGAACGGTGAGCGAACTGCTCGCGACGCCCGGCTCGGAGCTGGCCCAGGAGCTGTTCCCGGTGGGCGGCGAGGCCTCAGGGCCACAGAGCACGGTCATCGACGTCACTTTCCACGGCGAGACCGCCACCCAGCCGGTGATCTCCCAGCTCTCGCGCACGTACAACATCGACATATCGATCCTCGGCGCCGCGATGGACACCGTCGCCGGCAAGCAGATCGGCCGGATGCGCATCGAACTGCCCGGCCGTTACGAGGAGAACGTCGTCCCGGTCGGCTTCCTGCGCGAGCAGGGCCTCCAGGTGGAGGTCGTCGACCCGGACGCCGGCCCCGACGCCTCCGCCGAGCCGGTCGCCCTCCCTGCGCAGAGCGCCGCCGCGCTGATCAAGGAAGGTGCCAAGTGACCTGGTCGGAAATGCAGCCGCTGCTGAGCCAGGGCACCGTCGACACCCTCTACATGGTGCTCTGGTCCACCGTCGTCACCGTCGCCGGCGGACTGCCGCTCGGTGTGCTGCTCGTCCTCACCGACAAGGGCGGACTGCTGCAGAACACCCCGGTGAACAAGGTCGTCGGCGTGATCGTGAACATCGGCCGCTCGCTGCCGTTCATCATCCTGCTGATCGCGCTGATCCCCTTCACCACCCTGGTGGTAGGCACCTTCATCGGTCCCACCGCGATGATCGTGCCGCTCGCCGTCGGCGCCATTCCGTTCTTCGCGCGGCTCGTCGAGACCGCGATCCGCGAGGTCGACCACGGACTGGTCGAGGCCGTCCAGTCGATGGGCGGCTCCATCCCGACGATCGTCCGCAAGGTCCTGCTGCCGCAGGCCCTTCCCTCGCTGGTCTCCGGCGTCACCACCACCGTGATCGTGCTCGTCGGCTACTCGGCGATGGCCGGAGCGGTCGGCGGTGAGGGGCTCGGCTCGAAGGCCGTCACCTACGGATTCCAGCGCTTCGAGACCCAGTTCATGCTGATCACGGTCGTCATCCTGATCGCGCTCGTCACTGTCGTACAGCTCATCGGCGACGGAGCCGTACGGCTCCTGGCGCGCCGCGGCCGTACCGCCTGACCCACACCGGACCTCACTCCAAGAAGCCCGCACTCCTTGTCCGGGCGCCGTTCCCGCTCCACCAGAAAGAGGCACTCTTCGTGCGCAAGAACATCAAGCTCACCGCGGCTGCCGCCGCCACCGCCGCCCTCGCTCTCGGCCTCACCGCCTGCGGCACCGCCTCCGACCCGGGTGCCACGTCCGACTCCGGCGGCAAGGCCGACGAGTCCAAGGCGCTGGTCGTCGCCGCGTCCCCGACGCCGCACGCCGACATCCTCAACTACGTCAAGGCCAACCTCGCGAAGAAGGCCGGACTCAACCTCGAGGTCAAGGAGTTCACGGACTACGTCCTGCCGAACACCGCCACCGAGAGCGGCCAGGTCGACGCCAACTTCTTCCAGCACAAGCCGTACCTCGACGACTTCAACACGAAGAACAAGACCCACATCGTCCCGGTCGTCAATGTGCACCTGGAGCCACTGGGCCTCTACTCCAAGAAGGTCAAGGACCTCAAGGAGATCAAGGCCGGCCAGACCATCGCCGTACCGAACGACACCACCAACGAGGGCCGCGCGCTCAAGCTGCTCGCCGACAACGGCCTGATCACCCTCAAGTCCGGTGTCGGTTCGGACGCCAAGCTTTCCGACATCGAGGACAAGAAGGGCCTGGAGTTCAAGGAGATCGAGGCCGCCACGCTGCCGCGCGCCCTGAACGACGTCGACGCTGCGGTCATCAACGGCAACTACGCCATCGAGGCCGACCTCAAGCCCGCCAAGGACTCCCTGGCGCTGGAGAAGGCGGACGGCAACCCCTACGCCAACTTCCTCGCGGTCAAGGCCGGGAACGAGAACGACGCCCGCGTGCAGAAGCTGGCGAAGCTCCTCAACTCCCCCGAGGTGAAGAAGTTCATCGAGGACACGTACGCGGGCTCCGTCGTGCCGGCCTTCGGCGCCGTCAAGTAGCGCTTGCCGCACGCCCTTTGAACGAGGCCCCGCGGCACCGCGACAGGTGCGCGGGGCCTCGTGCAACTCACCACCCGGCCATGCGCATCCGACACCCGATGCTGCATGCTGTGCCTTTACGGCTACGACCCTTACGACGGTCTTCGGCATGGAGCTGCGCATGACTACCACCTTCCCGGACGTGTCCATCAGCACGGAGCGGTTGGTGCTGCGCCCCTTCGAAGAAGCCGACATCCCGGCACACACCGAGATGATGAACGACGAGATGGTCACCACCTGGACCTCAGTGCCGCACCCGTACACGACGGCGGACGCCGAGGAATGGGTGCGCAGGATCGCTCCTGCAGAGCGCACCGAAGGCCGCGGCATCGTTCTGGCCGTCACCGAGTTCCTCACCCAGCGGCTCGTCGGCACCGTCCATCTGCAGCACACCAACTGGCGCACCCTCGCCACCGAGGTCTCCTATGTCACCGCCCCCTGGGCGCGCGGCGAGGGCTACGCCACCGAATCGGTGCTGGCCGTCGCCCAGTGGCTGTTCCGCACCCAGAGGTTCGAGCGCATCGAGCTGCGCACGGCCGCCGACAACACCGCCTCCCAGCAGGTCGCCCAGAAGATCGGCTGCATCAGTGAGGGTGTGCTGCGCAACGCCTGGATAGCGCGTACGCAGACCGAAGACGGCGGCTGGGCCGACATCCGCACCGACCTGATCGTCTGGAGCCTGCTGCCCGAGGACCTCGAGGGTGTCGCGGACCAGCTGGCGGACGCGGGCTACGCCTCCTTCCCCGACTGGAACTGACGGCACCGGACAGCTGCCGGATCCGAGGGCACCCCGCCCCTGACGGCCCCCGGCCACGACCGGCCGCCACCCGCTCCAGGTACTCTCGCCATGCCCGCGCCCGCGGGCTGCCCCGACCTGCGACAACTCCAGGAGACGACGACGATGGCCGACCGCGTCACGGTGATCGGCTGGGACGGTTCGCCCCTCACCGCCGCGGCCAGGTCCGCCCTCGCCGCCGCCACTCTGGTGGCCGGAGCCGCCCACCACCTGGCCCTGCCCGAGGTCCCGGCGGGCGCCGAGCGCATCCGGCTCGGCAGCGTCGACCTCGCCGCCCGCCGGATCGCCGGGCACCGCGGCAGCGCCGTGGTACTCGCCGACGGCGACCCCGGCTTCTTCGGGGTCGTACGCACCCTGCGCGCCCCCGAGCACGGCCTCGAGGTCGAAGTCGTTCCCGCCGTCTCCTCCGTCGCCACCGCCTTCGCCCGCGCCGCAATGCCCTGGGACGACGCGCAGATCGTCGTCGCCCACCGCCGTACGCTGCGCCGCGCCGTCAATGTGTGCCGGGCGCACTCCAAGGTCGCCGTCCTCACCTCCCCGGGCGCGGGGCCCGCGGAACTCGCCCTGCTGCTGGAAGGCGTGCACCGCACCTTCGTCATCTGCGAGGAACTCGGCACCGACCGTGAACAGGTCACCGTCCTCACCTCCGACAAGGCCGCCGATCATGTCTGGCGCGACCCCAATGTCGTCATCGTCATCGGCGGCCCGGGGAGCGCGGCGGTCCAGGGCGGCGGCTGGATCGCGGGCCGCGAGCCCGGCTATCCGCCGGCGGTACGGGGCTGGGCACTGCCTTCGCACGCGCACGCGCACGGAGAGGAGCCGGGCGAGGGCGCGTCGGTGCAGCTGCGCGCCGCCCAACTGGCCCGCCTCGGGCCGCGCATCGGCGACCTGGTGTGGGACATCGGCTCCGGCAGCGGGGAGCTCGCGGCCGAGGCGGCCCGTTTCGGCGCCGCGGTGATCGCCGTGGACGCGGACCCCGGCGCCTGTGGCCGCACCGATGCCACCGCCCGCCGCTCCGGCGTCCAGCTACAGGTGGTCCAGGGGCGTGCGCCGCATGTGCTGGAGCGCCTGCCCGAGCCCGATGTCGTACGGATCGGGGGCGGGGGGGTGCCGGTGGTGACCGCCTGCGCCGACCGGAGGCCGGAGCGCATCGTCACCCATGCCTCCACCAGGGACGAGGCCGAGGCGATCGGCGCGGCCCTCGGGGCGGGCGGATACGCCGTCGAGTGCGCGCTGCTGCAGTCCGTCGAAATGGACACCGCGGCATGGGCGGAGCGGGAGCGTTCAGTCGTCTTTCTCCTCTCCGGCCGCCGGCTGGACCGCGCCCCGTGACCCTGCCGCCGGACGGCCCGGGGTAGGCTGGCCGATCGTCGTACCGCACCCGGTCGTTCGTCGCTTCGTTCGTCAATGTCCGGAAAAGGGGGTCGCTTTGGCTCCTGTTTGTGGTACGTCGGTACCGGGGGGAAGCGCAACGTGGCGCAGCCCACATTCGACCGTGGCGGATCTCTGTGCCGCGGCGGCGAACGGCCGCGAGAATGCTTGGAGTCCGTGGGCATCGTGCCGCGCGGCGCACACGCTCGTTCTTGTTGACGGGCATCAGGTGTGCCGTGGTCGGGCGCCCCGGGCGATGGGCGAAGGAGCACAAGCGATGGGCGAGGGGTACGCATGACTGACACCGGCCAGGTCCCGGGCGAGGGGCTGCCGGAGAACGCAGGCATGGTGGAACAGCCGGGCATCCCCGCTCCGGGTGCGTACACCTACCTCGACCCCTCCGAGAACGCTCCCGAAGAGGACGATCTGCTGTTGATGCCGGGTTCGCAGGGCGCGTGGAGCGACACGCAGCCGGGCGTGGCTCCGGTGCTGCCGGGCGTGGGGCCGCAGGGTCCTGTGTCGCAGGCTCCGGTCGTGCAGGCTCCGGTCGTGCAGGCGCCGGTCTCTCAGCACTACGCCGACGCGTCCGTGCCTACGCATGCGCCTGCGGCGATGGGGCTGCCGGTGGATCAGGCGCCCCTGTCCGAGCCCGTTGCTTCCGGGCATCACTTCGAGGCGCCCGCGCAGGTGCAGATGCCCGCGGGGTCCGAGTTCGTGGCCCAGGAGTTCATGGCTCCGGATCTTGGGGCACCCGCGCCGGTGATGGAGCCCGTCGCGGCCGCCTTCGGGGCGGAGCAGCCGGTGTCCGCCCTCGAGGCCCTCCTCCAGACCGAACCGGGCGCCGAACCCGCCCCGATGCCCGAGCCGGTCCTGGAGCCGGTCGTCGAGCCGGTCGCGGGACAGGTCTCCGAGCAGGTTCCCGAGCCGGGCGCGCACGAGGCCGATGGGCGTGACTCCGGTTCCGTCGACCTCAGTGGCGTACGCATCCCGCCCACCTCCGCCACACCGACCCCGCCGCCCGCGCGGCGTCCGCTGCACATGGGACCTCCGGTGCCCGACTCCTCGGGCGGTGTGGTGCGCTCCCTGGCCGATCGCGGACCGGCGGGTCAGCGCGGCGCCGGCGGCGGCCACACGCCGCCGCACCCCATGCCCGCGCCCGTCCCGGCAGCGGCCACGACGGGCGTGGAGTACCTCGACTTCCCGCGGGACGAGTCGTCGCCGCTGCTGCCGGGGCCACAGCTGGGCGAGATCCCGCCGCAGGCCGGGACCCCGTGGGACCCGCGGCCTTCGCAGCCCGAGGTGCCGTCCGCCGTACGAGCAGAAACGGTCGTCCCGGAGCCTGTTCCGGTCGCTCCCGATGCTCCGGCCGTCGCCGAGGCACCCGTTCAGGAGCCCGCTGTTCAGGACTCCGCGCCGGAGCCCGAGCACGTCGGACAGTTCGTCCCCGTCGACGGATCGCTCCCCACCACGCCCCACCTGGCTCCGACGCCGGTGCCTGCGACGGCGACGCCCGAACCGGCGGCCGAAGCAGAGCCCGAGCCCGAGGCTGTCCCCGCACCCGAGCCGGAGCCCGTGCCCGTGCAGGAAGCGGAAGCTCCGGTAGAGCACGAGGCCGACCCCCGGTCCGAGTCCGCCCAGTCCCAGTCCCAGTTCGAGTCCGAGTCGATCCCGGAGCCGGAGGCCGAAGTGATCGTGCCCGCACCGCGCGACGGGGGTTCGGAAGCGCCCCTGGAGGCCGAGGCCGTACCGGCTCCCGAGCCGGTCGTGGCCGAAGAGCCCGCACCCCAGCCGGAGCCCGAGCCTGTTCCGGTAGCTGCCGGGACCGCGCCCGCTCCCGCCTATGACGACGTCGAGCGCGAAGCCGTACTCCGCGTCATGCGCGAGCGCCGGGACATCCGCAACGGCTTCCGTTCCGACCCCATCCCGCACGAGGTGCTGCTGCGCGTCCTCGAGGCCGCCCACACGGCCCCGAGCGTCGGCCACTCTCAGCCCTGGGACTTCGTCGTCATCCGCTCCGCCGAGACCCGGCGGTCGATGCACGAACTGGCCCAGCGCCAGCGGGAGGCGTACGCGAAGTCGCTGCCCAAGGGCCGGGCCAAGCAGTTCAAGGAACTGAAGATCGAGGCGATCCTCGACACCCCGGTGAACATCGTCGTCACCGCCGACCCGACCCGCGGCGGCCGCCACACCCTCGGCCGGCACACCCAGCCGCAGATGGCCCCGTACTCCTCGGCGCTCGCCGTCGAGAATCTCTGGCTCGCCGCCCGCGCCGAAGGCCTCGGCGTCGGCTGGGTCAGCTTCTTCGACGAGCGCGAGATGGTGCGTGCGCTGGGTCTGCCGGAGCACCTCGAAGTCGTGGCGTATCTGTGTGTCGGTTACGTCGACGAGTTCCCGGAGGAGCCCGAGCTGATGCAGGCGGGCTGGTCCAAGCGCCGTCCGCTGTCGTGGGTCGTCCACGAGGAGACGTACGGCCGCCGCGCCCTGCCCGGCGAGGAGCCGCACGATCTGCTCCAGGAGACCGTCTCCACCATCCGCCCGCTGGACGCGAAGGCGCTCGGCGAGGCGTGGGAGCGGCAGAAGCGGATGACCAAGCCGGCCGGCGCGCTCGGCATGCTGGAGATCATCTCCGCGCAGCTGAGCGGTCTCTCCCGGATGTGCCCGCCGCCGATCCCGGAGCCCGCGGCGGTCGCGATCTTCGCGGGCGACCATGGGGTGCACGCCCAGGGGGTCACTACCTGGCCGCAGGAGGTCACGGCCCAGATGGTCGCCAACTTCCTTGGCGGCGGGGCGGTCTGCAACGCCTTCGCCAACCAGGTCGGGGCCGAGGTCTGCGTCGTCGATGTCGGTGTGGCGGGCGATCTGCCCGCCACTCCGGGTCTGCTGCCGCGCAAGGTCAGGCCGGGTACGGCCGACTTCACGACGGGCCCCGCACTGAGCCGCGAGGAGGTCCACTCGGCGGTCGAGGTCGGCATCGAGACGGCACGGGACCTGGTGGCCGCGGGCAACAAGGCACTGCTCACCGGTGAGATGGGCATCGCCAACACGACCGTCTCCGCGGCGCTGATCTCCGTCTACACGGGCATGGACCCGGGTGAGGTCACGGGCCGCGGCACGGGCATCAACGACGAGATGCACGCGCGCAAGGTCGATGTGGTCCGGCGCGCGCTGGACCTGCACGCCCCGGACCCGGCGGACCCGATCGGCGTCCTGTCGGCGGTCGGCGGCCTGGAGCACGCGGCGCTGGTTGGCTTCATCCTGGGCGGCGCGTCGCTGCGTACGCCGGTGGTGCTGGACGGTGTGAGCGCGGGTGCGGCGGCCCTGGTCGCCCGAGCGATCGCACCTGAGGCGCTGGCAGCCTGCATCGCGGGCCACCGCAGCGCGGAGCCGGGCCACGTGGCGGCCCTCAATAAGCTGGGCCTGCGCCCGCTGGTGGACCTCGACCTCCGGCTGGGCGAGGGCACGGGCGCCCTGCTGGCGCTCCCGGTGGTCCAGAGCGCGGCGAGGGCGATGCACGAGGTGGCGACGTTCGACTCGGCGGGCGTGACGGAGAAGTAGCGTCCGCCCGGGCCGGCGATCGAGGACGGCCCGCGGTCCCGGTCAGGGCCTGTCCTGTGGATCGTGCCGCGCTCGCGTGCCCCGGCACGCACGCTCGCTGATCCGGCCCGATCCAGAAGACAGGTCCCAGGCGCGGGACCGGGGCAGGACGCCGCCCCGCCCGCGCCGTATCGTGGACCCCGCACCCAAACGCGCACGTCAGGGGCGGCTCCACCGCCGCAGCGGCCCCGACCGCACCCGCCGTACGAGGAGAGCTGCACCGCCATGGCTGCTGAGCATGTCGAGCACGAGCGTGCCGAGCACGACGACCACCCCGCCTACCCCGTAGGCCTCCGTCTCTCCGGCCGCCGCGTCGTGGTCATCGGCGGCGGCCAGGTCGCCCAGCGCCGCCTCCCCGCCCTCATCGCGGCCGGTGCCGACATCGTCCTCGTCTCGCCCTCCGCCACCCCCTCCGTCGAGGCGATGGCCGACGCCGGCGAAATCACCTGGAACAAGCGCCCGTACGAGGACGGCGACCTCGCCGGCACCTGGTACGCCCTCGTCGCCAGCTCCGACGCCGATGCCAACAACGCGGCATCCGCCGAGGCCGAGCGCACCCGCACCTGGTGCGTTCGCTCCGACGACGCGGACGCCGCCACCGCCTGGACCCCGGCCACCGGCCGCAGCGAGGGCGTCACGGTCGCCGTGCTCACCGCCGACGTCCAGGGCCGCGACCCGCGCCACACCGCCGCCATCCGCGACGCCGTGGTCGAGGGCCTGCGCGACGGCACCCTGGTCGCCCGGCACCACCGCACGCGTACCCCTGGCGTCGCCCTCGTCGGCGGCGGTCCCGGCGACCCGGACCTGATCACCGTCCGCGGCCGCCGCCTCCTCGCCGAGGCCGACGTCGTCATCGCCGACCGCCTCGGCCCCCGCGACCTGCTCGACGAACTCCCGCCCCACGTCGAGGTGATCGACGCCGCCAAGATTCCGTACGGCCGCTACATGGCCCAAGAGGCCATCAACAACGCGCTCATCGAGCACGCCAAGGCCGGCAAGGCAGTCGTACGGCTCAAGGGCGGCGACCCCTTCGTCTTCGGCCGCGGCATGGAGGAGGCACAGGCGCTCGCCGAGGCCGGCATCCCCTGCACCGTCGTCCCCGGCATCTCCAGCTCGATCTCCGTCCCCGGCGCCGCGGGCATCCCGGTCACCCACCGTGGCGTGGCCCATGAGTTCACGGTCGTCAGCGGCCATGTCGCCCCCGACGACGAGCGCTCGCTCGTCGACTGGCCGGCCCTCGCCAGGCTCCGTGGCACCCTCGTCGTCCTCATGGGCGTCGACAAGATCGGCGCGATCGCGCAGACCCTCATCGCCCACGGCAAGGCGGCCGAGACCCCCGTCGCCCTGGTCCAGGAGGGCACGACCGCGGCCCAGCGCCGCGTCGACGCCACCCTCGCGACCGTCGCCGAGACGGCCAGGGCAGCGGACGTCCGGCCCCCGGCCGTCATCGTCATCGGTGACGTGGTCGCCGTAGGAACCAAGTAACCAGCGGTAACCCAACACTGTCCCAGCCGTTGGCACCGCACCCCCGAGAAGGCAGTATCACCCTGTGGCTGATCTCATCACTGTCGAGGACCCCGACGACCCGCGACTGCGCGACTACACGGGCCTGACCGACGTCGAGCTGCGGCGCAAGCGCGAGCCCGCCGAGGGCCTGTTCATCGCGGAGGGCGAGAAGGTCATCAGACGGGCCAAGGACGCCGGTTACGAGATGCGCTCGATGCTGCTCTCCGCCAAGTGGGTCGATGTGATGCGCGATGTCATCGACGAACTCCCGGCACCGGTGTACGCGGTGAGCCCCGAGCTCGCCGAACGGGTCACCGGCTACCACGTGCACCGCGGCGCCCTTGCCTCCATGCAGCGCAAGCCGCTGCCGAACGCCGACGAGCTGCTCCGGACGACCCGCAGGGTGGTCGTCATGGAGTCGGTCAACGACCACACCAACATCGGCGCTATCTTCCGCAGCGGCGCCGCGCTCGGCATGGACGCCGTACTGCTCTCCCCGGACTGCGCGGATCCGCTCTACCGCCGCTCGGTCAAGGTCTCCATGGGCGCCGTCTTCTCCGTCCCGTACGCCCGTCTCGAATCCTGGCCCAAGGGCCTGGAATCCGTACGGGAAGCGGGCTTCAAGCTTCTCGCCCTCACCCCCGACGAGAAGGCCACCGCGATCGACGAGGCCGCCCCGCACCGGCTGGAGCGAGTCGCGCTGATGCTGGGCGCGGAGGGCGACGGGCTCTCCACGCAGGCGCTGGTCGCCGCCGACGAGTGGGTACGGATCCCGATGGCACACGGCGTGGACTCGCTCAATGTGGGCGCGGCGGCCGCGGTGGCGTTCTACGCGGTGGCGACGGGCCGCCCGCAGGTCTGAGGCAGCGCCTCGGCTACAACTGCTGGGCCGCGGCGATGCCCAGCGCCACGATCAAGGTCACCACGACGAAGACGATGATCCGCTGCCGCAGCAGCCGTGGGTTGGCGGGCCGCCGCCCCGTCGCCGTCGGACGGGTGCCGGGCCTGGTGCCGCCCGGACGGCCGTTCGTCCGAGAGGTGTTGCGGGACGGCTGGGGGCGCGTGCCCCCGGTGCGCGAGGACTGCGGGCGCGGCGCGGACGAGCCCGCCGTACGCCGCTCCATGCGCTCGGTCCGCTCAATCCGCTCGGTCCGGTTCGTGCGTGCCGGGCGCTCCGGGTAGCGCGAGGTCTGACGCTCCTGCTCGATCCGCTCGCGCTGGGCCGGTGGCCGGGCCTCAGGCAGCCCCTGCGCCTCCCTGGCCGCGATCTCCTTGAGCCGCATCGACAGCTGCAGCGTGCTGGGACGCTCCTCGGGATCCTTCGCCAGACAGGCCTGTACGAGCGGGGCCAGCGCGTCCGGGACCCCGTACAGCTGCGCCTCCTCGTGCACGACGCGGTAGAGCATGACCTCCGAACTGCCGTGCCCGAAGGGGGAGTCGGCGGTCGCCGCGTAGGCGAGCGTGGCGCCGAGCGCGAAGACGTCCGTGGCCGGGGTGACCATCGCGCCGCGTACCTGCTCGGGCGCGAGGAAACCGGGGGAGCCCACCGCCGTACCGACATGGGTGAGCGTGCTGGCGCCGGTCGCCCAGGCGATGCCGAAGTCGATGATGCGGGGGCCCTTGGGGGAGAGCAGGATGTTCGACGGCTTGAGATCCCGGTGGACGACGCCGGCCTCGTGCACCGCGACCAGGCCCTCGGAGAGCGCCGCACCGATGGCGGCCACCTCGGCGGCCGGCAGCGTGCCGTTCTCGGCGACCTTGTCGTGCAGGGACGGCCCGGGAACGTACTGGGTGGCGAACCACGGGCGGTCCGCCTCGAGATCGGCGGCGACCAGCCGTGCCGTACAGCCGCCGCGGATCCGGCGTGCCGCGGAAACCTCGCGCGCGAAACGCGACCTGAACTCCTGATCCTCCGCCAGATCCGGCCGGATCACCTTCAGGGCGACGCGCTGGCCGCGGCGGTCGGAGCCGAGGTAGACGACGCCCATGCCACCCGCGCCGAGCCGCCGGTGAAGCCTGAACGAGCCGACGACACGCGGGTCCTCGCGCCGGAGCCGCATCATCGCCATGTCCATCCCCGCTGCCCGGTCGCCATTTGACGTGGCACAGCTTACGTACCCCCGCCCCGGTGTGCTCATAGGCCGCGCCCTCACGGCCCGATCGATTGTCAGTGCCGGGTGGGAAACTTGAAGAGTGGTCAGGGGCCTGCGGATCCGGCACCCCTGACCCGGTGCGAGATCTCAATGGTCCGTCGCAGAAGGGGGATTGGATCGATGAAGGGTGACCGCGTGGAGATAGTCGTGGACGCTGGTGACACGACTCGTACCTACGAAGTGGTGGCGAGCAGGGCGGGCCGCCGCGTCGAGACGGCGGTGCGCCGGGGGGTGGTGGAAGTGAGCGAAGTCACCCGCAGCGGGTCGGTGGTGCGGACGGCCCGTTTCATGGCCACCCGAGTCCTGGCCCTGGTCGAGCAGCCGGTGCCTCGGGAGGACATCTCGGAGCGACCCCTCCGGGAAGACCCCAAGGCCTAGGACCGCGTCTCCACCCTGGGGAGTACGTCAGTGGGTGGTGGCTCATCCTCCGGGAGGCCCGGCAATCGGTACGCGGGCATGACGCCTGGGCCTTGTCGCTTCCCTAATGTTGAAGTCAAGCGGCGGGTGCAGCCACTCGTCCCCCGAGGTCAGACACCCGCCGCTGCCACATACGACAGGAGAGGGACCATGGCGGACACGGCTTCGCGGACGATGATCCGCATGCAGGGACGCAAGGCTTTCGCCGCGTTCGGCGGCCGCCAGTCCGGCACGCGCCACCCATTGGTGGCGACGGCCATGGTTCTTCCTCTGGCGGCACTGCTGGTGGTCGTCTTCGGCGGCTGGGAAGCGGTGGTCACACAAGCGTCGTCCGTGGGCGTGATGCTGGGGCGCTGAGCGGCGCCCCGGACCCGGAAGAGCGGTCCGGGTCGGGGACATCCGGCCAACAACCCCGTGGGGACGGGGGTGCGGCGGACGGCAGCGTTTGGCCGGTCAGCTGGGGAGCTGACCGGCCATCGCGCTGTCCGCGCTTCTTTGCGTGTCCCTCACGAGCATCGAATCGCCGCGCCGGACTCCGTCCGCCGGGACGGGGCGCGGGTCGCACAGTTCGGCTGTCTGAGGTGTGCCACCGGCGTGCCGCGAAGCGCGCGCTGCCCGGGGGTGTGGGGCGTCGGCCACCGCCCCAGGGCTCTGGGGCACCGCCCCGGTTCCGGGAAGGGGTGGGGTGGGGTGGTGGAAACCAACCCCGCATTCCGCCACGTAGGCTCCCGGGCGGGAACCGCACCCGGGGGAGAGACCGTGACCGCAGACGTCGTACACGCGCTTGCCCGCGTCGCCCGGGATGCCGCGCATCTCGCCGGAGCCCGCCAGGCCTGCCGCGCCTGTGGGCGGGACGAGGCCGTGCTCGCGGAGCGGGACGACGGCGCTGTCGTACGCCACGGCGAAGCCGTCGCCAAGGCGCACGCCCCTGATACCGACGCCGCCGCCCTCGCCGCGCGCCTCGCCGTCGCCGCCCACCCGCGCCTCACCGGCATCCTCCTGGGCCCCGTTCCGCTCCCCCCGCTCCCCTCCGGGGACGTCGACGGCCGGCCCGTCACAGCCTGGCCGTACGGCGTTCCCGTGGACCCCGTGGATCCCGACGCCGCCCCTTGGGAGGAGGCCGCCGGCCTGCTGGCCCGCCTCCACCGCGTCGAGCCCGCCGAGCTCCCCGGCCCGCTCCCGCCCATGCGCGGCCCCGCGAAGGCAGCCCGTGCCCTCGCGCGGATGCGCACGGCGGATCTGGGTGACCACCCCACGGCCGCCACCGTCCAGCGCGCCTGGGACCGCCTCCCCGCCTGGGCCCGCGACGCCGCACCATCCCCCCGCGCCCGCACGCTCTGCCACGGCGACCTCCACCTCGGCCAGCTCGTCCGCCACCCCGCCCCCTCCGGTCCCTGGCTGCTCATCGACGTCGACGACCTCGGCCTGGGCGACCCCGCCTGGGACCTGGCCCGCCCCGCCGCCTGGTACGCCGCCGGCCTCCTGCCCCCGGAGATCTGGCAGCGGTTCCTCGGTGCGTACACGGCGGCAGGCGGTCCAGCCGTGCCCGGCGACGGCGACCCGTGGCCCCAACTCGACGTCCCCGCCCGCGCCCTGACCGTCCAGACCGCCGCCCTCGCTCTCGCGAAGTCGGCCGCGGAACACCGCGACCTGGACGATGTCGAGCAGATCATGATCGACGCCTGTGCCCGAATCGCGGCACTCCCGCCCGAGTTGGAGTACGAGCCTCCGTCGTAGGCTGAACTCCTCATCACCGGGCATGCATCCCGGCGATGTCGACCGAACGGCGAGGAGCTGAGCAGATCATGCAGTGTCCCAAGTGCCATGCAGCGATGCACACGTACAACCGCAATGGTGTCCAGATCGAGCAGTGCAGTGGCTGCCGGGGGATATTCCTCGACTACGGCGAGCTGGAGTCCCTGACCCGCCTCGAGTCGCAGTGGACCCAGCAGGCCCCGCCCGCGCCGCCGGCCCCGCAGGCCTACCCCGCCGCCCCCGCGCCCGCCTGGGGCGCGCCGCACCAGGGCGGACACCAGGGCGGACACCATGGCGGTGGGCACTACCGCCAGAAGGGCTTCGGCAGGATGCTCTTCTCCTCCTGAGCAGCTTCTGAGCACCTCTGAGCCCCCTGAGCGAGCTGCACCCGCGGGGTGACTGTACGTGCTGATCCAGAAGGCCACCCAGCTCTTCACCGGCTGACGGGCGGGCCCCGGCAACGACAGAACCCCCGGCCGTCGAGACGGCCGGGGGTTCTGGCTGGTGCGCGATACTGGGATTGAACCAGTGACCTCTTCCGTGTCAGGGAAGCGCTCTCCCGCTGAGCTAATCGCGCGGGACGATCTTTCGTGGTACAGCGATCTTGCGTGGTACTGCGTGCGCGATACTGGGATTGAACCAGTGACCTCTTCCGTGTCAGGGAAGCGCTCTCCCGCTGAGCTAATCGCGCGTGATCCTTGCGGATCCAGTGGACGATACTGGGATTGAACCAGTGACCTCTTCCGTGTCAGGGAAGCGCTCTCCCGCTGAGCTAATCGTCCTTGGAGGTGGAGACGGGATTTGAACCCGTGTAGACGGCTTTGCAGGCCGTTGCCTCGCCTCTCGGCCACTCCACCCGGAGTGCTGGGGTTCGGGAAGCTCCCCCATCGAGCGGACGACGAGATTCGAACTCGCGACCCTCACCTTGGCAAGGTGATGCTCTACCAACTGAGCCACGTCCGCTTGTCGTTTCCGGTTCACATGCGCGTCCCGGCGACGTGTTGAACTCTAGCGGATTACTGGGCCAGCACAAAAACGCGTTTCCGCAGCGTGCTGAGGTGTGTTTACGTCGCAGCAGGCCATCGGCGCCCGCCATAGACTCACAGACGTGCATGACCTCGCTCCTTTGGCCCGCTTCGGCCGTCTCCTCGCTTCCGGCCTCCGGGATGTCACTCATGACCCCGAAGCACTCGACTCGGCCGGCTTCTGGGCCGTCGCCGCGGACTTCGAGGGCCGTCTGACCTGCGCCCGCTTCGGCGACGTGCGTACGGAACCGGTGCCCGAGCCGGCGCCGGGACGGTGGCACGGCCCCGCGGCCGGTGACTGGACGTCCTCGCTCGACCGCACCGCGTACACGGCCCGCGTCCGCCGCATCCGCGAGCACATCGCCACGGGCGAGGTCTACCAGGCGAACCTGTGCCGCGTCCTGTCCGCGCCGCTGCCCGACCCGGCCGCCGCCGATGTCGACGCGCTCACCGCGCTGCTGGCGCGCGGCAACCCCGCACCGTACGCAGGAACGATCCGGCTGCCGGTGCACGGTGTGGAGATCGCCACCGCGTCGCCCGAGCTCTATCTGCGGCGGGCCGGCAGCACCGTCGAATCCGGTCCGATCAAGGGCACCGGCCGCACCGCCGCGGACCTGCTGGACAAGGACTACGCGGAGAACGTGATGATCGTCGACCTGGTCCGCAACGACCTGGGGCGCGTCTGTGCGACCGGCACCGTGACCGTCCCGGCGCTGTGCGCGGTCGAGCAGCATCCCGGTCTTGTGCACCTCGTCTCCACGGTGCGCGGCGAGCTGACTCCCAAGGCGGGCTGGAAGGAGCTGCTGGCGGCCACGTTCCCGCCCGGCTCGGTGACCGGGGCGCCCAAGTCCAGTGCCCTGAAGATCATCGAGGCGCTGGAGACGGCGCCCCGCGGACCGTACTGCGGAGGCATCGGCTGGGTCGACGCGGACCGTGGCACGGGCGAGCTCGCCGTCGGCATACGTACCTTCTGGATCGACCGCGACGAACCGGCGGGCCCGGTGCTGCGCTTCGGTACCGGCGCCGGGATCACCTGGGGCTCCGACCCCGAGGGCGAGTGGGACGAGACCGAGCTGAAGGCCTCCCGGCTGCTCGCGGTAGCGTCGGGGGCGTACGAGGCGAGCGGAAGGACAGCTTGATGAAGCTTTGGGTCAACGGAGGACTCAGGGATGCCGACGATGCGCGGGTATCCGTGCTCGACCACGGGCTGACCGTGGGCGACGGCATTTTCGAGACCGTCAAGGCGGTCCACGGGCAGCCCTTCGCGCTCACCCTGCATCTCGAGCGGCTGACCCGGTCCGCCCGCGGTCTCGGCCTGCCGGAGCCGGACCACGACGAGGTGCGCCGCGCCTGCGCCGCCGTACTGGACGCCAATCCCATGGAGTTGGGCCGGCTGCGCATCACGTACACCGGTGGTCTCTCACCGCTCGGCTCCGACCGCGGCACGGCCGGCCCGACGCTGTTCGTCGCGCTCGGCGAGAGCAAGCGCCGCCCCGACACCACCGCGGTGATCACCGTGCCCTGGACGCGCAATGAGCGTGGCGCCCTGACCGGGCTGAAGACGACGTCGTACGCGGAGAACGTCGTCGCTCTCGCCAGGGCGAGCGAGCAGGGAGCCTCCGAGGCGCTGTTCGCCAACACCGTGGACCGGCTCTGCGAGGGCACGGGATCCAATGTCTTCGTCGTGCTCGACGGCGAACTGCACACCCCGCCCGTCGCCTCCGGCTGTCTGGCCGGCATCACTCGCGCGCTGACCGTGGAGTGGACGGGGGCGAAGGAGACGGACCTGCCGTTCGACGTACTGGACCGGGCCGAGGAGATCTTCCTGACCTCCACCCTCCGCGACGTCCAGGCCGTCGGGCGGATCGACGGGCGGGACATCGCGGACGCGCCGGGACCGGTCACCGCCAAGGCGATGCAGATCTTCGAGGAGCACGCGGCCGCCGACCGGGACCCGAAGGACCGGTAAACCTGGTGACGCGCGGGCGCGGGGACGGGTAGAACACCCCTGATGACCACCACCCTGCGGCCGACCGGGCCGATTCAGCACGAGGCCAACGGCGCCACATCACGTTCCTACGAGGTCTGTGTGAACAGCAGGCCGGTCGGCGCGGTCGAGATCGGCACGGATGCCAGGTTCGGGCCGCGCGGGGGCGTGATCCGCTCCCTGCGGATCGACGAGCCCGACCGTCGGCGCGGCAGGGGAACGGTCGCCGCGCTGGCGGCCGAGGAAGTGCTGCGCGGCTGGGGCTGCACCCAGGTCGGCGTCTCCGTACCGGCCGATGCCGCGACCGCGCTCCGGATGGCGTCGGCCCTCGGCTACACCGAGCGCGGCCGCAACATGCTCAAGGAACTCCCGCCGGAGCCCCCGGCGCTCCCCGCGGGCGTCGAGGGCCGCCCCATGAGCGAGGCGGAGTACGAGCGGTGGCTGGTCAGGGCGATCGACAGCTACGCACAGAACTGGATGGACCGGGGCGTGCCGGAGGAGCAGGCCCGCGCCAAGTCCCTGGCCGATCACACGGGCAACCTCCCCGACGGACTCGCGACGGCGGGCACCTGGTTCAGCGTCCTGACCGCCGACGGCGCCGTGGTGGGGCATGTGTGGGTCGCCGCGCGCGAAGTGCGCCCCGGTGAGCAGGGCACGTACGTGTTCGACGTCGAGGTCGCCGAGGAGTTCCGGGGGCGGGGCCACGGCCGGGCCCTGATGCTCCTGGCCGAACGCGTCTCACGGGAAGCCGGGGCGGAGCTGCTCGGACTGCATGTCTTCGCGGGCAACACCCCGGCCATCAGGCTCTACGAGTCACTCGGCTACGAGACGACCGCCGTCAACCTCTTCAAGCAGCTGCTCTAGGCATCGGAGCCGGAGCCGGAGCCGGAACGGGACTCGGATTCGGAGCCGCCGAGCAGCCGGTCGGTGATCTCCTCGATGCGCGCCCGCAGCCCTTCCTGGCTCTTGCCGCCGTCGAGGCGCTCACCGTCGATGACGTACGTCGGAGTGCCTGTCACGCCGATCGCCTTGCCCTCGGCCTGGTCGGCGTCGACGATCAGAATGTGCCGTCCGTCGATCAGGGCGGTGTCGAACTCCTCGGCGTCCAGGCCCAGTTCGCGCGCGACCTCCACCAGGAACGGCTCGCCCTTCGCCGCGAGCTCGCCGGTGCGCTCGAGCACCGCCTCCACGTAGGGCCAGCCCTTGCCCTGCTCGGCCGCCTCCTCCGCGGCCTGCGCGCCGGCAAACGCGTGCTTGTGCTTGTCGAGGGGGAAGTGCCGCAGCCGCAGCTCCAGCCGGTCGCCGTACCGCTCACGCAGGGCCCGCAGATCGCCCAGGGCGCTGCGGCAGTCGGGGCACTGGAGCTCGCACCAGACGTCGAGCACGACGGGGCGGGCGGTGGTGGAGTCGCTCATGGGACCAGTGTCCCAGCCCGCCGCCGTGCGGGCCGACCGGGACCTGGGGAGGAGGCCGTCCCGGAGATCTCCCTGAGGTCGTACGTGACCGTGGCCCGGACACCGCCCGACGGTGCACGATGGAGGGGACGTACCCGTACATGCCCGCCGAAGCCTGGAGGACCGGATGCTTGCCGAGACCATTTGTTCCGCGGTGTCCGTGGCGGGCCTGGGCATCGCCGCCGTCACGGCGTACCGCAAGCGTTTCCTGGCCGCGACGCGCATAGCCGCCTATTCCCTGGTCCCGATCGGACTGGTGCTGACCGGCGCGGTCGAATGGGCCGTGGACACGGCCTTCAGCCCCTCCGCCTGGCTCGGCTTCGGCCTGCTCGGCGGCGCCTTGCTGCTCTTCATGACCACCCGGGCCATCGAGCGGCGCGGCGGTGGGACGCGCAAGGAGCGCAAGGCCGCCGCAAGGGCGGCAGAGCGCGAGGCGGTCGCCCCGGCTGCGTCCGCTCCCGCACTCCGGCAGGGCGGCAGTCCGGTCGCCCAGCCTCAAGCCCGGCCCCAGCCCCAATCCCAGTCCAAGGCGAAGCCGAAGGCGACGGGTACCGGCGAGGACTTCAGCGACATCGAGGCGATCCTCAAGAAGCACGGAATTTGATGAACTAGCGCATTCGCGGGGCGTGTTGGTCGATCACGACCGGCCGCGCTGCGTCATCATCACCCCGAGATGCTCGATACCTCACGGGGCCAGGCCCCCGCACCGACCGAAGAGCCCCGCGGCTGCCTCTTCGCTCTCTCCCAGCCGCCCCTGATGATCTTCCTTGCGGTGATCGGCTTCCTGCTGCTCATGGCCGCGGTGCACGATCTGTTCGTGCTGTGAGGGCGGGCCGGTGAGGCTCAGCCCGCCGCTTCCTTGCGGCGCGCGCGGTACGCGGCGACATGCAGGCGGTTGCCGCAGGTCCGGCTGTCGCAGTAGCGACGCGAGCGATTGCGAGAAAGATCGACGAAGGCGCGTCCACAGTCCGGGGCCTCGCAGCGGCGCAGCCGCTCCTGCTCGTCCGCGACGACGATGAAGGCCAGCGCCATCCCGCAGTCCGCCGCGAGATGGTCGGCGATCGAGGCGCCCGGCGCGAAGTAGTGCACGTGCCAGTCGTAGCCGTCGTGGTCGGTGAGCTGCGGGGTGGTCCCCGCGGCCGCCACCAGCTGGTTGACCAGCTCGGCGGCGCTACGGCTGTCGGGCGCCGCGAAGATCTCCGCGAACAGTCCGCGTACGCCGTGAACGGCCTTCAGGTCCCGCCGGCTCAGGTCGCCCACGCCGCTCACGCTGTGGTTCGTTGCGAATTCGTACAGTGCCGCTATGTCGGCGAGCCCGTCGTTCTGCCCGCTCTCCGGTGCGGTGTTCACCAGATCGACGACGGTGTCGAGGGCGATCCGGGTGTCGTGGGGGATCAGCACGATTCGCTCCCTGGCCTGCTGCGGGCCGGTGCCCGCCGAATTGCGCTGACTCTAGCCGTTCGTGCCGAGAGCGCACCGGCGCCGTCACCGCGATGGATTCCGCGGTGACGGCGCCGGTGTCCGCCGTATGTGGTTGTCCGCGCGGCGCCGTCTCCCCGAGTCGGACGGCGCCGTGCAGCTCGCTGCCTGGCTCAGCTTTCGGCCAGGATGTGCGAAAGCTCCGTGTCGAGATCGAAGTGACGATGCTCGGTGCCGGGTGGCACCGCGGCGTCGGTCCGCTTCAGGAACGACTCCAGGGCCCGCGCCGGGGCCTCGAGCAGGGCTTCGCCCTCCGGGGAGCTCAGCGCGATGCAGACGACGCCCTGGCCATGGCTACGGGACGGCCAGACTCTGACGTCGCCCGTGCCGGTGGGCCGGTGCAGGCCCTCGGCGAGAAGATCGCGGGCGAACACCCACTCGACCGTCTCTTCGGCTCCGGTGTGGAAGGTGGCGTGCACGGCATAAGGATCGGCCGTGTCATACCGCAGGCCCGCGGGTACAGGCAGTGAAGACTCGCTCGATACAACGAGGCGCAGGTGCAGCTCGCAGCTGACCGTGGTGTTCATAAGCGCCAGGGCCTTTCGCTCAGTGTGCGCTCGGGGATTCGCACGTCGGCGAAATCGACATGCCACCTACGGTGCCGTTGTAAACCCCTCTGACCGTTTTGTGATCCTTCATGTCGCTCGTACGGCGGTGCGTCACTTTGTGTCATACGGCCATTCCGGTGACGAGGATCAATCCGGTAGGTTGGGCCTCATGAATGCGGAGAGTGACGAGCGGGGAGAGGTCGTCGCGGAGACGGTCGCGACGCCCGCGACGGGGGACGTGACGGCGGACGGGGCCACGGACGGGTCTGCGGGCGGGACGGCGGCGAAGGAGCCGGAGCTCGGCTCGAAGGCGCCCCACTTCATCAAGCGGTCAAGGACGCTGCATCTGAGCTGGCAGGTCGCGGTCTTCATCGTCGGCCTCGCGGTGGTCGCCGCCGGTGTCGTGATGCTGCCGCTGCCGGGACCCGGCTGGCTGGTGATCTTCGGCGGTATGGCGATCTGGGCGACCGAGTTCGTCTGGGCCCAATTGGTGCTGCGCTGGACCAAGCGCAAGGTCACCGAGGCGGCGCAGCGGGCGCTCGATCCGAAGGTGCGGCGACGCAACATCATCCTGACCACGATCGGTCTTGTGATCATTGCCGTACTGGTCGGAATCTACGTCTGGAAGTTCGGGATCGTGATGCCCTGGAAGATCGACGAGTGACCCGGAAAATGGTCGGGGGGACTCGCTGACATGGGGTAATGTTTCCCGAGTGCCCGGGCGATTAGCTCAGTGGGAGAGCGCTTCGTTCACACCGAAGAGGTCACTGGTTCGAACCCAGTATCGCCCACCCGGACCGAAGGCCCGGAGACGTCAACGTCTCCGGGCCTTCGGCGTTTTCGTGCCTGTCCGGTGTCTGTCCGGTGCCCGTCCCGTGCTTGCCGCTCAGCGCATCCGGCCGAGGGTGTCCCGCAGCTTCCTGGCGTCGCGCAGCCGCTGCTCGTAGGTGGCGCCCACCGCGAGGAGCAGCAGACCGGCGAGCGCGGGCGGCAGCCAGCGGGGCAGCGCGCCGACGGCCTGGACCACGTACGGCGCCAGCTCGTGCAGCGCGTCGAGGGCCAGCACCGCGCCGCCGAGCACCAGCAGCGCCTGGAGACGCAGGCGGGCGCCGACGAGCGTCAGGGCCAGGGCCGCGAGGCCGAGCAGCAGCGGACGCGGCCAGTGCTCGTCGCCCCAGGCCGCGAAGAGGCTCGGCACGAGCGTCGCGGCGAGACCGGGGCCGTACGCCGTCCAGGAGGGCGCCTCCGGGTCGCGGCGGCGGCGCAGAACTCCCACGACGAGCGCGGGGACCGTGACGGGCAGGGTGTACGCCTCCGGGGACGCGATGTCCGAAGCGGCCAGCCGCACCCACGTGGCCAGTACGAACAGCACCGCCGCGAGGTATCCGGCGGCGGGGCGGCGCTCGGCCCGCACTGCGGTGCCCGCGGCGATCACGCCGCAGAGCGCGAGCACCAGGGCCAGGGTCGGCCGGTGGCCGGTGGCGAGTGCGACCGCGAGGAGGCCCGCCGAGGCGCCGGTGAACTCCATCGGGAGCGCGACCGGGTGGCGGCCCGGCCGGGCGGCGAGGAGGGCCACCGCGGCGGGGACGGCGAGGAGCGTCAACGCGACGCGGTGAGGCGGGAGTTCGGCGGCGGCGCCGACGGCACCGACGAGCGCGGTCGCGAAGACGGTCCCCGCACAGGCGAGAACTGCCTGTACGGCCCGGTGCGCCCTGGTGGTGACCGCTGCCGCCGCGAACGCGACGACCAGGGTCCCGAGCACCGCGAAGGTCGCGGGGCGGGTGGCCAGGGACAGCAGGCCGGCACTCACGGCGCCGACGAGGCCGCAGGCCAGGGCGACGGCGTCACCGGTGGGTGCGTGCCGGGTGACCCACCCCGGGCGCACGGCGAGCGCGAGGGCGGCCGCGGTGAGGAGGAGCTGGAGCGTCACGGTCGCCGGGTAATTGAGGTCCAGTGAGGACGGCAGCACGAGCAGCCCTGCCCAGGCGAGGACGAGGGCACCGCAGGCGGCGAGGGCCCGCCGGGCGACACCGGAGACCGCGGGCCCGGCGGGCCGGGCCGCCCCGGCACCGCCTGACGGAGCCCAGCCGCCCCAGGCGGCGCCCGCTGCCGCGCCGGTGGGCGCTGAGGTGCCCGGAGCCCCGGCGGGTCCGGAGGGTCCCTCTGTGGGGCCCGGCGTGCCCGGGGTCGCCGCGGCGGCCGCGCCCGGCCACGGCAGGCGGGAGGCCGCCGCCAGGACCGTGGCCACCAGCAGCAGGATCACCGGGGGTGCCGGCAGGGCCGATGGCGGAAGGTCGAGGCCAAGTGCCTCGCGGGCGCCCGCCGGCGCGCCCGACCAGATGTCCTCCAAGCCGGTCAGCGGACCCGCCAGTGTGAGTGCCACCAGCGGCAGCGACCAGAGGACGGCGAGTGCGTGCACGGCGCCGGACGCGCCGTTCAGCCCAGTGGTCAGCCGGCCCGGCAGGCCCGTTCGTACGAGCCCCAACAGGGCCACCGCGCACAGCAGATAGCCCAGAACCGCCCACCCCTCCGGCACCCCCGCGCGAACCACGCCGCCCACCGCCGCGATCACCGCGAGACCCGCGGCCGCGGAGGACGCGACCGCGGCCGACGGTGCGCGCCAGGCCGCGAACAGTGCCAGGGCTGCCGCCGCGAGCAGCAGCACGGCAGGCGGGATCGCCTCCAGAGGCGTGTCCGCCGCCAGCGACTGCGAGCCGCCGATCAGCAGCGCCCAACCGCCCGTCGTCGCGCCACCGGTGGCCACGATGGCCCGTACGCCGGCCGGCTTCGCCCACAGCGCGACCGCCACATCGAGCGCGGCGGTCGCCAGCAGCGCCCACTCCATCGACGGCGCGCCCGCAGCGCCGGTCAGCGCCCAGAGCGGAAGCGGGAGTTGCGCGGTGAGCGCCGCCACCGGCAGGGGAATCCGCAGCTCGTCCAGCGACAGCCCGTACGCCGCCCAGAGCGCGGTGAGCGCCGCCGATGCGAAGGCCGCGTAGCCGAGCCCGTCGGTGTCGGCCAGTGCCACCCGGTGCAGTGCGTACGCGTCGAGCACCATCAGCACCAGGCCCAGCGCGGCCACCACCTCGGCGGTCGAGGTGAGCCGTCGGCGCAGCAGCGCGACCGGCGCGGCGAGCGCCGCGACCGTCACGGCGCCGAGCACTGCCGAGCGCCCGCCGATGCCCAAGTGACCCCAGCTGACCAGCGTGAACGCAATCGCGGCGATGGTCAGCAGAATGCCACCGAGAGTGAGCAGCAGGTTCTGCACATTCGGGGGCGAGGCCTCGGACGGCGGCGCGGCGAAGGGCCGCGCGACCGGTGCGGCGGGCATCGCGGGCGCGGCCGGCGGCCGTATCGCGTTGAGCAGCCAGGCTCTGCGGGCCAGCAACTGGGCCCGGCGAGCGTCCAGTCGGACCAGCTCGCGGTCGAGGATCGCCAGTTCCTCGGCGGGTGGCGGAACGTTCTCCATGGCCGGAAGTGTGGCCCCCGCCACACCTCATGGCATGCGTGCGGATACTCAGATCGCGAGTGAGTACGCCGCCGCGGGAGCAGACTTGGTCCCATGAACTGGAGTCACTTCCGCTTCCGCACCGTCTGGGACCTGACCGCCCGCCCGGACGCGGTGTACGCGGTGCTGGAGCGGGCCGAGGACTATCCCCTGTGGTGGCCGCAGGTCCGCGAGGTGACCCCGGTCGACGAGCACACCGGCACAGCGCGCTTCCGCTCCTTCCTCCCGTACGACCTGCTCATCACCGCCCGCGCCCAGCGGCACGACCCGTCCGCCGGCGTTCTCGAAGCGGGCATGGAGGGGGACCTCGAGGGCTGGGCTCGGTGGACGCTGAAAGAGGACGGCTCCGGCACCCGCGCCGTGTACGAACAGGAGGTGGAGGTGCGCAAGCCGCTGATGAGGCGGCTGGCGCTGCCCTGCCGGCCGGTCTTCGTCGCCAACCACGCGGCGATGATGCGCGGCGGACGGCGCGGGCTCACGGCGTACCTCGGCAGAGTTTGAAGGAAACCCGCAGGGGCCTGTATGGTTCAGTGCGTTCCCGGGCGATTAGCTCAGTGGGAGAGCGCTTCGTTCACACCGAAGAGGTCACTGGTTCGAAACCAGTATCGCCCACCGGGAGAGGCCGGTCCGTCGATGACGGACCGGCTTTCTTGTTGTACGGAGTGAGGCACGGGTCAGGCTGCCGCGGGCAGTTCGGGCCGCAGCGGCCACGCCGGGTCCACCATCTCGGGAGTGCCACTGCGGGCGAACCACGCCTGCAGCCCGCGCGCCTGAGCCGCGTGCCACACCGCCTGCAAGGTGTGCAGTTCGGCCGGCGACAGCCGCTCCATCCGCGAGGCGAATCGCCGCGCCACCGCCCGTACGACCTCGAGCGCCGCCGTCGCGTCCGCGGCCGCGTCATGGGCGCCGTCCAGCACCACCTCGTACTGCGCGCACAGATCGGTGAGCGTGCGGCGGCCTTTGCGATAGCGGTCCAGATGCTTGTCCAGGACCCTCGGGTCCAGTACGCACAGCGGGACGTTCTCCAGATAGCGGCCGAGCGACGAAGCCCGGTGCCGCCGCAGCTCGCGGTCGAGAATGGTCAGATCGAAGGGCGCGTTCATCACCACGAGCGGCCGGGCGACGGCGCACTGCTCGGCCAGCGCCCTGGCTATCTCCTCCATCACCGGCGCCGGCCAGCGGCCGTTGCGCTGCAGATGGTCGTCGGTGAGCCCGTGCACCTCGGTGGCGCCCGGCGGTACGGGCACCCCCGGATTGATCAGCCAGCGTGTGACGCGCGGCCGTCCGCCCGTCATGTCCTGGACGACGACGGCGGCCGAAACTATCCGGTCCTCCTCGACGTCGACTCCGGTGGTCTCAGTGTCAAATGCGGCCAGGGGGCCGTCATACCAGAGCGTCATCCCCGAACTCCTCGCAGGTGCCTGGCAGATGGCGAGATCCCCCTGCCCGAATCGGTGATACCCGGGCTGTTTGCGCCGTACTCAGGACGGTGACAACACAGATGAGGGGTACGGAAGTTGACGCCCCGTTGTGGGGACACTCATCGGCACAGCCCGGAAGGCACGAAGAGCCATGGCGCTCGCGCAGCCCGAACCGGGCGGGCTGCTGCCCCAGCGGACAGCTCCGCTGCGCGGCGCACTCGCCACCACCGCCTGCATGGAGACACTCCAGGTGGGCTATCTGCACGCGGTCGCCGCGGCGGCCGGCTGCTCGCTGTCGCAGCCGTTTCCCGACAACGGCATCGACTGGCATGTCAGTCACAGCTCAGCCGGACACACGGTCGACGACGAGGTGACCATCAAGGTGCAGCTCAAGTGCACGTACCAGATCCCCCCGCACCCGCCGGGCCCCGCCTTCTCCTTCACGCTCGACAACGACCACCTGGTGAAGCTGGCCCGCACCCCCGTCTCGGTGCACAAGATCCTTGTCGTGATGCTCGTCCCCCGGACCCAGGGCGAGTGGCTGCGCGCCAGTCACGACCGGCTCGATCTGCGGCACTGCTGCTACTGGACCAACCTGGCCGGCCACCCGGTGACGGGCAGGCGCAGGACCACTGTGCGGATACCGACCTCACGGATCTTCGACGACCGGGCGCTCTGCGAGATCATGACGAGGGTCGGGGCGGGAGGGAAACCCTGATGCACCGGCCTTTCGACGAGTCCGTCGACGAAGTGACACCGCCAGGCACACGCCCCCATCCAACAGGAGACGTGCCGGGAGTCTGGTACGGGAACGGGGAGCCGGACCCGGCGCAGGTCGACCCCGTCGTCCTCGGCGCGCTGCTCGACCGGCACGGCTGGCGGCGGCGCGGGGGAGCGGTGGGGCGCTATGCGCGCTGGACGCCGCCGGGTCCTGGCGCGGGCGGAACGAGTCTGCTCGTACCGGAGAGCAGGGCCTTCCCGGACTGTGAGGATCTGCTGGGCGAAGCGCTCGTCGCGCTCGCGCGCAGCGCCGCGCCCTCGGCCCGTGAGGTGCTGGTCGGGCTGACCGTGCCCAGCGACGAGATCCGGTGGTGGCGCGATGTGCCGCAGGGGCCTCTGGGCGCCGCCTCGTGGACCGTACAGGAGCAACTGCGGGCGGCCGCCCGGCAGATGCTGATGGCGGGGGCGCTCGCCGCCCGCGGACGGGCGGGCTACTACGGCGCGCGGCACCGGCGGCAGGCGCAGGCCTCGCTGGAAGGGGTCCTGGTGGGACCGGCGCCCGGTGGGCGAACCCTCACCGCGTTCGTGCCGGTGGAGAGCGGTCGCGCGATCACGGTCCGGCTGTACCAGGCGCTCCACGCGGCCCGGGAGGCCGCCGACTACCAGCGGGCGACCGGCGGTATGGAGGCCTTCGACGCGGCGGTGCAGGCAGGTGTGAGCCGGGAGCTGACGGACGCCGTGATCGCGCTGGTGCGCGGCTCGGAGGGGACGCGGATCGCGCTGGAGTGGTCGCCCGCGGCGGGAGTGCCGCAAGGGTTCGCGCCGCGGTCGGAGGCGGTGGAGTTCTCGCCGGGGGATCTGCCCGCGCTGCGCGAGGCGGGCGCGCGCTATCTCCAGGACGAGCCGTCCGTGCCGGTCCGCATCACGGGCGCGGTGGTCCGGATGCGGCGCTCGGGCCCGCGCGGGGAGGGGACGGTACGCCTGCGGGTGCTGGCCGGGGCGGAGGTGCCGCATGTGCGGGTGGCGCTCGACGAGGACTCGTACCGTACGGCGGGCCATGCGCATCTGGTCGGACTGCCGATCCGGGTGGTGGGCCGGCTGGAGAGCCGCGGGGGCTTCAGACGGCTGACGGATGCGTCGAACGTGGTGCCGGTGCAGGTGGATGAGGCGGAGCGGGACCGGCTGATGAAGTCGCTGTACGAGAACCTGGACTTCTTCGAGGAGGCGTGCCAGGGGGAGTGACGGGGTTCCCGTACCTGGGGCTCCGCCCCTCAATCGCCGGCGGGGCTGACATTGTCAGTCCGTCCGGCGATTGAGGACACGGCCGAAGGCCGTACGGGGGTCCGGGGCGGAGCCCCAGCTCGGAACAACCGTTTCGCGAGTGACGTCCCCGCCTCGGTAGGATCCGTAGTGCCATGGCGGTACGCCATGCGCGAGCCCCCTCAGTCAGGAGAGACCGGTGTCAGACGTCCGTGTGATCATCCAACGCGATTCCGAGCGGGAAGAGCGCGTGGTGACCACGGGCACCACGGCAGCCGACCTCTTCGCCGGCGAGCGCACCATCGTCGCCGCCCGCATCGCCGGTGAGCTCAAGGACCTCGCGCAGGAGATCAGGGACGGCGAGGAGGTCGAGCCCGTCGAGATCTCCTCCGAGGACGGCCTCAGCATCCTGCGCCACTCCACCGCGCACGTCATGGCGCAGGCCGTGCAGGAACTCTTCCCCGACGCCAAGCTCGGCATCGGCCCGCCCGTCAAGGACGGCTTCTACTACGACTTCGATGTCGACAAGCCCTTCCACCCCGATGACCTCAAGGCCATCGAGAAGAAGATGCAGGAGATCCAGAAGCGCGGCCAGCGCTTCTCCCGCCGGGTGGTGACCGACGAGGCCGCTCGCGCGGAGCTCGCGGACGAGCCGTACAAACTGGAGCTCATCGGGATCAAGGGCTCCGCCTCCTCCGACGACGGTGCGGACGTCGAGGTGGGCGGCGGTGAGCTGAGCATCTACGACAACCTGGACGCCAAGACCGGTGAGCTGTGCTGGAAGGACCTCTGCCGCGGTCCGCACCTGCCCACCACCCGGAACATCCCGGCGTTCAAGCTGATGCGCAACGCCGCCGCGTACTGGCGTGGCAGCGAGAAGAACCCGATGCTGCAGCGCATCTACGGCACCGCCTGGCCCTCCAAGGAGGAGCTGAAGGCGCACCTGGAGTTCCTCGCCGAGGCCGAGAAGCGCGACCACCGCAAGCTCGGCTCCGAGCTGGACCTGTTCTCCATCCCCGACCAGATCGGCTCCGGCCTCGCGGTCTTCCACCCCAGGGGCGGCGTCGTCCGCCGGGTCATGGAGGACTACTCGCGCAAGCGGCACGAGGAGGAGGGGTACGAGTTCGTCTACACCCCGCACGCCACCAAGGGGAAGCTGTTCGAGACCTCGGGCCACCTCGACTGGTACGCCGACGGTATGTACCCGCCCATGCAGCTGGACGAGGGCACGGACTACTACCTCAAGCCCATGAACTGCCCGATGCACAACCTGATCTTCGATGCGCGCGGCCGCTCCTACCGTGAACTGCCGATGCGCCTCTTCGAGTTCGGCACCGTGTACCGGTACGAGAAGTCGGGCGTCGTGCACGGTCTGACCAGGGCCCGCGGCTTCACGCAGGACGACGCGCACATCTACTGCACCAAGGAGCAGATGGCGGACGAGCTCGACTCGACGCTGACCTTCGTGCTGAACCTGCTGCGCGACTACGGCCTGACCGACTTCTATCTGGAGCTCTCCACCAAGGACCCGGAGAAGTTCGTCGGCTCCGACGAGGTCTGGGAGGAGGCCACCGAGACGCTGCGCAAGGTGGCCGAAAAGCAGGGCCTCCCGCTGGTCCCGGACCCGGGCGGCGCCGCGTTCTACGGCCCGAAGATCTCCGTGCAGGCGAAGGACGCCATCGGCCGCACCTGGCAGATGTCCACCGTCCAGCTGGACTTCAACCTGCCCGAGCGCTTCGACCTGGAGTACACCGGTCCGGACGGCACCAAGCAGCGCCCGGTCATGATCCATCGCGCGCTGTTCGGCTCGATCGAGCGCTTCTTCGCGGTGCTGCTCGAGCACTACGCGGGCGCGTTCCCGGCCTGGCTCGCGCCGGTGCAGGCGCTCGGCATCCCGATCGGTGACGCCCACATCCCGTACCTCCAGGAGTTCGCCGCCAAGGCGAAGGCCAAGGGGCTGCGGGTCGAGGTGGACTCCTCGTCGGACCGTATGCAGAAGAAGATCCGTAACGCCCAGAAGCAGAAGGTGCCCTTCATGGTCATCGCGGGCGACGAGGACATGGCCGCCGGCGCGGTCTCCTTCCGCTATCGCGACGGTTCGCAGGAGAACGGCATCCCGGTCGACGAGGCCATCGCGAAGATCGCGAAGGTCGTCGAGGAGCGCGTCCAGCTCTGACCCGGGACACGGCATACGAGACCCCCGCGGTGCGATCGGCACTGCGGGGGTCTCTGGCCTTCCCGGCCGGGTGAAGTCATATGCTGCACAGCATGACGAGTGAGCCGGAGCAGCAGATCGGAGTGGGGACGCAGGACGCGTTCCAGCGCCTGTGGACGCCACATCGCATGGCGTACATCCAGGGCGAGAACAAGCCGACCGGGCCAGGGGCCGACGACGGCTGTCCCTTCTGCTCCATCCCCTCCCAGTCGGACGAGGACGGGCTGGTCATCGCCCGCGGCTCGCGCGTCTACGCGGTGCTCAATCTCTACCCGTACAACGGCGGGCATCTGATGGTGGTGCCCTTCCGGCACGTCGCCGACTACACCGAGCTGGACGAGGCGGAGACCGCCGAGCTCGCGCTGTTCACCAAGCACGCGATGACCGCGCTGCGCAAGGCCTCGGGGGCGCACGGCTTCAACATCGGGATGAACCAGGGCACGGTCGCCGGAGCCGGCATTGCCGCGCATCTGCACCAGCACGTCGTGCCGCGCTGGGGCGGGGACACCAACTTCATGCCGGTCGTCGGGCACACCAAGGTGCTGCCGCAGCTTCTCGCCGATACGCGCAAGATGCTGGCCGAGGCCTGGCCCGCGTAGGCCTGTCGTCCGGATCAGGCCCTCGGGCCAGGCACCGCTACGCGTCGTAGAGATCGGCCGTGCGAGGTGTCGGGTCCTGGACAAAAGCGCTGACGACCATGGAGCGGTTACCGAAGCGCTCGGTGTCCACGCCGTTCTCCTCGAGCACCTTCATCGCCGCGGCATGCGTCACACGCAGCACAGGCGTCGCCGCGCGCATCGCGTCGTCCGCCATGAACCGGTGCCGCCAGGGCTTCTCCGCCCAGGCGTGCCGCAGTCCGAACGGCTCGGGCAGTACCAGCTTGCCGCCCAGGAAGTCCAGCAGCGGCGGGTACCAGGTGAAGGGCGCGCGCACCGCGAGCCGCACCACCTCGGGTGCCTCCACCAGCGGCAGCTGCCGGTCGACCGTCTCCCAGAACCGGACCGTCTTGGCGACCGTGACGGTCTTCGGCTTGGGCTTGGTGGTGAACAGCGAGTGCACCGGGCCGAGCGCATGCCCGGTCACCTCGACGCGCAGCGTCTCGTGGAGCACGGTCACGGTGATCATCATGGTGATCACCAACTGGCCGTCCCAGAGCGTGAACTGCACGCCCAGATAGTGGCGGTTTCCGCCGCCGAACTGCTGGTGGTTGCAGATCCGCTGTATTTCGTGGTTCTTGACCTGGAAGGTGTCCACGTCCTGGCCGTCCGGCCGGGACACCTCCCCGGCGTTCTCACCGACCGGCGCCACGATCCAGTGCTTGACCGACGGAGTGGGGAAGCCGCCGGAGTTCAGCGGACCGCGCTCCAGCAGCTTCAGCTTGTCGTGGATCGCCCGTATCACGTCATAGCTGCGGAACTGGTTGATCTCCTTGCCGGCCTCCTTGGAGACCAGCTCCTCGGCCAGCTGCCAGCTGCCCCAGCGGGTGCCCATGCCGAGTATCCCCTTGGGGCCGGCGTAGAAGACGGCGTTGGACTGCTGCTCGGCGGTGAGCTTCTCCAGGCCCTGGCGCAGCTGCTCGCGCGAGGTCTCGCCCGGGCTTCCGGGCACGGCCTCCGGCACCTTCGCGCCGATGCCGCCGCCATCGAGGAGGTTCGTCCAGCGGGCGCGCATGTCCTTCGCCGTGGACTCGCAGATCCGCTTGGCCAGCACCCAGCCGACGACCGGGGCGACGATCATGCCTCGTACGTAGTACGCCCAGAACCCGCCGAACGGCAGCCGCACCAGGAAGATCACGGCGAGGAGGCCGATGGCCACGAGCAGCAGGGTGCCCAGCGCCCCGGCGCGCTTGTTCTGGGCGCCCGCGATCGTGCGGCGGAGCTGGAAGACCCCCAGCCAGAGCAGCAGTCCGGGAAGGAAGAGCAGCCCGAAGGCCGCCATCACGGCGGTGAGCCTGGAGTCCCGTTCCTTGCGGATACGGGTGGCGGCCAGACAGTGCTCGACCACGGCCTGCGGCTCGGTGCCGAAGGACTGGATCAGGGCCTTGCGGGCGCCGCCCAGCATCCGGACCTGCACGGCACGCGAGAACGCCTCGCCCAGATTCGGCTCGAAGAGCGAGAACTTGCCCTTCTTCACATCGGACTTGTGCCACTCGCTGTTGGCTTTGAGGAGATCCGCGACGGGACTGTCGCGGTACGCGGCCGAGGCGAGCGCATGTGTCGCCGCCGTCTGCCCGGCCGAGCCCAGGAGAGGGACCTGAGCCCCGGGAGTGAAATCAAAACCGTTGTTGGCCACTACCGCCCCCATCGCCGCACCCGTCCGCACTGCGGCCTGTTCCCAACTATCGCGCCCCGCACACCTTCTGAGCTGGGCACCACAGCGTATCGGGGGTGTGCCGCCTTCGTCAGAGGACCGTGAAATGCCGCCCGCCGCAAGGGGGCGGGGCGGGCGGCAGCGTCAACTACGCCCCGTTTTCGGACGGTTCGCGAACCCTGGCGGCCACCTGCGGAGGCATCGCCTCATGACGCGCGTACGAGCGGCTGAACTGGCCCGTCCCGTGCGAGATGGACCGCAGATCGACCGCGTACCGCCCGATCTCCATCTCCGGCACCTCGGCCCGTACGAGCGTGCGCGCCCCGCCGGCCTGCTCGGTGCCGACCACCCGGCCGCGCCGCCCCGACAGATCGCTCATCACCGGACCCACGTACTCGTCCGGGACCAGCACCCGCACTTCGGCCACCGGCTCCAGCAGATCGATACGCGCCTCCGCGGACGCCTCCCGCAGCGCCAGCGCGCCCGCCGTCTGGAAGGCCGCGTCGGAGGAGTCCACCGAGTGCGCTTTCCCGTCCAGCAGCGTGATCCGTACGTCGACGAGCGGGTACCCGGCCGCGACGCCGTGCGCCGCCTGGGCGCGTACCCCCTTCTCCACGGACGGGATGAACTGCCGCGGCACCGCACCGCCCACGACCTTGTCGACGAACTCGATACCGGACCCCGGCGGCAGCGGATCCACCTCGATCTCGCAGATCGCGTACTGGCCGTGCCCACCGGACTGCTTCACATGGCGCCCGCGGCCCGACGACCGGTCGCCGAAGGTCTCCCGCAGCGACACCTTGTACGGCACCACATCGACCTGGACCCCGTACCGGCTGCGCAGCCGCTCCAGCGCGACATCCACATGCGCCTCGCCCATGCACCACAGCACCACCTGGTGCGTGGCCCGGTTCTGCTCCAGACGCATCGTCGGATCCTCGGCGACCAGCCGCGAAAGCCCCTGGGAGAGCTTGTCCTCGTCCGCCTTGCTGTGCGCCTGAATGGCGACCGGCAGCAGCGGATCGGGCATCGTCCAGGGCTCCATCAGCAGCGGGTCGTCCTTCGCCGAGAGCGTGTCCCCGGTCTCGGCCCGGCCCAGTTTCGCGACGCACGCGAGGTCGCCGGCGATGACCTGGGGGAGCGGGCGCTGCTGCTTGCCGAACGGCGCGGACAGCGCGCCGATGCGCTCGTCGACGTCATGGTCCTCGTGCCCGCGGTCGGCGAGCCCGTGGCCCGACACATGCACCGTGTCGTCGGGTCGCAGGGTGCCGGAGAAGACGCGTACGAGAGAGATCCGGCCGACGTAGGGGTCCGAGGCGGTCTTGACCACCTCGGCCACCAGCGGGCCCTCGGGATCGCAGCTGATCTGCGGGCGCGGTGCGCCCTGCGGGGTTGTGACGGCGGGGGCCACGGGCTCCAGCGGGGTCGGGAATCCGCCCGTGATCAGCTCGAGCAGCTCGACAGTGCCGAGGCCCTCCTTGGCGCCCTCCGGCGCGGGTGCGGCCGCGAGCACGGGGTGGAAGATGCCGCGCGCGACAGCCTTCTCCAGATCCTCGATCAGCGTCTTGATGTCGATCTCGCCGCCGCCGAGATAGTGGTCCATGAGCGTCTCGTCCTCGCTCTCGGCGATGATCCCTTCGATCAGCCGATTGCGGGCCTCCTCGATCAGCGGCGTCTGCTCGGCATCGGGCAGGGTCTCCTTACGCTCGCCGGAGGAGTAGTCGAAGATCTTCTGGGAGAGCAGTCCGACCAGGCCAGTGACCGGGGCGTGGCCGTCGGGGGTCCGGGCCCCGTACTGCGGCAGATACAGCGGCAGTACGGCGTCGGGGTCGTCCCCGCCGAAGATCCGGCCGCAGACCCGGGTCAGCTCCTCGAAGTCGGTGCGCGCGGTCTCCAGATGAGTGACGACGATCGCCCGCGGCATCCCGACGGCCGCGCACTCCTCCCACACCATGCGGGTCGCGCCCGCGATCGCATCGGCCTCCTGCGCAGCCGACACAACGAAAAGGGCCGCGTCCGCGGCTCGCAGACCGGCCCTGAGCTCCCCGACGAAGTCGGCATATCCGGGAGTGTCCAGCAGATTGATTTTGTACCCGCCCCATTCGACGGGGACGAGGGAGAGCTGTACGGAACGTTGCTGACGGTGCTCGATCTCGTCGTAGTCGGAGACCGTTCCTCCGTCTTCGACCCGGCCCGCCCGGTTGACCGCTCCCGCGGTCAGCGCGAGGGCCTCGATCAATGTTGTCTTGCCCGATCCGGAGTGGCCGACCAGTACCACATTCCGTACGGAAGAGGGCCGGTCGGCCGTAGCTGCCCTGCCGGCGGCTCCGGGGTGTGCGTTTGCCTTGTCGCCCATGATTCTTGCCTCCCGATCGATTTTTCACGGTGAGGAGAGGGGGCCGCGGGTGCGGGGAGCCGTGTAGAAGGCCCCGGACGGCATTCGGGTGCAGCTCCGGCGATGCCCGCGGTGGTCTTTCGAGCTTTCCACTCACGTCACGGTGCGTCCATACGTCGTACGCGACCGCGGGAGGAGGGTGTGCCTCGTTGGAGCACGTCGGTCCTGGCTACGATGGGCCAGCCGGTGGCCGATGGGGCCATGCGGCCCACCGAACCCTCGGGAAGGCCATGCTGAACAAGTACGCGCGTGCATTCTTCACGCGTGTCCTCACACCGTTCGCCGCATTTCTGCTCCGACGTGGGGTGAGCCCCGACGCTGTCACCCTCGTCGGCACGGCCGGAGTGGTGGCGGGTGCGCTGGTCTTCTTCCCCCGGGGAGAGTTCTTCTGGGGCACGATCGTCATCACGCTGTTCGTCTTCTCCGATCTGGTCGACGGCAACATGGCGCGGCAGGCGGGGGTTTCGAGCCGCTGGGGGGCATTCCTGGACTCGACGCTCGACCGGGTCGCCGACAGCGCGATCTTCGCCGGCTTCGCGCTCTGGTACGCGGGCACGGGAAACGACAATGTGCTGTGCGCCGTCGCCATTTTCTGTCTGGCGAGCGGCCAGGTCGTCTCGTACACCAAGGCCCGAGGCGAATCGATTGGCCTGCCGGTCGCCGTCAACGGACTGATCGAGCGGGCCGAGCGGCTGGTGATCTCACTGGTCGCGGCGGGCCTGGCGGGACTGAACAACTTCGGGGTGCCCGGAATCGACGTACTGCTGCCGATCGCACTGTGGATCGTCGCCGTCGGCAGCCTGGTGACGCTGGGGCAGCGGGTGGTGACCGTACGACGGGAGTCCGCGGAGGCCGACGCCGCCGCGGCACAGGGGAACGAGGCTGAGGCGACGTGATGCGGGACCGTCTGACCGACGGGCTGTACGGGCTCGGCTGGAGCACCGTCAAGAAGCTGCCCGAGCCGGCGGCCGCGGCCCTCGGCCGCACCATCGCCGACATCGCGTGGAAGCGGCGCGGCAAGAGCGTGCTGCGGCTGGAGTCGAACCTCGCCCGGGTGGTGCCCGACGCGACCCCCGAGCGTCTCGCAGAGCTCTCCAAGGCAGGTATGCGCTCGTACATGCGCTACTGGATGGAGTCGTTCCGGCTGCCCACCTGGAGCGCCGAGCGCGTCGCGAAGAACGTTCACATCAAGGACGCCCACTATCTGACGGACGGCCTCGCCTCCGGCCGCGGAGTGATACTCGCGCTGCCGCATCTGGCGAACTGGGACCTGGCGGGCGTGTGGGTCACCAGGACCCTGGGCATCCCGTTCACCACCGTCGCCGAGCGACTCAAGCCCGAGACGCTGTACGACCGGTTCGTGGCCTACCGCGAGAGCCTCGGCATGGAGGTGCTGCCCCACAGCGGCGGCACGGCCTTCGGCACGCTGGCCCGGCGGCTGCGCTCCGGCAGCCTGGTCTGCCTGGTCGCCGACCGTGATCTGTCGGCATCGGGCGTCGAGGTGAAGTACTTCGGGGAGACGGCCCGGATGCCGGCCGGACCGGCGCTGCTGGCCCAGCAGACCGGCGCGCTGCTGCTGCCGGTGACGCTGTGGTATGCCGACGAGTCCAAGATGCAGGGCCGGATCCACGCACCTGTCGAGGTGCCGGAGACAGGTACCCGGACCGAGAAGACGTCCTCCATGACACAGGCGCTGGCCGATGCCTACGCCACGGGAATCACCGAGCACCCGGAGGACTGGCACATGCTGCAGCGGCTGTGGCTCGCGGATCTCGAGCCCCGGGAGGAGCGGACGTGAGGATCGGCATCGTCTGCCCGTACTCCTGGGACGTACCGGGCGGCGTCCAATTCCACATCAGGGATCTCGCGGAACATCTGATCCGGCTCGGCCACGAGGTGTCGGTACTGGCACCGGCGGACGACGAGACACCGCTTCCGCCGTACGTCGTCTCGGCGGGCCGGGCCGTGCCCGTCCCGTACAACGGCTCGGTGGCCCGGCTGAACTTCGGCTTCCTGTCGGCGGCACGGGTGCGGCGCTGGCTGCACGACGGAACCTTCGACGTCATCCACATCCATGAGCCGGCCTCGCCCTCCCTGGGGCTGCTGAGCTGCTGGGCGGCGCAGGGGCCGATCGTCGCGACGTTCCACACCTCCAATCCGCGGTCGCGCGCCATGATCGCCGCATACCCGATACTGCAGCCGGCGCTGGAGAAGATCAGCGCCCGGATCGCGGTCAGTGAGTACGCCCGCCGGACGCTCGTCGAGCACCTGGGCGGGGACGCGGTCGTCATCCCGAACGGCGTCGACGTCGGCTTCTTCGACAAGGCCGAGCCGAAGGCGGAGTGGCAGGGCGGCACGATCGGCTTCATAGGGCGTATCGACGAGCCCCGCAAGGGCCTGCCGGTGCTGATGCAGGCACTGCCGAAGATTCTCGCGGAGTGCCCGGACACGCGGCTGCTGGTGGCGGGCCGGGGCGACGAGGAGGAGGCGGTCGCTTCGCTGCCCGTCGACATGCGCTCACGGGTCGAGTTTCTCGGGATGGTCAGCGACGAGGACAAGGCGCGCCTGCTGCGCAGCATCGATCTGTACGTCGCGCCGAACACGGGCGGGGAGAGCTTCGGCATCATCCTCGTCGAGGCGATGTCGGCCGGTGCGCCGGTGCTGGCGAGCGACCTGGACGCGTTCGCGCAGGTGCTGGACCAGGGGGCGGCGGGCGAGCTGTTCGCGAACGAGAACGCGGACGCGCTGGCGACCGCGGCGGTACGGCTGCTCCGGGACCCGGAGCGGCTGGCGGAGCTGCGGGAGCGGGGGAGTGCACATGTGCGGCGCTTCGACTGGTCGACGGTGGGGGCGGACATCCTGTCGGTGTACGAGACGGTGACGGACGGCGCGGCGTCGGTGGCGGCGGACGACAGGGCGACGGGCTTTCGCGCGAGGTTCGGACTGGCACGGGACTGAGAGTTCAGCCTCGCCGGCGTTTGAGGCGCGGGGTCCGGGGCTGAGCCCCGGCCAGGGGGGCTCTCACGCCCGGCGTGGCCACCGGTAGCCTTGCCGCCCGTGACCGAAACCCTGATCTGGATCGTCGTCGCCCTCGTCGCGATCGGCCTGTATCTGAGCTGGACCGCCGGACGGCTCGACCGGCTGCACACCCGGATCGACGCAGCCCGAGCGGCCCTCGACGCCCAGCTCCTGCGCCGCGCCTCGGTCACCCAGGAACTCGCCACCTCCGGCGTGCTCGATCCGGCGGCGTCGATCGTGCTGTACGAGGCCGCGCACGCCGCGCGACAGGCGGAGGAGGAGCAGCGCGAGGTCGCGGAGAGCGAGCTCAGCGCCGCGCTGCGGGCCGTCTTCGGGGAAGCGGTGCAGGTCGAGGCGGTGCGCCAGGTCCCCGGTGGTGAGGAAGCCGCCGGCGAGCTCGCGCAGGCCGTACGCCGGGTCCCCATGGCGCGCCGGTTCCACAACGACGCCGTACGCGCGGCGCGCGCGCTGCGCCGCCACCGTGCGGTCCGCTGGTTCCGGCTCGCCGGCCACGCGCCGTTCCCGCTGGCCTTCGAGATGGACGACGAGCCGCCCGTAGCCCTCGCCGACCGCCCGGGCACCTGAGCCGGACAGCCACACCGGCACCCGCGCTTCCAAAACGATCCACAGGCTGTTCATTGGCCCTTGCTGTGGACTGGTCCTCGGGGGTTGCATCAGTGCGGCATCAACTCCTTTCACCGAGCGAGGTCCCTCCGTGTCCAGCACCCTCCCCACCACCCCGCAGGCCCCCGAGACCGGCACCGCGCGCGTCAAGCGCGGAATGGCCGAGCAGCTCAAGGGCGGCGTGATCATGGACGTGGTCAACGCCGAGCAGGCGAAGATCGCCGAGGACGCGGGCGCGGTCGCCGTCATGGCCCTGGAGCGGGTTCCCGCCGACATCCGCAAGGACGGCGGCGTCGCCCGGATGTCCGACCCGAACATGATCGAGGAGATCATCGACGCGGTGTCGATCCCGGTCATGGCCAAGTCCCGGATCGGCCACTTCGTCGAGGCCCAGGTGCTGCAGTCCCTCGGCGTCGACTACATCGACGAGTCCGAGGTGCTGACCCCGGCCGACGAGGTGAACCACTCCGACAAGTTCGCCTTCACCACCCCCTTCGTCTGTGGCGCCACCAACCTGGGTGAGGCCCTGCGCCGTATCGCCGAGGGCGCGGCCATGATCCGCTCGAAGGGCGAGGCCGGCACCGGCAATGTCGTCGAGGCCGTCCGCCACCTGCGCCAGATCAAGAACGAGATCGCTCGCCTGCGCGGCTACGACAACAACGAGCTGTACGCCGCCGCCAAGGAGCTCCGCGCCCCGTACGAGCTGGTCAAGGAGGTCTCCGAGCTGGGCAAGCTGCCGGTGGTCCTCTTCTCCGCCGGTGGTGTGGCAACTCCCGCCGACGCCGCGCTGATGCGCCAGCTCGGCGCCGAGGGCGTCTTCGTCGGCTCCGGCATCTTCAAGTCGGGCGACCCCGCCAAGCGCGCTGCCGCCATCGTGAAGGCCACCACCTTCTACGACGACCCCAAGATCATCGCGGACGCCTCCCGCAACCTGGGCGAGGCCATGGTCGGCATCAACTGCGACACCCTCCCCGAGACCGAGCGCTACGCGAACCGGGGCTGGTAATGACCACTCCCGGTTCCCCTGTGATCGGGGTTCTGGCTCTGCAGGGCGACGTACGGGAGCACCTGATCGCCCTGGCCGCGGCGGACGCCGTGGCCAGGCCGGTCCGGCGCCCCGAGGAACTCGCGGAGGTCGACGGCCTCGTCATCCCCGGCGGCGAGTCCACCACCATGTCCAAGCTCGTCGCGCTCTTCGGCATGCTGGAGCCGCTGCGCGAGCGGATCGCCGCGGGCCTGCCCGTCTACGGCACCTGCGCCGGCCTGATCATGGTCTCCGACAAGATCCTCGACCCGCGCTCGGGCCAGGAGACGCTCGGCGGCATCGACATGATCGTCCGCCGCAATGCCTTCGGGCGGCAGAACGAGTCCTTCGAAGCGGCCGTCGAGGTCGCGGGCGTGGACGACGGACCGGTCGAGGGTGTCTTCATCCGCGCTCCCTGGGTGGAGTCGGTGGGCGCCGAGGTCGAGGTGCTCGCCGAGCACGGGGGCCACATCGTCGCCGTACGCCAGGGCAATGTCCTGGCCACGTCGTTCCACCCCGAACTGACCGGCGACCACCGGGTGCACGCCCTTTTCGTCGACATGGTGCGCGCGGCGTCCTGACACGATCCCGGTAGGATCTCTGGGGTTCGTTCAGAAATTGGTTACGCGAAGGAGACAGGCAGATGTCCGGCCACTCTAAATGGGCTACGACGAAGCACAAGAAGGCCGTGGTTGACGCCAAGCGCGGCAAGCTCTTCGCAAAGCTGATCAAGAACATCGAGGTTGCGGCCCGCACCGGCGGCGTGGACCCCGAGGGTAACCCGACGCTCGTCGACGCCATCCAGAAGGCGAAGAAGAGCTCCGTCCCCAACAAGAACATCGACTCCGCGGTCAAGCGCGGAGGCGGTCTTGAGGCGGGCGGCGTCGACTACCAGACGATCATGTACGAGGGTTACGGCCCGAACGGTGTCGCGGTGCTCATCGAGTGCCTGACCGACAACCGCAACCGCGCCGCGTCCGACGTACGCGTCGCGATGACGCGCAACGGCGGCTCGATGGCCGACCCGGGTTCCGTCTCGTACCTCTTCAACCGCAAGGGCGTCGTGATCGTCCCCAAGGGCGAACTGTCCGAGGACGACGTCCTGGGCGCGGTGCTGGAAGCCGGCGCCGAAGAGGTCAACGACCTGGGTGACTCGTACGAGGTCGTCAGCGAGGCCACCGACATGGTCGCGGTCCGCACCGCGCTGCAGGAGGCGGGCATCGACTACGACTCCGCCGAGGCCAACTTCCTGCCCACCATGCAGGTCGAGCTCGACGAAGAGGGCGCACGCAAGATCTTCAAGCTGATCGACGCGCTCGAGGACAGCGACGATGTGCAGAACGTCTTCGCCAACTTCGACGTCTCGGACGAGGTCATGGAGAAGGTCGACGCCTGACGGGCGGTCAAACGGCGGGCCGACGGGACACACCCGTCGGCCCGCCGTCGTTGTCAGAGGCGCCGGTTAGCCTGAGGACCGAAACCATCAATTGAGAAACCACGATGGCGAGCAGCCACCTCCGCGAGAGCGGCGGCGGTTTAGCCGCAAAGGGGGAGGGGGCGCACGATGCGGGTACTGGGCGTGGATCCCGGACTGACCCGGTGCGGCGTCGGTGTGGTCGAAGGCGTCGCGGGCCGCCCGCTGACGATGCTCGGCGTCGGCGTCGTACGTACGTCGGCGGACGCCGAGCTCGGCAGCCGCCTGGTCGCCATCGAGCAGGGCATCGAGCAATGGCTGGACGAGTACCGGCCCGAATTCGTCGCCGTGGAGCGGGTGTTCAGCCAGCACAACGTCAGTACGGTGATGGGCACCGCCCAGGCCAGCGCGATCGCCATGCTCTGTGCCTCCCGCCGCGGCATCCCCGTCGCACTGCACACGCCCAGCGAGGTCAAGGCCGCCGTCACTGGCAGCGGCCGGGCCGACAAGACACAGGTCGGAGCGATGGTGACCCGGCTGCTGCGGCTGGATGCCCCACCCAGACCCGCCGACGCGGCGGACGCTCTCGCCCTCGCCATCTGTCACATCTGGCGCGGCCCCGCGCAGAACCGCCTCCAGCAAGCCGTCGCACTGCACGCATCGAAAGGCCGTACCGCATGATCGCCTTCGTGAGCGGCCCGGTCGCCGCCCTCGCCCCCACCACCGCGGTCATCGAGGTCGGCGGCATCGGCATGGCCGTCCTGTGCACCCCGAACACGCTCTCGCGGCTGCGCATCGGCAAGGAGGCCAAGCTCGCCACCTCCCTCGTCGTACGGGAGGACTCGCTCACGCTCTACGGCTTCGTGGACGACGACGAGCGCCAGGTCTTCGAGCTGCTGCAGACCGCGAGCGGCGTCGGCCCGCGGCTGGCCCAGGCGATGCTCGCCGTGCACAGCCCGGACGCCCTGCGCGTCGCCGTGGCGACCGGCGACGAGAAGACGCTGACCGCCGTGCCGGGCATCGGCAAGAAGGGCGCACAGAAGCTGCTGCTGGAGCTGAAGGACCGGCTGGGAGAGCCGGTGGGCGCGCATATCGGCAGGCAGGGCATCGGCACCGCCGTATCCGCGTCATGGCGCGACCAGCTGCACGCGGCGCTGATCGGGCTCGGCTATGCCACCCGGGAGGCCGACGAGGCGGTCGCAGCGGTCGCTCCGCAGGCCGAGGCCGCCGTCGCCGGGGGCGGCACGCCCCAGGTGGGCCCGCTGCTGAAGGCCGCCCTGCAGACCCTGAACCGCACCCGCTGACCCGACGACCTGGCTGACCCGCACCCGCTGACCCACCCGGCCGACCCCGCGAGGCAATCCACTGTGAACTGGGACGACACCGCACCGCCGACCGACGACACCGCCACCGAGCGGCTCGTCGGCGCGTCCGCCGACGGCGAGGACCAGGCGGTCGAAGCGGCGCTGCGGCCGAAGTCGCTGGAGGAGTTCGTCGGCCAGGAGCGCGTCCGAGAGCAGCTGGACCTGGTCCTGAAAGCGGCCCTCGCGCGCGGCGGCACCGCCGACCATGTGCTGCTCTCCGGCGCCCCCGGGCTGGGCAAGACCTCCCTCTCCATGATCATCGCGGCGGAGATGAACGCCCCGCTCCGGATCACCTCCGGCCCCGCCATCCAGCACGCCGGCGATCTGGCCGCGATCCTCTCCTCCCTCCAGGAGGGCGAGGTCCTCTTCCTCGACGAGATCCACCGGATGTCCCGCCCCGCCGAAGAGATGCTCTACATGGCGATGGAGGACTTCCGGGTCGACGTGATCGTCGGCAAGGGGCCGGGCGCCACCGCAATCCCGCTCGAGCTCCCTCCCTTCACCCTGGTCGGCGCCACCACCCGGGCCGGACTGCTGCCGCCCCCGCTGCGCGACCGCTTCGGCTTCACCGCACACATGGAGTTCTACGACCCCGCCGAGCTGGAGCGGGTCATCCACCGCTCCGCCCGGCTCCTCGACGTCGGCATAGAGGCCGACGGCGCCGCCGAGATCGCCGGCCGCTCCCGAGGTACGCCCCGTATCGCCAACCGGCTGCTGCGCCGCGTCCGCGACTACGCCCAGGTCAAGGCCGACGGCCTGATCACCCGCGAGGTGGCCGCCGCGGCCCTGAAGGTCTACGAGGTCGACGCCCGCGGCCTCGACCGCCTCGACCGCGCCGTGCTCCAGGCGCTGCTCAAGCTCTTCGGCGGCGGCCCGGTGGGTCTGTCCACCCTCGCGGTGGCCGTGGGGGAGGAGCGCGAGACGGTCGAGGAGGTCGCTGAGCCCTTCCTGGTACGGGAGGGACTGCTGGCCCGCACCCCGCGCGGCAGGGTCGCGACCCCGGCAGCATGGGCGCATCTCGGTCTTCTGCCGCCGCAGCAGGCCCCTGGCGCAAGCGGACAACCGGGGCTGTTCGGGACGTAACGGCGCGGATAGGTGCACGGTCAGGAACCACGGTGGGATGCTGGGCGTTGTTCCATCGATGCGGACTCGCTTAGACTCCGCCGATGCCGCACCTTCCAGGTCGGCGTGCCCACCCCCGTAGATAAGGCCGCCTCACCAGCGCGGTCGTGCGAAGGAAGTTCCGTCCCGTGTCTCTCGTGACCCTCCTCCCCTTCATCGTGCTCATCGGGGCCATGTTCCTGATGACCCGGTCCGCCAAGAAGAAGCAGCAGGCGGCTGCGCAGATGCGCAACGATATGCAGCCCGGCACCGGCGTTCGGACGATCGGGGGCATGTACGCCACCGTCAAGGAGCTGCACGACGACACGGTCCTCCTCGAGGTGGCCCCCGGCGTCCACGCCATCTACGCCAAGAACGCTATCGGCGCGGTCCTCGACGACGCGGAGTACAACCGCATCGTGCACGGCGACGGCGACCTCGAGGTCGACGGCCATGTCGTGCCGGACGACGCTTCCTCGCTGACCGGGACCACGGACTCCGACACCTCGGACGACGCCAAGATCGACCTCGGCAAGAAGCCCGAGGCCGACGAGGTCAAGGACGAGGCCGAGGCCGAGGGCGACGCCGAGCCGAAGGACATCGAGTCCAAGGACGGCAAGACCAACGGCGAGTCCGACGCGAAGTAGCCACGATCGGGGACCGCGGCGGCGCCCATCGGCGCCCGGCGGTCCCTGGGCCGTGCTGACTTCTGCGGGGGCAGGTCCCCACAACACTTCGTGGCCGCCCCGGCGCACACCCGGCACGGGACGGTTGGACAGGGAGAAACGAGAAGGTGGCAGCACCGAATAGGGGCCGAAGGCCCACGGGGGCTCAGGGGAAGCCGGGGCGTGCCCTGGTACTGATCCTGATCGCCATGGTCGCGCTCACGGGCGGAATGTTCTTTGCGGGTCAGCTCACGCCGCGTCTGGGTATCGACCTGGCGGGCGGTACGACCATCACGCTCGAGGCGAAGAACACCGTCGCCAACAAGAACGCCATCAACGAGACCAACATGAACACCGCGGTCGGCATCATCGAGCGCCGTGTCAATGGTCTGGGCGTCTCCGAGGCTGAGGTTCAGACCCAGGGCGAGAAGAACATCATCGTCAACATCCCCAAGGGGACGAATTCCCAGCAGGCCCGTGAGCAGGTCGGTACCACCGCCCAGCTCTACTTCCGGCCGGTGCTGACCGTCGCCGCCGGCACTCCCACGGCTCCGCAGCCCACCCCGAGCGCCTCGGCGTCGGGCACGGCCAAGGACGGCAAGGCCACGGAGACGGCCACCCCGCCGTCCGGTACGCCGACGGCCACGGCGACCACGCAGGGCCGTGCGGTGACCGAGGCCCTGAAGGCGCCGACGCCGACTCCCTCCGGGTCGGGCGCGCCCAAGTCCACTCCGACGCCGACTCCGTCGGGTGACGCGGCGGCCGCGGACAAGCTGCAGAAGGACTTCCTGGCCCTCGACTGCAGGAACGACAAGGTCCGGGGCGCGCTCGGCGACAAGGCCAAGCCCAGCGACACGACCCTCGCCTGTGGCAAGAACTCCGCGGGTGAGTGGGAGAAGTACGTACTCGGCCCGGCCGAGGTCTCCGGCAAGGACGTCGACGACGCCAAGGGCCAGCTCGACCAGCAGCGCGGCATGTGGATCGTCACGATGGACTTCACCAACAGCGGTTCGAAGAAGTTCCAGGCGATCACCAGCAAGCTGTCGCAGCAGCAGCCCCCGATGAACCAGTTCGCCATCGTCCTCGACGGTGAGGTCGTCTCCGCGCCGTCGGTGAACCAGACGCTGAGCGCCAGTGCCGAGATCTCCGGCAGCTTCACCCAGGAGTCCGCGCAGGACCTGGGCAACATCCTGTCCTACGGTGCGCTCCCGCTCTCCTTCGAGGCGCAGAGCACCCAGACCGTCAGTGCCGCGCTCGGCGGCGAGCAGCTCCAGGCGGGCCTCATCGCCGGTGCGATCGGTCTCGCGCTGGTCATCATCTATCTGGTGGCGTACTACCGCGGCCTGGCTCTGGTCGCGATCCTCAGCCTCATCGTCTCCGCGATCCTGACGTACACGATCATGTCCCTGCTCGGCCCCGGCATCGGCTTCGCCCTGAACCTGCCCGCGGTGTGTGGTGCGATCGTTGCGATCGGTATCACCGCGGACTCGTTCATCGTGTACTTCGAACGCATCCGGGACGAGATCCGCGAGGGCCGCACCCTCCGGCCGGCCGTCGAGCGCGCCTGGCCGCGCGCCCGGCGCACCATCCTGGTCTCCGACTTCGTGTCGTTCCTCGCCGCCGCGGTGCTGTTCCTCGTCACCGTCGGCAAGGTCCAGGGCTTCGCGTTCACGCTCGGTCTGACCACCGTGCTCGACGTGGTCGTGGTGTTCTTCTTCACCAAGCCGATCATGACGCTGCTCGCCCGCATGAAGTTCTTCGCGGACGGCCACCCCTGGTCCGGCCTCGACCCGAAGCGGCTCGGTGCCAAGCCCCCGCTGCGCCGCTCCCGCCGCGCCTCCGCCCCCACCGACCACCCGAAGGAGGCCTGAGATGTCGCGACTCGGCACTCTCGGCGCCCGGCTCTACCGCGGCGAGGTCGGCTATGACTTCGTCGCCAAGCGGATGATCTGGTACGGGGTCTCGATCCTGATCACCATCACGGCCATCGTCGGCCTGGCGGTGCAGGGTCTCAACCTGGGTATCGAGTTCAAGGGCGGCGCCGTCTTCACCACCCCGAAGACGAGTGTTTCGGTCAGCCAGGCTCAGACGTACGCGGAAGAGGCCTCGGGCCACGACGCGATCGTCCAGGAGCTCGGCAACGGCGGCCTGCGGATCCAGGTCAGTGAGCTCGACCAGACCCAGGCGAACAAGGTCAACGAGACCCTCTCTGACAACCTGCAGATCCCGGTGGACAAGATCAACGCCGAGATCGTCGGCCCCAGCTGGGGTGAGCAGATCGCCAACAAGGCATGGACCGGTCTCGCGATCTTCATGCTCCTGGTGGTGATCTATCTCGCGATCGCCTTCGAGTGGCGGATGGCCATCGCCGCCCTGATCGCGCTGATCCACGACCTCACCATCACGATCGGTGTGTACGCACTCGTCGGATTCGAGGTCACGCCGGGCACCGTGATCGGTCTGCTGACCATCCTCGGTTACTCCCTCTACGACACCGTCGTCGTCTTCGACGGTCTCAAGGAGGGCTCGAAGGACATCACCAAGCAGACCCGCTACACCTACAGCGAGATCGCCAACCGCAGCCTGAACGGCACGCTGGTGCGTTCCATCAACACCACCGTGGTCGCGCTGCTGCCGGTGGCCGGCCTGCTGTTCATCGGTGGCGGTGTCCTCGGCGCCGGCATGCTCAACGACATCTCGCTGTCGCTGTTCGTCGGCCTCGCGGCGGGTGCGTACTCCTCGATCTTCATCGCCACGCCGCTCGTCGCCGACCTCAAGGAGCGCGAGCCGCAGATGAAGGCGCTCAAGAAGCGCGTCCTCGCCAAGCGCGCCGCCGCTGCCGCCAAGGGCGAGTCCGCGGAGGACGCCGGGGACGAGCGGGGTGAGCCGCAGGACGACGCACCGGGCGACGCCGCGGCGGCCGGAGCCGTCGTCGGCCCGCGCAACCGGGGCCGCGGCCGTCCTTCCGGCAGGCGTCGATGACCGTCGGCACGCAGGAGCTCCTGCTCAGCCGCATCCGTGATGTCCCCGACTATCCGAAGCCGGGCGTGGTGTTCAAGGACATCACGCCCCTGCTCGCGGACTTCGAGGCCTTCACGGCCATGACCGACGCGCTCGCCGAGCTCTGTGTACGCCACGGGGCCACGAAGATCGTCGGTCTGGAGGCGCGCGGTTTCATCCTGGCCGCGCCGGCCGCGGTCCGCGCCGGGCTGGGCTTCATCCCCGTACGCAAGGCGGGCAAGCTCCCCGGAGCGACGCTCTCGCAGGCGTACGAGCTGGAGTACGGCAGCGCCGAGATCGAGGTGCACGCCGAGGACCTCAGCGCGGGTGACCGCGTCATGGTCATCGACGACGTCCTCGCCACCGGCGGCACCGCCGGTGCCTCGCTGGAGCTGATCCGCCGGGCAGGCGCGGATGTCGCAGGCGTCGCGGTCCTCATGGAGCTCGGCTTCCTCGGCGGCCGGACCCGTCTGGAGCCGGCTCTGCGCGGGGCGCCGCTGGAGGCTCTGATCAAGATCTGACGCGAACGCGTTGGTTCGTCGAACGGGCGCCCCGGGATCTTTCCGGGGCGCCCATTCGCTTGCCCCGGCCGGAGCCCCGAATCGGCGCGCCTGCGCAGTACGGCCCCGCTCCGCGCCGCTGTCGCGTGGAGACAGGAAGTGACACAAGGGCGTCCGGAGGGGAACCGGGAGCCCTCTTGTGGCATGTGCGGACCCACAGCCTCGTGAGCACCGGGACTCCGAGGTCGATACCATGGCTTCTCCGGGCCTGACCGGGGGACCCGGAACCGCATGAGGAGCGCTCTTGCCAGACGAGGCCCAGCCCGCCGCCGCGCAGCCCGATCAGCAGGCCGAGAAGGCCGCGGCAGGCCCTGTCACGCCCGGGACCAAGCCGGCCGAGAACCCGAAGCCGGCCGGGTCCGAGCGTGCGAACGGTGCCGCCCCCGTCTCCGCCCCCACGCCCGCTCCGGCGCCCACGCCGAACCCGACGCCCGCCAAGCCCACGCCCGCGGCCGTGCCCCGGACCGGCGGTTCGTCGAATCGCGTCCGTGCCCGCCTCGCCCGCCTGGGCGTGCAGCGCTCGTCCCCGTACAACCCGGTCCTCGAACCGCTCCTGCGGATAGTGCGCAGCAACGACCCCAAGATCGAGACCTCCACGCTGCGCCAGGTCGAGCGCGCCTACCAGGTCGCCGAGCGCTGGCACCGCGGCCAGAAGCGCAAGAGCGGCGACCCGTACATCACCCACCCCCTCGCCGTGACGACGATCCTCGCCGAGCTCGGCATGGACCCGGCGACGCTGATGGCCGGTCTGCTGCACGACACCGTCGAGGACACCGAGTACGGCCTGGACACCCTGCGGCGCGACTTCGGCGACCAGGTGGCCCTCCTCGTCGACGGCGTCACCAAGCTCGACAAGGTCAAATTCGGCGAGGCCGCGCAGGCCGAGACCGTACGCAAGATGGTCGTCGCCATGGCCAAGGACCCCCGCGTCCTGGTCATCAAGCTCGCCGACCGGCTGCACAACATGCGCACCATGCGCTATCTCAAGCGGGAGAAGCAGGAGAAGAAGGCCCGCGAGACGCTCGAGATCTACGCGCCCCTGGCCCACCGGCTGGGCATGAACACCATCAAGTGGGAGCTCGAGGACCTCGCCTTCGCGATCCTCTACCCCAAGATGTACGACGAGATCGTGCGGCTCGTCGCCGAGCGGGCCCCCAAGCGCGACGAGTACCTCGCCATAGTGACCGACGAGGTCCAGTCCGATCTGCGTGCCGCCCGAATCAAGGCCACCGTCACCGGACGGCCCAAGCACTACTACAGCGTCTACCAGAAGATGATCGTCCGCGGCCGTGACTTCGCGGAGATCTACGACCTGGTGGGTATTCGTGTACTTGTCGACACCGTCCGCGACTGTTACGCGGCGCTCGGCACCGTCCATGCGCGATGGAACCCGGTCCCCGGCCGGTTCAAGGACTACATCGCGATGCCCAAGTTCAACATGTACCAGTCGCTGCACACCACGGTGATCGGTCCGAACGGCAAGCCCGTCGAGCTGCAGATTCGTACCTTCGACATGCACCGCCGTGCCGAGTACGGCATCGCCGCGCACTGGAAGTACAAGCAGGAGCCGTCCGCCGGTGCCTCCAAGGTGCGCACCGACGTGCCGAAGAGGGCCGGCAAGGACGACCACATCAATGACATGGCGTGGCTGCGCCAGCTGCTCGACTGGCAGAAGGAGACCGAGGACCCCAGCGAGTTCCTGGAGTCCCTGCGCTTCGACCTCTCCCGCAACGAGGTCTTCGTCTTCACGCCGAAGGGCGACGTCATAGCGCTGCCGGCCGGCGCCACCCCCGTCGACTTCGCCTACGCCGTACACACCGAGGTCGGCCACCGGACCATAGGGGCGCGGGTCAACGGGCGCCTCGTGCCGCTCGAATCGACCCTCGACAACGGCGACCTGGTGGAGGTCTTCACCTCCAAGGCCGAGGGCGCGGGCCCCTCCCGCGACTGGCTGGGCTTCGTCAAGTCGCCCCGGGCCCGCAACAAGATCCGCGCGTGGTTCTCCAAGGAGCGCCGCGACGAGGCCATCGAGCAGGGCAAGGACGCCATCGCGCGCGCCATGCGCAAGCAGAACCTGCCGATCCAGCGCATCCTCACCGGCGACTCGCTCGTCACGCTGGCGCACGAGATGCGCTACCCCGACATCTCGTCCCTGTACGCGGCGATCGGCGAGGGCCATGTGGCCGCGCAGGGCGTCGTACAGAAGCTGGTGCAGGCACTGGGCGGCGAAGAGGCCGCCAGCGAGGACATCGCCGAGAGCACACCGCCCACGCACGGCGGCCGCAGTAAGCGCCGCGCCAACGCCGACCCCGGTGTGGTGGTCAAGGGCGTCGAGGACGTCTGGGTGAAGCTCGCCCGCTGCTGTACGCCCGTCCCCGGCGACCCGATCATCGGCTTCGTAACCCGCGGCAGTGGCGTATCGGTTCACCGGGCGGACTGCGTGAACGTCGACTCGCTCTCCCAGCAGCCGGAGCGGATCCTCGAGGTCGAATGGGCTCCGACCCAGTCGTCCGTCTTCCTGGTCGCCATCCAGGTGGAGGCGCTCGACCGGTCCAGGCTGCTGTCGGACGTCACGCGCGTCCTGTCCGACCAGCATGTCAACATCCTCTCGGCGGCTGTCCAGACCTCCCGCGACCGGGTGGCCACCTCGCGGTTCACCTTCGAGATGGGCGACCCGAAGCACCTCGGGCACGTACTGAAGGCTGTACGGGGCGTGGAGGGCGTCTACGACGTGTACCGGGTGACCTCGGCGCGCAGGCCGTAGAAGCACGCGAAGCGGCCCCGGTACGTGTCACGTACCGGGGCCGCTTCGCGTCTGGCACATCAGCCAGGGGCTTGCTGTCAGCCGCCGAACTCCTCCAGGCCCTTCAGCGCCTGGTCGAGCAGCGCCTGCCGGCCCTCGAGCTCCTTGGCGAGCTTGTCAGCCTTGGCGTTGTTGCCCGCGGCGCGCGCAGTGTCGATCTGCCCGCGCAGCTTGTCCACGGCCGCCTGCAGCTGGCCCGTCAGACCCGCGGCACGCGCACGCGCCTCAGGGTTCGACCGGCGCCACTCGTTCTCCTCGGTCTCCTGCAGCGCACGCTCCACCGTGTGCATGCGGCCCTCGACCTTGGGACGGGCGTCGCGCGGCACGTGGCCGATGGCCTCCCAGCGCTCGTTGAGGGACCGGAACGCGGCACGCGCCGCCTTCAGATCCGTCACCGGCAGCAGCTTCTCGGCCTCGGTGGCGAGCTCCTCCTTGAGCTTGAGGTTCTCGCCCTGCTCGGCGTCACGCTCGGCGAAGACCCCGCTTCGCGCGGCGAAGAAGACGTCCTGGGCGCCGCGGAAACGGTTCCACAGATCGTCCTCGGCCTCGCGCTGGGCACGGCCCGCGGCCTTCCACTCCGCCATCAGGTCGCGATAGCGGGCGGCCGTGAGCGCCCAGTCGGTGGAACCGGAGAGCGACTCGGCCTCGGCGACCAGCTTCTCCTTGGCCTTACGGGCCTCCTCGCGCTGCGCGTCGAGCGAGGCGAAGTGCGCCTTGCGGCGCTTGGAGAACGCCGAGCGGGCGTGTGAGAAGCGGTGCCACAGCTCGTCGTCGGACTTCCGGTCGAGCCGGGGGAGGCCCTTCCAGGTGTCCACCAGTGCGCGCAGCCGCTCGCCGGCCGAGCGCCACTGCTCGCTCTGCGCCAGCTCCTCGGCCTCGGTGACCAGCGCCTCCTTGGAGTGCCGTGCCTCGTCGTTCTGCTTGGCCTTCTGGACCTTGCGCTCCTCGCGGCGCTTGTCGACCGTCGCGACAAGGCCGTCGAGGCGGACGCGCAGCGCGTCGAGGTCACCCACGGCGTGATGCTCGTCCACCTGCTGACGCAGATGGTCGATGGCGGTCTGGGCGTCCTTGGCCGAGAGATCGGTGGTCTTCACCCGCCGCTCGAGGAGGCCGATCTCGACCACCAAGCCCTCGTACTTGCGCTCGAAATAGGCCAGGGCCTCCTCGGGAGAGCCGGCCTGCCACGATCCGACGACCTTCTCGCCGTCGGCAGTACGCACGTACACGGTGCCCGTCTCATCGACACGGCCCCACGGGTCGCTGCTCACAGCGCCTCCTCCACCTGATGCCTGCGAGGGGGTTGGCCCCCCGGGCATCGTCCACAGTTTCCCCGGACGGGCCTCGCCCGCCCTCTCCAACGCGAATCCGGCCGCGCTGCACAACGCCAATCTAGGCGACCGGCCGCCCGGCTGTCCGCACTCAGCGCGGCCGAAATTCCCCGGCTCACACCTTCGAGACGGACGCCTTCTCCATGGTGACGGCCGTCTTCGGAGCGCCGTCCTTGGCACCGCCCGCGACTCCGGCCTTCGCCACGTCCTGCACGGCCTTCAGGCCCGCGGCGTCCATCGTTCCGAACGGTGTGTAGCCGGGCGGCAGTTTGGTCTCCTTGTAGACGAGGAAGAACTGACTGCCGCCGGTGTGCGGCTGGCCGGTGTTGGCCATCGCCACCGTCCCCGCCGGGAACGTCACGGTGCCGTCGGCGCCCGCCTTGCCCAGCGCGGTCAGATTCTCGTCGGGGATCGTGTAGCCGGGCCCGCCGGTGCCGTCGCCCTTCGGGTCGCCGCACTGCAGCACGAAGATGCCCTCCGTGGTCAGGCGGTGACACTTCGTGCCGTTGAAGAATCCTTTGTCCGCGAGGGACTTGAAGGAGTTCACTGTGTGCGGGGTCTTCGCCGCGTCCATCGCGATGGCGATGTCGCCCCCGCTCGTCTTCAGCGACATCGAGTACTTCGCCTTTTTGTCGATCGACATGGCGGGCTCGGGAGCGGCGCTCTCGCTCTGGGACGGGGCGGCGCTGGGGGACTGGCTGTCGCCCGCCGACGAGGCGTCGGACTTGGTGTCCCCGTCGGACAGGCCTACCGAGGCGAAGGCGGCTGCGCCCGCCGCCAGTACCACGGCGAGCGCGGCCGCGATAACCGTGTTCCGCTGCTTCCTCTTACGGGACTGCTGCCGACGCTGCTGCTGGCGCTCGAACTTCTCCCTGGCGAGCTGCCGCCGCCGCTGATCGCTGGTGACCACCGGGTCTTCTCCTTGTACGTCGCTTGATGCCGACCGGTCGAGTGTGCCCCGTACCGTATACGGGTTGGCTGTGGGATGAGCAGCGCCGGTAGGCTCTGATCTGCTGCAATTCGACACAGCAATATCCCTCTCGACGACCACACTGAGGACGATCGTGCTTATTGCCGGGTTCCCCGCTGGGGCCTGGGGGACCAACTGTTACCTGGTCGCCCCGGCCGCAGGCGAGGAGTGCGTGATCATCGACCCGGGCCACCAGGCCGCCCAGGGAGTCGAAGAAGCGCTTGCGAAGCATCGGCTCAAGCCCGTCGCCGTTGTGCTCACCCATGGCCACATCGACCATGTCGCCTCGGTCGTCCCGGTGTGCGGGGCCCATGACGTACCCGCGTGGATCCACCCCGCCGACCGGTACATGATGAGCGACCCGGAGAAGGCGCTCGGGCGCTCCATCGGGACGCAGCTGATGGGCGAGCTCACCGTGGGGGAGCCCGACGACGTCAAGGAGCTGGCCGACGGCGCCGAGCTGAGACTGGCCGGTCTCGACTTCTCCGTCGCGCATGCGCCCGGCCATACGAAGGGGTCGGTGACCTTCCGGATGCCCGAGTCCGCGGACATTCCGTCCGTGTTCTTCTCGGGCGACCTGCTGTTCGCCGGCTCCGTCGGACGCACGGACCTGCCCGGCGGCGACCACGCCGAGATGCTCGAGTCGCTGGCGCGTGTGTGCCTGCCCCTCGACGACTCGACCGTGGTGCTGTCCGGCCACGGCCCCCAGACGACCATCGGCCAAGAGCGCGCCGCCAACCCGTACCTTCGGGAAGTGGCCGCCGGCCTGGGAGCGGAACCCGCTCCTCGACGAGGAATGTGACGAGAGTTTCCGTGAGCACCTTTCAGGCCCCCAAGGGCACGTACGACCTGATCCCGCCGAAGTCCGGAGTGACCCTGGCAGTGCGTGAGGCCATCGCCGCACCGCTGAAGAACTCCGGCTACGGCTACATCGAGACGCCCGGCTTCGAGAACGTGGAGCTGTTCTCGCGCGGCGTCGGCGAGTCCACCGACATCGTCTCCAAGGAGATGTACGCCTTCGAGACCAAGGGCGGCACCAAGCTGGCGCTGCGCCCCGAGGGCACCGCGTCGGTGCTGCGCGCGGCACTGCAGGCCAACCTCCACAAGCTCGGCAACCTGCCGGTCAAGCTCTGGTACTCCGGCTCGTACTACCGCTACGAGCGTCCGCAGGCCGGCCGCTACAGGCACTTCTCCCAGGTCGGCGCCGAAGCGATCGGCGCGGAGGACCCGGCGCTGGATGCCGAGCTGATCATCCTGGCCGACCAGGCGTACCGCTCGCTCGGGCTGCGTCAGTTCCGCATCCTGCTGAACTCCCTGGGCGACAAGGAGTGCCGGCCCGTCTACCGGGACGCGCTGCAGGGCTTCCTGCGCGCGCTCGAGCTGGACGAGGACACCCGGCGCCGGATCGAGATCAACCCGCTGCGGATCCTCGACGACAAGCGCGACGCCGTGCAGAAGCAGCTCGTCGGGGCGCCGATGCTGCGCGACTACCTGTGCGACGCGTGCAAGGCGTACCACGAGGAGGTGCGCGAGCTGCTGACGGCGGCGGGTGTCACGTACGAGGACGACGAGAAGCTGGTGCGCGGCCTCGACTACTACACGCGGACGACCTTCGAGTTCGTCCACGACGGCCTCGGCTCGCAGTCCGCGGTGGGCGGCGGCGGCCGCTACGACGGCCTCTCCGAGATGATCGGCGGCCCGGCGCTGCCGTCGGTGGGCTGGGCGCTCGGCGTGGACCGTACGGTCCTGGCACTGGAGGCGGAGGGCATCGAGCTCGAACTCCCCGCCACCACGAGCGTGTTCGCGGTCCCGCTGGGCGATGAGGCGCGGCGCGTGCTCTTCGCTCTGGTGACGGAGCTGCGCCGGGCGGGCGTCGCGGCCGACTTCTCGTACGGCGGGAAGGGCCTGAAGGGCGCGATGAAGAGCGCGAACCGCTCGGGGGCGCGGTACACGCTGGTGGCCGGTGAGCGTGACCTCGCGGAGGGTGTGGTCCAGCTGAAGGACATGGAGTCCGGCGAGCAGACGCCGGTGGCACTGGTGGACGCGGTGAACGCGATCCGCGAACGCCTGGCCTGACGCCAGAGCCGGTTGCTGGGGCTCTGCCCCGGACCCCGCGCACGGGTCTGGGCGGAGCCCCAGGTACGCCCCGCTACAGCAACCCATTCCGCATCGCGCTCGTCACCGCCGCCGTGCGGTCGTCCACTCCCAGCTTCGCGAACACCCGCAAGAGATGCGTCTTCACCGTCGACTCGCCGATGAACAGCCGCCGCCCGATCTCCGCATTCGTGCACCCCTCCGCCACCAGCCGCAGCACCGCCGTCTCCCGCTCCGAGAGCCGCGGGCGCTCCGGGCGGCTGCGCAGCTGGTCGACCAGGCGCGCCGCCACCGACGGGGCCAGTACCGTCTCGCCGCGGGCCGCCGCCCTTACCGCGTCGGCCAGTTCACCGCGGGCCAGGTCCTTCAGCAAGTAGCCCGCCGCCCCCGCCTCCACCGCCCGCAGGATGTCGCCGTCCGTCTCGTACGTCGTCAGCACGATCACCCGGCAGGGCAGCCCCGCGGTTCGCATCCGGTCGATGGACTCGACGCCGCCGCCACCCGGCATCCGAAGGTCCATCAGGACGATGTCCGGGCGCAGTTCGGCGCTGAGAGCCTCGGCCTCGGGTCCGCTCGACGCCTCGCCGACGACCGCCAGGTCGGGCTCGGCGCCGAGCATGCCGCGCAGGCCCTCCCGTACGACGGGATGGTCGTCGGCGAGCAGAATGCGGATCACGCGGAGCTCCTGTCCGGCAGTAGTGGTAGTCGTACGGCGATGGTCGTCCCCTCGCCCGGCGAGCTGCGCACCTCCGCGCTGCCGCCCACCTCCGCGGCGCGGGCGCGCAGCCCGCTGAGCCCGTACCCCCGCGGCGGCACGGAGTCGTCGAAGCCGCAGCCCGTGTCCCGTACCGCCATGGACAGCGCGGCGGCGGCGTACGTCAGTGAAATGGCCACCGTCGCCTCCGGTCCCGCATGTCTCGTGGCGTTGGCGAGAGCCTCCTGGCAGGTGCGCAGCGCCACCACCTCCAGCGCCGGGGACAGCGGCCGCGCCGTGCCCGTCACCTCCACCGTCGTGGCGGAGCCATGCCGCGCCGCCAGCCGCCGCAGCGCGTCCGGCAGTGAGTTGCCGTCCAGATCCGCGGGCGCGCCGCCGGCGACCAGGGCGCGCGCCTCGGCGAGGTTCTGCCGGGCCGTCTCGGCCATCAGATCCAGATGACGGCGGGCCTGCGGCAGATCGCGCTCCAGCTCCGAGTCCACGGCCTGGACGAGCATCACCAGGCTGGTGAATCCCTGCGCGAGCGTGTCATGGATCTCGCGGGACATCCGCTCCCGCTCGGCCAGCGCGCCCCGTTCCGCGGACAGCCGCGCGATCTCCTCCCGGCTCGCGTCCAACTCGGCGATCAGCGCGGCCCGTTCCTCGCTCTGCTCGATGATGCGGATGATCCAGCTGCCGAAGACCGCCGAGAAGAGCAGGCTGACCACGGCGAACAGGGCGTTGAAGAAGACGATCCCGGCGTCGGGCCGCCACAGGACCGCCCACCCCACCACCGGAACGATGTTGATCACCGCCACGGCCACCAGGGCAGCCCTCATCCGCAGCAGCATGAAGCACTGCGGGGCGAGCGCGAACGTCGCGAGCCGCGTCTCGCCCACCAGGATCGCGGGCAGCAGGAAGAGCAGCACCAGACCGACGATGTAGCGCACCGAGCGCCGCTCGTCCTCGCCCTGCGCCATCAGCTCGCGACGCCCGACCCACACGTACCAGGGCACGAGCAGGACGAACAGCGCGGAGGCGACGAGCCGTACGGGCTCCGTGGACCCCGGTGCGCCGAGCGTGATGACCAGCGTCGCCACCCAGACGACCGCGAAGTACAGGTCCCACGGTCGCCAGGTGCGGTCCCACACGTCCGAGTCGCGCGCCCCGGCCGGCTCGCTCAGCCGTCGCGCCGGCTCTTCCACTTGAAGGTCAACAGACACAGCACCAATCCTCCGATGCACCAGGCCCCGAGCACCAGAGCGATACGGCCGTACTCCCAGCTCCCCGCCTGTTCCAGCACGGCGGCCGACTCCGGCAGGAACACCCCGCGAAGCCCCTGGCACATCCACTTCAGAGGGAACAGCGCGCTGATGTTCAGCATCCAGTCCGGGATCGTGTCGATCGCTATGTACACACCGGAGATGAACTGCAGCACCAGGAAGGGCAGTACGACCACGGAGGTCGCGCTCTGGCCCGACTTCGGCACACTGCTGATCGCGATCCCGAGCAGCGCACACCCGGTGAGCCCGAGTACGAAGATCCAGCCGAAGGTCAGCCAGGTGCCGACGCCGGTCGGCAGGTCGATGTCGTAGAACACCGTGCCCACCAGCAGCAGCGCGGCCGTCTCCAGCAGCCCGGTGACCAGCACGAGCCACACTTTGCCGAGGAAGTACGCGGCGGGCGGCATCGGTGTTCCGCGCAGCCGTCGCAGCTGCTTCTGGTCCCGCTCGATCGCGATCGAGATGCCCAGCGACTGGAAACTCGTCGACATGATGCCCGCGGCGATCATCGCCGGGACATAGAGCTGTGACGCGGTGATGCCCGCGCCCTCCACGTCGTCGCTGAAGATCGACGCGAAGAGGAAGAGAAAGACGATGGGGAACGCGAAGGTGAAGACGGCCTGTTCGCGCTGGCGGAAGAAGGCCCGCACCTCGAGACCGCCGCGTGCCAGCCCCAGCCGCCAGGCACCGGGAAGCTTCGCCGACGTGGTCCGTACGCTGTCGAGCCGGTCCGTGACCGTGGTCATCGTGCGGCCTCCTGTCCGGTGAGCCGCAGATAGACGTCTTCCAGGGTGGGCCGGCTGATCAGCAGGCCCGGGATCTCGCCGTCGAAGCGCTGCGTCAGCTCCGCGACGGTACGGGTCGGGGTAGCCGTCCGCTGCGAGCGCGACGAGCCGTCCGGCTCCGTCCAGGCGACGGTGGCCGCCGTGTCGTGCTGCTCGCGCAGCCCGGCCGGAGTGCCCTCGGCCACCACCCGGCCCGCCGCGATCACGGCAAGACGGTCGGCCAGCGCCTCCGCCTCCTCCAGGTAGTGCGTGGTGAGGACGATGGTGGTGCCCTCGTCCGCGAGCTGTCTGATCAGCTCCCAGAACTGGCGGCGGGCGGCCGGGTCGAAACCGGTTGTCGGCTCGTCGAGGAGCAGCAGCTCGGGGCCGCCGATCACGCCGAGCGCCACATCCAGCCGTCGCCGCTGCCCGCCGGAGAGCGTCTTGACCCGGCTCGAGGCCTTCTTCTCGAGGCCCACCAGGGCGATGACCTCTTCGGGGTCACGCGGTTTCGGGTAGTAGCGGGCGAAATGGGACACCGTCTCGCGGACCGTCAACTCCGCGGGCGCGGATTCGTCCTGCCAGACGATGCCGATACGGGAGCGCCAGAGGCGGTTTCCCGTCGCGGGATCCGCGCCGAGGACCGTCACCTCGCCCGCGTCCCGGGTGCGGTGTCCCTGGAGGATCTCCACCGTGGTGCTCTTGCCCGCCCCGTTGGGACCGAGGATGCCGAAGACCTCGCCGGGCCTGATGCCCAGGTCCAGGTCGTCCACTGCCGTCAGTTCGCCATAGCGCTTGCGAAGTCCGCGTACGTTCACCGCGAGTTCTGTCATGGGCACGAGCCTGCGCCCGGAACTGAGCGGTCCGGGACGACCGTCCGTACATCCTTATGTCCATCGAACGGTGGACACGGGCGCGGGTGCGGCAGAATGACCCTGCCCGGCAGCCTACTGAGCGATGGAACGGCGAAATGACGACTGCAGCTGTTGACGACGTGTCCTCCGGCCGGCGGGCCGACGGTTCCAAGGGCACGATCGGCGGCAGTCGTGCCTTCGCCTGGCTGCTGGTGATCACGGGTGCGGCGGGGCTGCTGGCTTCGTGGGTCATCACGATCGACAAGATCAAGCTGCTCGAGGATCCGTCGTTCACGCCGGGGTGCAGTCTGAATCCGGTGGTGTCCTGCGGGAACATCATGAAGAGCGAGCAGGCGGAGGCGCTCGGGTTCCCGAATCCGATGCTGGGGCTTGTGGCGTACGCGATGGTGATCGCGATCGGTGTCGCGCTGCTGGCCGGGGCCCGCTACCGCCGCTGGTACTGGCTGGGGCTCAATGCGGGCTGCCTGTTCGGTGTCGGCTTCTGCACGTGGCTGCAGTACCAGTCGCTCTACACGATCAACTCGCTGTGCCTGTGGTGCTCGCTGGCCTGGGTCGCCACGATCGTGATGTTCTGTTACGTCACGCTGCACAACATCGAGCACCGGATCTTCAAGGTCCCGGAGGGGCTGCGCAAGGGACTGCTGGAGTTCCACTGGATGCCGCCGGTGCTGTGGATCGGGATCATCGGGATGCTGATCCTGACCCGCTGGTGGGACTTCTGGACCAGCTGACCCGGACCGGCGCGAACAGGGCGGCGGTACCACCTGCCCCGGGCCGAGGGCACTGTCAGACCCCTGGCATAGGCTTCACAGCGTGGAGCCCGACCTCTTTACCGCCGCAGCCGAAGCACGCCAGGAGAAGGATCCGTCCAGCAGCCCCCTGGCCGTACGGATGCGCCCGCGCACCCTCGACGAAGTCGTCGGCCAGCAGCATCTGCTGAAGCCGGGTTCGCCGCTGCGCCGGCTCGTCGGCGAGGGCGGCGGCGGCCCCGCGGGCCCCTCGTCGGTGCTTCTCTGGGGTCCGCCGGGCATCGGTAAGACGACCCTCGCGTACGTCGTCTCCAGGGCTACCAACAAGCGCTTTGTGGAGCTGTCCGCGATCACCGCCGGCGTCAAGGAGGTGCGCACGGTCATCGACAGCGCGCGCCGCGCCGCCGGCGGCTTCGGCAAGGAGACCGTCCTCTTCCTCGACGAGATCCACCGTTTCTCCAAGGCCCAGCAGGACTCCCTGCTGCCCGCCGTGGAGAACCGCTGGGTCACGCTGATCGCGGCCACCACCGAGAACCCCTACTTCTCGATCATCTCGCCGCTGCTCTCCCGCTCCCTGCTGCTCACACTGGAGACGCTCACCGACGAGGATCTGAGCGGGCTGCTGCACCGGGCGCTCACGGAGGAGCGTGGGCTGGGCGGCGCGGTCACACTCCCCGCGGACTCCGAGGCGCATCTGCTGCGCATCGCGGGCGGCGACGCACGCCGGGCGCTGACGGCACTGGAGGCGGCCGCCGGTGCGGCGATCGACAAGAGCGAGAAGGAGATCAGCCTCCAGACCCTGGAGGAGACCGTCGACCGTGCGGCGGTGAGGTACGACCGGGACGGCGACCAGCACTACGACGTGGCCAGCGCCCTCATCAAGTCCATCCGCGGCTCCGACGTGGACGCCGCGCTGCACTATCTGGCCCGCATGATCGAGGCGGGGGAGGACCCCCGTTTCATCGCCCGTCGGCTGATGATCTCCGCGAGCGAGGACATCGGTCTCGCCGACCCGACGGCGCTGCCGACCGCGGTCGCGGCCGCCCAGGCCGTGGCCATGATCGGCTTCCCCGAGGCCGCTCTCACCCTCAGCCACGCCACCATCGCGCTGGCGCTCGCCCCCAAGTCGAACGCCGCGACCACGGCGATCGGCGCCGCCCTCGCGGACGTACGGAACGGGCTGGCGGGAGCGGTCCCGCCGCATCTGCGCGACGGCCACTACAAGGGCGCGGCCAAGCTCGGCCACGCACAGGGGTACGTGTACCCGCACGATGTCGCGGGCGGTATCGCCGCCCAGCAGTACGCCCCGGACGAGGTGCACAGCAAGCGCTACTACGAGCCGACGCGGTACGGCGCGGAGGCGCGGTACGCGGACGTGGTCGAGAAGGTGCGCGAGCGGCTCCGGGGCGAGGGCACATCGGGCCCGTCCGGCGACTGACGCCCAGAGGTCCACGTGCGCCGAGTGAGCCGAGTACGGGACCTCAGTGTGACGCGGCCTCGAAGAGCGTGTGCATCGCCCGGCGCAGCTCGGTGAGATCGCGCACCGGCGAGGGAAAGTCGAAGCGCACGTCGAAGCACCGCTCCCCGGTGAACCGCACCCGCAGCCCGAACCGGTCCAGCGCCAGTGGCACCGCCCGCTGCCCGTTCTCGTACACCTCGGCCTTCTCGCCGAGCAGCCCGCACAGCCCCTGCACCTGCTCGCTGTGCGTGGAGTGCAGGTGCTGCAGCAGCTCGGTCTCGTGTCCCACGAGGGGATCGACGGATGCCCGCGTGAACTCCTCCGGCTCGACGTTCTCGGCGCCCCACAGATCGTCGACGCTCGCCTCGCCCACCTCGAGCCGCAGCATCATGCCGCCGGGCTCGGCCAGCCCGGGTACGCAGGTGAGCCAGCCTGAGACCCAGGCGCGGCCGCGGATGCGATGGGGCACGGAGACCGGTGCGACATCGGTGAGCTCCAGCACAGCGGACAGTTCGTCGTCCTGCGCGTGCGTGGCGGCCCGTACCGCGGGTGAGTCGGCGGGAAACAGCAGGAACACCTCACCGTCGGGCCCCACGACCCGGGCCTCCGGCGCCAGCTGCTCGGGACGGGCCCCGTCCAGCCCCGGGATGAGCAGCACCGCGGAGCATGTACTCTGTACGAGAGTTCGTGTGCGCTCGGCTGCTGACGGCATCCGAGTGATTTCAAGCCCGCTGGGACGCGGCTGACCATGAGCTGATCGGACCTCCGTCGCCTCGACGTTCTCAGAAGCGTCGGTGTTCTTTGTGCTGTCCGTGATGCGCTTGGTGTTCCCAGGGCGAGACATGCGATCTCCTTGAGTAAGGTGAGCCTAACCTAACCTACAACGGAGGTCTGGAGAACGTGCCTAACCAGTCGCGTCCCAAGGTCAAGAAGTCACGCGCGCTCGGTATCGCGCTGACGCCGAAGGCTGTCAAGTACTTCGAAGCCCGCCCCTACCCGCCGGGCGAGCACGGCCGTGGCCGCAAGCAGAACTCTGACTACAAGGTCCGTCTGCTCGAGAAGCAGCGTCTGCGTGCCCAGTACGACATCAGCGAGCGCCAGATGGCGCGTGCCTACGACCGCGCCAAGAAGGCCGAGGGCAAGACCGGCGACGCGCTCGTCATCGAGCTCGAGCGCCGCCTCGACGCCCTGGTCCTGCGTTCGGGCATCGCCCGCACCATCTACCAGGCCCGTCAGATGGTCGTCCACGGCCACATCGAGGTCAACGGTGGCAAGGTCGACAAGCCGTCGTTCCGCGTCCGTCCCGACGACGTCGTGATGGTCCGCGAGCGCAGCCGCGAGAAGTCGCTCTTCCAGGTCTCGCGTGAGGGTGGCTTCGCCGCCGACGGCGAGACCCCGCGCTACCTGCAGGTCAACCTGAAGGCCCTGGCGTTCCGCCTGGACCGTGACCCGCAGCGCAAGGAAGTTCCGGTCATCTGCGACGAGCAGCTGGTCGTCGAGTACTACGCCCGCTGATCAAGGCGTAGCTCACCACGCTTCAGCCCGCCGCTTCCCCGCCCTTACCGGTGGGGGAGCCGGCGGGCTCTCGCGTTTCTCGCTCGCCGTCACCAGGGCCGGCAGCTCGATCGCCAGCACCATTGCCAATGCGGTATGGGGTCCGAGCCTGGGCGCGATAGGGTCGGAGGACGATTTTCGAGGTACCCATCGACCAGCAGAGAGCGGTGCAGAGTGACCGGTGGAGAGGTTGCCGGGATGCTGGTGGCCGTCTTCTGGGCGATCTTGGTCTCCTTCCTCGCCGTGGTGCTGGTGAGGCTGGCCCAGACGCTCAGGGCGACCACCAAGCTCGTGGCGGACGTGACCGAGCAGGCAGTTCCGCTGCTGGCCGACGCCTCTGCGACGGTGCGCTCCGCACAGACCCAGCTCGACCGGGTCGACGCCATCGCGACGGACGTCCAGGAAGTCACATCGAACGCCTCCGCGCTTTCCACGACGGTCGCATCCACCTTCGGCGGGCCGCTGGTCAAGGTCGCCGCCTTCGGATACGGCGTGCGCAGGGCCATGAGCCGCAAGGGCGACGACCTGCCGCCCGCGCCGTCCCGTCGTCCGGTGATCGTCGGCCGTACGGTGCCGGCCGCCCGGCGCAAGAAGCGGAAAGGCTGACGCACGATGTTCCGCCGCACCTTCTGGTTCACCGCGGGCGCCGCAGCCGGTGTCTGGGCCACCACCAAGGTCAACCGCAAGCTCAGGCAGCTGACCCCCGAGAGCCTCGCGGCGCAGGCCGCGAACAAGGCGATCGACGCGGGCCACAAGCTCAAGGACTTCGCACTCGACGTCAGGGCCGGAATGGTCCAGCGCGAGGCCGAACTGGGCGAGCGGCTGGGCCTGGAGGCACCCGTCGACCCTGAACTCCCCGCGCAGCGGCGCTTCGCTGCCATCGATCGCCCCGAGCACACGTACAACAAGCACACGTACAACTCGTACAACCGGAATGAGGACCACTGATGGAGTCGGCTGAAATCCGCCGCCGCTGGCTGAGCTTCTTCGAGGAGCGCGGGCACACCGTCGTCCCTTCGGCGTCGCTCATCGCGGACGACCCGACTCTGCTGCTGGTCCCCGCGGGCATGGTCCCCTTCAAGCCGTACTTCCTCGGCGAGGTCAAGCCGCCGTCGCCGCGCGTCACCAGCGTGCAGAAGTGCGTGCGTACGCCGGACATCGAAGAGGTCGGCAAGACCACCCGGCACGGCACGTTCTTCCAGATGTGCGGCAACTTCTCCTTCGGCGACTACTTCAAGGAAGGCGCCATCAAGTTCGCCTGGGAGCTGCTGACCGGCTCCGTCGCGGACGGTGGCTACGGCCTGGACCCCGAGCGTCTGTGGATCACGGTCTACAAGGAGGACGACGAGGCCGAGCAGATCTGGCGTGACGTCATCGGCGTACCTGCCGAGCGCATCCAGCGGCTGGGCATGGGGCCCAACTTCTGGTCGATGGGCGTCCCGGGCCCCTGCGGACCCTGCTCCGAGATCAACTACGACCGTGGCCCCGAGTTCGGCGAAGAGGGTGGCCCGGCCGTCAACGACGAGCGGTACGTGGAGATCTGGAACCTGGTCTTCATGCAGTACGAGCGCGGCGCCGGTGAGGGCAAGGAGGACTTCCCGATCCTCGGCGACCTGCCCTCCAAGAACATCGACACCGGCCTCGGCCTCGAGCGCCTCGCGATGATCCTGCAGGGCGTGCAGAACATGTACGAGACCGACACCCTGCGTGTCGTCATGGACAAGGCCACCGAGCTGACCGGCGTGCGCTACGGCGCCGACCACGGCTCGGACGTCTCCCTGCGTGTGGTCGCCGACCACATCCGTACGTCCGTGATGCTCATCGGCGACGGCGTCACCCCCGGCAACGAGGGCCGCGGTTACGTCCTGCGCCGCATCATGCGCCGTGCCATCCGCAATATGCGGCTGATGGGTGCCACCGAGCCGGTCGTCGCCGAGCTCGCCGGCACGGTCATCAGAACCATGGGCGAGCAGTACCCGGAGCTGATCACCGACCGCAAGCGCATCGAGACGGTCGCCGTCGCCGAGGAGGCCGCGTTCCTCAAGGCCCTCAAGGGCGGCACCAACATCCTCGACACCGCCGTCACCGAGACAAAGGCCGCCGGCGGCAAGGTCCTCCCCGGCGACAAGGCCTTCCTGCTCCACGACACCTGGGGCTTCCCGATCGACCTCACACTGGAGATGGCCTCCGAGCAGGGCCTGTCGGTGGACGAGGACGGCTTCCGCCGTCTGATGAAGGAGCAGCGGGAGCGCGCCAAGGCCGACGCCAGGGCCAAGAAGACCGGCCACGCCGACCTCTCCGCCTACCGCGCGGTCGCCGACAACTCCGGCTCCACCGAGTTCACCGGTTACACCTCCACCGAGGGCGAGTCGACGATCGTCGGCCTGCTCGTCGACGGCGTCCCGTCGCCCGCGGCCACCGAAGGCGACGAGGTCGAGGTCGTCCTCGACCGCACCCCCTTCTACGCCGAGGGCGGCGGCCAGCTCGCCGACCAGGGCCGGATCCGGCTCGACACCGGCGCCGTCATCGAGATCCGCGACGTCCAGCAGCCCGTCCCGGGTGTCTCCGTACACAAGGGCTCGGTGCAGGTCGGCGAGGTGACCGTCGGTGCCTCCGCCTACGCCGCGATCGACATCAGGCGCCGCCGGGCCATCGCCCGCGCCCACAGCGCCACGCACCTCACGCACCAGGCGCTGCGCGACGCGCTGGGTCCCACTGCCGCCCAGGCCGGTTCCGAGAACTCGCCGGGCCGCTTCCGCTTCGACTTCGGCTCGCCCGCCGCCGTACCCGGCACGGTCCTCACCGACGTCGAGCAGAAGATCAACGAAGTCCTCGCCCGTGAACTCGATGTCCAGGCCGAGGTCATGAGCATCGACGAGGCCAAGAAGCAGGGCGCCATCGCCGAGTTCGGCGAGAAGTACGGCGAGCGGGTGCGCGTCGTCACGATCGGCGACTTCTCCAAGGAGCTGTGCGGTGGTACGCATGTGCACAACACCGCCCAGCTGGGTCTGGTGAAGCTGCTCGGCGAGTCGTCGATCGGAAGCGGCGTGCGCCGTATCGAGGCCCTCGTCGGCGTCGACGCCTACAGCTTCCTCGCCAGGGAGCACACGGTCGTCGCCCAGCTCCAGGAGCTGGTCAAGGGCCGTCCCGAGGAGCTCCCCGAGAAGATCTCCGGCATGCTCGCCAAGCTGAAGGACGCCGAGAAGGAGATCGAGAAGTTCCGCGCGGAGAAGGTCCTCCAGGCCGCCGCCGGTCTCGCCGCGGGCGCCAAGGACGTGCGGGGCGTGGCCCTGGTCACCGGTCAGGTGCCGGACGGTACCTCCGCCGACGACCTGCGCAAGCTGGTCCTCGACGTCCGCGGCCGCATCCAGGGCGACCGTCCCGCTGTCGTGGCCCTCTTCACCACGGCCAACGGCCGCCCGCTCACCGTCATCGCCACCAACGAGGCCGCCCGTGAGCGCGGTCTCAAGGCCGGTGACCTGGTCCGTACCGCCGCCAAGACCCTCGGCGGCGGCGGTGGCGGCAAGCCGGACGTCGCCCAGGGCGGCGGCCAGAACCCGGATGCCATCGGGGACGCCGTGGCCGCCGTCGAGCGCCTCGTCGCCGAGACGGCGTGACGGCGCGGATGCGCAGAGGCCGTCGCCTCGCGTTCGATGTCGGGGACGCCCGGATCGGGGTCGCCTCGTGCGACCCCGACGGGGTCCTCGCCACCCCGGTGGAGACCGTGCCGGGACGCGATGTCCCGGCCGCCCACCGCAGGCTCGGGCAACTCGTCGAGGAGTACGAGCCGATCGAGGTCATCGTGGGCCTGCCCCGTTCGCTCAGCGGCGGGGAGGGCCCGGCCGCGGTCAAGATCCGCGGCTTCGCCCAGGAGCTGGCACGCGGCATCGCGCCGATTCCGGTACGACTGGTCGACGAGAGGATGACCACAGTGACGGCCAGTCAGGGACTTCGCGCTTCGGGCGTGAAGTCCAAAAAGGGCCGTTCCGTCATCGACCAGGCTGCCGCTGTGGTGATCCTTCAGAACGCTCTGGAGTCCGAACGGGCGTCCGGCGTTGCTCCGGGCGAGGGCGTCCAAGTGGTTATCTGATCGCGATACGGTAACGTTCCGCGCGATGCGGCGGTGTTCGAACAGCTGACGCACAGCAGAGAGGCGGATCGTCGTCTCGCGGCCCTAGGGGATCGATGACTGAGTATGGCCGGAGCCCCGGCTCCGAACCGTGGCATCCCGAGGACCCGTTGTACGGGGACCAGGGATGGGGAGGACAGCAGGCCGCAGCCGGCCAGACTCCGTACGGCGGCCAGCCGCAGCAGCAGGACCCGCAGCAGCCGCAGCAGTACGGCACTCAGCAGGACCCTTACCAGCAGTACAACGAGCAGCAGCAGTACAACGGACAGCAGCGACAGCAGTACAACCAGCAACAGCAGCAGCAGTACAACCAGCAGCAACAGCAGCAGTACAACCAGCAGCAACAGCAACAGCAGCAGTACCAGCAGCAGCAGTACAACCAGCAGCAGTACAACACCGGCTGGGACACCGGCCAGCAGGCCGCCATGCCGTACGGAGCCGGCCGGCCCGATCCCTACGACGGCCAGCAGCCCGGCTACAGCGGTGAGAATGCCGACTACTACGGCACTCCCGAGGCGTACCCGCCGCCGCAGCCCCCGAGTCGGCGCCGGGCCGAGCCCGAGCCCACGACCGACTGGGATGCCGAGGCGCCCCAGGAGGAGACCCACCCCTTCTTCACCGGCGACGACGGCCGGGACGACGACGGCGAATACGACGACGACCCGCGCGAGTCGCGCCGGGGCGGCGGGCGTGAACGCCGCGGCAAGGGCAAGAAGAAGAGCCGCAACGGCTGTGCGTGCCTGGTCGTTTCGCTGGTTCTCGCGGGCGGCCTCGGCGGGGTCGGCTACTTCGGCTACCAGTTCTGGCAGGGCCAGTTCGGCGCGGCCGAGGACTTCAGCGGCAGCGGCAGTGGCTCCACACAGGTCGAGATCCCCAAGGGCGCGGGCCTCGGAGAGATCGGCAGCATCCTGAAGGAGGCCGGGGTCGTCAAGAGCTCGGGCGCGTTCGTCTCGGCGGCCGACGGCAAGAGCATCCAGGCCGGCGTCTACATCCTGAAAAAGGGCATGTCCGGCGAGAACGCCGTGGACCTGATGCTCGATCCGGCCAGCCGGAACAACCTGATCGTCCCCCCGGGCAAGCGCAACTCCTGGGTCTACGAGCAGGTCGACAAACGTCTCGAGGTCAAGGTGGGCACCACCAAGGCCGTCGCGAAGGCGAAGGCGAAAACGCTCGGACTGCCCGACTGGGCCGACGACAACCCGGACATCAAGGACCCGCTCGAAGGTTTCCTCTTCCCCGCGACCTATCCCGTCGCCAAGGGCATGAAGCCGGAAGCAGTGCTGCAGAAGATGGTTGCCCAGGCAAACGCCGAGTTCGGCAAGAAGGACCTCAAGGCCGAGGCCGAGAGGCTGGGCCTGAAGTCGCCGCTCCAGGTGCTCACCGTCGCGAGCCTCGTGCAGGCCGAGGGCAAGTACAAGCACGACTTCGACAAGGTCTCGCGGGTCGTCTACAACCGTCTCAAGCCGAACAATCTGGAGACGGTCGGACGGCTCGAGTTCGACTCCACGATCAACTACATCAAGAGCGAGTCCACGCTGGACGTCGGTGCTGTCGACGATCTGCGGAAGCTCAAGGATCCGTACAACACGTACAACGTCAAGGGTCTGCCGCCGGGGCCGATCGCGAACCCGGGCCTGGACGCGTTCAACTCGTCGCTCAAGCCGACGCCAGGCCCCTGGTACTACTTCGTGTCGATCACCGAGGACAAGACGCTCTTCGCGGTCACCAACGCGGAGCACGAGCGGAACCGCAAGAAGTACGAGGCGGAGCAGGAGAAGAGCGGGCAGTGAGTACCCCGACGAAGCGCGCGGCGGTCCTGGGATCGCCGATCGCCCACTCGCTCTCTCCGGTGCTGCACCGAGCGGCCTACGCGGAACTCGGTCTCACCCACTGGTCGTACGACCGTTTCGAGGTGGACGAGGCCGGACTCCCGGGATTCGTCGAGGGCCTCGACGGCTCCTGGGCCGGGCTGTCGCTGACCATGCCCCTCAAGCGCGCGATCATGCCGCTGCTCGACAGCGTCAGCGACACCGCGGCCTCGGTGGAGGCTGTCAATACGGTGATCTTCACCGAGGACGGCCGCAGGCTCGGCGACAACACCGACATCCCCGGCATGATCGCCGCACTGCGCGAGCGGGGCGTCGACAAGGCCGAGTCGGCGGCGGTGCTGGGTGCGGGCGCGACGGCGTCGTCCGCGCTCGCCGCGCTCTCGCGGATCTGTACGGGACCGGTCACCGCGTACGTACGCAGTGCCGCCAGGGCCGCCGAGATGCGCGGCTGGGGCGAGCGGCTCGGCGTCGATGTGCGTATCGCCGACTGGGCGGAGGCGGGCGAGGCCCTGCGGGCACCGCTGGTCATCGCCACCACCCCGGCCGGCACCACCGACGAACTCGCGGCCGAGGTGCCCGAGCGGCCCGGGACGCTGTTCGACGTGCTGTACGAGCCATGGCCGACGGCTCTGGCCACCCGCTGGTCCGCGCGGGGCGGAGCCGTCGTCGGCGGCCTCGACCTCCTGGTCCACCAGGCCGTACTCCAGGTCGAGCAGATGACCGGCCGCTCGCCCGCGCCCCTGAGCGTCATGAGGGAGGCCGGGGAGCGGGCCCTCGCACAGAGCTAGGGCCTGTCTTCTGTGCCCGGGACCGACCGTCCGGTTCCTGGACCGGAGATCGGGTCACGGCCCCGGTCGTGGGAGGATCGGGGTAGGCGGGCCAGGGCCGCGCACCCGGTCGCGCCGTCGCAGTTCCAGGCGCGAGCAGGAGGAGCACCGTTGAGCAGGTTGCGTTGGCTGACGGCGGGGGAGTCTCACGGACCCGCACTGGTGGCGACTCTGGAGGGTCTTCCCGCCGGTGTACCGATCACGACGGAGATGGTGGCGGACCACCTCGCCCGGCGGCGGCTCGGTTATGGGCGCGGTGCGCGGATGAAGTTCGAGCGCGACGAGGTGACCTTCCTCGGCGGCGTGCGCCACGGGCTGACCATGGGATCGCCGGTCGCGGTCATGGTGGGCAACACCGAGTGGCCGAAGTGGGACAAGGTCATGGCGGCCGACCCCGTCGATCCGGACGAGCTCGCGCAGCTGGCCCGTAACGCGCCGCTGACCCGGCCGCGGCCCGGCCACGCGGACCTGGCGGGCATGCAGAAGTACGCACTCGACGAGGCCCGGCCGATCCTGGAGCGCGCCAGCGCCCGCGAGACCGCGGCACGTGTCGCGCTCGGCGCGGTCGCCCGCTCGTACCTCAAGGAGACGGCGGGCATCGAGATCGTCTCCCACGTGGTGGAGCTGGCGTCGGCGAAGGCCCCGTACGGCGTGTACCCGGCCCCCGCCGATGAGGCGAAGCTGGATGCGGACCCCGTGCGCTGCCTGGACGCCGATGCGTCGAAGGCGATGGTCGCGGAGATCGACCAGGCCCACAGGGACGGCGACACCCTCGGTGGTGTCGTCGAGGTGCTCGCGTACGGCGTGCCCGTCGGTCTCGGCTCGCATGTCCACTGGGACCGCCGCCTCGATGCCCGTCTCGCGGCCGCGCTGATGGGGATCCAGGCCATCAAGGGTGTCGAGGTCGGCGACGGCTTCGAGCTGGCGCGCGTGCCGGGGTCGCAGGCGCACGACGAGATCGTGCCGACCGAGGCCGGGATCCGCCGCACGTCGGGCCGCTCCGGCGGCACGGAGGGCGGCATGTCGACCGGTGAGCTGCTGCGGGTTCGCGCGGCGATGAAGCCGATCGCGACGGTGCCGCGAGCGCTGGCCACCGTCGACGTGGCCACGGGCGAGGTCGCGGCGGCGCACCACCAGCGGTCCGACGTGTGTGCCGTGCCGGCCGCCGGGATCGTGGCCGAGGCGATGGTCGCGCTGGTCCTGGCGGACGCGGTGGGGGAGAAGTTCGGCGGCGACAGCGTCTCCGAGACCCGCCGCAATGTGCAGTCCTTCCTCGACAACCTCCAGATCCGGTGAGCGCCCCGCTGATCGTCCTGGTCGGGCCCATGGGCTCGGGCAAGTCCACGGTGGGCAAGCTGCTCGCCGAGCGGCTCGGTGTGGCCTACCGGGACACCGACGCCGATATCGTCGCGGCCCAGGGCCGGGAGATCTCGGACATCTTCGTCGACCTGGGCGAGCCGTATTTCCGCGATCTCGAGCGTCAGGCCGTACGAGCGGCCGTCGCCGAGCATCCGGGCGTACTCGCCCTCGGCGGCGGTTCGATCCTCGACGACTCGACGCGTGAGCTGCTGGCCGGACTGCCCGTCGTCTATCTCTCGATGGACGTGGAGGAGGCGGTCAGGCGGGTCGGCCTCAACCAGGCGCGCCCGCTGCTCGCCGTCAACCCGCGCCGGCAGTGGCGGGAGCTGATGGACGCACGCCGCCACCTCTACACCGAAGTGGCCCGCGCCGTCGTGGCCACCGACGAACGCACCCCCGAAGAGGTCGCCCAAGCGGTCCTCGACGCACTGGAGTTGAAGGACGCATGACGGAACAGGCAGTGACCCGCATCCAGGTCGGCGGCACGGAAGGCTCGGATCCGTACGAGGTGCTGGTCGGCCGTCAGCTGCTCGGCGAGCTCCCCGGACTGATCGGCCGGGCCCAGAGGGTGGCGGTGCTGCACCCCGAGGCGCTCGCCGGCACCGGTGAGGCGATCCGCGAGGACCTGGCGGCCCAGGGCTACGAAGCCATCGCCGTCCAGCTGCCGAACGCCGAGGAGTCCAAGACCGTCGAGGTCGCGGCGTACTGCTGGAAGGCGCTCGGCCAGACCGGCTTCACCCGTACCGACGTCATCGTCGGCGTCGGCGGCGGAGCCACCACCGATGTCGCCGGCTTCGTCGCCGCGACCTGGCTGCGCGGGGTGCGCTGGATCGCCCTGCCGACGACCGTGCTGGGCATGGTCGACGCGGCGGTCGGCGGCAAGACCGGCATCAACACCGCCGAGGGCAAGAACCTCGTGGGTGCCTTCCACCCGCCCGCCGGTGTGCTCTGCGATCTGGCCGCTCTGGACTCGCTGCCGGTCAACGACTACATCAGCGGCCTGGCCGAGGTCATCAAGGCGGGCTTCATCGCCGACCCCGCCATCCTCGACCTCGTCGAGGCCGATCCGCAGGGTGCGCGAACGCCCGCCGGGCCGCACACAGCCGAGCTGATCGAGCGCTCCATCCGGGTCAAGGCCGAGGTTGTCTCCAACGACCTCAAGGAATCCGGGCTGCGCGAGATCCTCAACTACGGACACACCCTCGCCCACGCCATCGAGAAGAACGAGCGCTACAAGTGGCGGCACGGCGCGGCCGTCTCGGTCGGCATGGTCTTCGCCGCCGAACTGGGCAGGCTGGCCGGGCGACTGGACGACGCGACCGCCGACCGGCACAGCGCCGTCCTGGAGTCCGTTGGACTGCCGCTGACCTACCGCGGCGACCAGTGGCCCAAGCTCCTTCAGACCATGAAGGTCGACAAGAAGTCCCGCGGCAATGTGCTGCGCTTCATCGTCCTCGACGGTCTCGCCAAGCCGACCGTGCTGGAGGGCCCGGACCCGGCCGTGCTGCTCGCGGCGTACGGGGAGGTGTCCGGATGACCCGTCAGGTCCTCGTGCTCAACGGCCCCAACCTCGGGCGGCTCGGCTCCCGCGAGCCCGATGTGTACGGCGCGACCTCCTACGCCGGTCTGGTGGAAACCTGCCAGGAGCTCGGCAAGGAGCTCGGCTTCGACGTCGACGTACGGGAGACGAACGACGAGGGCGAGCTGATCCGCTGGCTGCACGAGGCCGCGGACGGTTCAATTCCGGTCGTTCTCAACCCGGGTGCTTTCACGCACTATTCGTACGGGATGCGTGACGCGGCCGCCCAGCGGACCGCCCCGCTGATCGAGGTGCACATCTCGAATCCCTATACGCGCGAGACATTTCGGCACACATCGGTGGTCGCGGCCGTCGCCAGCGGCACGGTCGCGGGCTTCGGCATCGGCTCGTACCGCCTCGCACTGCGTGCGCTGGCAGAGGAGTCGGGTGCCTGACAGGGCACTTGGGGCCGTCTCCGGCCGTTCTCACTGTGGCGGCCGGAGGGGGCACCTCCCAGCGGTGGCCGGGAGAGGTACCGTTCGGTAGCAGGGCAGCCGAGCTGCCGCTTGACCAGCGTCAGTCGTACGAGACGGAGTGGCACCGGATGCAGCACGCAGTGGGGGCTCCGCCGCCCCACGGACCGGGGCACGGACCGGCCGGATGGACGCACAGCGCCCAGCACCCGGGGCCTCTGCCCGGACCGCCCGCAGGTCCTCCACCGCCCGCGGCCCCTGCTGGTCCTCCGCCGCCTGCCGCTCCGTCCGGCGCGCCGCCCGGTGCTCCCTCCGGACCTCCCGCGGGTCCTCCGCACCGTGCTCCCGCCGGGCCTCCGCCCGGGGCGCCGCCGCGCCAGGGGCAGCCTCCCGCCCTCGGCTGGACGGCTCCCGCCTCCCAGCACGCCTCCGTGCCGCCCTCCCGCGAGACGACGGGGCACATCCAGCTGCCGCCCGGCGGTCCGGTTCCCATACCCGCGCCGCCGCAGGCGGGCGGCGGCACCGGTGCCACCACTCTCGCCGTCCTGCTGATCGGCCCGGCGGGCGCCGGGAAGACGACCGTGGCCCGTCACTGGGCAGCCGGCCGTCGCGTCCCCACCGCGCACATCAGCCTCGACGACGTGCGCGAATGGGTCCACTCCGGCTTCGCCGACCCCCAGTCCGGCTGGAACGACCACTCCGAGGCCCAGTACCGCCTCGCACGCCGCACCTGCGGCTTCGCCGCCCGCAATTTCCTGGCCAACGGGATCTCCTGCATCCTCGACGACGCGGTCTTCCCGGACCGTCCCGTCGTCGGGCTCGGCGGCTGGAAGCGCCATGTCGGCCCCGGTCTGCTGCCCGTCGTCCTGCTCCCCGGCCTCGAGATCGTGCTGGAGCGCAACGCCGAGCGCAGCGGCAACCGCCGCCTCTCGGACGAGGAAGTCGCCAGCATCCACGGCCGGATGGCCGGCTGGTACGGCTCAGGACTGCCGATCATCGACAACTCCAAGTACGACGTGGAGACCACGGCGCGGGTCCTCGACGACGTACTCGCCCGCTCGATCGCCAGCCCGCCGAGCTGGTAGGCCGCCGCCCACTCGCGTGCCCACCCCCGGTCGGACGCGCTGACCAGGCCGTGCCGTGCTCCCGCTCGTACGCTCGGAGCATGTCAGAGGTGTTCGGTGTCCGCCGTGGCCGGCTGCGCGACCGGTGCGCGGCGACCGGGAGTGCCGGGGTCCTGGTCTCCCGCCCCGCCAACGTCCGCTATCTCGCCGGTGGCGCGCCGCCCGGCGCCGTACTGCTGCTCGGTCCGGGCGAGGATGTCCTGCTCTGCCCCCGTACGCCCACCGGCGATCCCGCCGACGGCCGCCCCGACGAACAGCTGCGGCTGACCGTGCTGCCGAGCTCGGCCGGCGATCCGGCGGTCGCGGCCGCCGAGCTGGCCAGGACGGCCGGCGTGGAGTCGCTCGCCGTCGAGGAACACCATCTGACGGTCGCCCGGCACCGTGCGGTGGGCTCGGTGGCGCCCCGGCTGTACCTCGCCGACCTCGGTCTCGCCGTCGAGCAGCAGCGGCTCGTCAAGGACGAGGAGGAGATCGCCTGCATGCGGATCGCGGCGGAGATCGCCGACCAGGCCCTCGGCGAACTGCTGGAGTCGATCCTGGTGGGCCGCACCGAGCGGCATCTCGCGCTGGAGCTGGAGCGCAGGCTCGTCGACCACGGCGCCGACGGCCCCGCCTTCGCGACCTCGGTCGCGACCGGCCCGAACTCGGGCCAAGGCGGCCACCGGCCCTCCGACCGCCGGGTCGAGGAGGGTGATTTCCTCTCCGTCTGCGTCGGCGCCAACTATCGCGGCTACCGCTGCGAGATCGGCCGTACGTTTGTCATCGGGACGACTCCGGCCGACTGGCAGATCGAGCTGTACGACCTCGTCTTCGCCGCTCAGCGGGCCGGGCGGGAGTCTCTCGCACCTGGCGCCGCGTACCGCGATGTGGACCACGCGACCCGCCAGATCCTGGACGCCGCAGGCCATGGAGAGGGCGTCGCGCCGCTCACCGGGCACGGCGTCGGGCTCGAAATCGACGAGGACCCGCAGCTGGCGCCTGCGGCCATGGGTAAACTGGACGCTTGTGTGCCGGTCACCGTCGAACCGGGGGTTCACCTCCCGGGCCGGGGCGGGGTCCGGATCGATGACACGCTCGTCGTGCGCCAGGAGGCGGACGGCGGACCCGAGCTACTCACCATTACGACCAAGGAGCTTCTCGCGCTGTAGCGCGTACGCCTTCGCGGTCCCACCAGCTTCAGTCCAGGAGATTCCGCAACCGTGGCTTCCACGAACGACCTCAAGAACGGCCTGGTGCTCAAGCTCGACGGAGGCCAGCTCTGGTCCGTCGTCGAGTTCCAGCACGTCAAGCCCGGCAAGGGCCCTGCCTTCGTGCGCACCAAGCTCAAGAACGTGCTGTCCGGCAAGGTCGTCGACAAGACGTTCAACGCCGGCGTGAAGGTCGAGACGGCCACCGTCGACCGCCGCGACATGCAGTTCTCGTACATGGACGGCGAGTACTTCGTCTTCATGGACATGTCGACGTTCGACCAGCTCATGGTCGACCGCAAGTCCGTCGGTGACGCCGCCAACTTCCTGATCGAGGGCTTCACCGCCTCGGTCGCCCAGCACGAGGGCGAGGTGCTCTACGTCGAGCTGCCCGCCGCCGTCGAGCTGACCATCCAGCACACCGACCCGGGTGTCCAGGGCGACCGCTCCACCGGCGGCTCCAAGCCCGCAACGCTGGAGACCGGCTACGAGATCGGTGTTCCGCTCTTCATCACCACCGGTGAGAAGATCAAGGTCGACACCCGCTCCGGTGAGTACCTCGGCCGGGTGAACAGCTAACCGTGGCTGCCCGGAACAAGGCCCGTAAGCGGGCCTTCCAGATCCTCTTCGAGGCCGACCAGCGCGGGGCGTCCGTGCAGACGGTCCTCGCGGACTGGGTGCGGCACGCGCGGAGCGACGACCGGCAGCCGCCGGTCGGCGAGTACACCATGGAGCTCGTCGAGGGGTACGCGCAGTACGCGGACCGGATCGACGACCTCATCGCCACCTACGCCGTCGGCTGGACGATCGACCGGATGCCGGTTGTCGACCGGAACATCATCCGGCTCGGTGCGTACGAGCTGGTGTGGGTCGACGAGACCCCGGACGCGGTGGTGATCGACGAGGCGGTGCAACTCGCCAAGGAGTTCTCCACCGATGAGTCCCCGTCGTTCGTGAACGGCCTGCTGGGCCGCTTCAAGGACCTCAAGCCGAGTCTGCGGCGCGACCGCGACTGACCGGGCAGCCGGACGGCTGCACCAGGCCCGAAGCCCAGGACGAACAGTCCTGGGCTTCGGGCCTGGTGCATGTCCTGGCCGCCCCGTCGGGGCTCCGCCCCGAACCCCGGACACGTCTGAAGGGCGTCCCCGGAGAAACGCAGCGGAGGGCGAACCCGGAACAGCCGGGTTCGCCCTCCGACATGACGCCGAGGTGACGGCGACGTGACGTTTCTCCTGAAGTGGCGTCAGCCCTCGTCGTGGGCGACCGCGCGCCGCGCGTCCGCGTCGAGGACGCCCCAGCTGATGAGCTGCTCGGTCAGAACCGACGGCGACTGGTCGTAGATCACGGCCAGCGTGCGCAGGTCGTCCTGACGGATCGACAGCACCTTGCCGTTGTAGTCGCCCCGCTGGGACTGGATCGTGGCGGCATACCGCTGGAGCGGACCTGCCTTCTCCTGCGGCACATGGGCCAGGCGCTCCAGGTCCAGGACGAGCTTCGGCGGCGGCTCGGCGGCCCCGCCCGGCGTGGTGCCCGGAAGCAGTTCCTGCACCGGGACGCCGTAGAAGTCCGCCAGCTCGGCGAGGCGCTGCACGGTGACGGCACGGTCACCGCGTTCGTACGACCCGACCACTACGGCCTTCCAGCGGCCCTGGGACTTCTCTTCCACGCCGTGGAGGGAAAGTCCCTGCTGGGTGCGGATGGCGCGGAGCTTGGCCCCGAGCTGCTTTGCGTATTCGCTGGACATATAGCTCCCCGGACGCTGTGACAACGTGCGGCTCCGCCGCGCGGCTGGTAACTCACTGTGAGGTTACGCAGCGTTACTTGGATGCGTCAAGCCGAATGGTCCACACCGGTCTCTGCCCGGGCCGGACAAGGGGCGGTACAAGGGGCGGTACAAGGGGCCGCGCAAGGCCCTGGTAACGTGGGTGGCGCAATTTCGACGTCCTTTAAGATCCGTCCCGTGAGGCGGAGAAGGAGGTCCGTTTCATATGGACACGCAAGGCAGTTCCGATGTCGCCCGCCCCGTTCTCGAGGCTCCCGACATCGCGCGGGTACTGACCCGCATCGCCCACGAGATCGTCGAACGCGCCAAGGGCGCCGACGACGTGGTGCTTCTCGGCATTCCGACCCGCGGTGTCTTCCTCGCCCGCCGGCTCGCCGACAAGCTCGAAGAGATCACCGGCCGCAAGATCCCGGTCGGCTCCCTCGACATCACCATGTACCGCGACGACCTGCGTATGCGGCCCGCCCGCACGCTGGCCCGCACCGAGATCCCCGGTGACGGCATCGACGGCCGGCTGGTCGTCCTCGTCGACGACGTGCTCTTCTCCGGCCGCACCATCCGCGCCGCGCTCGACGCGCTGGGCGACATCGGCCGGCCGCGCGCCGTGCAGCTCGCGGTCCTGGTCGACCGCGGCCACCGCGAACTCCCCATCCGCGCCGACTATGTCGGCAAGAACCTCCCCACGTCGCTGCGGGAGACGGTCAAGGTCCTGCTCGCCGAGGAGGACGGTCGCGACACCGTGCTGCTCGGCGAGCGAAGCGAGGTGGGGGTCCCCCCGGACGAAGTCTGGGGGAGCGAGACCGCCCCGGCCGGCGAGCAGTAGCACCTCTCCGTACGCCTCCGAATCCCCGTACGGACGTGCCACCTGCGCGCCCGCATGCCGCTGTGCTTGTCCGGCGCCGCATCCCAAAGCGGCTCCGCCGCAGGCCGGACCCACGACCTCCAGACAAACGGAGCACACCCAGATGAAGCGTCACCTCATCTCGGCCGCCGACCTCACCCGCGACGACGCCGTGCTGATCCTCGACACCGCCGAAGAGATGGCCCGGGTCGCCGACCGGCCGATCAAGAAACTGCCGACCCTGCGCGGCCGTACCGTCGTCAACCTCTTCTTCGAGGACTCGACGCGGACCAGGATCTCCTTCGAGGCCGCCGCCAAGCGGCTGTCCGCCGATGTCATCAACTTCTCCGCCAAGGGGTCCTCGGTCTCCAAGGGCGAGTCCCTCAAGGACACCGCGCTGACGCTCGAGGCGATGGGCGCGGACGCCGTCGTCATCCGGCACGGCGCCTCCGGCGCTCCCTACCGGCTCGCCACCTCGGGCTGGATCGACGGCGCGGTCGTCAACGCCGGCGACGGCACGCACGAGCACCCCACCCAGGCACTGCTCGACGCCTTCACGATGCGCCGCCGCCTGGTCGGCGCGGACGCCGGCCTGGGGCGTGACCTGGAAGGCCGCCGGATCACGATCGTCGGCGACATCCTGCACAGCCGCGTGGCCCGCTCCAACGTCCTGCTGCTGAACACCCTCGGCGCCGAGGTCACCCTCGTCGCCCCGCCCACCCTCGTGCCCATCGGCGTCGAAAGCTGGCCGTGCGAGGTGTCGTACGACCTGGACGAGGTGCTGCCGAAGTCCGACGCGGTGATGATGCTGCGTGTGCAGCGCGAGCGGATGAACGCCGCCTTCTTCCCGACCGAGCGCGAGTACTCGCGCCGCTACGGCCTGGACGGCGACCGCATGGCCCGGATGCCCGAGCACGCGATCGTGATGCACCCCGGCCCGATGAACCGCGGCATGGAGATCACCGCGCAGGTCGCGGACTCCGACCGCTGCACGGCCGTCGAGCAGGTCGCCAACGGCGTCTCGACCCGTATGGCCGTCCTGTATCTGCTTCTGGGCGGCAATGAGCCCGCCGTCAGCCCCACCCCCGCGCGCACCGAGGAGAACCAGTAACCATGAGCAAGATCCTTATTCGCGGCGCGAAGGTGCTGGGCGGCGAGGCGCAGGACGTCCTGATCGACGGCGAGACCATCGCCGAGGTCGGCACGGACCTCGAAGCCGGGGACGCGACGGTCGTCGAGGCCGCAGGACAGATCCTGCTGCCCGGTCTCGTGGACCTGCACACCCATCTGCGCGAGCCCGGCCGCGAGGACTCAGAGACCGTCCTCACCGGCACCAAGGCGGCCGCCGTCGGCGGCTTCACCGCCGTGCACGCCATGGCCAACACCTTCCCGGTCGCCGATACGGCCGGTGTGGTCGAGCAGGTCTACCGACTCGGCAAGGAGTCCGGCTACTGCGACGTTCAGCCCATCGGCGCCGTCACCGTCGGCCTCGAAGGCAAGAAGCTCGCCGAGCTCGGCGCCATGCACGACTCCGCCGCGGGCGTGAAGGTCTTCTCCGACGACGGCAAGTGCGTCGACGACGCGGTGATCATGCGCCGGGCCCTGGAGTATGTGAAGGCCTTCGACGGGGTCGTCGCCCAGCACGCCCAGGAGCCCCGCCTCACCGAGGGCGCCCAGATGAACGAGGGCGTCGTCTCCGCCGAGCTCGGCCTCGGCGGCTGGCCGGCCGTCGCCGAGGAGTCGATCATCGCCCGCGATGTCCTCCTCGCCGCCCACGTCGGCTCGCGCGTGCACATCTGCCACCTCTCCACCGCAGGCTCGGTCGAGATCGTCCGCTGGGCCAAGTCCAAGGGCTGGAACGTCACCGCCGAGGTCACGCCGCACCACCTGCTGCTCACCGATGAGCTCGTACGCTCGTACAACCCCGTCTACAAGGTGAACCCGCCGCTGCGCACCGAGGCCGACGTGCTGGCCCTGCGCGAGGCCCTCGCCGACGGCACCATCGACTGCGTCGCCACCGACCACGCCCCGCACCCGCACGAGGACAAGGACTGCGAGTGGGCCGCCGCCGCCATGGGCATGGTGGGCCTGGAGACCGCGCTCTCCGTCGTCCAGCAGACGATGGTCGACACCGGTCTCATCGACTGGGCGGGCGTCGCCGACCGGATGTCCTTCCGGCCCGCGCAGATCGGCCGCCTGGAGGGCCACGGACGGCCCGTCTCGGCAGGTGAGCCCGCGAACCTCACCCTCGTCGATCCGGCATACCGTGGACGCGTGGACCCCGCGGGCTTCGCCTCCCGCAGCCGCAACACCCCCTACGAGGGCCGTGAGCTGCCGGGACGCGTCACCCACACCTTCCTGCGGGGCCGGGCAACGGTCGTGGACGGGAAGCTGGCGTGACTCCATTCATCCAACTGGCCGCCGAGCAGAAGTCGGCGGACGTGACGGACTGGGCCGCTCGCCTCGGCTGGGTCGCCGGACTGCTGCTCTTCATCGCCCTTGTCTACTGGCTGATGCGCCAGGGCTGGAAGTGGCGTGGCAGCCTCCAGTCCGGCCTCCCGGAGCTGCCCACCGCGCCCGAGGCGCCGGGTGAGGCGAAACTTGAGCTGAGGGGCCGGTACCACGGCTCCACGACCGCCGGACAGTGGCTCGACCGGATCGTGGCCCACGGCTTGGGTGTACGCAGCCGGGTCGAGCTCACGCTCACCGACGCGGGCCTCGACGTCGTACGCCCCGGAGCGAGCGACTTCTTCGTCCCGAGGGAAGCACTGCGCGAGGCCCGGCTCGACAAGGGCATCGCGGGCAAGGTCCTCGCCGAGGGCGGACTGCTGATCGTCACGTGGGCGCACGGCGGGACGCTGATCGACTCCGGCTTCCGCTCCGACCACGCGGCCGAGCACAGCACCTGGGTCGAAGCCATCAACAGCACGCAGAACTCGCACACGACGGAAGGCACCGCACGATGACGATCTCCACCCGGGGAGCCGCCAAGGCTCCCGCCGTACTCGTCCTGGAGGACGGCCGCACCTTCCGCGGCCGCGCCTACGGGGCCGTGGGGGAGACCTTCGGCGAGGCGGTGTTCAACACCGGAATGACCGGTTACCAGGAGACGCTCACCGACCCCTCGTACCACCGCCAGGTCGTCGTGATGACCGCCCCCCACATCGGCAACACCGGCGTCAACGACGAGGACGACGAGTCCGGGCGGATCTGGGTCGCCGGCTATGTCGTACGCGACCCCGCGCGCGTGGCCTCCAACTGGCGCGCCCGTCGCTCCCTGGACGACGAGCTCGTCGCCCAGGGCATCGTCGGCATCAGCGGCATCGACACCCGCGCGCTCACCCGCCATCTGCGTGAGCGCGGCGCGATGCGCGTCGGCATCTTCTCCGGCAACGCGCTGCCCGACGCGGGCACGATGCTCGCCGAGGTGCGCCAGTCGGCCGAGATGCAGGGCTCGAACCTCTCCGCCGAGGTCGCCACCAAGGAGACGTACGTCGTCCCGGCGATCGGAACCAAGCGCTTCACCGTCGCCGCCATCGACCTCGGCATCAAGGGCATGACCCCGCACCGCATGGCCGAGCGCGGCATCGAGGTGCACGTCCTGCCCGCCACCGCCACCGTCGACGATGTGTACGCGGTCGGCCCCGACGGCGTCTTCCTGTCCAACGGTCCCGGCGACCCGGCCACCGCCGACCTGACCGTGATCAAGGGCGTCCTGGAGCGCAGGACCCCGCTCTTCGGCATCTGCTTCGGCAACCAGCTGCTCGGCCGCTCGCTCGGCTTCGGCACGTACAAGCTGAAGTACGGCCACCGAGGCATCAACCAGCCCGTGCAGGACCGCTCCACCGGCAAGGTCGAGGTCACCGCGCACAACCACGGATTCGCCGTCGACGCCCCGCTCGACCAGGTCTCCGACACCCCCTACGGCCGCGCCGAGGTCTCCCACGTCTGCCTCAACGACAACGTGGTCGAGGGCCTGCGACTGCTCGACCAGCCGGCCTTCAGCGTCCAGTACCACCCAGAGGCGGCCGCGGGCCCGCACGACGCCGCGTACCTCTTCGACCGCTTCGTATCCCTGATGGAGGGCCAGCGTGCCTAAGCGCTCCGATATCCAGTCCGTCCTGGTCATCGGCTCCGGCCCGATCGTCATCGGCCAGGCCGCCGAGTTCGACTACTCCGGCACCCAGGCCTGCCGCGTCCTCAAGTCCGAGGGCCTGCGCGTCATCCTGGTGAACTCCAACCCGGCGACGATCATGACCGACCCGGAGATCGCCGACGCCACCTATGTCGAGCCGATCACCCCCGAGTTCGTCGAGAAGATCATCGCCAAGGAGCGCCCCGACGCGCTGCTGCCCACCCTGGGCGGCCAGACCGCGCTCAACACCGCGATCTCCATGCACGAGCAGGGTGTGCTGGAGAAGTACGGCGTCGAGCTCATCGGCGCCAGTGTCGAGGCGATCAACAAGGGCGAGGACCGCGACCTGTTCAAGGGCGTCGTCGAGGCCGTGCGCGCCAAGATCGGCCACGGCGAGTCCGCCCGCTCGGTCATCTGCCACTCCATGGACGACGTCCTGGGGGGCGTCGCGACGCTCGGCGGCTACCCCGTCGTCGTCCGGCCGTCCTTCACCATGGGGGGCGCCGGCTCCGGCTTCGCGCACGACGAGGACGAGCTGCGCCGTATCGCCGGACAGGGCCTCACGCTCTCCCCGACCACCGAGGTGCTCCTGGAGGAGTCCATCCTCGGCTGGAAGGAGTACGAGCTGGAGCTGATGCGCGACAAAAACGACAACGTCGTGGTCGTCTGCTCCATCGAGAACTTCGACCCGATGGGTGTGCACACCGGCGACTCGATCACCGTCGCGCCGGCGATGACCCTCACCGACCGCGAGTACCAGCGGCTGCGTGACGTCGGCATCGCGATCATCCGCGAGGTCGGCGTGGACACCGGCGGCTGCAACATCCAGTTCGCCGTCAACCCCGAGGACGGCCGGATCATCGTCATCGAGATGAACCCGCGCGTCTCCCGCTCCTCGGCGCTCGCGTCGAAGGCCACGGGCTTCCCCATCGCCAAGATCGCCGCCCGGCTCGCCGTCGGTTACACCCTCGACGAGATCCCCAACGACATCACCGAGAAGACCCCGGCGTCCTTCGAGCCCACACTCGACTACGTCGTGGTCAAGGTGCCCCGCTTCGCCTTCGAGAAGTTCCCGTCGGCCGACGCCACCCTCACCACCACCATGAAGTCGGTGGGCGAGGCCATGGCCATCGGCCGGAACTTCACCGAGGCGCTCAACAAGGCGCTGCGGTCCCTGGAGAAGAAGGGCTCGCAGTTCTCCTTCACCGGTGAGCCCGGGGCCAAGGCGGAGCTCCTCGAGACCGCCAAGGTCCCCACCGACGGCCGCATCAACACGGTCATGCAGGCCATCCGCGCGGGCGCCACCCCTGAGGAGATCTTCGACGCCACGAAGATCGACCCGTGGTTCGTCGACCAGCTCTTCCTGATCAAGGAGTACGCGGACGAGCTCGCCGCGGCCGAGAAGCTCGAGCCCGAACTGCTCGCGGACGCGAAGCGCCACGGCTTCTCCGACGCCCAGATCGCCGAGATCCGCGGGCTGCGCGAGGACGTCGTACGCGAGGTCCGGCACGCGCTCGGCATCCGCCCGGTCTACAAGACGGTCGACACCTGCGCCGCCGAATTCGCCGCCAACACCCCGTACTTCTACTCCTCGTACGACGAGGAGAGCGAGGTCGCGCCGCGTACCAAGCCCGCAGTGATCATCCTCGGCTCCGGTCCGAACCGCATCGGCCAGGGCATCGAGTTCGACTACTCCTGTGTCCACGCCTCCTTCGCGCTGAGCGAGGCGGGCTACGAGACCGTGATGGTCAACTGCAACCCCGAGACCGTCTCCACCGACTACGACACCTCCGACCGGCTCTACTTCGAGCCGCTCACCCTGGAGGACGTCCTGGAGATCGTGCACGCCGAGTCGCTGGCCGGCCCGGTCGCGGGCGTCATCGTCCAGCTCGGCGGCCAGACCCCGCTGGGTCTCGCCCAGGCGCTCAAGGACAACGGCGTCACCGTCGTGGGTACGCCGCCCGAGGCCATCCACGCCGCCGAGGACCGCGGCGCCTTCGGCCAGGTGCTCGCCGAGGCCGGACTCCCGGCGCCCAAGCACGGCACCGCGACCACCTTCGCTGGCGCCAAGGCCATCGCCGACGAGATCGGCTACCCCGTCCTCGTACGCCCGTCGTACGTGCTGGGCGGGCGCGGCATGGAGATCGTGTACGACGAGGCCCGCCTCGAGTCGTACATCGCCGAGTCCACCGAGATCAGCCCCACCCGTCCGGTGCTCGTCGACCGCTTCCTCGACGACGCGATCGAGATCGACGTCGACGCGCTCTACGACGGCACCGAGCTCTACCTCGGCGGCGTGATGGAGCACATCGAGGAGGCCGGCATCCACTCCGGCGACTCCGCGTGCGCACTGCCCCCCATCACGCTCGGCGGCTTCGACATCAAGCGGCTGCGCGCCTCGACCGAGGCCATCGCCAAGGGTGTGGGTGTGCGCGGACTGATCAACATCCAGTTCGCGATGGCCGGGGACATCCTGTACGTCCTCGAGGCCAACCCGCGCGCCTCACGCACGGTCCCCTTCACCTCGAAGGCGACCGCCGTACCGCTCGCGAAGGCCGCCGCCCGTATCTCGCTGGGCGCGACCATCGCCGAACTGCGCGCGGAGGGCCTGCTGCCGAAGAACGGCGACGGCGGCACCCTGCCGCTCGACGCGCCGATCTCCGTCAAGGAGGCCGTGATGCCGTGGTCACGCTTCCGCGACATCCACGGGCGCGGTGTCGACACCGTCCTCGGCCCGGAGATGCGGTCCACCGGTGAAGTCATGGGCATCGACTCGGTGTTCGGCACGGCGTACGCCAAGTCGCAGGCGGGCGCGTACGGTCCGCTGCCCACCAAGGGCCGCGCCTTCATCTCGGTCGCCAACCGCGACAAGCGCTCGATGATCTTCCCGGCGCGTGAACTCGTCGCGCACGGCTTCGAATTGCTGGCCACCTCCGGCACGGCCGAGGTCCTCAAGCGCAACGGCATCAACGCCACCGTCGTACGCAAGCAGTCCGAGGGCGAGGGCCCGAACGGCGAGAAGACCATCGTCCAGCTGATCCACGACGGCCAGGTCGACCTCATCGTCAACACCCCGTACGGCACCGGCGGCCGCCTCGACGGCTATGACATCCGTACGGCGGCCGTGGCGCGCTCCGTGCCGTGCCTCACGACGGTCCAGGCGCTGGCCGCCGCCGTCCAGGGCATCGACGCGCTCAACCACGGTGACGTGGGCGTCCGTTCACTCCAGGAACACGCGGAACACCTGACCGCGGCCCGCGACTAGCCACCCGGAGGGGGACACCGGCAACGGTGTCCCCCTCCTTCGTGAGGACACCCAACATGTACAAGCTCTTCTTCAACCTGGTCTTCAAGCGGATGGACCCCGAGCAGGCGCACTACCTGGCCTTCCGCTGGATCCGCCTCGCGGCCCGCATCCCCGTGCTGCGTACGCTCGTCGCGGCCGTCCTCGCGCCGCGGTACAAGGAACTGCGCACCGAGGCGCTCGGCCTGCGCATGCACGGCCCCTTCGGCCTCGCCGCCGGCTTCGACAAGAACGCGGTCGCCATCGACGGTATGACGATGCTCGGCTTCGACCACATCGAGATCGGCACGGTCACCGCGGAGCCGCAGCCCGGCAACCCCAAGAAGCGGCTCTTCCGGCTGGTGCCGGACCGTGCGCTGATCAACCGCATGGGCTTCAACAACGAGGGCTCGGCGGCCGTGGCCGAGCGCCTGGGGGCCCGCCGCGAGGTCTTCCGTACCACCGTCGGAGTCAACATCGGCAAGACGAAGGCCGTGCCGGAGGCGGACGCCGTCGGCGACTACGTGACATCGACGGAGCGCCTGGCCCGCCACGCCGACTATCTCGTGGTCAATGTGAGCTCGCCCAACACCCCCGGCCTGCGCAACCTCCAGGCGACCGAGTCGCTGCGCCCCCTGCTCACCGCCGTACGCGAGGCGGCCGACCGCAGCGTCCAGGACCGTCGTGTACCGCTCCTCGTCAAGATCGCGCCGGACCTGGCCGACGAGGACGTCGACGCGGTCGCGGACCTCGCTCTCGAGCTCGGTCTCGACGGCATCATCGCCACCAACACGACCATCGCGCGGGACGGCCTCGGCCTGAAGTCCGACCCGGCGCTGGTCAAGGAGACCGGCGGACTGTCCGGCGCGCCCGTCAAGGAGCGCTCCCTGGCGGTCCTCAGGCGCCTCTACGCGCGCGTGGGCGACCGGATCACCCTGGTGGGCGTCGGCGGCGTCGAGAACGCCGAGGACGCCTGGCAGCGCATCCTCGCGGGCGCCACGCTCGTCCAGGGCTACAGCGCCTTCATCTACGAGGGCCCCTTCTACGCCCGCGCCCTGCACAAGGGACTCGCCGCACGCCTGAAGGCGAGCCCGTACGCCACCCTCGCCGAGGCTGTCGGCGCCGAGACGCGAAAGGTCACCGCATGAGCCCCCTGGAGCCCTTCGGCGCACGTCTGCGCCACGCCATGGACACCCGTGGCCCGCTCTGCGTCGGCATCGACCCGCACGCCTCGCTCCTGACGGCCTGGGGCCTGAACGACGACATCGCCGGCCTCGAGCGCTTCACCCGTACGGTCGTGGAGGCGCTGGCCGACCGGGTCGCCGTCCTCAAGCCGCAGTCGGCGTTCTTCGAGCGCTTCGGCTCGCGCGGCATCGCCGTACTGGAGAAGTCGGTGGCGGAGGCGAGGGAGGCGGGCGCGCTGGTCCTGATGGACGCCAAGCGCGGCGACATCGGCTCCACGATGGGCGCGTACGCCGCGACCTACCTCGACAAGGACTCGCCGCTCTTCTCGGACGCGGTGACCGTCTCCCCGTACCTCGGCTTCGGCTCGCTGCGCCCGGCCCTGGACGCGGCCGCCGCCTCCGGCGCCGGTGTCTTCGTCCTCGCCCTCACCTCCAACCCGGAGGGCGCGGAGGTCCAGCGCTCCACGACCGCGGACGGCCGGTCCCTCGCCCAGCTGATGCTCGACCACATGGCGGCGGAGAACGCGGGCGCGGAGCCGCTCGGCTCGGTCGGCGCGGTCGTCGGCGCCACGCTCGGCGACGTGGGTGTGAACCTGGACATCAACGGTCCGCTGCTCGCCCCGGGCATCGGTGCTCAGGGCGCGACGCCCGCGGACCTTCCGGGGGTCTTCGGCCAGGCGGTCGGCAATGTTGTCCCGAGCGTGAGCCGGGGTGTGCTGCGGCACGGCCCGGACGTGGCGGCCCTGCGCGAGTCGGCGACGCGTTTCGCGGACGAGGTGCGGTCGGCGGTCGCGGGTCGATAGCCCCTCGTGGGGGCCTCGAACACCTCCGTGAGAATCCCTGCATCGACCACCTTGACGGAATCTTGGCTCAAAACCTGGTCAATATGTCGGAAATGTCCTGGTCGGTCGATGCTGACCAGGACTTTTCGTCTGTTCTCGCTGACTGGAGCGGCCATGGCCGCTAGTCTCCGTCGAAGAGCGAACGTGCAGCGAAGTTCCACTGCGTTGCACGTTGCTCGCCTGGTGAGGCGCGACTAGGTTCCTCACCGGTCCGTATCCGACAGTTCGACATCCGAGGTGACGTAGGCGTGGCTCTTCCGCCCCTTACCCCTGAACAGCGCGCAGCCGCGCTCGAAAAGGCCGCCGCGGCTCGCCGGGAGCGGGCCGAGGTCAAGAATCGACTCAAGCACTCCGGCGCCTCGCTCCATGAGGTCATCAAGCAGGGTCAGGAGAACGACGTCATCGGCAAGATGAAGGTCTCCGCTCTCCTTGAGTCCCTGCCGGGCGTGGGCAAGGTCCGCGCCAAGCAGCTCATGGAGCGGCTCGGCATCTCCGAGAGCCGTCGTGTGCGCGGTCTCGGCTCGAATCAGATCGCGTCTCTCGAGCGCGAGTTCGGCGGCGGCCCCGCCTGACGTTCCCGGGCACTCCCGGGAACCTGGATAATCGCTGCATGGCAGCAGAGGTACGTCCGCGGCTGACCGTGCTCTCCGGCCCCTCCGGGGTCGGCAAGAGCACGGTCGTCGCTCATATGCGCAAGGTCCACCCCGAGGTATGGCTCTCGGTGTCGGCCACCACGAGAAAGCCGCGCCCCGGCGAGCGTCACGGCGTTCAGTATTTCTTCGTCACCGACGAGGAATTCGACAAGCTGATCGCCAACGGCGAGTTGCTGGAATGGGCCGAGTTCGCGGGCAATCGCTACGGCACACCGCGCCGTGCGGTCCTCGACCGCCTGGAGGCGGGCGAGCCTGTGCTGCTGGAGATCGACCTCCAAGGCGCCCGGCAGGTCAAGACATCCATGCCGGATTCCCAGCTGGTCTTCCTGGCCCCGCCGAGCTGGGAGGAACTGGTCCGCCGGCTCACCGGCCGCGGCACCGAGTCGCCCGAGGTCATCGAGCGCCGGCTGGCGGCCGCGAAGGTCGAGCTGGCCGCCGAGTCCGAGTTCGATACGACCCTGGTCAACACCTCTGTCGAGGACGTGGCCCGCGAGCTGCTAGCCTTGATGCAAGTTGTTTGATCTTTGTCCGATCATTTTGCAAGTTCTTCGGAAGGCCTAGCGTGTCCTCTTCCATCACTGCGCCCGAGGGCATCATCAACCCGCCGATCGACGAGCTGCTCGAGGCCACTGACTCGAAGTACAGCCTCGTGATCTACGCGGCCAAGCGCGCGCGCCAGATCAACGCGTACTACTCGCAGCTCGGTGAGGGCCTGCTCGAGTACGTCGGTCCGCTGGTGGACACCCACGTCCACGAGAAGCCGCTCTCGATCGCCCTGCGTGAGATCAACGCGGGTCTGCTGACCTCGGAGGCCATTGAGGGCCCGGCTCAGTAGGCACTACCTGTTTCTTCACCACAGGCCCGGCGGCGCGTCCGCCGGGCCTGTGGTGTATTCGGGGGGCCCGGGGGGTCGTCGCCCCGGAGTGATGCAGCATGGGGAGGTACGGATACGAGTGCGGGGAGACGCTGTGGACAAGCCGAAGGTCGTTCTGGGGGTCAGCGGCGGCATCGCCGCGTACAAGGCGTGCGAACTGCTGCGGAGACTGACCGAGTCGGGCCATGACGTACGGGTCGTACCGACCGGGTCGGCACTGCACTTCGTCGGCGCGGCGACCTGGTCCGCTCTCTCGGGTCACCCCGTCTCGACCGAGGTCTGGTCCGACGTCCACGAAGTGCCTCACGTACGGATCGGGCAGAACGCCGATCTCGTCGTGGTCGCCCCCGCCACCGCCGACATGCTCGCCAAGGCGGCCCACGGCCTCGCCGACGACCTCCTCACCAATACGCTCCTCACCGCCCGCTGTCCGGTCGTCTTCGCGCCCGCGATGCACACCGAGATGTGGGAGCACCCCGCCACCCGGGAGAACGTCGCGACGCTGCGCCGCCGCGGGGCCGTCGTCATCGAGCCCGCCGTGGGGCGGCTCACAGGCGTCGACACAGGCAAGGGCCGGCTGCCGGAACCGGGCGAGATCTTCGAGGTCTGCCGCCGGGTGCTCGCCCGAGGCGTCGCCGCGCCGGATCTCGCCGGGCGGCATGTCGTCGTCAGCGCGGGCGGCACGCGCGAGCCGCTCGACCCGGTCCGCTACCTGGGGAATCGCTCCTCGGGGAAGCAGGGATACGCCCTGGCCCGTACCGCCGCGGCCCGTGGCGCGCGGGTCACGCTCATCGAGGCCAACACCGCGATGCCGGACCCGGCGGGCGTGGACGTGGTCCACGCCGGAACGGCGGTCCAGCTGCGCGAGGCCGTGCTCAAGGCCGCAGCGGACGCCGACGCGGTGGTGATGGCCGCGGCCGTCGCGGATTTCCGCCCCGCCACGTACGCCGAAGGCAAGATCAAGAAGAAGGACGGCCAGGAGCCCGCGCCGATCGCGCTGGTCCGCAATCCCGACATCCTCGCCGAGATCTCGGCCGACCGGGCCCGCCCCGCTCAGGTCGTCGTCGGTTTCGCCGCGGAGACCGACGACGTGCTCGCCAACGGCCGCGAGAAGCTGCGCCGCAAGGGCTGCGATCTGCTGGTGGTCAACGAGGTGGGCGAGCGCAGGACATTCGGCTCCGAGGAGAACGAAGCCGTGGTGCTCGCCGCGGACGGCGGCGAGACGCCGGTGCCGTACGGACCCAAGGAAGCGCTCGCGGACACCGTGTGGGACCTGGTCGTACCGCGGCTTGGGTGAATTCTTGGATTCGCCTGAGCGGACGGATGAAAACCCGTGAAATGCGGCATATTAGTCGCGGAATACCGCTCAGCCCCCTACTCTTTGCTGTCGGACCACAGGTCACAGAGCTCCCACGGAGCGAGACGGGTGGTCCGACGGAGGAGCGCGACCGATAAACTGCACCCGGAACGTCGCGGGGCGCAGCCCCCGGCCGGTCCGCCAATGATCAGCCAGCAGCCGCTGCAACCCCAGGGAGCGATGTGTCCCGCCGTCTCTTCACCTCGGAGTCCGTGACCGAGGGTCACCCCGACAAGATCGCTGACCAGATCAGCGACACCATTCTCGACGCACTTCTGCGGGAGGACCCGACCTCCCGGGTCGCCGTGGAGACCTTGATCACCACCGGCCTGGTGCATGTGGCCGGCGAGGTGACCACCAAGGCGTACGCCGACATCCCCACGCTCGTGCGCAACAAGATCCTCGAGATCGGTTACGACTCCTCGAAGAAGGGCTTCGACGGCGCGTCCTGCGGCGTCTCGGTCTCCATCGGCGCGCAGTCGCCGGACATCGCGCAGGGCGTCGACACCGCGTACGAGAAGCGCGTCGAGGGCGACGAGGACGAGCTGGACAAGCAGGGCGCCGGCGACCAGGGCCTGATGTTCGGCTACGCCTGCGACGAGACCCCCGAGCTGATGCCGCTGCCGATCCACCTGGCGCACCGGCTCTCCCGCCGGCTCTCCGAGGTCCGCAAGAACGGGACCATCCCGTACCTGCGTCCCGACGGCAAGACCCAGGTCACCATCGAGTACGACGGCGACAAGGCCGTGCGTCTGGACACCGTGGTCGTCTCCTCGCAGCACGCCTCGGACATCGACCTCGACTCGCTGCTCGCCCCCGACATCCGCGAGTTTGTCGTCGAGCACGTGCTGAAGCAGCTCATCGAGGACGGCATCAAGCTGGACACCGATGGCTACCGGCTGCTGGTGAACCCGACCGGCCGCTTCGAGATCGGCGGTCCGATGGGCGACGCCGGCCTCACGGGCCGCAAGATCATCATCGACACCTACGGCGGCATGGCCCGCCACGGCGGCGGCGCCTTCTCGGGCAAGGACCCGTCGAAGGTGGACCGCAGCGCCGCCTACGCGATGCGCTGGGTCGCCAAGAACGTGGTGGCGGCCGGGCTCGCGGCGCGCTGCGAGGTCCAGGTCGCGTACGCCATCGGCAAGGCCGAGCCCGTCGGACTCTTCGTCGAGACCTTCGGCACCGCGACGCTCGACGGCGACAAGATCGAGCAGGCCATCGCCGAGGTCTTCGACCTGCGCCCGGCCGCGATCATCCGCGACCTGGATCTGCTGCGCCCGATCTACGCGCAGACGGCGGCGTACGGCCACTTCGGCCGCGAGCTGCCGGACTTCACCTGGGAGCGCACGGACCGCGTGGACGCGCTGCGCAAGGCCGCGGGGCTGTAACCCGGCTGCATGCCATGACGCCTGTGCGAGGCCCCGGACCGATTTGGTCCGGGGCCCTCGTGCGTACGGAGACGTCCACGGCATGCCGCCCTGTCAGTGCTGTCTGGTAGGAATTTGGCTGTGAGCAGCGACAACAAGCAGCCCGAAGAGCCCGCCGCCGGTGGGCCGGAGCAGCTTGCTCTCATCCGGGAGACCGTGCGCGGGGCCAAGGTGCCGAAGGCCAAGCCGCGGACCTGGCGTGGGGCCGCGCTCGCCAAGGAGTTGCCCGTCGCACGGGTGATGGTCAACAAGGGTGTGCTCCACCTCGACCAGTACTTCGACTACGCCGTGCCCGAGGAGCTGGACGCGGACGCGCAGCCCGGGGTGCGGGTTCGGGTGCGGTTCGGGGCCGGCGCGCATCGGGTGCGGGACGGGCGGCGTGAGGGTGGCGGGTTGATCGACGGATTCCTCATCGAGCGGCGCGCCGAGACGGACTACGGGGGCGCGCTCGCCGCGCTCGCCTATGTGGTCTCGCCGGAGCCGGTGCTCAGCCCGGAGATGCTGGCTCTCGCACGCGCGGTCGCCGATCGGTATGCGGGGAGCCTGGCGGATGTGCTGCAGCTCGCTGTTCCGCCCAGGAACGGACGGGCCGAGTCGAAGCCGTCGCCGGAGCCGCTGCCGCCGCCGCCCGCGCCGGAAGCGGCGAGCTGGGGGCGGTACGGGCGCGGGGCGGCGTTTCTGGAGGCGCTCGCCGGTGGCGGTGCGCCGCGGGCCGTGTGGACCGCACTGCCCGGGCCCCACTGGCCCGACGAGCTGGCGCGGGCCGTGGCGGCGACGCTCGCCTCCGGGAGGGGCGCGCTGGTCGTCGTGCCCGACGGGCGGCGCGCGGCGCGGGTCGACGCCGCGCTCACCGCGCTGCTCGGCGAGGGACGCCATGCGGTGCTGACCGCCGAGTCCGGGCCGGAGAAGCGGTACCGGCAGTGGCTCGCCGTGCGCCGGGGGTCGGTGCGGGCCGTCGTCGGGACGCGGGCCGCGATGTTCGCACCCGTACAGGATCTCGGGCTGGTCGCGATCTGGGACGACGGCGATTCGAGCCACAGCGATGAGAACGCACCGTTCCCGCATGTGCGCGAGGTGCTCGAACTGCGTGCCACGCACGACCGGTGCGGCTTCCTGCTGGGCGGTACGAGCTGCACGGTGGAAGCGGCCCAGCTGGTGGAGAGCGGCTGGGCGCTGCCGCTGAGCGCCGGCCGGGAGCAGGTGCGCGGTGCCGCGCCCCTGGTGCGGACCGTCGGGGACGGCGACCTGGCGCGGGACGAGGCGGCGCGCGCGGCGCGGCTGCCCAGCCTGGCCTGGCAGGCCGTACGGGAGGGGCTGAAGCGCGGGCCGGTGCTGGTGCAGGTGCCCAGGCGCGGCTATGCGCCGAGGCTGGCCTGCGAGCGGTGCCGGACACCCGCGCGCTGCCGGCACTGTTCGGGACCGCTGGAGGCGCCGGACGAGCGGGATCTGAAGTGCGCCTGGTGCGGGCGCGGCGCGCCCGGCTGGCACTGCGTCGAGTGCGGCGGTACGCGGCTGCGCGCCCAGATCGTGGGCGCGCGGCGCACGGCGGAGGAGCTGGGCCGGGTGTTCCCCGCCGTCCAGGTGCGCACATCGGGCCGGGACCATGTGCTGGACAGCGTGCCCGACCGGCCCGCGCTGGTGGTGAGCACCCCGGGCGCGGAGCCCATCGCGGAGGGCGGCTACGCGGCGGCGCTGCTGCTCGACGGCTGGGCGATGCTGGGGCGCCCCGATCTGAGGGCGGGTGAGGAGGCACTGCGGCGCTGGATGGACGCCGCCTCGCTGGTACGGGGGCAGAGCGAGGGCGGCACCGTGGTCATCGTCGCCGAGCCCACACAGCGGCCGGTGCAGGCGCTGGTGCGCTGGGACCCGGTCGGCCACGCGCAGCGCGAGCTGGCGGAGCGGGCCGAGCTCGGTTTCCCGCCGGTGTCGCGGATCGCGGCGGTGACTGGCCGGGCCGAGGCGGTCGCCGAGTTCGTGGCGACGGCCGGACTGCCGGGCGACGCCGAGGTGCTGGGCCCCGTGCCGCTGCCGGTCACGGACCCGGGCAGGCCCCGCAGGCCGGGTGATCCTCCGGTGGGCGAGGTGTGGGAGCGGGTGCTGCTGAGGGTCCCGCCGGGCAGCGGTTCGGCACTGGCGGCCGCGCTGAAGACGGCCCAGGCGGCCCGGATGGCGCGCGGGAGCGGCGAGCCGGTACGGATCAGAATCGACCCGCCGGACATCGGCTGACGGGCCCCGTACAGGCCACGTACGACAAACGGCTGCCCCTGCCAGGCAAGGGCAGGGGCAGGGGCAGCCGGGCGGAAGGTCAGCCGTTGCGTGGGCCGGGGAAGGCGCTCGGGCGGGCCTCCTCGCGGAGGGACTGGCTGGTGGCCATCGGCTGCGGCGGCATCGAACGGGCGGCGGGGACGGCAGGCAGCCCCTGGCCGATCGGCAGCGTGCGGGCCGTCGAGGCATCCGCGCCGTGCTCCACTTCGGCGGGACCCGCCTGCTGCGCCGCCCGCCGGGCGCCGTAACGGCGGTGGACCGCCTGCTTGGTGACCCCGAGCGCCGAGCCCACGGCGTCCCACGAGAAGCCCAGCGAGCGGTCGAAGTCCACCGCGGCGGTCACCAGCGTCTCGACGCTGTCCCGCAGCTCCTGCGCGAGACGGACGGTCGGGGCCGGGGCCCTGCCGTAGACGACGAAGCCCGTGGACGGGCCGGAGCGGCGCGGGCGGTAGACATTGCCCAACTGGGCGGTGAGTGTGCGCAGGGCGTCCACCTGCCGGCGGACCCGCTCGATGTCCCGCACCAGGAGGTGCAGGCTCGCCCGGGCTTGGGCGTCATGGGTTGCGTGGTCGGCCATTGACGAGCCTCTCGAACCGGCGTTGAAAAGGGGTCGGGCCGCAGCGGGGCGGCCCGTTTCGGTCAATCTCTCTTGACCAACGCTCTACCGGGCGATGTGGTCACGCTGCGGGGGCGTATGCGCATATGCGCGGGGCGCGCGGTCCTCCGTACGCCCCCTGCCGTCACGGCCCATAGACTGGTGCGCTGCTCGTCACCGCACGTACCACCAGCTACCTGCACGTACCAGCCTGAGAGGCAGTCAGCCACCGATGAAGCTCGTCTTCGCAGGCACCCCCGAGGTCGCCGTACCCTCCCTGGACGCACTGATCGCCTCCGACCGGCACGAAGTGGCCGCCGTCGTCACCCGGCCGGACGCTCCCGCCGGCCGCGGCCGGCATCTGGTGGCCAGCCCGGTGGCCCAGCGTGCCGAAGAGGCAGGGATCGAGGTGCTCAAGCCGGTCAAGCCGCGGGACGAGGACTTTCTGGCGCGGCTGCGTGAGATCGCGCCCGACTGCTGCCCGGTCGTCGCCTACGGCGCGCTGCTGCCCCAGGTCGCCCTGGACGTGCCCGCCCGCGGCTGGGTCAATCTGCACTTCTCGCTGCTGCCCGCCTGGCGCGGTGCCGCGCCCGTCCAGCAGGCCATCATCGCCGGGGACGAGATGACCGGCGCCTCGACGTTCCTGATCGAGAAGGGGCTGGACTCCGGCCCGGTGTACGGGGTGATCACCGAGCTGGTGCGGCCCACCGACACCAGCGGCGACCTCCTCACCCGGCTCGCGTTCGCCGGTGCCGGGCTGCTGGTCGCGACCATGGACGGCATCGAGGACGGCACCCTCAAGCCCGTGCCGCAGCCGGCCGATGGCATCTCGCTCGCGCCGAAGATCACCGTCGAGGACGCCCATGTGGACTGGACGGCTCCGGCGCTGCGTGTCGACCGGCTCGTACGAGGCTGCACTCCCGCACCCGGGGCGTGGACGGTCTTCCGCGGGGAGCGGCTCAAGCTGATCCAGGTTGCGCCGGTGCCGGACCGTACGGACCTGGCACCCGGTGAACTCGCCTGCGGAAAGAACAATGTGTACGTCGGTACGGGGTCGTACGCCGTCGAGCTGCTCTGGGTCCAGCCGCAGGGCAAGAAGCCGATGCGCGCCGCCGACTGGGCGCGCGGGGTGCGGATCGCCCCGGGCGAGCGGGTCGGCGCCGCGGACGTAGGCTGAGAGGGTTCGGCCCTCTCACCATCAGCGGAGCACCTTTCACGTGAACGACCAGCCTCGTCGCCGTCCCGCCAAGCAGTCGAAGCCGTACCGGCGCCCCCAGAAGGATCCCGTGCGCATCCTCGCTTTCGAGGCGCTGCGGGCCGTCGACGAGCGGGACGCGTACGCGAATCTCGTGCTGCCGCCGCTGCTCAAGAAGGCCCGCGAGAAGGACGACTTCGACGGGCGCGACGCGGCGCTCGCCACCGAGCTGGTGTACGGGACGCTGCGCCGCCAGGGCACGTACGACGCGATCATCGCGACGTGCATCGACCGGCCACTGCGCGAGGTCGACCCGCCGGTGCTCGACGTGCTCGCGCTCGGCGCGCACCAGTTGCTCGGAACGCGGATCCCGACGCATGCCGCGGTGTCGGCGAGTGTGGACCTGGCCCGGGTGGTGCTCGGCGACGGGCGCGCCAAGTTCGTCAACGCCGTACTGCGGAAGATCGCGCAGAACGATCTCGACGCCTGGCTGGAGAAGGTCGCACCGCCGTACGACGAGGACGCCGAGGACCATCTGGCCGTCGTCCACTCGCACCCCCGCTGGATCGTCTCCGCGCTGTGGGACTCGCTGGGCGGCGGTCGCGCCGGGATCGAGGACCTGCTCGAGGCCGACAACGAGCGGCCCGAGGTGACCCTCGTCGCCCGGCCCGGCCGCTCCACGACGGACGAGCTGTTCGATGTGCTCGGCGAGGATTCCGGGCTGCCGGGGCGCTGGTCGCCGTATGCCGTACGGCTGGCCGAGGGCGGCGAGCCCGGCGCCATCGAGGCCGTACGGGAGGGGCGGGCCGGCGTCCAGGACGAGGGCAGCCAGCTCGTCGCGATCGCCCTGGCCAACGCGCCGCTGGACGGGCCCGACGAGCGCTGGCTCGACGGATGCGCGGGTCCCGGCGGCAAGGCGGCGATGCTCGCCGCGCTGGCCGCGGGGCGTGGCGCGTCGCTGCTGGCCTCCGAGAAGCAGCCGCACCGTGCCCGGCTGGTCGAGCGGGCGCTGGCCGGCAACCCCGGCCCGTACCAGGTCATCGCCGCCGACGGCACGCGCCCGCCGTGGCGTGAGGGCTCCTTCGACCGCGTACTCGTCGATGTCCCCTGCACGGGCCTCGGCGCGCTGCGACGCAGGCCCGAGGCCCGCTGGCGCCGTCGCCCCGAGGACCTCGAGGGCTTCGCCCCGCTCCAACGCGGGCTGCTGCGCGAGGCGTTGAAGGCCGTGCGGGTCGGGGGAGTCGTCGGATACGCGACGTGCTCGCCGCATCTCGCCGAAACGCGGGTAGTCGTGGAGGACGTACTGAAGGGCCGCGGCGGGCAGCAGCCGTTCGAGGCGGAGTGGGTCGACGCCAGGCCGCTGATGCCGGGCGTGCCCGCGCTGGGGAACGGACCGGACGTCCAGCTCTGGCCGCATCTGCACGGCACGGACGCGATGTACCTGGCGCTGTTGCGGCGTACGGCCTGAGGCGCGGCACGCAGGGGCCCTTCTCGGGGGGCCCACGACGGCCCATCGCCGGGTCAGCCGGCGGTCGGGCCGCCTGACGCCGGGCCGCCCGCCACAGGTTCCGGTTCCCGCTGCGGCGGCTCGGGTTCCTCGCGGGACATCCGGTGCGGCCACCACACCTTCGGTCCCACGTCCAGGAACAGTGACGTGACCAGTACGGACCGGACGACGAGGGTGTCCAGCAGCACGCCCAGCGCGACCGCGAAGCCGATCTCCGCGAAAGCGACCATCGGCAGCGTGCCCAGCGCCGCGAACGTGCCCGCCAGGACCAGGCCCGCCGAGGTGATGACCGCGCCGGTGGCCGCCAGGCCGGTCAGCACGCCCGCCCTGGTGCCCTGGCGGCCGGCCTCCTCCCGGATCCGGGTGGACAGGAAGATGTTGTAGTCGATGCCCAGTGCCACCAGGAACACGAAGACGAAGAGTGGGAAGTCCGTCGACTCGCCCGCGTAGTCGAAGATGTAGCGGAAAGCGAGCGCGCTCAGGCCCAGCGCGGCGGCGAAGGACAGCACAACCGTCGCGATGAGCAGCAGTGGCGCGATCAGAGACCGCAGCAGCACGATCAGCACCAGCAGCACCACCGCCAGGACCAGCGGAATGATCAGATAGTTGTCGTGCGTGGTCGCGGCGTCCATATCGAGCAGGGCGGCCGTACCCCCGCCCACCCGCGCGTCGGCGTCCGGGACCGCGTGCACCGCGTCCCGTACCCGCTCGACGGTGTCCTTGGCGGCCGCGCTGTCGGCGCGGTCCGTCATGGTCGCCTCGATCAGCACCCGGCCGTTGTGCTCGGGCGCCGTGCCCGGCGGTACGGCGATGGACTGCGGCACCACGCCGCTGGTCACCGCGACGGTCTCGCCGACCTGTCTGGCCTGTGGCGTGTTGGTGATGATGACCAGCGGATCACCGCTGCCCGCCGGGAAGTACCTGCCCTGGACCTGCTGCCCGGCGATCGAATCCGGCTTGCCGGTGAAGGAGTCGGCATTGCTGATACCCGCGGCCCGCAGCTGCGTGAGGCCGAAGGCGAAGGCGGCGAGAACGAGCGTCGTGACCACCCAGGTCTTCCGCGGACGGCGGGCGATGGACTGTCCCGTACGGGCCCAGAAACCGCGCTCGTTGGGCTCCGGAGAGCCGAGGTGCGGGATCGCGGGCCAGAAGATCCACCGGCCGAAGATCACCAGGAGGGCGGGGAAGAGCGTGATCATCGCGAGCAGGGCGACCGCGACGCCGATGGCGGCGACCGGGCCGAGCCCGCTGGTGGAGTTCATCTCCGCTGCCAGCAGCACCAGCATGCCCAGGACCACCGTGGCGCCACTGGCCAGGACCGCCGGGCCCGCGCGGTGCAGCGCGAGCGCCATCGCCTCGTGCCGGTCCTCGTGGCGGCGCAGCTCCTCGCGGTAGCGGGCGACCAGCAGCAGGGCATAGTCCGTCCCCGCGCCGAAGACGAGGACGGTCAGGATGCCCGCGCTCTGCCCGTTGACCGTCAGGTCGGCGTGCTTGGCCAGCAGATAGATCACGGCCTGTGCGGCGATGAGCGCGCCGACCACCGCGATCACCGGGACCAGCAGCAGGGTTGGACTGCGGAAAGTGATCAGCAGCATCACGATCACGACGGCGAGTGCCGCGAACAGGAGTGTGGAGTCGATGCCCTCGAAGGCCTCGGAGAAGTCGGCCGCGGTGCCGCCGGGCCCGGTGATGTGCACCGCGAGCCCGGATTGACTCGTGCCCGTCTCGTCGCGGACGGAGTCGACGGCGGGTGCGATCCGCTCCCAGCCCTTCTCGTCCATCGTGATCGGTACGAAGACCTCGGCGGCCCGCGGATTGTCGGGCCGGTCGTAGACAGGGCCGCGGACCTCGTTGCCACGCAGCCCGTGGTCCCGCAGCCCATTGATCGCCGCGACATCGTCGGCGATACGCGCCTGGTCGGCGGCGGTGAGGCCGCTCTCGCGCGCGTACACGACGACCGCCGGGATGACCTCGGGCCTGAACTCCTCCGACTCCGCCAGGACTTGCGTGGACTCGGCGCTGCCGGGCAGCCAGGACGCGGCGTCGTTGTCCTGGACGTCGGCGAGTTTCTGGGCGAGGGGGGCGGCCAGAAAGATCACGACCAGCCACAGGGCGACGACGACCCACTTGCTGCGCCGCCCGCAGACCAGGTGGGCGACGCCTTTCTGAGGCCGTACCTGTCCCCTGTGCGCGTCTGGCATGACGCCCCCAATTGCCCCTCGTCGTGGGCCGAATCGCCAGGATTGCACGGACTGTGCCGATCCGGGGAGCCCTTGGTCCGTACCGAGAGCTCTACTGGAGGAGGGGAAGAGACCCGGAACATGGCAGGCTTGGCCCATGGCCGTTCAGATCAGTCCCAGTATCCTCTCCGCCGACTTCTCGCGCCTGGCGGAGGAGGCCAAGGCCGTCGAAGGCGCCGACTGGCTCCATGTCGATGTCATGGACAACCACTTCGTGCCCAACCTGACCCTGGGTGTGCCCGTCGTGGAATCCCTCAGCCGGGCGACGGACACCCCGCTGGACTGCCATCTGATGATCGAGGACCCCGATCGGTGGGCCCCCCAGTACGTCGAAGCGGGGGCCGGATCCGTCACCTTCCACGTCGAGGCCGCCGCCGCACCCGTACGGCTGGCGCGCGAAATCAGGGCCAAGGGCGCCCGCGCCTCGATGGCGCTCAAGCCGGCCACTCCCATCGAGCCGTACGAGGACCTGCTCCCCGAGCTCGACATGCTGCTGATCATGACCGTGGAGCCGGGCTTCGGCGGCCAGGCGTTCCTGGACATCATGCTGCCGAAGATCCGCCGTACTCGGGAGCTGATCTCCAAGCACGGCCTCGAGCTGTGGCTGCAGGTCGACGGCGGGGTCTCGGACGCGACGATCGAGCGGTGCGCCGAGGCCGGAGCGGATGTGTTCGTCGCCGGTTCCGCGGTGTACGGCGCCCAGGATCCGGCGCAGGCCGTGCGCGCACTGCGCGGCAAGGCGCAGCAGACGATCGCCTCGGCGGCATGGGCGTGCGACCACTGAGCCACAAGCAAGTGAACTCAGCCCATCAGGGCTGATCAACAACCGCCGGATCTGACAGGATGACGGATCCGGAGTGTGTACAGCAGTGAGGAGATCGCGGTGTCTGCAAGGTCGTCGGGTCGCACAGCCCTGCGGATGGGACCCGCGGAGCTGGTGCAGGCGGCGGCCATGGCCCGCCGCTTCTATCTCGAGGGCAAATCCAAGATCCAGATCGCGGAGGAGTTCGGCGTCAGCCGCTTCAAGGTCGCGAGGGTTCTGGAGACGGCTCTCGAGCGTGATCTCGTACGGATCGAGATCCGCGTACCCGCGGAGCTGGACGCGGAGCGCTCCGACGCGCTGCGCGCCCGCTTCGGCCTGCGGCACGCGGTCGTCGTCGAATCCCCGTCGGAGGGCGAGGAGGAGTCGCCCGACCCGGAGAACCTCGGCGAGGTGGCCGCCGATCTGCTCGGCGAGCTGGTGAACGAGGGCGATGTGCTGGGCCTGGCCTGGGGCCGGTCCACGATCCACATGGCGGCCGCGCTCGACCGGCTGCCACCGTGCACGGTCGTCCAGCTCACGGGCGTGTACGACGCGGGGACCGCCGAACGCGGTTCCGTCGAGGCGGTACGGCGCGCCGCCCAGGTCTCCGGCGGTGAGGCCCACCCCATCTACGCCCCCATGCTGCTGCCCGACCCGGCCACCGCCGCGGCGCTGCGCAACCAGACGGGGATCGCCCGAGCCTTCGAGTACTTCGACAAGGTGACCGTCGCGGCGGTCTCGATCGGTTCCTGGGAGCCGGGCATCTCGACGGTGCACGACATGCTCACCGACGAGGAGCGCGCGCACTACGCCTCGCTCGGCGTCGCCGCCGAGATGTCCGCGCACCTCTTCGACGCGGACGGCCGGCGGGTAGGCCGTGACCTGGGCGAACGCTGCATCACGGTCGAGGCCGACCGGCTGCGCCGTATCCCCGAGGTGGTGGCGATCGCGGGCGGACAGCGCAAGGCCGAGGCGATCGGGGCCGTACTGCGCTCGGGTCTGGTGACCAGCCTGGTGACGGACACGGCGGCCGCGGACCACCTGCTGACGGCCCCACCGGGACAGCGGCCGGCACTGGAACGGGCCGACCCGGACGACTAGGCCGTGTCTGACAAATAGTGCCGTCCGCCCGCAGGGCGGGGTGCGTGCCGGGCGTCGCGCGCCAGGCGGGATTTGTCAGACACGGCCTGGCGGTCCACGGGCATCGCGCCGAGGCTCTCCGGCCGCACGGGAGCTATGGACGATCGCACCAGGCCACCCGTGCTGACCTGGAGGAATCGTCCGGGCAGCACATTGACTCCGGCATGGGACAATGAAGTACGTGCGATTTCCCCGGCTGAGATGCCCGGGGGCCAACTCCGATCGACTGGGATGTTCTGCACGTGCGTTTCCTCAATGATCTGAAGCCGCCGTACGACCTGACGTACGACGACGTGTTCATGGTGCCGAGCCGCTCGGCCGTCGGTTCCCGCCAGGGCGTGGACCTCTCGTCCCCCGACGGCACCGGCACCACCATCCCGCTCGTCGTCGCGAACATGACCGCCATCGCGGGCCGCCGGATGGCCGAGACGCTCGCCCGCCGCGGCGGCCTCGTCGTCATCCCCCAGGACATCCCCATCGACGTCGTCACCGATGTCATCTCCTGGGTCAAGACGCGCCACCATGTGCTCGACACCCCGATCGTGCTCGCCCCCGGCCAGACCGTCGCAGACGCGCTGTCCCTGCTGCCGAAGCGGGCGCACGGTGCCGGCGTCGTCGTCGACGCCGACCAGCGGCCGATCGGTGTTGTCACCGACGCCGACCTGACCGGAGTCGACCGCTTCACCCAGCTGTCCGAGGTCATGTCCAGGGACCTGCTGCTGCTCGATGCGGACATCGACCCGCGCGAAGCGTTCAACAAGCTCGACCATGCCAATCGGCGGTACGCCCCCGCGGTCGACTCCGAGGGCAGGCTCGTGGGTGTCCTCACCCGCAAGGGCGCCCTGCGAGCGACCCTCTACTCCCCGGCCGTCGACTCCGAGGGCAGGCTGCGCATCGCCGCCGCCGTCGGCATCAACGGCGATGTGGCGGGCAAGGCCAAGCAGCTCCTCGACGCGGGCGTCGACACCCTCGTCGTCGACACCGCGCACGGCCACCAGGAGTCGATGATCACCGCGATCAAGGCGGTCCGCGGGCTCGACCCGCATGTGCCGATCGCCGCGGGCAACATCGTCGCCGCCGAGGGTGTGCGCGACCTCGTCGAGGCCGGCGCGGACATCATCAAGGTCGGTGTCGGCCCCGGCGCCATGTGCACCACCCGCATGATGACCGGCGTGGGCCGGCCGCAGTTCTCCGCCGTGCTGGAGTGCGCCGCCGAGGCGAAGAAGTTCGGCAAGCACGTCTGGGCGGACGGCGGTGTCCGCCACCCGCGCGATGTCGCCATGGCGCTCGCCGCGGGCGCGTCCAACGTCATGATCGGCTCCTGGTTCGCCGGTACGTACGAGTCCCCGGGCGACCTTCAGCAGGCCGCCGACGGCCGGCTGTACAAGGAGTCCTTCGGCATGGCCTCGGCGCGTGCCGTCCGTAACCGTACGAGCGAGGAGTCGTCGTACGACCGGGCCCGCAAGGCGCTGTTCGAGGAGGGCATCTCCACCTCTCGGATGTTCCTCGACCCGACCCGTCCGGGCGTCGAGGACCTGATCGACTCGATCATCGCGGGCGTCCGCTCCTCCTGCACCTACGCCGGTGCCGGCTCGCTCGAGGAGTTCGCCGAGAAGGCGATCGTCGGCATCCAGAGCGCCGCCGGCTACGCCGAGGGCAAGCCGCTGCACGCCAGCTGGAGTTAGGCCGTGTCTGACACGGCTTAGGCCCCTCCGGTCGATCAGGCCGGGCAGAACCCAGCCCGCCACCTCACGCCAACCACGTCCGGCCCCGCGATCGCCGCGGCGGCCGGACGCGGCATGTGGCGTCAACTCGCCTGCCCAGGCATGGGTAAAGAGAGTCTGGGTAGGCGCCGCCCTGCACTGACCACAGAGCAGGGGAGGACGAAGTGTCCACGGCGAGCACGGTCACGACCGAACTCACACAGCCTGGAACACAGCGCCCGAACATCGCGGAGCTGGGTCTTCCGGACGTGCCGAAGCCGGGTGATGTCGCGCCCCGGGACGCACGTGAGATCTCGAAGCTCTTCTTCGTACGCCTCGCCTCGCTGGAGGAGGGGACGCAAGAGCATCAGTACGTACGGAACACACTCATCGAACTCAACCTGGCGCTCGTCAGGTACGCGGCAGGCCGGTTCCGTAACCGGGCCGAGCAGATGGAGGACATCGTCCAGGTCGGCACCGTCGGCCTGATCAAGGCGATCGACCGGTTCGAGCTGAGCCGCGAGGTGGAGTTCGCGACCTTCGCCGTCCCGTACATCGTCGGTGAGATCAAGCGGTTCTTCCGCGACACCAGTTGGGCGGTTCATGTGCCGCGCCGGCTGCAGGAGTTGCGGATCGATCTGGCGAAGGCCACCGACGAACTCTCCCAGGAGCTGGACCGCGCGCCGAGCACCGCCGAACTGGCCGGGCACCTCGGACTCGAGGAGGAAGAGATCATCGAGGGTGTGGTCGCGAGCAACGGCTACACGGCCGGCTCGATCGACATGCCCATGGACGACGCGTCCGACCATCCCTCCGCGCCGCTGTCCGACCGGCTCGGCGCACCCGACGCCGATCTGGAGACCGCGGAGAACGTCCAGGCGCTCAAGCCGCTCATCGAGGAACTCGACGACCGCGACAAGCGGATCCTGCGGATGCGCTTCGGCGAGGAGATGACCCAGTCGGAGATCGGCGTGGAGCTGGGCGTCTCGCAGATGCATGTGTCCCGGCTGCTGACGCGCATCACCTCGCGGCTGCGTGAGGGGCTGCTCATGGTGGAGTGACACTCCGCCCCGTTCGGCTCACGATCCACGATTTCCCCCCACGGGAGAAGCGGCGTCCCGACCGACCGGGACGCCGCCTCCGTGTGTCCGGTGCCGTGTGCCTGTGCCTGTGTCCGTGTGCCCGAGGGGGTTCCGCCGGCGGTCAGCAGGACGGCGACATCGGCCGGATCCAGGTCGCCTGGACCCGCTTGCCGTCCGGAAGGGGGCAGACCTCCACCCGGCCGGCGAGCTGCAGCACCATGTGCCAGCCGAAGCCGCCGCCGCCGGTGAAGTCGGGCTCGCGCGGCACGGGAGGCAGCGGGCTGGAGTCGTCCATCTCCACCACGAGCGTGTCCTGTCCGGCCGTCAGATGCAGCCGCCACCAACCGGCGGTGTGCCGTACGGCGTTGGTGACGAGCTCGGAGACGACCAGCAGCACCGCGTCCAGGTCCGCCCAGTCGCAGTGCTGCAGCAGAAACTCCGCGGTGGCGCGGCGGGCTCCCGCAATGTCCCTGCAGGGCGATTCTTCGATCACCACATGCGGTTCTGCGTTCATCACCGCTCGCTTACCCCAGTTGTCGCTCTTCTGTCAGCCCACGTACTTTACGCGCCGGACGGCCGGATTGACGAGAGCGCCGGATGCAGCGCTCCGGCGACCGCGGCGGCCAGAGCGGCATGGCCCTCGTCGTTGAGCTGGACTGCCGTCGAGGTGCGCGGCACCATGCGACAGGCACGACGAAGTGTCCATGGTGTACGACGTCGGACACCTCTGCCGTTACCTGCAGAAACATTGCGTGGCGCAGGCCAAGTCGCGTAGCTTGACTGCGCTTACCGGAGGGTAACCACCGCCGTTCAGTAGAACTATGTGCTCTGGGGAGACCATGCGCCGGCGATTCCGCCGCCCCACGATCCGCGGCCGGATCGTGACCCTTACCGTCATACCGGTCATCGCGCTGATGACACTGTGGACGTTCGCCATGGTCTCGGTCACCGGCGACCTGCGAGCCCTGATCCGGGTCCAGAGTGTGTACGAGGGCTTCGGCACCCCGGTCGACACCGCCGTGGGACAGATCCAGATCGAACGCCGGCTCAGCGCCGAGTATCTGGGCACGGGGCGCGAGGACACCCTGGCCACCGTCGCCGCCCTGACCGACCAGCAGCGCTCCACCGACCGGGCCGTCAGGGCCATGCGCGACGCGATCGGCGACCAGGACCGGCGTGCGGACCTCTCCCTGCGCCAGCGGCAGTCCCTCGATGCGATGGCCGACGCCGTCGACGGCCTGGAGGCCCTGCGCGAGCGGGTGCTGGCACGGACGATCTCCTGGGACGGCGCCGTCGACGCGTACACCACCCTCGTCGAGCCGACCTTCGACGTGCAGTCCACGCTCACCGCGCTGCAGGCCGGTCAGCTCGCCCGGGAGGCCCAGGTCGTCGTCGAGCTGGTGCGCGTACGGGAGTTCGTGTCCCGCGAGGACGCACTCGTCGCCGGGGCGCGCGCCGCGGGCACCCTCACCGACCGCCAGTACGACGCGCTCACCGCCACCATCGAGGACCGGCGGGTCTTCCACCGCACGTACGTCCCCGACCTCCCGGCCGACTCCCGGAAGCTGTTCACGGACTTCGCGCGGGGCGAGGAGTACCGGGCGCTGACGGCGGGCGAGGACGCCCTCCTGCGGGCCGGCGCTTCCGGTGCGGGGCAGGCCATGGCCGCCGACTCCTGGCGGACGACGACGGACCGCGCGGTCAAGCGGTACATGCTGCTGTGCACCGAATCGGCGCTCAACACCGCCGACCGCGGCCGGGCGTTCGCCTACCGGGAGATGGTCAAGGCCGCCGTCGTGGGTCTGATCGGGCTGATCGCGGTCGGCCTGTCGATCTGGTTCTCGGTGACCAGCGGCCGGCGCATCTCGCGCCGCCTGGAGGAGCTGCGCGACGCCGCCGATGTGCTCGCCACCCAGCAGCTGCCCGATGTGATGGAGCGGCTCGGCGCGGGCGAGGAGGTCGACGCGGCCGCAGCGGCCCCGCCGCTGGACTTCGGCGACGAGGAGAGGGGTCTCGACGAGATCGGCCAGGTCGGCCAGGCCCTCAACACCGCCCGCCTGGCGGCCGTGGAGGCCGCCGTCAAACAGGCGACCCTGCGCCGGGGCGTCTTCGCCGTACTGCTCAACATCGCCCGCCGCAACCAGGCGCTTGTGCACCGCCAGTCCAAGCTCGTCGACACGCTGGAACGCCGTACCAGCGATCCGGACACCCTCGAGGACCTGTTCCGGATCGACCACCTGACCACCCGGATGAGGCGCCACGCCGAGGGCCTCATCATCCTCTCGGGCGCCACGCCGGGACGCCGGTGGCGCAAGCCGGTTCCTGTGGTCGACATCGTGGCCGCGGCGGTCGGCGAGATCGAGGACTACACCAGGGTCGTGGTGCCGCCGATGCCCGCCGTGGGCATCAGCGCGGAGGCGGTGGCCGACGTGGTGCACCTCGTCGCCGAACTCGTCGAGAACGCCACCGTGTTCTCTCCGCCGCACACCCAGGTCACCCTGCGGACCGGACAGGCCGGCAGCGGATTCGTGCTGGAGATCGACGACCGCGGCCTCGGCATGGACGCGGAGGAACTCGCCCAGGCGCATCTGACCCTGGCGCGGCCGCGCGACTTCGACCCGGCGCAGGACGAGCGCCTCGGCCTCTACATCGTCGGCCGGCTCGCCGAGCGGCACGGCATCGGAGTCACCCTCACCCGGTCGCCGTACGGCGGCATCACGGCCGTGGTGCTGCTGCCCCACTCGGTCCTCGCGCCCGTCGAGCCGCCCGCGCGGACCAACGGCCAGGAACCCGTGGACAAGCCGCTGCCCGCACCGGTCCGGTCCGTGCCCACCCAGAGGACACTGGTGGCCGTGCAGCCGACGCACGACCACGCCCCGGAGGAGCCCGCCGAGCAGCCCGCCGAGCCGGGCGCGCCCGCACTCGGGCTGCCCACCCGGGTACGCCAGGCATCGCTCGCCGCCCCGCTGCGCGACGCACCGCCCGCAGCCGCCGAGGACGCCGACCGCGAGGTGTCCCCGGAAGAGATGCGCTCGATCTTCGGCGCCTTCCAGCGCGGACTCGACCGCGGCCGCGAGGGCGACCCCGCCGGCCCCGCGTCGCCGAGCTCCCCGCCGCGCACCCGCACGACCGATGAAGGGACGGACGACGATGCCTGACGGACCAACAGACGCCCCGGCTGATCAACCCGCTGATCAACCCGCTGATCAGCCCGCGGACGGTCAGGCCGGCCTCGGCTGGCTGCTCGACGATCTGCTGTCCAGGACCGATCACGTCCTCCAGGCGGTGCTGCTGACCGCGGACGGTCTGGTCAGCAGCGCCTCCAAGGGCATGGCCAGGAAGGACATCGAACATCTCTCCGCCGTCTGCGCGGGCTTCCACAGCCTCGCCAAGGAAGCAGGCAGCCGCTTCGACGCCGGGCCCGTACGGCAGACGATGGTGATGCTCGACCACGCCTTCCTCTTCATCACCCCCGCCGGGGACGGCAGCAGGCTGGCCGTGCTCTCCGACCCCGAGACCGACGTCGGACAGCTGGCCCACGAAATGTCACTGCTGGTCAGGCGGGTGGGCCGGCATATGGCCGTCCCCACGCGCTCGGCCGCCGAGGCCACCGACGCGTAACCCGTGAGCGACCACTGGTACGAGGACGAGAGCGGGCCTCTGGTACGGCCGTACACCGTGGCCGGCGGCCGGACCCGTCCCGCCGCCGAGCACAGTTTCGACCTGATGTCCCAGGTCACGGCCGTGGACCTGGACGGTCCCGAGCCACGGCTCGACCATGCCCGCAGCTCGCTGCTCGAACTGGTGCGCCGCGAGCCGCGCCCCGTCGCCGAGGTCGCCGCCGACGCGGATCTGCCCCTCACCGTCGTACGCGTCCTGCTGGCCGATCTCGTCGAGGCCGGACTGGTACGGATCTCCGCCCCGGTCACCCACGAGGGTCTCGACGACCCGGACCTGCTGCGTGAAATCGTCGACCGCCTGCGGGAGCTGTGACGCTGTCGTTCACCCGGGCGCAATGTTTCCCCGTGACACCCGTCATCGCGCAATGAATGTCCGCCGACGCGCAACAACCCTGCATTACGGGCGTGAGCTGCGGACTCGTAGGCTCATGCCCCGTACCAGGAGTGGCGGTGACCGTCTGCTCGGCGGTCCCTCCCTCATGCGCGGGCACATCCGTCATGCCCGCGGGCCGCCGCCGGTCACCCGTCGCGCCGACCCGCAGCCATGAAGGAGCCCCGCAGTGCTGGACCACGGCGAAGCCCCACCCGCGACCGCGCCATCGCCCACCACGAGCCTGCGGCTCGCCGGTCGGCTGATGCGGCGCAAGCCCGTCGAACTGCTGGTCGCCGAGGGCGGGCAGGGCGAGGGCGGCACGCTCCGCCGCTCGCTCTCCATGTGGCAGCTGACCATGATCAGCATCGGAGCCACCCTGGGCACCGGAATCTTCGTGGTGCTCGGCGAGGCCACGCCGCTGGCCGGCCCGGCCGTTGCCATCTCGTTCGTCATCGCCGGTCTCACCGCGCTGTTCTCGGCGCTCTCCTACGCCGAGCTGGCCGGCTCCATCCCGGTCTCCGGCTCCTCGTACTCGTACTCCTACGCCACCATGGGCGAGCTCGTCGCCTGGATCTGCGGCTGGTGTCTGATCCTGGAGTACGGCGTCTCGGTCGCGGCCGTGGCCGTCGGCTGGGGCGAATACCTCAACGAGCTGCTCGACGGCACGCTCGGCATCACCATCCCCGAGTCGGTGTCCGCCCCGCTCGGCGAGGGCGGCTTCATCAACCTCCCGGCCCTGGTCGTCATCCTGCTCGCCATGGTGTTCCTGATGCGCGGCGCCAAGGAGAGCGCCCGGGTCAACACGATCATGGTGGTCGTCAAGATCGTCACCCTGGTGATCTTCTGCGCGATCGGCTTCATGGGCATCAAGGCCGGCAACTACACCCCGCTCGCCCCGCTCGGCGTGACCGGCATCAGCGCCGCCGCGGCCACCCTGTTCTTCTCGTACATCGGCTTCGACGCCGCCTCCACGGCCGGTGAGGAGGCGACGAACCCCAAGCGGGACCTGCCCCGGGCGATCATGCTGTCGCTGCTCGTCGTCACCGTGCTGTACTGCCTCGTCGCCGTGGTCGCCGTCGGCGCCATGCCGTGGCAGGACTTCGAGGGCACCGAGGCCGCCCTGGCGCAGATCATGAAGGACGTCACCGGTCACAGCTTCTGGAGCGTCGTCCTCGCCGCCGGTGCGGTCGTGGCCATCGCCAGCGTCGTCTTCGCCGTCCTCTACGGCCAGACCCGCATCCTGTTCGCCATGGCCCGCGACGGTCTGGTCCCCAAGGTCTTCGCCAAGGTCGACGCCCGCACCGGGACCCCGCGCGCCAACACGCTGATCGTGTCGCTCTTCTGCGGTGTGCTTGCCGCGACCATCCCGCTCGGCGAGCTGGCCAATGCCACCAGCATCGGCACGCTCTTCGCGTTCGCGCTGGTCAATGTGGCCGTCGTGATCCTCCGGTACACCCGGCCCGACATGCCGCGCACCTTCCGCGTGGCGCTGTTCCCGGGGACCCCGATCCTGGGCCTGCTGTTCTGCCTCTACATGATGTTCAGCCTTCCGGGCGTCACCTGGGCGGTCTTCGGGGGCTGGATGATCGTCGGCCTCGTGTTCTACTTCGTTTACGGCATGCGCCGCTCCCGACTGGCCACGGCAGAGAAGTGATCCACCCGCAGTGCGACTGAACGATCTCGACGAACGCATCGTCCACGCCCTTGCCGAGGATGCCCGCCGCTCCTACGCGGACATCGGCTCCGAGGTGGGCCTCTCCGCCCCCGCCGTCAAGCGGCGGGTCGACCGGCTGCGCGCCGAAGGAGCCATCACCGGTTTCACCGTACGGGTGGACCCCAAGGCACTCGGCTGGGCGACCGAGGGCTTCATCGAGATCTACTGCAGCCGCAACACCTCGCCCGAGTCCATCGAGCGCGGTCTCAAGCGCTACCCGGAGATCGCGTCCGCCTCCACCGTCACCGGTGACGCGGACGCGATCGTCCAGGTCTTCGCCGCCGACATGAGGCACTTCGAGCGAGTGCTGGAGCGCATCGCGGGCGAGCCCTTCGTGGAGCGCACCAAGTCGGTGCTGGTGCTCTCCCCGCTGCTCAGACGCTTCTCGTCGGGCGCACCCACCTAGAGGGAGCCACCTGGCCGTCTGCGACCGCAGCCGTGGGGGCGTACGACCAGGGTCGGATCGGGTCCCGCGCAATGAATCACCGCTGCGGGCGCCGATTGCGCAACGGATCCACCTGCTGCGCGCAACGGTCGTGCCTTGTCCGGGGGGAACGCCGGACCGTACCGTTCTTAACGTCTCCCTCACACCCGCACAGACTGCCCGAGGTCAGCCATGCCGCCGCTGCGCACCGCCTTGCTCCAGAGTTCCGGCCGACCGGGTTCGGTCGCCGGGAATCTCAAGGTGCTCGACGAGGCCGCGGGCCGCGCCGCGGCCGCCGGCGCCGGGCTGCTGGTCTGCCCCGAGATGTACCTGACCGGGTACGCCATCGGCGACGACATTGGGCGCCTGGCCGAGCCCGCGGACGGCGCCGGTGCGCAGTCCGTCGCCGAGATCGCGGCACGCCATGGCATCGCGGTCATGTACGGCTACCCCGAGCGCGACGGCGAGCGAAGCGAGATGGGGGTCCCCCCGGCCGAAGGCTGGGGGAGAAGCGAGATGGGGGTACCCCCGGCCGAAGACCGGGGGAGGATCTTCAACTCCGCGCAGCTGATCGGCCCGGACGGCGACCGGCTCGCGAACTACCGCAAGACCCACCTCTTCGGCTGCTTCGAGCAGCAGTGGTTCACCCCGGGCGAGCAGCCTGTCGTCCAGGCCGAGCTCGGCGGGATCCGGATCGGCATGCTGATCTGCTACGACGTGGAGTTCCCCGAGAACGTCCGTGCGCACGCCCTGGCCGGCACCGATCTGCTGCTGGTGCCCACCGCCCAGATGCACCCGTTCCAGTTCGTCGCCGAATCCGTCGTCCCGGTGCGGGCCTTCGAGAGCCAGATGTACATCGCGTACGTCAACAGGACCGGACCGGAGGGTGAGTTCGAGTTCGTCGGGCTCAGCTGCCTCGCGAGCCCCGACGGCGCCACCCGGGCCCGCGCGGGACGCGGTGAGGAGCTGGTGATCGGCGAAGTGGACCCAGGCCTGCTGAGCGCATCGCGCGAAGCGAATCCGTATCTGCGCGACCGCCGCCCAGGCCTGTACGCCTCCCTGATCTGAACCCCGTCCCCGCTCGCCGCTCACCCTTTCCGTGCAAGGAGTCCGCACCCCATGACGTCCACTGTGCCCACCGCTGTCCAGCACACCGACGCGCAGCCGCCGATCACCATGTTCGGTCCGGACTTCCCGTACGCGTACGACGACTTCCTCGCCCACCCCGCGGGCATCGGCCAGATACCGGCGACCGAGCACGGCACCGAGGTCGCGGTCATCGGCGGCGGGCTCTCCGGCCTCGTCGCCGCTTACGAGCTGATGAAGATGGGCCTCAAGCCGGTCGTCTACGAGGCGGACCGGATCGGCGGCCGGCTGCGCACCGTCGGCTTCGACGGCTGTGTCCCGGAACTGACCGCCGAGATGGGCGCGATGCGCTTCCCGCCGTCCTCCACGGCGCTTCAGCACTACATCGACCTGGTGGGCCTGACGACCGAGCCCTTCCCCAACCCCCTTTCCCCCAGCACCCCGTCGACCGTCGTCGACCTCAAGGGCGAGTCGCACTACGCCGAGACCATCGACGATCTGCCGCAGGTCTACCGCGATGTCATGGACGCCTGGAACGCCTGTCTCGAAGAGGGCGCCGACTTCTCCGACATGAACCGCGCCATGCGCGAGCGCGATGTGCCGCGGATCCGTGAGATCTGGGCGAAGCTGGTGGAGAAGCTCGACAACCAGACGTTCTACGGCTTCCTCTGCGACTCCGAGGCCTTCAAGTCCTTCCGGCACCGCGAGATCTTCGGCCAGGTCGGCTTCGGCACCGGCGGCTGGGACACCGACTTCCCCAACTCCATCCTGGAGATCCTGCGCGTCGTCTACTCCGAGGCGGACGACCACCACCGCGGCATCGTCGAAGGCAGCCAGCAGCTGCCGCTGCGGCTCTGGGAGCGCGAGCCCGAGAAGATCGTTCACTGGGCACAGGGCACGTCCCTGAAGTCCCTCCACGAGGGCGACCCGCGCCCGGCCGTGACCCGGCTGCACCGCACCGCGGGCAACCGGATCACCGTCACCGACGCCTCCGGTGACATCCGCACCTACCAGGCGGCCATCTTCACCGCGCAGTCCTGGATGCTGCTGTCCAAGATCGCCTGTGACGACTCGCTCTTCCCGATCGACCACTGGACGGCGATGGAGCGCACTCATTACATGGAGTCGTCCAAGCTCTTCGTCCCGGTCGACCGGCCGTTCTGGCTGGACAAGGACGAGGAAACCGGACGCGATGTCATGTCGATGACGCTGACCGACCGGATGACGCGCGGCACTTATCTGCTGGACAACGGCCCGGACAAGCCCGCCGTCATCTGCCTCTCGTACACGTGGTGCGACGACAGCCTCAAGTGGCTGCCGCTGTCCGCGAACGAGCGGATGGAGGTCATGCTCAAGTCGCTGAAGGAGATCTATCCCAAGGTCGACGTGCGCAGCCACATCATCGGCAACCCGGTCACCGTCTCCTGGGAGAACGAGCCCTACTTCATGGGCGCGTTCAAGGCGAACCTGCCCGGCCACTACCGCTACCAGCGGCGGCTGTTCACCCACTTCATGCAGGACAGGCTGCCCGAGGACAAGCGCGGCATCTTCCTCGCGGGTGACGACATCTCCTGGACGGCCGGCTGGGCCGAGGGCGCCGTACAGACCGCGCTGAACGCGGTGTGGGGCGTGATGGCGCAATTCGGCGGTACGACCGACCCCAGCAACCCCGGCCCCGGTGATCTCTACGACGAGATCGCACCGGTCGAGCTGCCGGAGGACTGAGCTTCCGTCCGGGGCCGGCCGCGATCCGGCCGGCCCCGGACGGTCATCAACTTCTCGACCGCGTCAGGGCAAGGGGGTGAGCAGGCAGCGCCCCACGAGCCCGACACCCGTGTCCAGCCGTTCGGTGAACTCCTCGGCCAGGCCCGGGAATTCCCGTACGCCCCACAGCAGCCGCGCCGCCGACCAGGCGCCGTCGCGGGCCCGGTCCAGGCTCCAGGAGCCCAGCAGATGCGTCAGCGGATCGGCGAGCTCCAGCAGATCGGGGCCCGGCATCAGATCCTCGCGAATACGCTCCTCCAGCAGCGTGAGGATGTCGCCCACGCGCTCGAACTCACCCTCCAGGTCGGCCGGTTCGCAGTCGAGGGCACGACTCGTGTCCACCACCGCAAGCGCCAGATCGTGCCCGATATGCGCATTGATACCGGCGAGGGCGAACTGGACCGGCCGTACGCCGGGATGGCGCCGGTACTGGAAGAGCGGCCGCCAGCACGCCGGTGCCCGGCGCCCCTGAGCCACTGTCTCGACGGCCGTCAGATAGCGCCGGGCGAAGAGGACGTCCAGGGTGACGGCGGCCCGCCGGTCGGGGAACCCGCCGCTGTCGATACGCCGGCCGATCTCCTCCGTCACGGCCAGATAGACCCGGTTGAAGACGGCGACTCCGTCCGTCGCCGGCCAGTCGGAGCGGTACGAGCGCATACGCGCCACCACGGAGTCGACCGGGGACGTTCGGCTGCCGGCCCGCGCTGCGAACTGTTCCGTCTGCGCCATGGAGGCAGCGTCCCAGCCGTCGGCCAGATGGCGCACTGACCGGACGGGGCTTCCCCAGAACGGGGGACCCCGAATGGCGGCTACCGCCGGGAAGCGTCGTCGTAGTCCCATCCGTGAACCGTGCGCGGGGCATTGTCACCCGTAACCGGCAGCCCTACGCTCGCACGGTCTCGTTCATGAATCCCGTTCGCACGCTTCAGACCCCGCCGGGCGGAGGTTGTTCGCGGCGCCGGACCTCGCGCTCTCCCGTCCCGCCGACCGCAGCACCCCCGCCCCCAGGATCAGGCCGAAGGCAAGCGCCGTCACCAGAGTGAACGACACCACCAGACTCGTGGCGTCGGCGACCGCGCCGATCGCCGAGGGGGCGATCAGGCCCGAGGTGTACGTGATCGTGGCGACGCCCGCGATGGCCTGACTCGGATGGGGGCCGCTGCGTCCGGCCGCCGCGAAGGCCAGCGGTACGACGACGGCGACGCCGAGCCCGATGAACGCGAAGCCGGCCATCGCCACGGCCGGATGGGGTGCCAGGACCACCAGCAGCCCGCCCGCGGTCGCCAGCACGCCGCCCACCCGCACCGTGCGCACCGGGCCGAAGCGGTCCACGATCCGGTCGCCCGCGAACCGCGCCACCGCCATGGTCAGCGCGAAAGCGGTGGTGGAGGCGGCCGCGAGACCGGGCGATGTGTCCAGTACGTCCCGCAGGAAGACCGCCGACCAGTCCAGGCTCGCACCCTCCGCGAACACCGCGCAGAACCCGACCGCGCCGATGGCCAGCGCGGACTTGGGCGGCAGCGCGAACCTCGGCGGCGGCTGCTCGTCGGGGTCGCTGCGCAGATCCAGTACGCCCTGGCAGGCGATCAGCCCGAGCGCGGTCAGGGTCGCGGCCGCGAGGGCGTGGTGCAGCCGGGCGTCGCTGCCGAGATGCGCGGCGAGCGTGCCGCCGGCGGAGCCGATCAGCGCACCGGCGCTCCACATGCCGTGCAGGCCCGACATGATCGACCGGTCGAGCCGGTTCTCGATCTCGACGCCCAGGGCGTTCATGGCCACGTCGGACATCCCCGCCGTCGCCCCGAACACGAACAGTGCGCCGCACAGGGCGAGCAGATCCGGCGCGAAGGACGGCAGGGTCAGCACGAGGGTCCAGAGCACGATCAGTCCGCGCAGCGCGTTGCGCGCGCCGAAGCGGTGGCTGATCGCCCCGGCCAGCGGCATCGCCACCGATGCGCCGAGCGCGGGGAAGGCGAGCGCGAGACCGAGCTGCCCGGCGCTGACCGCCGCATGGTCCTGAATCCACGGGATGCGGGTGGCGAAGCTGCCGGTGACCGCGCCGTGCACACAGAAGACGGCGGCCACGGCGTACCGCGCCCGCTTCAACTGCGGTTGCCCGAAGACGACTTCGCTCGCCATGCCCACCCTCCCCGTAGCAGTGCTGCGTAAACTATCAGGAACCCTGCCTGATAAATAGTCGCGGCAGCTGTCTGGAAGGATTCCGGCATGCCCGCATCCCCGAGCACCGCCCGGGCCATCAACGACCGGCTCGCCCTCCGGCTGCTTCAGCAGGAAGGCCCGTTGACGGCAGGGCAGCTGAAGACCATGACCGGACTCTCCCGTCCCACCGTCGCCGATCTGGTGGAGCGGCTGCAAGGATCCGGCCTGATCCAGGTCGTCGGCGAGTCGGGCGCCGAGCGCCGCGGCCCCAATGCCCGGGTGTACGGGATCGTCGCCGACCGCGCCCACCTCGCCGCCCTCGACGTACGCACCAGAAGCGTGACCGTCGTCGTCGCCGATCTGCTCGGCGTCACCCTCGCCGAGGCCTCACTCCCCATCGGCAGCGACACCGGCACCGAGCCCGCCGTCGAGCGGGCGGTCGCCCTGCTGGAGCGGACGGCGCGGGAGGCGGGTGCGTCCAGGCTGCACAGCGTCGGCATCGGCGCGCCCGGCCTGATCGACCCGGTCAGCGGCGAACTGCGCGACACCAGCGGACTGCCCGCCTGGCACCGGAGCCTCGTCGCCGCCCTCCAGGAGCGCCTGCCTGCCAGGGTTCTCGTCGAGAACGAGACCAATCTGGCGGCCGTCGCGGAACAGCGGCTCGGCGTTGCCCGCGACCGCGACACGTTCGTGTTCCTGTGGCTCGGCCACGGGATCGGGGCGGCCCTCTTCCTGGACGGCAGGCTCCGCCGGGGCGCGTCGGGCGGCGCGGGGGAGATCGGTTTCCTGCCTGTGCCCGGCACGACGGGGCTGCCGGCCGCGGACGACTGCGAGGGCGGCTTCCACTCGCTGGCCGCGTCGGCCGCGGTCTGCGCGCTCGGCGCCCAGTACGGCATCGAGGCGGCGGAGTCCCAGGAGCCCCGGGCCGCATCCGTCGTCCGGGCCGCGGTCGCAGCCGGACGGGGCGACTTCCTCGACGCCCTGACCCAGCGGCTCGCCCTCGGCGCGGCGGCGGTCGCCTCCGTCCTCGACCCGGGCTGCGTGGTCCTCGGCGGGGAGGTCGGCCACGCGGGCGGCACGGAACTGGCCACCCGGGTCGAGGCGCGGCTGGCCGAACTCACCCCGCTGCGTACGGAGGTACGGGCCGGAAAGCTGGGCGGCGCCGCGGTGCTGAGCGGAGCGCTGCTGACGGCCCGCGAGGCGGCCCAGGACGAGCTCTTCGCGCCGGGCGCGTGAGCACGCGGCGCATGAGCAAGCGGCGCGTGCTCAGCCGAGGCGCTGCGTCAGGAACTGCTCGAACGTGACCTTCCCGACGGCCCGTTCGGGCGTCAGGTGGTCACCGGCCCGGTAGCCCGCGTACGCCTTCCCCGCCAGGCGGACCGGCAGCAGCGGGCGACGCCGGCCGCGGGCGCGGAGATAGGCCCGCGCCAGGTCCGGCAGCGGGCGGATCTCCGGACCGCCCATGTCCTCGACCCGCCCGGCTGGACCTGTGACGGCCAACTCGGCCAGCCGTTCGGCGACTTCATCCGTGTCGATGGGCTGGACACTCACCCCGGACGGCAGCGGCATCACCGGCAGCCGGGCAGCGCCCGCCAGCATGCGCAGCACCAGGTCGTGGAACTGGGTCGTCCGCAGAATCGTCCAGCCGGGTCCCGACTCCCCGGCCTCCTCGATCATCCGCTCGACCTTGCGCTTCATGACGTAGTAGCCGAGCGGCAGCCGGTCCACGCCGACGATCGAGATGTAGAGGAGATGCCGGACCTCGGCACGCCGCGCCGCGTCCAGCAGCCTCGAGGCTGCCTCGTCATCGCCTCCACGCGGAGCGGAGGCGCAGTGGACGATCGCGTCCACGCCCTCGACCGCCGCGTCCAGTCCCGTGCCGTTGCGCAGATCGACGGCGTACGCCTGGGAGTGGCGGCTGAGCACCCGTACCTCGTGTCCGCCCTCGCGCAGCTTCGCGCTCACCCGACTGCCCAGCGTTCCCGTACCGCCTGTCACCAGGATCGAAGTCATGGGAGCAGCGTGCCAGAGCGCGGGGAGCCCGGCGGCGGCAAGGGCCGGGACTCCGCCGCCGGGCGGTCGATTCCCCGCGGTGCACGGAGGTGCCGCAGACAGTAAATGGACTAGACCAGTGCGTCAATAGTGTGAACCAATCAGTCCGGATCGGCGGCCCTGTGAGCCAGGCCACAACCGTTCACTCGCATGGCCCCCGACCAGGCGTGGCACACTGGCCCTGTATCAGCAGCAGCGCACTCCGGGGTCGGTGTAATTCCGAACCGGCGGTTACAGTCCGCGACCCGTCCGCATCCAGTGGCCGGTTGACCAGGTGAAATTCCTGGACCGACGGTGAAAGTCCGGATGGGAGGCAGTGCGCGGCGGGCGACCTTTCCGGTACGTCGGCCGTAGTGGCTGATCGCCGTCGTCGGCGATCGGCGTGCTCGGCCCAGGCGTTGCTGTGAATTGTTGTCCCGCTCTCTGTCGACATCGACAGGCCCCGGAGTCCGTGCCCGAAAAGGCAGGAGGACCCGGTGGCCACCGCAGCCGACGCAGACGCCATGCGCCGAGCGATTCAGCTCGCCGCGCGCGGACTCGGCTCCACCAGCCCCAACCCCATCGTCGGGTGCGTCATCCTCGACGCCTCCGGACAGCCCGTCGGCGCCGGGTTCCACCAGCGCGCCGGCGGCCCGCACGCAGAGGTCCACGCCCTGCGCGACGCCGGAGAGCGTGCCCGCGGCGGCACCGCGTACGTCACCCTCGAACCCTGCAACCACACCGGCCGCACCGGCCCCTGCGCCCAGGCGCTCATCGACGCCGGGATCGGCCGGGTCGTGTACGCGGTCGGCGACCCCAACCCGCAGGCCACCGGCGGCGGCGACACCCTGCGCGCCGCCGGGATCAAGGTCGAGTCGGGCCTGCTCGCCGACGAGGCCGAAGCGGGCAACATCGCCTGGCTCACCTCCGTACGCCTCGGCCGCCCCTACGTCCTGTGGAAGTACGCCGCCACCCTCGACGGCCGGATCGCCGCCCAGGACGGCACCAGCCGCTGGATCACCTCGTCCGAGTCCCGCGCCGACGTCCACCGGCTCCGCGCCGAGGCCGACGCGGTGATCGTCGGCTCCGGCACGGCCCGCGCCGACGACCCGCACCTCGCGGTCCGCGGCATCGAAGGCGCCGTCAACGAAGTAATGCCGTCAGGCACTCAGCCGCTGCGCGTCGTCGTCGACACCGACGCCACCGCCGTACGGCCCGGAGCCCGCGTCCTCGACGACGCCGCGCCCACGCTGATCGCGGTCGCCGAGGACGCCGAGACCGAACTCCCCGATGTCGTACGGCTGCCGAGAGCCGACCGCGGCCTGTCCGTAGCGGCACTGCTGGAAGCCCTGCACCAGCGCGGTATCCGTTCCGTACTCCTCGAAGGCGGCCCCACGCTCGCCGGCGCCTTCGTCGCCGCGGGAGCCGTCGACAAGGTCGTCGGCTATCTCGCGCCCGTACTCCTCGGCGCGGGCCCCGCGGCCCTCGCCGACGCCGGAATCTCCACGATCACCGAGGCGTTGCGCCTCGACGTGACAGAGACCGTCCGTATCGGCCCCGATCTGCGCATCACCGCCGTCCCCGCAACCACCCCCAAGGAGCGCTGAGTGTTCACCGGAATCGTCGAAGAACTGGGTGAGGTCACCGCCGTCGAGAACCTCGGCGACTCCTCCCGCTTCCGACTGCGCGGCCCCGTCGTGACCGAAGGCGCCAAGCACGGCGACTCCATCGCCGTCAACGGCGTCTGCCTCACCGTCGTCGACTTCGGCGACGGCGAGTTCACCGCCGACGTGATGGCCGAGACCCTCAATCGCTCCAGCCTCGGCGCGCTCGAGACCGGCTCCCGGGTCAACCTGGAGCGGCCGATGGCCATCGGCGACCGGCTCGGCGGGCACATCGTCCAGGGCCATGTGGACGGCACCGGCACCATCGTCGAGCGGAAGCCGTCGGAGAACTGGGAGCTCGTGAAGATCTCCCTCCCCGCCGACCTCACCCGCTACGTCGTCGAGAAGGGCTCGATCACCGTCGACGGAGTGAGCCTCACCGTCGTCGACGCCGGGCCCGACTACTTCACCATCAGCCTCATCCCCACCACCCTCGCGCTGACCACGCTCGGCATCAAGCAGCCCGGCGACCCGGTCAACCTCGAGGTCGACGTCATCGCCAAGTACGTCGAGCGGCTGCTCGGCGCCGACGCCAAGGAGAACGTGAAGTGAGCGCTCTGTCCTGGCTCAACTCCGAGGCGTTCACGGCCTTCGACCAGCACATCATGTGGTCCGACATGATCGGCAACACCGTCGGCCTGGTCGCTCTCGCGCTCGGCTGGCGGCGCTCGATATGGACGTGGCCCGCGCAGTTCGCCTCCGGTGTCATCCTCGTCGGGGCGTACGCCTCCGCCCATCTCAGCGGCGGCGTCGGCAAGCAGCTCCTGGTCATCGGCGTCGCACTGTGGGGCTGGCGGCAGTGGACCCGAGGCCGGCAGCAGGCGCAGGACGGCTCCATCGCCGTCCGCTTCGCCACCTGGCGCGAGCGCGGCTTCCTCATCGCCGGTGCGGTCGTCGGCACCCTCGCCGTCGGCACTCTCTTCACGCTCTACCCGTCGCTCTCCTGGAGCCCGTGGGCGGATGCGTACATCTTCGTGGGGACCCTGGTGGCGATGGTCGCCCAGGCCCGCGGTCTGATCGAGTTCTGGTTCGCCTGGCTGCTCGTCGACCTCGTCGGCGTGCCGCTGGCCTTCAACAGTGGCCTGGCCTTCTCCGGCCTGGTCTACGTGGTCTACTTCGCGCTCGTCCTGTGGGGCCTGCGCGACTGGTGGCTGCGCTCCCGAGTGAGCGCCAAGCCCTCCCTGGAAGGAGCGGCAGCATGACTGCACTGCCCACCTGGTACTCCACCGACAACGTCGAGGACTTCGCCCTCGACCCGGTCGAGCAGGCCATCCGCGACATCGCGGCGGGACGGCCCGTCGTGGTCGTCGACGACGAGGACCGCGAGAACGAGGGGGACCTCGTCGTCGCGGCCGAGAAGGCCACGCCCGAGATCATCGCCTTCATGATGAGCGAGTGCCGCGGCCTGATCTGCGCCCCCATGGAGGGCGAGGAGCTGGAGCGGCTCGACCTGCCCCAGATGGTCGAGCGCAACACCGAGTCGATGCGGACGGCCTTCACCGTCTCCGTCGACGCGGGCCCCGCCTACGGCGTGACCACCGGCATCTCCGCATCCGACCGCGCCACCACCCTCCAGCTCCTGGCGAGCGGCGAGTCGGAGGCGTCCGACTTCGTACGCCCCGGCCATGTCTTCCCGCTCCGTGCCAAGCCCGGCGGTGTGCTGGTGCGCAACGGCCACACCGAGGCCGCGGTCGATCTCGCCCGGCTCGCGGGGCTGCGCCCGGCAGGCGCGATCGTCGAGATCGCGGGCGAGGACGGGGTGATGCTGAGGCTGCCCGATCTGATCCCGTTCGCCCGCAAGCACGGCCTGACGATCATCTCCATCGAGGACCTGATCGCCTACCGCCGTTCCTCCGAGCCGACCGTCAAGCGCGAGGCCGAGGTCCATCTGCCCACCTCCTTCGGCGAGTTCACCGCGTTCGGCTACCGCTCCACCGTCGACGGCATCGAGCACGTCGCCCTCGTCCACGGCGACATCGGCGACGGCGAGGACGTCCTCGTCCGCGTCCACTCCGAGTGCCTGACCGGCGACATCTTCCACTCGCTGCGCTGCGACTGCGGCCCCCAGCTGCAGGCGTCCATGGAGCACATCACCGAGGCGGGCCGCGGCGTGGTCGTCTATCTGCGCGGCCACGAGGGCCGCGGCATCGGCCTGCTGTCCAAGCTGCGGGCCTACGAACTCCAGGAGCGCGGCCGCGACACCCTCGACGCCAACCTCGAACTCGGCCTGCCCGCCGATGCCCGCGACTACGCGGCAGGCGCGCAGATCCTCGAGGACCTCGGCGTACGCAGCCTGCGGCTGATGACCAACAACCCCGACAAGACCGCCGCGCTCGTACGGCACGGTCTCACCGTCCACGGACGCGAGCCGATGCCCGTCCAGGCGGGCGAGCACAATCTCCGGTACCTGCGCACCAAGCGGGACCGGATGGGGCACGACCTGCCCTGGCTCGACCCCGCAGGCACGTCCACCTGCGGCAACCAGTAAGCCTGAGCGACAAGCACGTCAGTAAGCGTCAAAGGAGAGACATGAGCGGCAAGGGTGCACCCGAACTGTCCGTCCGCAACTGCGGCGACCTGCGGGTGGCGGTGATCGCGGCCCAGTGGCACGAGAAGGTCATGGACGGCCTCGTAGACGGCGCCCTGCGCGCACTGCACGAGCTGGGCATCGACGAACCGACGCTGCTGCGTGTGCCGGGCAGCTTCGAGCTCCCGGTGGTCGCCAAGGTGCTGGCGGGCCGCGGCTACGACGCGATCGTCGCCCTCGGCGTCGTCATCCGCGGCGGCACCCCGCACTTCGAGTATGTGTGCCAGGGCGTCACGGGCGGCCTCACCCAGGTCACCGTGGACACCGGCGTCCCGATCGGATTCGGCGTCCTGACCTGCGACACCGAGGAGCAGGCGCTGGACCGCGCCGGTCTGGAGGGATCGAACGAGGACAAGGGCCACGAGGCGGTCACCGCCGCCCTCGCCACCGCCGCCACGCTGCGTGCCATCAGCGAACCCTGGCGCTGAGTGGCGCGGGCGCACCCCTTACTCTTGGGACCATCATGGCGAACAAAACCTTCGAAGAGCTCTTCGCCGAGCTGCAGCTCAAGGCGAAGAACGGCGACCCTGCCTCCTCCCGTACCGCCGAACTGGTGGACAAGGGAGTGCATGCCATCGGCAAGAAGGTCGTCGAGGAGGCCGCCGAGGTCTGGATGGCCGCCGAGTACGAGGGCAAGGAAGCCGCCGCCGAGGAGATCTCGCAGCTGCTGTACCACGTCCAGGTGATGATGGTCGCGCGCGGGATCTCCCTGGACGACGTCTACGCCCACCTCTGAGCACCACCCCCGACCCCGTACGGAACACGCGAACAAAGGAAGCCCGTCCCATGCTGCGCATCGCCGTCCCCAACAAGGGTTCACTGTCCGGACCTGCGTCGGCGATGCTCCATGAGGCCGGCTACCAGCAGCGCAAGGAGTCCAAGGAGCTCGTCCTCGTCGACCCCGAGAACGAGGTCGAGTTCTTCTACCTGCGCCCGCGTGACATCGCGATCTACGTCAGCTCCGGCAAGCTCGACATCGGCATCACCGGCCGCGATCTGCTGCTCGACTCCGGCGCCAACGCCGAGGAGATCCTCCAGCTGGGCTTCGCCCGCTCCACCTTCCGCTACGCCACCAGGCCCGGCACGGCCACCGGCGTCGGCGACTTCGGCGGAATGACGATCGCCACCTCCTACGAGGGCATCGTCGCCAAGCACCTCGCCGACGAGGGCATCGACGCGTCCGTGGTCCACCTCGACGGCGCGGTCGAGACGGCGATCCAGCTGGGCGTCGCCCAGATCATCGCGGACGTCGTGGAGACCGGCACCAGCCTGCGCAACGCCGGTCTGGAGGTCATCGGCGAGCCGATCATGAAGTCCGAGGCGGTCGTCGTCCGCCGCACCGGCTCGCCCGCCGACGACCCCAAGGTGCAGCAGTTCCTGCGCCGCCTCCAGGGCGTCCTGGTCGCCCGCAGCTACGTGATGATGGACTACGACTGCCGGGTCGAGCACCTGGAGCAGGCCGTCGCCCTCACCCCGGGCCTCGAGTCCCCGACCATCTCGCCGCTGCACCACGAGGGCTGGGTCGCCGTCCGCTCCATGGTCGCCGCCAAGGAGGCGCAGCGGATCATGGACGATCTGTACGACCTCGGCGCGCGGGCGATCCTCACCACGGCCATCCACGCCTGCCGTCTCTGAAGGATGTCCGACACCATGTCCGCGCCCGCGCCCCAAATCCCCGCGCTCCCGGTCACGTTCAGGCCGACCCGTACCCGGATCGTCCTGCTGACCGTGGGCGCGGTGATGTTCGCCGTGATCACCGCGGTCGCCCTGCTGCTGGAGAAGCTGAGCGCGGGGGAGCGGAGCAGCTTCATCTTCACGGCGCTGGTCTTCCTCGGCGTACTGGCCCTGCTGAGCCGGCCCAAGGTCGTCGCCGACGAGCAGGGCGTCACTGTCGTCAATCTCACCCGAACGCGCCAACTGGCGTGGGCGGAGATCCTGCGGGTGAATCTGCGCCCCGGTGACCCCTGGGTCTTCCTCGACCTCAGCGACGGCACCAGCCTGCCCGTGCTCGGTATTCAGCCCGGTATCGCCAGGGCGCACGCCATCAGTGACGCCCGCGCCCTGCGGGCCCTCGCGGAGAGCCGCGGCACCCACCCCGACGAAGACTGAGCGGCGATGCCCCTGCCGCGTCCGCCCCTCGCTTGATTACTCTGGTGGACGGCGGGCGCCGACGGCGCCCCGCTCCGCATGTCACGGCCCCCAGCGGCCCGCGGGGCACCTGCGACCCGAGGAGTGACTCCCTCCAGCAATGGACGGATCGTCCGGTAGTACCTGCGCCGCCCCCTCCCAGGAGGCGGCGGCATGATCATCCCTCTTCTGCTGCTCGCCGCGGCATTCCTCCTGATCCTCGCCAACGGCTTCTTCGTGGCGGCCGAGTTCGGCCTCGTCACGGTGGAGCGGCCCGATGCCGAGCGCGCCGCCGCCGAGGGCGACCGCCGCGCCCGCCGCGTCGTCACAGCGCTGCGGGAGCTGTCCTTCCAGCTCTCCGGCACCCAGCTCGGCATCACCATCACCTCGCTCGTCGTCGGCATGCTCGCCGAACCCGCGCTCGCGCAGCTGCTCGACGGGCCGCTGACCGCGACCGGACTGCCCGAGGGTGCTGTCCCCGGGTTCGCCGTGGTCATCGGGATGCTGCTCGCCTCCGCCGTCCAGATGGTGATCGGCGAACTCGTCCCCAAGAACTGGGCGGTCTCCCGTCCGTTGCAGGTCGCGCGGTTCGTCGCGGGCCCGCAGCATCTCTTCTCGACCGTCTTCCGCCCGGTCATCACCCTGCTCAACACCGTCGCCAACCGTCTTGTGCGGCTGCTGGGCGTCGAGCCGACCGAGGAGCTGGCCTCCGCCCGAACCCCCGGTGAGCTGGTCTCGCTGGCCCGCCACTCGGCACGCGCCGGAACACTGGAGCAGGACACCGCGGACCTGTTCGTACGGACCCTCTCGCTCGGCCATCTCACCGCGCAGCATGTGATGACCCCGCGCGTGAAGATGAGCGCCCTGCAGAGCGACGCCACCGCGGCCGACGTCCTCAACCTGACCCGCGCGACCGGTCTTTCGCGCTTCCCCGTCTACCGGGAGCGCATCGACGAGATCGTCGGCATGGTCCACCTCAAGGACGCCCTCGCGGTGCCCGCCGACGAACGGCTGCGCACCCGGCTCGACCGGGTCGCCGTGCCGCCGCTGCTGGTGCCCGAGACGCTGCCCGTGCAGCAGCTCCTCGAGCGGCTGCGCAGCGAGCAGCCCATCGCCGTGGTCGTCGACGAGTACGGCGGCACGGCCGGGGTCGTCACCCTCGAGGACATCATCGAGGAGCTCGTCGGCGAGGTCCGCGACGAGCACGACGCCGAGGCCGACGCCCAGCCCGAGCTTGCCCCCGTGGCCCCGGAGGACGGCAACCCCGCCTGGGAGGCCGACGGCAGCTGCCGGGTCCTCACCCTGCGCCGGATAGGTCTCGATGTGCCCGACGGGCCGTACGAGACGGTGGCGGGCCTCGTCGCCGATCTGCTGGGGCGCATCCCCGCCCCCGGCGACCGGGCCGAACTGCCCGGCTGGCGGCTCTCGGTCCGCCAGGTGGACCGCTACCGCGCCGAGCGGGTGCGCCTGGTGCGTACCGCCGACGTCCCTGCCCTGACGGAGGCCGCGCGATGAGCGTCCTCCAACTCCTGTTCGCACTGCTGCTGGTGCTGGCGAACGGGTTCTTCGTCGGAGCCGAGTTCGCCCTCGTCTCCGTACGCCGCAGCCAGATCGAACCACGCGCGGCCCAGGGCTCCACACGGGCGAAGCAGGTCCTGCACGGACTGGAGAATCTGCCGCAGATGATGGCGGCCGCGCAGTTCGGCATCACCATGTGCTCGCTGACGCTGGGCGCGGTGGCCGAACCGACCGTGGCGCGCCTGCTGGAGCCCCTCTTCCACGCGGTGCATCTGCCCGAGGGGCTGATTCATCCGCTCGGCTATGTGATCGCCCTGGCCGTGGTCGTCTTCCTGCACCTCGTCATCGGCGAGATGCTCCCGAAGAACCTGGCGATGGCCGCCCCCGAGAAGACCGCCCTCTGGCTCAGCCCGGGTCTGGTCGCCTTCGCCCGGCTGTGCCGCCCGGTCACGGCGGGCCTCGGCGCCTGTGCCCGGCTGGTGCTGCGGGCCTTCCGCGTCGAGCCGAAGGACGAGGTGGAGGCGGTCTTCACCAGCGAGCAGCTCAACCGTCTCGTCGAGGACTCGGGACAGGCGGGGCTCCTCGATCCCGGGGAGCAGGAGCGGCTCGAGGACGCGCTGGAGCTGGGCAGCCGCCCGGTGACGGATGTGCTCATCGCCCGCTCCGCCCTGATCACGGTCGCTCCGTCGGTCACCCCGCGCCAGATCGAGGAGCTGACGGTACGGACCGGATACTCCCGTTTCCCGGTCTGCGCGGAGGGCGAAGGGCCGTTCATGGGCTACCTCCACGTCAAGGACGTACTCGACATCGAGGACCGCGAACGGGCCGTGCCGCAGCACATCTGGCGCCCCATGGCGACGCTGCGCGTGGAACTCCCCCTGGACGACGCGCTCACCGTGATGCGCCGCGCGGCCACGCACCTCGCCCAGGTCGCGGACGCGTCCGGGCGGGTGCTGGGCCTGGTCGCCCTGGAGGACGTCCTGGAGATGCTGGTCGGCGAGGTCCGCGACCCGTCCCACCGGGTCACCGTGCCCCGTACGCCGCTGGCCGGCCGGGACACCGCCCTGGTCGGCTGAGCGCCCGCGTCCGGTCGGCTGAGCGCCGACGGCCCCTGGGGGCCGTCGGATTCAGCCCGGCGGAGGATCCTGCGGGCCGCGGTCCACCGGACCGCGGCCCGACAGGACTTCGCCGTACGCCTGCATCAGATCGGGCAGCCGCAGCGTGGAGAGGTCCTCGCGGGTCGGTGTGCCCGGATAGCCGGACAGCCGCAGATCGCGGTAGGCGCAGCTCTTCTCGTACAGCGTGCGCAGGAACCGGCCGTTGCCGAGCTCGTTGATCCAGCCCTGGTCGACCACATGCCCGCAGATGGAGCGCAGCTCCTCGCGCACCTCGTCGTCCCACACATCGCCGTTCTCGGCGGCGAGCACCTCGCCGATGGCGGTCAGTTCGAGCGGGCGGTACGAGGGGAAGTCGACCCGGGTGGTGAAGCGGGAGGAAAGCCCGGGATTGGTGGCGAGCAGCCGGTCCATGCCCGCGGGGTAGCCGGCCAGGATGACCACGAGATGGTCGCGGTTGTCCTCGGCGCGCTTGAGCAGGACCTGGAGGGCCTCGTCGCCGTACGCGTCGCCCTTGGTGTAGCCGGAGTTGGAGAGGCTGTACGCCTCGTCCACGAACAGCACGCCGCCGATCGCGGAGTCGATGAGCTCATTGGCCTTGACGGCCGTCTGGCCGAGGAACTCGCCCACCAGATCGGACCGTTGGGCCTCCACCAGATGGTCGCCGCCGAGCAGACCGAGCGCGTAGAAGACCCGGCCCAGAATGCGGGCGACGGTCGTCTTGCCGGTACCGGAGGGGCCCGAGAAGACAAAGTGACGTTTCGGCGGCTGCACGGGCAGCCCCTGGCCGGCCCGCAGCCGGGCCATCTTCAGCTGCGCGGACAAGGCTTTGACCTGCCGCTTCACCGGCTCCAGGCCCACCATCCGCTCAAGCTCCGCGAGCGCCTCGGCGAGCAGCAACGGATCGGTGGGGCCGGCCGGGAACTGCGGGGGAACGGGCTGTGCGGGGACGACCGCCTTCGGCCGTAAGCCGTCGGGCGGGCCCGTCGGCACCGCGCCCGGCAGCTGGGTCCCCGGATCGGCGCCGAGCCGCGCCTCGGCCGCGAGCGCGCCGTCTCCGTCGGCCTGCGCGTCGGCGGCCTCCTGCCCGAAACCGGCCAGGGACACGGTCGCGAGTCCGGCCGACTCGTCGTACCCGTCGATGCCGTCGTACTCCGCGATCGCCGCCAGGCGCGCCGAGGTGTCCATGAACGCCGGGTCGATCCGGTGCACCGCCCGGTACAGCGGCAGCGCTGCCGCACTGCGGCCGGTGCCCTCGTGCGCCCGCGCCAGCCAGTACCGCAGCTCCTTGCGCTGCGGCTGCTCGCTGCGGCAGCGCATCAGGGCGGCGGACAGCAGCGGCTCCGCCTGCCCGTACATCTCCAGGCGCACCCGGGCCATGCCGCCGAAGAGCCTGGCCTCGATGCCCAGCATGGGATCGTTGACGAGCGGTTCGGTGTGGCGTACCAACTGCTCCCAGTCCTTGACCAGATACGCCCGGCAGGCGTGCAGAAAGCGCACCTGGGGGTCGGCGTCGACCGGCGGCAGCCCGGCCAGCGCACGGTCCAGCTCCGGCACATGGCGGCCGTCAAGCCAGTGCGAGGCGTGGGCGAGCAGCAGATCGCGCGGGCTCTCCAGCACCGGCTGGACCCACCACCCCAGCCAGTACCAGGAGTTGAGGGTGCGGCGGTGGCGGGCGCGCTGCTCGCCGAAGCGCTCGCGGCCCTGGTACATGCGCAGCAGCGCGGTGGTGGTGTCGACGCGGAGCGCGTGCAGGCCGAGCCAGCCGTCGGCCATCTCGGGATCGAGCCGTACCGCCGCCCGGAACTCCTCCTCCGCCTGCGGATACGCACCCATGGTGTAGGCGTCCACGCCGCGCACCCAGGCGAGGTCGGCCGGGGCCGATGGGCCCTGCGTGCCGATGTCCATCAGGTCCCCCACAAACCGTGCACCTGTGTGTCCCGCCGGGCGGGCGCCCGTCGGCAGCGTACTGAACCACCTTGCCGTGGACGGGATGTGACCGCACCGAGGTGCATCGTACCTGCGCAAAGGTGTGCGACGAAGGGCACGACAAGCACCCCGGGGACGGTGACCCAGGGTGAGCGTGATGTGGAGTACGGCGGCGGGGAAGAGGGGGAGGGGGCAGAACGAAGCCCCCGATCACGGGGGAACAACCGGGGGCTTCGCGTCTGCGGCGGCTCCGGAAAGCCGCACATTGAGAACGTAAGACCTGTACGCCCCCTCGGTCAAGCAGAGTTGAGGCACTCTTGAGGCGGATTTCCGACTGCTCAGTATGCCCGTGAAAAGCAGTGACTGTACGTGATGAACTGGTTCGGTCACGCTGTCGCAGTAGGCCCCTGGAGCCACTCGTACCCCTCCTGGCACTCGCGTACCAGCGCATGGGCGAACGGACGAGAAGGGTCCGCCAGGAAATGACGAGTCTCCGCCATCGTCCAGTCGTCCCAGAAGGCGGAGAGTTCGGCTCCGTCCCGCTGTCGGCCCCGCTGCCAGGACTCCTCGGCAGTGCGCTCCATCCACAGCAGCCTCGCCAGAAACGGCCGCACCACCCGTCGCCCCGCTCCGACGCCCTCGATCAGTACGACGGGGGCGGCTTCCAGGGGGCGCGGAGGCCCGAAGCGGCGCAGATTCCAGTCGTACGGGTGATAGTGCGCGGTTCTGCCGTTCGAGAGGGGGCCGATCACCTGGGTCAGCATCCGGTCCGTCCAGTCGAAGAGCTCCTCATGGCTGGCCAGATCGTCGAGATGCAGCACCGGAGCCCCATCGCTGTCGTCGTCGCCGAGTGCGGCCGCCAGCCGGGCGGCGAAGGTGCTCTTGCCGGAGCCCGCGTGGCCGTCGACCGCGACCAGCCGCACCGGTCCGCACGAGGGCGCAAGCGCGCGCAGCGCCCTGGCCTGCCGATCGAGGTCGTCCATCCCGCCACCCTAAGAGGGCGGCGCGCCCCGTCGCAGGTCACTCCCCCCTGGACCGGACCGGTATTGATCGGGCGACGCGGTCCGGAGTGCTGGCCGAAGCCCGCCGCCACCCGCGATAGTGGCCCCACTGCCGCGCACCTGACTTTGGGGGTCCCATGGCCAGACCTACTTCGCGCAGAAACGTGCTGAGCGCCGCCGTCGCGGCAGCGGCGGGTGCGGGCGCGCTGTCCGCCTCCGCCGCGCGGGCGGCCGCCGCTTCCGGTGCCGCGCCGACCGCGGGAGCCCGTCGTGCCGCTCCCGCCCCGCTGGTGGACAACCAGTTCTGGACCTCGTACACGGATTGGCGCTTCGGCACGGCGCACGGCACCCGGGCCGTCGCGGGCAGCCGTCCGGGTCTGGTCATCGCGACCCCCGCCGGCCGCACCGACTACACCGATCCGCACACCGGCACCACCACGAGCTGGGAGTACGCCACCTGGACCTCGCCCGTCCACCGCTCGAGCGTGCCCGCGACCGAGGTCATCGCCTCCTGGAACGCCGGCACCCCGGCCGGCACCTGGCTCCAGGTCGAACTGCGCGGCCGCTACTCCGACGCCACCTCCTCCCCGTGGTTCACGATGGGCCGCTGGGCAGCGGGCGACGGTGACATCCGGCGTACCTCGATCGACGACCAGAGCGACGGCAAGGCCAGCATCTGGACCGACACCTTCTCGATCGACACCGCGTCCGTTCAAGAGGAGGCGAGCGGGCTGCGGCTGGACTCCTACGAGCTGCGGCTGACCCTCTACCGCAAGCCCGGCACCCGGCTCACGCCCACCGTGTGGCGGCTCGGCGCGATGGCCTCCGGCATCCCGGACCGCTTCACCGTCCCCGCATCGAAGCCGGGACTCGCCCGCGAGCTGTCCGTACCGCGGTACTCGCAGAACACGCACGTCGGCCAGTACCCGGACTACGACAACGGCGGCGAGGCCTGGTGCAGCCCCACCTCCTCGCAGATGATCGTCGAGTACTGGGGCCGTGAGCCGTCGTCCGCCGATCTGGCCTGGGTGAACCCCGCCTTCGCCGACCCGCAGGTCTGCCACGCGGCCCGCTTCACCTTCGACTACCAGTACAAAGGCTGCGGAAACTGGCCCTTCAACGCCGCCTACGCCGCCACCTACAAGGACATGAGCGCGGTCGTGACCCGGCTGTCCTCGCTCACCGACCTGGAGACGCTGATCAGGGCCGGCATCCCGGCCATAACGTCGCAGTCGTTCCTCAAGGAGGAGCTGACCGGCGCGGGCTACGGGACCTCCGGGCATCTGATGACCGTGATCGGATTCACGCCCGCCGGCGATGTGATCGCCAACGACCCCGCATCCCCCAGCAACGAGGCCGTACGCCGCGTCTACAAGCGCGCCGAGTGGGAGACGATCTGGCTCCGCACCAAGCGCTACAACGCGAGCGGCAAAGTGGTGTCCGGCACAGGCGGCGTCTGCTATCTGTACTGGCCCGCACATCCGACACCCGCCCAGCGCGCGGCTCTGGCGGCCGTCGGCATCCACTGAGGCACCCACCGGACCCGGGGGCAGTCGGCAGCCGTGTCGCCGGCGGCCCACCTGCCGCTCTCGCGGAAGTCCCCCGACAGGTTCTGAGTGGCAGGTCTGCCATACTGCGCAGATCCTGTGGCAGTTGGAGACTAGGGCTCAATTTGAATAATAGTCAACAGCGCGGTGCGACCGAAAGATCCCAGGTGCGCCGCAGTGAACTCATCGCAACCGGGCGGAAGTTGTTCGCCGACACTTCCTACGACGCACTGTCCATGGATGACATCGCCAAGCACGCCGGAGTCGCCAAAGGCCTGATCTACTACTATTTCAAGAGCAAGCGCGGCTACTACCTGGCCATCATCGAGGACTCGGTGGCCGACCTGGTCTCGCGCGCCGCAGACGGGCCCGACCTGCCGCGCGCCCAGCGTGTGCACCGCACGATCGACGGCTATCTCCGCTACGCCCAGCACCATCAGGCGGCGTTCCGCACCATCGTCACCGGCGGCGTCGGCTTCGACACCCAGGTGCAGTCCATACGTGACGCGGTGCGCGACGAGCTGATCGCGACCATCGCCGAAGGGGCGTACGGCAGGCGCGACATCCCCCCGCTGGCCCGGATGGCGCTGCTCGGCTGGCTCAGCTGCGTCGAGGGGATCACCCTCGACTGGCTCGGGCATCAGGAGCTGGAGCGCGACACTGTGTGCGCGCTGCTGATGCGGATGCTGCGGGGCACGCTCGGCACCATCGAGGAGTTCGCGCCGGACTGCCCCGAACCGCCGCGCGAACCGATGCCGGTCCCGGTGCCCAACCCGGCGTGCGCGCCGGTCGAGGCATGACGCGAGGGCGGGGAGCCCGCCGGCTCCCCGCCCTCACCCACAGATCGGCAGCTCCGCGCTGGGCGGGATGTCAGACACGGCCTGGTTGATGGCCTTGATCAGCTCACCGCCCGTGGTGTCACCACTGAGCTCCCAGAAGAACCGTGCGGATCTACTTGGCATGAACGCGGTAAAGCGTGGGGGGAACGGTAGAAGGACTAGACCAGTGGGGTCAATGGTTCGGGCCAATTTCCCGGGGTGTCGAGGCGGTACCGGAACGAGTCCTGCCAGCCCGTGACGGAATCCCGCCGATCGGGCATACTCAACGCGCCACAGCCGCCGTCGAGCCACTTCCGTGATCCGGGAGGGCAGCATCGGCCTGGCAGGAAGACCGGCGGCGCGCCCACACCCTTCGCGCGCGACCGCCGCAGCGCCCGACAGGGAGGAGAGCGCCCCCATGCCCGACCGCGCCCCGCAGCCGGTGGACCGTCAACTGCCCACCGAGGAGTCCAGGGATCTGATCGCCCTGGTACGCGACATCATCCAGCGGGAGATCGCCCCCCGGGCGGCCGGGGAGGAGGACTCCGGACACTTCCCGCGCGAGGTCTTCTCCCTGCTTTCCGAGTCCGGACTGCTCGGCCTTCCGTACGACTCCGCATACGGCGGCGGAGACCAGCCGTACGAGGTCTACCTCCAGGTCCTCGAAGAGCTCGCCGCCGCCCGCCTCACCGTCGGCCTCGGCGTCAGCGTCCACTCCCTCGCCTGCCACGCACTCGCCGGCTACGGCAGCAAGGAGCAGCAGGCCGAGCATCTGCCCGCCATGCTCGGCGGCGGCCTCCTCGGCGCGTACTGCCTCTCCGAACCCGCCTCCGGCTCGGACGCCGCGTCCCTTCGTACGAAGGCCGTGCGGGACGGCGACGACTGGGTCGTCACCGGGACGAAATCCTGGATCACCCACGGCGGAATCGCCGACTTCTACACGGTGCTGGCCCGCTCCGGCGGGGAGGGTGCCCGCGGTATCACGGCCTTCCTGGTCCCGGGCGACGCGGCCGGCCTGAACGCCGCCGCCCCCGAGAAGAAGATGGGTATGAAGGGCTCGCCCACGGCCCAGCTGCACTTCGACGGCGTACGCGTCCCGGACGCCCGCCGTATCGGCGAGGAGGGCCAGGGATTCGCGATCGCGCTCTCCGCGCTCGACTCCGGCCGGCTCGGCATCGCCGCCTGCGCCATCGGTCTCGCCCAGGCGGCCCTGGACGAGGCCGTCGCGTACGCCACCGGACGTCAGCAGTTCGGCCGGCCCATCGCCGACTTCCAGGGGCTGCGCTTCATGCTCGCCGACATGGCCACCCGGATCGAGGCGGGCCGTGCGCTCTACCTCGCCGCCGCGCGGCTGCGCGACGCGGGACGGCCGTTCTCGCGGCAGGCCGCCATGGCCAAGCTGTTCTGCACGGACGCGGCCATGAGCGTCACCGTCGACGCGGTGCAGGTGCTCGGAGGCTACGGCTACACCCTGGACTTCCCGGTCGAGCGCTATATGCGCGAGGCGAAGGTGCTGCAGATCGTCGAAGGCACCAACCAGATCCAGCGCATGGTCATCGCCCGTCACCTGGCCGGACCCGAGACGCGCTGACCCTGGGGCTGGTCACCCGGGTTCGTGGGTGCCGTGGGCCAGGGGGCGTTGATGGTTGCCGTTCGGTGGGTGGTTTTCCCGGGCGAGCCCCATGCGGGCCGCGGCGCCGCGAAAGCCAGCGGCGCCGCGAGCCTGCTCCACTCCGGGTCGCGGCGCCCCGGCAGGGTCTGGCCCTTGCTCGCCCACAGATCGAGCAACTCCCGGTAGATGGGCGGATCGGCGGGGTGCTGAACCGATTCTTCGGGGCCGGGGGTCGCGAGCTGACGGCGGCCTTGGCCGGTCGTGGAGTACGGCGGGGTCATATCTGGCCAACGCGGCGCGTCCCGGCCGGGTTACCCCTGGGGCAAATCGAGCCCCAGTTCACTCCTTACCCGGACGGTCGGCCCGCGCCGACCCGAGGAGCCCTGACGCGAGTACGGTGCCTGGCTCTGGCCTCCCGCAGGGTTCCTGACGTACCGTCAACTTCCTTGTCCGCCCAGGAGCTGCCCAGAAGCCGCCCAGGAGGTCAGCCGTGTCCGACGACCGCCCGATCGCCCTCGACGAATACCCCGTGCACCAGGCGCCCCTGTCGATGAAGCACCTCGTCACCGGCGACCGCAATGCCTACGACCGGTGCATCTTCCAGGTTTTCGACCACGAAGGGCGCGCCCTGCTCATCACCGGCCTCGGCGTCTACCCGAACGCCGGGGTGATCGACGCCTACGCCACTCTCCGCATCGGCGACGAACTCCTCGCCGTACGCACCTCCGACGCCCTGACCGACGACCGGATGAACCTCGCCGTCGGACCGCTGCGCATCACCGTCGACGAGCCACTGCGCCGACTGCGGCTCCAGTGCGACGCCGACCCCGGCGACCCGCGCTCCCTCTCGTACGACCTCACCTGGACCGCCGACTTCCCCGCCGTGTGGGAGCCGCACCACATCCAGCGCCGCGGTGACCGCCTGATGCTGGAGGGCCGCCGCTTCGTGCAGGCGGGCAGCGTCAGCGGCTCGATACGCGCCGGCGGCGAGGAGATCGCCGTCACCGCGGGGGAGTGGACCGGCACCCGCGACCGCAGCTGGGGCGTACGGCCCATCCCCGGCGAGGAAGGCGGCCGCGCCGCCGAGGAGCTGCGCCCCGACGGCTTCCACTGGCTCTGGATCCCCGTCCGCTTCGAGGACCGCTTCCTGATGGTCATCGCCCAGGAGGACGCCGACGGCTACCGCACCCTCAACGAAGCCGTCCTCGTCCGCGACGGTCACCACGACACCCAACTCGGCTGGCCCCAGGCCGACATCACCTACCGCCCCGGCACCCGTCATCCCCAGCGAGCCGTCGTCCACCTCACCGACCCCGCCCGCAAACCCCTCGAACTGGGCGTCGAGATCCTCACCTCCTCCCCCCTCGCCATCGGCGCCGGCTATCCGCCCGCAACCGACTGGCAGCACGGCACCTGGCAGGGCCGCGGCTGGACCGACCGGCGCGGCTACGACCTCTCCGACACCGCAGCCCATCCCATGGCCGCCTTCGGCGTCACCGATCACTCCGCCCGCTTCACCCTCGACGGGCGGACCGGCCACGGGATCTTCGAGCACGGCAGCTTCGGCCGCCACGGCCCGAGCGGTTTCACCGGCTATGACTCGGTCGCCGGATAGGGCCCGGGCACGACAACGCAGCCAGGCGACAGCCATCGGCCCGCGACGCCGCCCGGACTTCCCCGGGGCCGCTTAGGTCCGAGAGGCGCCCTCAGCCGCCCAGAGCCGTCCGACAGCGAGGAGCACCGCCATGGCAACGGCACCACGCCCCCGCACCACCACCCGCGACCCCGAAGAGCTCGCCCGCCGTCTCACCGCATGGCTCGACGCCCGGCTGCCCGGCGCCAAGGTCTCCGGCGTGCGGGTCCCCGAGTCCAACGGCATGTCGAGCGAGACACTGCTCTTCGACATCGAGCACCCCGAACCACCGGTAAGGGCCTGTGTGTTGCGGCTCGCCGCCGACCCCGCCGCGTACACGGTCTTCCCGGTGTACGACATGGCGCTCCAGTACCGCACCATGCGGAGCGTCGCCGAGCACACCGACATCCCCGTGCCGCGCGTGCTGTGGCTGGAGGAGGACCCGGCGGCGCTGGGAGCGCCTTTCTTCGTGATGGAGCGCGTCGAGGGCCGGGTGCCGCCCGACGTCATGCCCTATACGTACGAGGGCAATTGGCTGCACGCCGCGAGCGACTCCGAACGCGCGCACCTCCAGGACGCCACGATCTCGCTGATAGCCCGGCTGCACGACCAGCACCCGACTGAACCTTCGCGCGGCAGCGCACTGCGCCGCCACGTCGATGCCCAACGGGCGTACTACGCCTGGGTGGTGGACGGCCTGCCGCGCTCACCGCTCATCGAGAGCGCCTTCGAGCGGCTCGGGGCGCTCTGGCCGAAGGACGACGGCGACGCCGTCCTCAACTGGGGCGACGCCCGCATCGGCAACATCATCTACGCCGGCTTCGAGCCCGCTGCCGTACTCGACTGGGAGATGGCCGCATACGCCCCGCGCGAGGTCGATCTCGGCTGGACGATCTACCTGCACCGGTTCTTCCAGGACCTGACGGTCGGCTTCGGTCAGCGCGGGCTGCCCGACTTCCTGCGCCGGGACACCGTCGAGCTCCGTTACGCCCAGCTCACCGGCCACACCCCGCGCGACATGGACTTCTACACCCTCTACGCGGCGCTTCGGCACGCCATCGTGATGCTGCGCATCGCCTACCGCCAAGTGCACTTCGGCGAGGTGCAGGTCCCCGCCGACCCGGACGGCCTGATCCTGCACCACGCCGACCTGGCCGCGATGGTGCAGGGAAGCTACTGGTGACCGCTCAGGCGGCCTGACGGCCGGGCTGCTGCGGCACCCTGAAGACCGGACGTGAGCCCGCACCCCCGACGTGCGAGAAGGGCTGCGTCCGCCAGTCGAGCCCCTGGGGGAGCGTCAACAGCAGCGCTGTGTCCTGCTCCTGGACCTCCAGCGACTCGTCCGCGGGACGGGCCTCGGCGGCCGCACGACCCGTGCCGGCGCACACGGTGAGCCCGAACGGGTTCCACGGCGTGGGGCACAGCGCATGCTCCGGCAGGACGTCCTCGTCCGCCAGCAGTGCGATCGGCTGAGCGCAGTCCGGGCAGATCACCCGGTACATCTCAAAGGTGTCGTACGCGTCGAGCTCGTCGATATCGGCCGGCCCGGCCGAATCGACGGGCTCCGGTTCGGTACGTCCACTGTTCTTCAGGTTCTGCATGGAGATCTCCCCCTCGGGTGGGCCGACCAGGTACTTGCGGCTCGACCACAGCAAGCAATTCCCATCGCGCCAGGCAGGTAACCGTGCGGTCATGATCGACTGGGTGTCAAACCTGTGGCATTCGTCACATGCCCGCTGCGGGCGCCCTTTCGCGCCACCGCCGACTGTGCCGGAAGCGACCCGGGGCAATAGGTTGATCCGCATGGAGGAGCTGGATCGTCAGATCGTGGAATTGCTCGTCAAGGACGGGCGGATGAGCTACACCGACCTGGGCAAGGCCACCGGCCTGTCCACCTCGGCGGTGCATCAGCGCGTCCGCCGCCTCGAGCAGCGCGGTGTCATCCGCGGCTATGGCGCCGTCGTCGACCCCGGGGCCGTCGGGCTGCCGCTTACCGCGTTCATCTCCGTCAAGCCGTTCGACCCCAGCGCCCCCGACGACATCGCGGAACGCCTCGCCGACGTACCCGAGATCGAGGCCTGCCACAGCGTCGCCGGCGACGAGAACTACATCCTCAAGGTGCGTGTCGCGACCCCGCTCGAGCTGGAACACCTGCTCACCCGCATCCGCTCGCTGTCCGGTGTCTCCACCCGCACCACGGTCGTCCTCTCCACCCCGTACGAGGCACGCCCGCCGCGTATCTAGGCTGGTCCCATGACCGAGAGCACCGCCCCCCGGGCCGAACACCGCACCGTGCTGCTGCGCGGCGGAGAAGTCCACAGCCCCGCCGACCCCTTCGCCACCGCGATGGTCGTCGAACGAGGCCACATCGCCTGGGTGGGCTCGGAAGGCGCCGCCGACGCCTTCGCCACCGGAGTCGACGAAGTGATCGACCTCGAAGGGGCCCTGGTCACCCCGGCGTTCACCGACGCCCACGTGCACACCACCGCGACCGGCCTCGCCCTCACCGGCCTCGACCTGTCCGGCGCCCGCAGCCTGACCGAGGCGCTCGATCTCGTACGGGCACACAGCGCCGCACACCCCGCCGACACGGTCCTCCTCGGCCACGGCTGGGACACCGCGCGCTGGCCCGAGCAGCGCCCCCCGTCCCGCGCCCAGCTCGACGAGGCGAGCGGCGGCCGCCCCCTGTACCTGCCGCGCGTCGACGTCCACTCGGCGGTGGTCACCACCGCCCTGCTCGACCTCGTCCCCGGCATCACCGACCTTGCCGGCTACCACCCGGACGCGCCGCTCACAGCGGCCGCCCACCACGCCGTCCGTGCCGCCGCCCACGCCGCCATCACCCCCGCCCAGCGCGCCGCCGCCCAGCGCGCCGCACTCGCCCGGGCCGCCTCCCTCGGCATCGGCACCGTCCACGAATGCGCCGGCCCCGAGATCTCCGACGAGGACGACTTCACGTCCCTGCTCGAACTCGCCGGGGCCGAGCCCGGCCCCCGCGTCGTCGGCTACTGGGCCGAACGGGTCGAAGGCGCCAAGGACGCCCGGCGCATCCGCGAACTCGGCGCCATCGGCGCGGCCGGCGACCTCTTCGTCGACGGCTCCCTCGGCTCCCACACCGCCTGCCTGCACACCCCCTACGCCGACGCCGCCCACACCGGCACCGGTCACCTCGACAGCGCGGCCGTCGCCGCCCATGTCACCGCCTGCACCGAAGCCGGGCTCCAGGCCGGCTTCCACGCCATCGGCGACGCCGCCCTCACCGCCGTCACCGACGGCATCCGCACCGCCGCCGACACCCTCGGCCTCGCCCGCGTACGCGCCGCCCGCCACCGCGTCGAACACGCCGAGATGCTCACCCCCGAAACCATCGCCGCCTTCGCCGAATTCGGCCTCACCGCCTCTGTCCAGCCCGCCTTCGACGCGGCCTGGGGCGGCGGCGACGGTATGTACGCCCAGCGTCTCGGCGCCGAACGGGCCCGCACCCTCAACCCGTACGCCGCACTGCTGCGTGCCGGAGTCCCCCTCGCCTTCGGCTCCGACAGCCCCGTCACCCCCCTCGACCCCTGGGGCACCGTCCGGGCCGCCGCCTTCCACCGCACCCCCGAACACCGGGTCTCCGCCCGGGCGGCCTTCACCGCCCATACGCGCGGCGGCTGGCGCGCCATCGGCCGCGACGACGCCGGCGTCCTGGTGCCGGGCGCGCCCGCCGACTACGCCCTGTGGCGCACCAGGGAACTCGTCGTCCAGGCCCCCGACGACCGTGTCGCCCGCTGGTCCACCGACCCGCGCTCCGGCACCCCGGGGCTGCCCGATCTCACCCCCGGCACCGAACTGCCCCGCTGCCTGCGGACGGTGGTCTTCGGACAAACCGTCTTTGAGAGGCTGAACGAGTGACGTGCGGACATTTCGCATCGCCGATCGATGGCCGCCGAGCTCGGCCGCGACCTGCGGATCTTCCGCGCTGACCTGGTGATTTGAGCAAACCGCGCAGATCAGACGACTGTTGACATGGAGCGCCCACCGGCGGGTAGGTTCGGCCGGGTCCACCACAGGACGTCCGACCGGCAAACCTCCACGCAGTCGTCGAACGCCGCTGGGTCATGGGGCAGCGTGCCGCACCGGCACACTGCCACTGGGAGCCAGGTTCAGCGCCCGCGCCTCGGGGGCGAGGGAAGGTTTCAGCCGGCCGGCAGGTGTGACCCGGGTGGGGCCCGGCGTTCAGTAGACAACGGCTCTCGGTAGACCCGCAGCCAGCGGGTCCCAGGTCGGCCCGAAGGACGCCGGGCCCCGACCGTTGCCCGTCCCGGCCCCCATGCTGCCGCGAATACGACACCCCAGGTCCGGGCCGTCGCAGCCGCACGCCGAGCGCTCGCTATGGTGGGGCTCAGCGTACGGAGACTAAGGGGCTGCAGTGAACGACGGTGGTGGGGTTCCCCGAGACAGAGCCCAGGGGAGGCGGTACGGCCCGCTCGGCAGAGCCCTGGTGATCATCCCGACCTACAACGAGGCCGAGAACATCAAGGCCATCGTCACCCGGGTGCGCGAAGCCGTGCCCGAGGCGAACATCCTTGTCGCCGACGACAACAGCCCCGACGGCACCGGCAAGATCGCCGACGAGCTCGCCGCCCACGACGACAAGGTCCACGTCCTGCACCGCAAGGGCAAGGAAGGCCTCGGCGCGGCCTACCTCGCGGGCTTCGCCTGGGGCATCGAGCACGACTTCGGCGTACTCGTCGAGATGGACGCCGACGGCTCCCACCAGCCCGAGGAACTGCCCCGGCTGCTCACCGCACTCAAGGGCGCCGACCTGGTGCTCGGCTCGCGCTGGGTCCCCGGCGGCCGCGTGGTCAACTGGCCCAAGTCCCGGGAGTTCCTCTCCCGCGGCGGCAGCACCTATTCGCGCCTCCTCCTCGGCGTACCCATCCGCGACGTCACCGGCGGTTTCCGCGCCTTCCGCGCCGAAACCCTCGAAGGCCTCGGCCTGACCGAGGTGGCCTCCCAGGGTTACTGCTTCCAGGTCGACCTCGCCCGCCGTGCCGTCGCCGCCGGCTACCACGTCGTCGAAGTCCCCATCACCTTCGTCGAGCGCGAGCTCGGCGACTCCAAGATGAGCCGGGACATCGTCGTCGAGGCGCTGTGGCGGGTCACCGCGTGGGGAGTCGGCGACCGGGCGAATCGTCTCCTCGGCCGCAAGCGTCCCTGACCGCCCCGCCGTCCAGCACGCCCGCCGCTCCACGATCTTCCTGATCACCCCCTTACGCCGCTTCGGCGGGCGTCCAGGCACACTGGGACCATGACGACCGGCGCACCGACCCCGACAGCCCCCAAGCGCTCCCGCGCCCGCAACCTCGTGCCGCTCGGCATCGCCGCCTGGCTGGTCCTGGAGATCTGGCTGCTGACCGTCGTGGCCGGTGCGGCCGGCGGGCTCACCGTCCTCGCCCTGCTCGTCGGCGGCGCCGTCCTCGGCGCGGTCGTCATCAAGCGGGCGGGACGCCGGGCCTTCCGCAGCCTGACCGAAACGCTCCAGCAGGCGCAGGCGCAAGCACAGGCGGGCAAGAGCCCGGCCGCACCCGAGACCGGCAGCACGGGCAACGGGTTCCTGATGCTCGGCGGACTGCTGCTCATGCTGCCCGGCCTGATCTCGGACGCGGCGGGCCTCGTGCTCCTGCTGCCGCCCGTGCGCTCCTTGCTCGGGCGGTACGCCCAGCGCTCACTGGAGCGCCGTATGCGGGCCGCCACGGCCGGCAGCCTCGGTGACGCCTTCCAGCAGGCCCGCATCCACCGACCCGACGGCAAGGTCGTCCAGGGCGAGGTCATCCGGCAGGACGCCCAACAGCCTCAGCGCGGCTACGAGGACGACGGCCCGAGGCCCCCGCTGGCCCCCTGAACCGCCCTTCCGGGGTGTTCCTTCGGGAGGCGACCGCAGGCACGCAGCAGAGCCGCGGGCCGTGGCACACACTCGGTGTGACACGGCCCGCGGCTCTTGTTCTTGCATGGTGTTGTTGTGCGGTGTGGTTACGCGGTCAGGCCGACTTCCGGCTGTCCCGCGGGTGCACTGCGATGTTCATGGCGCCGGAGCGAAGGACGGCCAGCCTCTCGGCCAGCACCTCCTCGAGCTCCTCGCGAGTGCGCCGCTCCATGAGCATGTCCCAGTGCGTACGCGCGGGCTTGCCCTTCTTCTCCTCGGGGCCATCCCCGTCAACCAGAAGTGCCTGGGCGCCACACGCCTTGCACTCCCACTCCGCTGGAATGTCCGCCTCTACGGAGAACGGCATCTCAAAGCGATGTCCGTTCTCGCATGCGTACTCCACCGCCTGGCGCGGGGCCAGATCGATGCCGCGGTCCGTCTCGTAGCTGGTCACCACGAGTCGCGTACCGCGGAGAGCTCGCTCACTCATGAATCGTGCCTCCCGGGCTTGTCGCCCACAGGACAGGTGTCGCTGTCGTCGTCATCCGGTCAACGTCCGGTCGGCGGTAAAGATTCCCGTTCCGGGTCATGCGTCGCCCGTCGTGCCGCCCCTTGTTGTACCCACCAGTGCCCGTTTTGTCACATCTGATCAGAAAGTGTCACCCAGTGATTTCACTTCTTCAGCACGCAGTAACGGTCCGCCTGGCAAGCCAAAGGCGTACACTACCGGCCTTTCACTTCAACGTCTAAATCCGCTCCGGCACAGGGTTGCCCGCAGCCTCCACAGCACGCCTCACCGGCACCCGCGCCAGCAGCACGAACCCGAGCACGAAGAAGACCACCAAAGAGATGATCGCATCCCGATAACTGCCGGTCAGCTGGTACGCGAGCCCGAACACCAGCGGCCCCAGCCAGCTCAGCCCGCGGTCGCTCATCTCATAGGCCGAGAAATACTCGGCCTCCTTGCCGCGTGGCACCAGGTGTGAGAACAACGACCGCGACAGGGCCTGACTACCGCCCAGTACCAGCCCGATCGCCCCCGCCAGAGCGAAGAACCACAGCGGCTCACCCGCCGGCAGGAAGTACCCCGCCGCCAGAATCAGCGTCCACACGGCGAGCGAAGCGAGAATCGTCCGCTTGGCCCCATGCGTTCTGGCCAGCCGCCCCATACCCAGCGCACCCGCCACCGCGAGCACCTGCACCAGCAGAACCGACGTGATCAACGTCGTCTGATCGAGACCCAGCTCCTGCGAACCGTAGATCGAAGCCTGCGAGATCACCGTCTGGACCCCGTCGTTGTAGATCAGATACGCCAGCAGAAACGACAGCGTCAACGGATGCCGGCGCATGTCCCGCAACGTCGCCATCAACTGCCGCCACCCGGAACCGACCGCTCCGTCGCCACTCGGCGCCACCGCGCGGTCCCGCAGGCGCCGCAGCGGCACCAGCGTGAAAGCGCCCCACCACAGCCCCGCCGACGCCAGACAGATCCGAACCGCCTCGGACTCCGAAAGACCGAACGAGTCGTGACCCGAATACACGACCAGATTCAGCACCAGCATCAGAGCACCCGCCGCGTAGCCGAACGCCCAGCCGCGCGACGACACCGCATCACGCTCGTCCGGCTCCGCGATCTGCGGCAGATACGCGTTGTACAGCACCATCGAGACCGACAGCGACGCATTCGCCACGATCAGCAGAAACGCGCCCAGCAGATACCGGTCACCGGCCAGGAAGAACATGCCCGTCGTCGCGGCCGCACCCACATACGCCGCCACCGCCAGCAGCGGCTTCTTCCGGCCCATACGGTCCGCGGCCGCACCGGCAAGCGGCATCACCAGGACCGCCACCACCACCGACAGGGACACCGCGTACGCGAAAACGGAACCCGCCCGCACCGGCACACCCAACGGATGCACAAAACCCTCGGCATCCGCCGCGGCCTTCGCCACCGACGTCAGATAAGGCCCCAGAAAGACCGTGAGCACACTCGTCGAATAGACCGAACACGCGAAGTCGTAGAAATACCAGCCGCGTTGCTCGCGCCTGCGCTCACTCGACCCGGTCGTCCGGTCCGCAGTGTCGGCCGTCAACCCGCGCCCCCTCGCTCGTCCAGATGATCAGACGCGCGGGGTTCAGACCCAGACTCCCCGGTCGGTCAGTACCGTGCGCAACGTCTCCAGATGATCGGTCATGATGCCATCCACCCCCAGGTCCAGGAGCGCCGCCATCCGATCCGCGTCGTTCACCGTCCAGACATGGACCTGCAGACCCCGATCGTGCGCCGCCCGCACAAAACGCCGGTCCACCACCCTGATCCCGCCCTGCGACTCCGGGACCTGAGCGCACACCGCGCCCGCCCGCACCGCCGCCGGAATCCCGAACGAGCGCAGCCGCAGCCCCAGCACGCCCAGCACCCCGTACGACGTCGCCAGCCGCGGCCCCGCAAGACGCGCCGCCCGCGCCACCCGGCCCTCCGAGAACGAGCCGACGCACACCCGGTCCCAGGCACCCGTCCTGCGGATCAGATCCACCAGCGGAACCAGCGCCGGTTCCGCCTTGATGTCCACGTTCCAGCGAGCCTGGGGGAACTCCTCCAGCAGCTCCTCGAACAGCGCCAGCGGCTCCTTGCCCGCCACCCGCGCGCGCCGGACCTCGCTCCACGGCAGCGCCGCTATCCGGCCACGCGTATCCGTCACCCGGTCCAGCGTCCCGTCATGAAACGCGACCAGCTTCCCGTCCGACGTGGTGTGCACATCGGTCTCGAAATACCGGTAACCGGCATCGGCGGCCCGCCGGAAAGCAGCCGCGGTGTTCTCCAGCCCGTCGGCCGCCCCGCCACGGTGGGCGAAGGCGAGTACGGAGGGGTGGTCCAGGTAAGGGTGGCGTACGTGTGTCACGGCCGAAGTATCGCCTGCTCCGGTGTCCCGCCGGCGACCACCGTGCTGCCACCGCGTTCCTCCGGGATGGCGAAGAGGCGCAGGAACAACTGCGCCAGCGGACCGATCGCCAGTGCGTACGCGACCGTGCCCACGCCCACCGAGCCGCCCAGCACAAAACCGGTCACCACCACGGCCACCTCGATCGCCGTACGGACCAGCCGGATCGAACGGCCCGTAAGGCGGTGCAGCCCCGTCATCAGACCGTCACGCGGACCCGGGCCGAAACGCGCCGAGATGTACAGGCCCGTCGCCACACCGTTCAGCACAATGCCGCCGATCAGCAGCGGAATCTGTCCCAGGAGCCCGTGCACGTCCGGGACCAGGGCCAGGGTGCCGTCCATCGCGATACCGACCACAAAGACATTCGAGACCGTACCCAGGCCCGGCCGCTGCCGGAGCGGAATCCACAGCAGCAGCACCACCGCGCCGATGATGATCGACACCACGCCGATCGTCAGCCCGGTGCGCTCCGCCAGACCCTGATGCAGCACCCCCCACGGCTCCAGCCCGAGCCCGCCGCGCATGTTGGGCGACGCTGAAAATGCCGACGGCTGCGGCACTGAGGGTGCCGATGAGTGAGAACGGGATCGCCCCGCTGAGGGGGTCTCAGCGGGGCGATTGTCGGCGACGTGCCGCGGTGGTCGGCAAGGTGCCGGATGGGTTCAGTCGAGGACTTCGGTGACGGCGGACTGGGCGGCTTTCTCGTCGACGAGGGACTTGCCTGCGGCGAACGTGGCGACGAGGGATTGCAGGCAGAGGTTGTTGACCGCGCGGGGGAAGCCTCGGGATGTCGTGTGGATCAGGGTGACGGCGTCGTCGGTGAACAGCTGGTCGCTGCGGCCGGCGAGTCCGAGGTGGTGCTTGATGTAGCTGGCGGTCTCGGTGGAGGTCATTCCGGGCATCGTGTAGCGCAGAGCGGTCCGCTGTTCGAGGGCGGCCAGGACGGCGAGTTTCATGGTCCGTCGCAGGGTCGGCTGGCCGACCAGCAGGCAGGACAGCGGCGAGTCCTGGTCCATGGCCGTGTTGGTCAGCATCCGGATGGCTTCGAGCTGTTCGTAGTTGAGTAGGTGGGCTTCGTCCATGACCAGCACGGGGGTGCGGCCGCGTTCTTCGCGTTCGGCAGCCAGCGCCAGACCGGTCTGTGCGGTGAGCCGGGAGCCGAGGTGGGAGGGTTGCTGGCCGAACGCGGTCACGATCGCTTCATGGATGCCGCGGACCCCGATCATGGGGTTGGGCAGGTAGATGACGGTGTGTTTCGACGGGTCGATTCCATGAATGACCGTGCGGATGGCGACGGTCTTGCCGGCGCCGACCTCGCCGGTGACCACGCCGATGGAGCGTTCGGTGATGCACCAGGTGATGCGGGCGACGGCTTCGTTGTGGGATGCGTGGCGGTGCAGCATGCCGGGGGCGAGGTCCCGGCCGAAGGGCGTGCGGCTGAATCCGTAGTGGGCCTGGAGCTTCTCAATCACGCTGGTCCTCCGTGGGTTGGCGGTCATTCGCCGGTCAGGTCGGCGAGGTCGACGGCGGCGGCATCGGCTCGCTCAGCGCGGCGTAGTTGACCTTGTCGGCGAGCTCGGCCTTGTGGGCGGTGTCGATCAGGCCGAGGTAGTCGATGCCGGTGGTCGGACGGGTTCCTCGGCGGAGTCTCTGGCCGGGCTTTGGGATGGGAGTGGCGGCTGACTTGGTAGGGCAGCGCGGTTCCGGCGTCCTGGCCGTTCGCACGGACCCGCAGGAAGGACAGGTCGAAGGGTCGAAGACCAACTCGACGCGCTGGCCGACCAGCAGCGGTCGACCTGGTAGCGGTTTCCGTGCAGGAAACCAGCGCGGTCTTGGACACGGTGCGGCGCTCGGACCAGCGGAAGGCTTCTGCGAGGTCGGCGGGGTTGGGGACCTGGAGTGGGCGGTCACCCATCCAACGGGCCAGCGGGCGGCTCCGTCTCAGTGGACCCGGCGGTGGTAGACGTTCTCGGTCCAGGCCGTGAACAGCCGGTTCATCTCCAGCAGGCTGTCGATCTGCCGTCCGGCCTGGCCGTCGCCGGAGGCGATCTCGACGACGAATTCGCTGTTCACGGTGCGGAAGAACCGCTCAATCTTGCCCTGCCCTGCGGCCGTCCCGGGGTGGAGTGCACGAGTTTGATGCCGAGTTTCGCGCAGGCTCTCAGCAGCCACGAGTCCACGAACGCGGAGCCGTTGTCGACGTAGATGTAGCGCGGGACACCGCGCGGCCAGACCGGCCTCAGGGCCGCGGCCAGGCGGACGGTGTCCTCCGCAAATCCCCAGCGGTGCCCCATCACGGCCCGCGAGTGATCGTCCACGAACGCGAACAGGTACGTTTTTCGGCCGGCGACCATCGGCCCGTGCAGGGCGTCCCCGGTCCACAACTCGTTCGGGCCATCGGCCTCGAACGTCCGAACACCGCTGAGGCGGCGGGAGCCTTGAGCGCGTCCAGTCCCTCGCGGACGATCATCCGCTGGATGGTGCGTTCGTCAGGCGCCCACCCCCGCTGAGCACCGATGATCCGGCGGATCTGCGCGGCCGACCGCGACGGGTTCTCCTTCTTCAGTGCCGCTGCCAGGTCCAGGATCTCCTGCGGCGTGCGGGCCGGACTGGCGCGGCGAAGGCACCAGGGCCTCGAACCCGGCCCGTTTCCACTCGTAGATCCAGCGGTCCAGGGTCCACCGGGTGATCCGCACCGGGCGGCCGTCCGGGTCGACATGAACCATCGAAGCCAACTCCCGCACCAAAGCGCCGCGTTGGCGTCGCGACAGCGTCGGGTCGGCTGCCTCCTGATCAGCATGTAGCGGAACAGGCCGATCGCCTGAGCCCGCTCCAGCCGTGTCTGGTCTTCCTGACCTGGCACCTGATCACCAGCCCTCTCACGCAGCGTGAACACACACGCGTGACGGTGACAGCCCGTGTCGGCGTGGCGTCAGAGTGGACTGGTGTTGATCGTTTCAAGGGGCCAGGACGGCGCCAGCAGTATCCCGCCGGAGACCGCGCAGGCCACCAGCCAGGGCGACACCTTGCCGACCTGCGGCCACCGGGACGCGACCGACCACCAGGCCCCGACCACCGCGCTGACTGCGTCCGCGAACGCCGTTCGGCCGGCCCGAGCAGCCGGTCAACGCCGGTATCCACCAGCAACACGGTGAAGAACCGGCGGACCCGCTCCGCCTGCGAAGCGAACCTGCGCAGCCACCCGCGAACCGTCTCGACCGGGCGGCCCAGCCTCTCAGCGATCACCCGGGCCCCCGTCCCGGTCGCCTTCGCCGCCAGGGCCGACCCGATCACCTCTGCCAGATCCGCCCGTCTGACCAGCGCGAACACCGGAAGGAGCACATGCGACATGTCGCAGCCCACGCACCTCGTCCGCCGGGGACGGAGCACCACCGGCCCGCCGGAGGCATCACGCAGTACGCGCGAACGTGCCCACCCCCACGGCCGCAACACGCCCGCACATCCCGGACATACCAACTCGCCCCGCATCAGCCGAACTTCGACCCGCGCCGGGTCAGCCTCTACCGTGAGCACAGCGCCTCCGCGCGCTACACGGCCCTCCCGGCGCTCGGCCAAGAGATACCGGGAGGGCCTTCGCATGCCCTTCGTCGGCAAGGTGCCGCCCCAAATCTGCACCTCTTCGTCGGCAGGCACGCTTACCGATCATGTCGGCACCAAGCTGCCCAAACTGCCGCACTCGTAGGCATTTTCAATGACGTCTAACACCGCGCACAAGGAGCGCCGCACTCACCCCGTACAACGCGAGACCTACGTACAACTGCGACAGCCTGCGGGTCAGATGTACGGACACTGCCGACACGATGGCGCCCCCTCTGGTGACTGTGGACTGATGCATGACACTCTGTGGCTACGGAACAGACGTCAACCATGGCCAATTTGATGAAGGTGGACTGACTTCCATGACGCAGTGGACCTCGGCAGTGGGTGCGGCTCAACTCGCCCGGCAGCTCACCTCCCAGCAGCCACGCCCGGCCGGGCCCGGCACCCGCAAGCCGCCCGCCTACCGCGCACTCGCCGACGGCATCAGGCTCCTCGTGCTCGAAGGCCGCGTCCCCGTCGCCGCCCGGCTCCCCGCCGAACGCGAACTCGCCCTGTCGCTGTCCGTCAGCCGTACCACCGTCGCCGCGGCATACGAGGCGCTGCGCGCTGAAGGCTTCCTCGAGTCCCGCAGGGGAGCGGGCAGCTGGACCGCTGTACCGGCCGGGAACCCACTGCCCGCCCGTGGCCTCGAACCCCTGCCGCCGGAGTCGCTCGGCTCGATGATCGACCTCGGCTGCGCCTCCCTGCCCGCACCCGAACCCTGGCTCACCCGCGCTGTGCAGGGCGCACTCGAAGAGCTGCCGCCGTATGCCCACACCCACGGCGACTACCCCGCAGGCCTGCCCGCCCTGCGCCAGATGCTTGCCGAGCGCTACACCGAGCGCGGCATCCCCACCATGCCCGAACAGATCATGGTCACCACCGGCGCGATGGGCGCCATCGACGCCATCTGCCACCTCTTCGCCCCCCGCGGCGAACGCATCGCCGTCGAATCCCCCTCCTACGCCAACATCCTCCAGCTGATGCGCGAAGCCGGAGCCCGCCTCGTGCCCGTCGCCATGGCCGACGGACTCACCGGCTGGGACCTGCCCCGCTGGCGCCAAGTACTGCGCGACGCCGCGCCCCGGCTCGCCTATGTCGTCGCCGACTTCCACAACCCCACCGGAGCGCTCGCCGACGAGGACCAGCGACGCCGCCTCGTCGACGCCGCACGCTCCGCCGGCACCGTCCTCGTCGTCGACGAGACCATGTCCGAGCTCCACCTCGACGACGACATCGACATGCCGCGGCCCGTCTGCGCCTTCGACCCGGCGGGCAGCACCGTCCTCACGGTCGGCTCCGCCAGCAAGGCCTTCTGGGCCGGCATGCGCATCGGATGGGTCCGCGCCGCCCCCGACGTCATCCGCTCCCTGGTCTCGGCACGCGCGTACGCCGACCTGGGCACGCCCGTACTGGAACAACTCGCCGTCAACTGGCTGATGGCGACCGGAGGATGGGAGGAAGCCGTCGCCATCCGGCGCGCCCAGGCGCGCGAGAACCGCGACGCTCTGGTCGCGGCGGTGCGCAGGGAGCTGCCGGACTGGGAGTTCGATGTGCCGAAGGGCGGGCTGACGCTCTGGGTGCGCACGGGAGGGCTGTCCGGCTCCCGGCTCGCCGAGGTCGGCGAGCGGGTGGGGGTGCGGGTGCCCTCGGGGCCGCGGTTCGGAGTCGACGGAGCTTTTGAGGGGTACGTACGGCTGCCGTTCACGGTCGGCGGGCCGGTCGCGGACGAGGCGGCCGCGAGGCTGGCGGCGGCTGCGCGGCTGGTCGAGACGGGTGCGAGCACGGGCACCGAGGCGCCGCGGACATTTGTCGCCTGACAGAATCCGAAGTCTGTCAGTTGCCGGCCGGCGACTGTCCGTTGAAATCTGTTGATCGTCGGCTGAGATCCGTCATCCGTCGGACGACCGCCGTCAGCCCTCGGCCGGTACGGGATCCGGAGCGGCCGCCTCGACCCGCTCCGGCAGCAGCTCCAGCACAGCCTGCCGGTGCGCCTCGCTCGTCGCGTCGTCGTAGGGATCCGGCGTCGCCGGCACCTGCAGTCTGAGTACCGGTCCCGTACCGAGCCGTGCGTACCCCCTGCCGGGCGGCACGTCGGCCGTCGGCGTGGTGTGCGGCTCCATCCCGAGCACGGACTCAAGCTGCTCGAAGGTGGCGGGTCCCAGCACCACGCGGGCGCGGGTGTGCGTCCGTACGGTCTCGGTGAGCGAGTCGACGCTGTCGAACTGCTCGGCCACGACCACCGTCACCTGCGCCGCCCGCCCATGGCGCAGTGGCACCTGCAGCAGCTGCTGCGGATCGGTGTGCCCGTCGGCTGCCGCCAGATGACCGAAGATGCTCGGACGGTCCAGCAGGATCCACAGGGGCCGCTTGGTGTCCTCGGGCGCGGCCTGCCCGGCCTGCCGGGCCCGGTTCGCGGCGATCAGCCTGCGCTCCGTCTCGTGCGCCCCCCACTCCAGGCTCGCCAGCGCCCCGGCCAGCCCGCTCTCGACGGCCAGTACGCCCTCGCGCCCCGTCAGGCAGGCGTACTCACCGGTTCCGCTGCCCTCCACGATCAGGACGTCTCCGTGCTGCAGGGCCTGGAGGGCGATCGAGCGCAGCAGGGTCGTGGTGCCGGTGCCGGGTTGGCCGGCCACCAGCAGGTGCGGCTCCGTCGACCGCGGGCCGGTGCGCCAGATGACCGGTGGCGCGTCCCGGGTCTCCTCGCCCTCCGTCACCGGCACGGTGCGCTGCACGGCGTCGGCGTCGGTGAAGCCCAGAACCGTTTCGCCGGGGACGGCGACGAAACGCTGGGCGGCGATGGAGGTGGACAGGGCGGGGAGCACGCTCAGGAGGAGCTGATTGCCCTCCTCGTCCCACGCGAAGTGGTACTCGCGGCCGCGCCCGGACTTGGCGTGCAGCAGCTGTTCGATCCGGCTCCGGGACTCGGCCTCGCCGTCGGTGAAGTACGCGGGGTACTTGACCCGCAGCCGGGTGATCCGGCCGTTGCCGTCGAACTCGTAGTCACTGAAGGCACCGGCCCAGTCCCCGCCATGGGCGAACAGCGGAGCCGGGTCCTCGGGGACCGAGAAGTACGGCACCAGCGCCTCGTAGAGGGCCTGGAGCCGCCCGGTCTCCGCCTCGTCGGGCCCGGTCTTCACCGGCGTTCGGACGCGGCCCTTCCAGGCGGCCGCGGCCATCACCGAGATCAGGGCAACCAGCGGCCCGTACGGGATGAGCGCGACCACCAGGACGCAGGCCGCGACCAGGAAGAGCGCGGGGCCACGCCGTTCCTTGGGCGTGCCGGCCCATTTGTGCCGGGCCGTGGCGGCCAGCTGCCGCAGACCACGCGTGATCGTGATCAGCGGGTGGAGGACGTCCGTGGCGCTGTCGGCGGCCGTGCGCGCGATCTCGCGGCTCCGGGCGATCTGCGCGCTGCCGCTGCTGAGAATGCGGGGGAGTGGTCGCCGGGCCACATCGGTCTCCTGAAGGTGCTGTGGGTGCAGATGGTGCTGGCTCGGTCGGGCGGATCAGAACTTGATCCCGCCCAGGAGGCTGGCGAGACTCGCGGTGCCGGCTTTGACGCTCGGTGCGATTGCCGTGCCCGAGATGAAGAAGCCGAAGAGCCCGCAGGTGAATGCGTGGGACCCCTTGAGCCCGTCCTTCCGGAAGAAGAGGAAGACGATGATTCCGAGCAGCACCACACCTGAGATGGAAAGGATCATGAGAGGTTCTCCTGGTTGAGGGGGACAGTCACCATGAGTTCTTCCATGCTCACAGGAAGTGTCTATGTGATAAAAGGTGCAAATGGGTGAAACTTCCGGGATTTCACTGCACTGGAGCACCACGGGCCACTCGTCGGGGGGCACACTGCGCGGTTGCCCGGCACAGTGCCCCCCACGCGGTGATCTTTGGCGCCGACAGGTCAGGTCATGTCGGCGTACGGGCAGTAGCCTGTCGGTTCACTCGTACGGCGGCCCTTGCCGTGCACCCAGGACAACGCAGTGAAAGGCGGTCAGTCCGATGAGCGAAGCCCCTGATCCCGAGGTGATCGAGCTCGCGACCAAGGTCTTCGATCTGGCGCGCCAGGGGGAGACCGAGGCGCTCGCCGCGTACATCGACGCCGGTGTCCCCGCGAACCTCACCAACGACCGCGGCGACACTCTCGTCATGCTCGCCGCCTACCACGGGCACGCCCCGGCCGTGAAGGCCCTCATCGCCCGTGGCGCGGAGCCGGACCGGGCCAACGACCGCGGCCAGACACCGCTCGCCGGCGCCGTCTTCAAGGGTGAGGACGCCGTCATCCGCGCACTGCTCGCCGGCGGCGCCAATCCGGAAGCCGGGACTCCGTCCGCAGTGGATACCGCGCGAATGTTTGGGAAGACGGACCTCCTGGAGCTGTTCGGCAGCCAATGAGGGCTGCCGGGAGGCCGCGGAGCGGCAGCGGAGAGAGACGCCGTAAATGTGGTCGCGGTGGCGAAATGGGTGGGTCATCATGACGTCGGGCCCTACCCCGGACTTCACCGGGAGTTCCCCTGGGGCCACGGACGAGAGGCAGAGGAAGATGCGCTACACCAAGCGGAAGACGACGGGCGCCCCTACATGTTGCTGCGCGGCCTAGGCATCCACACCCCCCGGTTGCGTCGACAGCTTGATGTGAGGCATTCCCCATGTTCGATCCAGTCATAGCGCCGAGCGGCACGCTCCTCGGCCTGCTGCAGAGGGGCCGCGGTGACGGCACGCTGCACGCGCTCGCCGCGCCGCGCGCCGAAGCGCTCGCGGCCCTCAACCACTGCGTACTGAGCGATCCCCGCCACGACTGGCAGGCCGAGAACCGCTCCCTGTACTACGCACGCCTCTATCTGGACCTCCACGGCAGTCTCCAGGAGATCGAACGGCATCTGTGCGATACCGACGATCACCTCGACACCGACGAGGCCAGGACCGGCCTCGCGCTCGCGGTCCTCGGGCACCTCGCCTCGTACGGCAGAGGCGACGCCCTCGCACTCCTGCGGCGCTATGCCGCGAGGGGAGCCAACTGGGCCTGGGCCCTGGACGAACTCGCCCTGCGCGACAACGACTCGGGGCTGCGGGCCCTGGCCGGCTCGGTCCTCGCCCGTTTCCCGGCCACCCCGCACGGCGACGCCGAACTGGCCGTCGCCGTACGGGACGCCTTCGAACCGCGGCCGTGGCGGCTGTGGGCCGAGGACGCGCGGGACGCGATCGGCGGCAGGGTGCGGGCAGCGCGGGAGGCGGGTTCCTTCGACCGCTGGCAGCGCCAGATGCGACCCAGCGGGCCCCGGCCGGGCTGGAGCGTCCAGGCCGTATTCGACTGGGCCGAACAGGGCCTGGAGCGCGGCAACCCCCTCCATGTGCCCGCAGCGCGCTGTCTGTCGGCCGTGGCAGGACCTGAGGACCGCCCCGCCATCGTCGACGCCGCACGCGACGGATCCGACGGCGCCCGCTGCGCCGCCCTGCACTACCTCGCGCAGTCGCGGGACCCCGTGGTCCTCGACCTGATCGAGGCCGCGACGCTCAGCGGTTCCCGTACCGTCGCCGACGCCGCCGTCGCCGCGTTCGAGCGGATGTGCGGCGACGAGGCCGTGGACCGGGCACGTGGCTGGGTGCACCGGCCCGACGCGCTCGGGGCGTCCGCGGCGGGCGTGCTCGCCTGCAGAGGCGGCGCCAAGGATGCCGAGCTGGTGCTGGGCGCGCTCCGCCGGACCGTACGGGCGGACGGGCCCGACGCGCCGCAGCTGTGGACTCTCGTCGACGGGGCGGGACGGCTCGGCATCGCCTGCGCCGCACCCGTACTGCGCCATGTGTATCGCGAGACCGCCTCGTCGCAGCTGCGCGGGCGCGCCGCGCGCGCGCTCGCCGCTACCGACTCCTCCTTCGCCACCGGATTCGCTGTCGAATGCCTGTGGGACTGCGAGGAGACCACGAGAGAAGTCGCCGCGCTGCACGCCGAGACCGGCGATGTCCGCGTCGCGGAACGCTTGCGCAGGCTCGCCGCGGACCCCGCCGAAGAGGCCGAGGTGCAGACCGCCGTACGGAGCAGAATCGGCCCGGACATGCCCGCAGTGTGACCATCTGCCCCGTGTTGACGGTGCCGTGGTCACAAACGCTCATGGGACGTTTCACAGGCGGAAAGATCCACGTTGGCCCAGCCACCCCGGACTCGACGACAACACGGGTATGCGTGTCGTCATCGTCACCGAATCCTTCCCGCCCGACGTCAACGGTGTGGCGCACTGCGCCCTGCAGACCGCCCGGCATCTCGCCGTGCGCGGTCATGATCCGCTCGTCATAGCCCCGGCGGTCGCCGGGGCGGACAGCCCCGACAACGACGCGCCCTGCCCGGTGGTGCGCGTCCCCTCCCTCCCGCTGCCGGGATATCCGCAGGTACGGGTGGCTCTGCCGAGCCGCCGGGTGGCAGCGGCGATCACCGCCCACCGGGCGGATCTCGTCCACCTCGCCAGTCCGTTCATCCTCGGGGTGCGCGGTATGGCGGCCGCGTCGAAGCTCGGCCTGCCGGCCGTCGCGGTCTACCAGACCGACCTGGCCGGCTACGCCCGTACGTACGTCGGCGCGGGCGAGGGCGCTGCCTGGCGGCGCATCCGCGCCGTGCACAGCGCCGCGGACCGTACGCTCGCGCCCTCCACCGCGGCCCTCCGCGATCTGGAGGGGCACGGCGTCGACCGGGTGCGGCTGTGGCCGCGCGGTGTGGACACCGCGCGTTTCCGGCCGGAGCTGCGGGACGAGGAGCTACGGCGCAGCCTCGCCCCCAACGGCGAACTGATCGTCGGCTATGTCGGCCGGCTCGCCCCCGAGAAGCAGGTCGAGCTCCTCTCCGGCGTGTGCGGCATGCCCGGCGTGCGGGTCGTGGTCGTCGGCGACGGGCCGAGCGAGTCCTCGCTGCGCGGTGCGCTGCCCGGGGCCGTCTTCCTCGGCCGCAGGACCGGCGACGAGCTCGCCCGGATCTTCGCCTCGCTGGACGTGTTCGCCCACACCGGTCCGTTCGAGACCTTCTGCCAGACCGTGCAGGAGGCCATGGCGAGCGGAGTGCCGGTCGTCGCCCCCGCCGCCGGCGGACCGCTGGATCTGGTCGACCACGGGCGTACGGGCCTGCTGGTGAAGCCGGAGGACGTGAACGCGGTGACGACCGCGGTCGCGACGCTGGTGGCCGACCCCGGACTGCGGGCCTCCTACGGGAACGCGGGACGGGCCGCCGTCGAGGGCCGGACCTGGGCCGTCATCGGGGACCTGCTGATCGACCACTACGCCGAGGTGCTCGGCGCGCGTACGGCGGTCGCGGCATGAGCGCGCTGAAGATCGTACGGCTGGCGAACTTCGTCACCCCGGCCTCCGGCGGCCTGCGCACCGCGCTGCGCGAACTCGGCAAGGGCTATGCGGCCGCCGGCCACGAGCCCGTCCTGATCGTGCCCGGGGACGTGGAGAGCGACCAGATGACCCCCCAGGGGCGGATCATCACCCTGCCGGGGCCCGAGCTGCCCGGCACCGGCGGCTACCGGGTGCTGGCCGCCCGGCGGCGGCTCCGGGACGTCCTGGAGTTCCTGGAGCCCGACCGGATCGAGGTCTCCGACCGGACCACCCTGCGGTGGACCGGCGAGTGGGCACGACGCCACCGCATCCCCTCGGTGATGGTCTCGCACGAGACGGCCGACGGGGTGCTGCGCACCTGGGGCATGTCCGAGTCGCTGGCGGCCCGGACCGCGGACCGGCTCAACCGCCGTACCGCCTGGGCGTACTCACGCATCGTGTGCACGACGGAGTGGGCCGAGCGGGAGTTCATCCGCATCGGGGCGCGCAATGTGGTGCGCGCGCCCCTCGGCGTCGATCTGCGCCGCTGCCGGCCGGGGCGGCGCAGCACGGTGCTGCGCGCCAAGCACGCCGCCGGGGCCGAGGTGCTGCTCCTCCTCTGCTCCCGTCTGTCGGTGGAGAAGCGCCCGGGCATGGCCCTGGACGCGCTCGCCGAGCTGCGGGAGCGCGGTGTGCGGGCGTCCCTGGTGGTCGCGGGCGACGGTCCGTTGCGGGCCGCGCTGATCCGCAGGGCCCGGGCCGAGCGGCTGCCGGCCGAGTTCCTCGGCTATGTCGGTGACCGCGAGGTGGTGGCCGATCTGCAGGCGGCGGCGGACGTGTGCCTGGCGCCGGGGCCCGCGGAGACCTTCGGGCTCTCCGCCCTGGAGGCGCTCGCCTGCGGCACACCCGTCGTCGCGAGCGCGTCGTCGGCGCTTCCCGAGGTGATCGGTGACGCGGGAGCGGCCGCCGTCGACACGCCGGCGGACTTCGCCGACGCGGTGCAGAAGCTGCTTGCCCGTCCCGAGGGCGAACGCCGTGAGGCGGCCAGGGCGAGGGCCGAACTCTTCACCTGGCAGCGGTCGGTGGACGCGTTCCTCGCGGCCCACGACGCTCCGCCGGTTCGCGCGCGGGCACACGGAGAGGGAGTGGCGGCATGACGGCCGCACCGGCGACCGCGGTCGCGGACGAGTCGGAGTCGGGGGGCGGGGCATCGAGCGCCCGTGACGCGCCGAAGGTGGTGGTGGTGCCTGTCGCCACCACGCCTGTCGCCACCACGCCCGTCGTCATCACGCCTGTTCCGGCGCAACTGTCCGCTCCCCGTGCCCCTGTGGCCGGGGGCGGTGCGGCGCACGATGTCGTGCGCCTGGGCTCCGGCGGCGTCGCCCTCGAGCTCGACGCGCAACCCGTCGAGGCGCACGAGGTCGCCGAACTCACGGTGGTCGGCGGCACCGACCACACCGCCGGGGTCGGCGGGGCCGGGCCCGCCCCCGTGACCAACACCCGGGCGCTGCGCTTCGTCGCCCTCGGGGACTCCCTCACCGAAGGAGTGGGCGATCGGGTCGCCGAAGGGTGGCGCGGATGGGCCGCCCTCCTCGCCGACGGGATCGGCGGCGGCGACGCCCCTGCCGAGTTCCGGAAGCTTGCCGTCAGCGGCGCGCTCACCCGGGACGTCGCCGAGCGGCAGACCCCCGAGGCGCTTGCGTTCGCGCCGGACATTGCATCCGTACTCGTCGGGGTCAACGACACCTTGCGCTGTACCTTCGACATCGAGGAAATGGCCCGGCAGCTCGACTCCGTGTGCGCCCGGCTGACCGCCCGGGGCACCGTCGTGCTGACCGCCTGTCTGCCCGACCCCGGCAGCATGCTCGGGCTGCCCCTGCCGCTGGCCCGCCCCCTCGCCAGACGCCAGCGGGCGGTCAACACCGTCGTCCACGCCCTGTCCGCCCGTTACGGCGCCATACATCTGCATGCCGCGGACGCCGCCTGGGTCGCCGACCGGTCCATGTGGAGCGCCGACCGGCTGCATCCGGGCGAGCGCGGCCACCGGATGATCGCCCGGCGCTTCCACGAGCTGCTCACCGAGCGCGGGCTCGCCCACGGAACCGCGCCCGGCAGCGACCCCGAGCAGGTCCCGCCGGGCCGCGCCGCGGCCGTGCTGTGGCTCGCCACAGCGGGGACCGCATGGGTGGCGCGCCGCTGCACCGATCTGCTGCCGCAGCTGCTGCGGCTGGCGGGCTCGGAGGTACGCCACTGGGCACGCGGCACCAGCGAACGCCTGGACCGGAGCGCCGAGCACGCGCTCTCGTCCGCGCTGGCTGCCGTGTCGCTGGACGTTCCCCTTGCCAGAATGGGGGAATGAGCGGGCTCTGGGAGTTCTGGATCGACCGTGGCGGCACCTTCACCGACATCGTGGGCAGACGCCCCGACGGACGGCTCGTGACCCGCAAGCTGCTCTCGCACAACCCGGAGCGGTACCGGGACGCGGCCGTCGCCGGGATCCGGCTGCTCCTCGGCATCGGCCAGGACGAGCCCGTCCCGGCCGAGAGGGTCGCCAGTGTGAAGATGGGCACGACCGTCGCCACCAACGCTCTTCTCGAGCGGCGCGGCGAACCGACCGTCCTCGTCATCACCCAGGGCTTCCGGGACGCGCTGAAGATCGCCTACCAGAACAGGCCCCGCCTCTTCGACCGCCGGATCGTGCTGCCGGAGGCGGTGTACGAGCGCGTCATCGAGGTCCCCGAACGCGTCGACGCGCACGGCGGGACCGTCCGGCCGCTCGACCTGGCCGCCGTCACCGAACAGTTGAAGGCCGCCCGGAGCGAAGGCTTCCACAGCGCCGCGATCGTGCTGATGCACGGCTACCGCCACCCCGACCACGAGACCCGTATCGCCGATGAGGCCCGCGCACTCGGCTTCACCCAGGTCAGCTGCTCGCACGAGGTCAGCCCGCTGATCAAGCTGGTGCCGCGCGGCGACACCACCGTCGTCGACGCCTACCTCTCGCCGATCCTGCGGCGGTACGTGGACGAGGTCGCGGCCGAACTCGACGGCATCCGCCTGCTGTTCATGCAGTCCAACGGCGGTCTGCGCGAGGCCGCACACTTCCGTGGCAAGGACGCCGTGCTCTCCGGCCCAGCCGGCGGCGTCGTCGGCATGGCCCGCACCTCCGAACAGGCCGGATTCGGGCGGGTCATCGGCTTCGACATGGGCGGCACGTCCACCGATGTGTCGCACTACGCGGGCGAGTTCGAGAGGGAGCTCGGCACCCAGGTCGCGGGTGTACGGATGCGCGCGCCCATGATGAACATCCACACCGTCGCGGCAGGCGGTGGCTCCGTCCTCCACTTCGACGGCCGGCGCTACCGCGTGGGGCCCGACTCCGCCGGCGCCGTGCCCGGCCCTGCCTGCTACCGCCGCGGCGGACCGCTCACCGTCACCGACGCCAATGTGATGCTCGGCCGGGTCCAGCCCCACCACTTCCCCGCGGTCTTCGGACCCGCCGGCGACCAGCCGCTGGACGCCGAGACCGTGCGCGAGCGGTTCGCCGAACTCGCCGAAGAGGTACGCAAGGAGACCGGCACCGAGCGCACCCCCGAGGAGGTCGCGGCCGGCTTCCTGGAGATCGCCGTCCTCAATATGGCCAACGCGGTCAAGAAGATCTCCGTACAGCGCGGACACGACATCACTCGCTACGCCCTCAGCTCCTTCGGCGGAGCGGGCGGCCAGCACGCCTGCGCGGTCGCCGACGCCCTCGGCGTCGACACGGTGATCGTGCCGCCGCTGGCCGGGGTGCTCTCCGCGTACGGCATCGGGCTCGCCGACGCGACCGCCATGCGCGAGCAGTCCGTGGAGGCCGAGCTGGACGAGGCGGCCCTCGGGCGCGTCCGCACCCTCTGCGGGGAACTCGCCTCCCGCACCCGCGCCGAGCTGCGCGCCGACGCCGTCCCGGACGCCGCGATCACCACTCACGCGCGCGTGCTGCTCCGTTACGGCGGCACGGACGCGAGCCTGCCCGTGCCGCTGGACACCGTCGCCGCCATGAAGGAGGCCTTCGAGTCGACCCACCGTGCCCGCTACGCGTTCACCATGGACAAGCCGCTCGTCGTGGAGGCAGTCTCCGTCGAGGCGGTGGGGACTGCCGGCGAGCACGGCGAGTACGTCGTCGAAGAGACGGCCGGCGACGGGCAGTTCGCGCAGCGCGCCACGGTGCGGATGTTCGTCGACGGCGAGCGCCGGGACACCCCGCTGTACCGGCGTCGGGACCTGGGTGCCGGCGACACCGTGACAGGGCCCGCGATCATCGCCGAGGCCGATGCCACCACCGTCGTCGACCCCGGCTGGCAGGCGACGGCGGCCTCGGGCGGGCATCTGCTGCTGACGCGCGCACGGCCACGCCCCGGCAGGGTCGCCGTCGGCACCGATGTCGACCCGGTGCTCCTGGAGGTCTTCAATAACCTCTTCATGGCGATCGCCGAGCAGATGGGCGTACGCCTGGAGAACACCGCCCACTCCGTCAACATCAAGGAGCGGCTCGACTTCTCCTGCGCCCTCTTCGACGCGGACGGTAACCTGATCGCGAACGCGCCGCACATCCCCGTACACCTCGGCTCGATGGGCGAGTCCATCAAAGAGGTGCTGCGCCGGAACGAGGGCGCGCTGCGGCCGGGGGATGTGTACGCGATCAACGACCCGTACCACGGCGGCACGCATCTGCCCGATGTGACGGTCGTGACGCCGGTGTTCGAGGGGGAGGAGCTGCGGTTCCTGGTGGCCTCGCGCGGCCACCACGCCGAGATCGGCGGCATCACCCCGGGCTCCATGCCCGCCTTCAGCCGCACCGTCGAGGAGGAGGGCGTCCTCTTCGACAACTGGCTGCTCGTACGGGACGGGCGGCTGCGCGAGACCGAGACGCGGGCACTGCTGACCGGCGCCCGCTACCCGTCCCGCGCGCCCGACATCAACCTCGCCGACCTGCGCGCCCAGATCGCCGCGAACGAGAAGGGCATCGCCGAACTGCGCCGTATGGTCGACCAGTTCGGGCTCGACGTCGTCCAGGCGTATATGCGGCATGTGCGGGACAATGCCGAGGAGTCCGTACGCCGAATCGTCGCCGGCCTGAGCGACGGCGAGTACCGCTACGAGACCGACGGCGGGGCCGTCATCCAGGTCGCGCTGCGCGTGGACCGGGGCCGGCGCGGCGCGGTCATCGACTTCACCGGCACCTCACCGCAGCAGCCCGGGAACTTCAACGCTCCCAAGTCGGTGGTCATGGCAGCGGTGTTGTACGTGTTCCGGACGCTGGTCGCGGACGACATCCCGCTCAACAGCGGATGCCTGGAGCCGCTGGAGGTGCGGGTGCCGGAGGGCTCGATGCTCGCGCCCGCCCACCCCGCGGCCACCGTCGCGGGCAATGTGGAGACCTCGCAGGCCGTCACCGGTGCGCTGTATGCCGCGCTCGGCGTACAGGCGGAGGGCTCGGGCACGATGAACAACCTCACCTTCGGCAATGACCGCGTGCAGTACTACGAGACGGTGGCCAGCGGCTCGGGCGCGGGAGACGGCTTCGACGGAGCCGACGCGGTACAGACGCATATGACCAACTCCCGGCTCACCGACCCCGAAGTGCTGGAGTGGCGCTATCCGGTGCGCGTGGACGCCTTCGCCGTACGGGAGGGCAGCGGCGGCCGGGGCCGCTGGAGCGGCGGCTGCGGAGCCGTCCGCAGAATCCGCTTCCTGGAGCCGATGACGGTGGCGTTGCTCACCGGACACCGCCGCGTCGCGCCGTACGGCATGGCGGGCGGCGGGCCGGGCGCGCTGGGCAGCAACCATGTCGAGCGGGCCGACGGCAGCGTGACGCGGCTGGAGGGCGTCGATGCGGTGGACGTCGGGGCGGGGGACGTGCTGGTGATGAGCACACCGGGCGGCGGGGGGTACGGCGCACCGCGAAATCTCAGCCCGTCCGGCGATTGAGGACGAAACGCACAGGTACCCCCGGCACCGCCTGCGCCGCCGCCGCGAGATCCCGTTCGTCGACGACCGCCACCACCGGATAGCCGCCGGTGGTGGGGTGGTCGGCCAGAAAGACCACCGGGCAGCCGTCCGGTGGCACCTGCACCGCCCCCAGCACCACGCCCTCGCTGGGGAGTTCGCCGTGTACCGCGCGCTCCAGGGCAGGGCCTTTCGTACGCAGTCCGATCCGGTTGCTCGCCGACGAGACCCGGTACGCGGCCGAGGCCAGCGTTCGCAGCGCCGTGTCCGTGAACCAGTCGGCGCGCGGCCCGAGCCGCACCCGCAGCACCAGTTCCGCGGGTGGCGCGGGCCACGGAACGCCGCCGTCGACCCGGCCCGGCGGCCCGGCCGGCTTCCCGAGCGGCAGTACGGCGCCGTCCGCCAGCGGCGCCGGGCCCAGCCCGGAGAGCAGATCGGTGGAGCGGCTGCCCAGCACCGGATCGACCGTGATCCCACCGGCGAAGGCCACATAGCTTCGCACTCCGCGCACCGCCGGGCCGATCTCCAGCACCGATCCCGCCGCCACCCGCACCGGCGCACCCCAGGCCACCGGCCGCCCGTCGACCGTGACCGGGCACGGCGCGCCGCCCACCGCCACGGTCACGACGCAACGCGGCCGCACCGCACACCCGTTGAGCGTGGTCTCCAGGACCGCGGCACTCTCCGCATTGCCGGCCAGCCGGTTGACGAGGCGGCCGGAGTGCGCGTCGAGCGCCCCGGAGCGCGGCACCCCGAGATGGGCATGCCCGGGCCGTCCCAGGTCCTGCACGGTGGTCAGCGCCCCGGCCCGTACGACGGCGAAGGCCCGGTCGGTCATCGGCGGATCCCGGCGTGCTCCGGCACGAAACGCACCCGTGTCCCCGGCGAGAGCAGCGCGGCGGGCTGCCGCGCCGCATCCCACAGCACCGCGTCGCTCGTTCCGATCAGCTGCCAGCCGCCGGGGGATGAGCGGGGATACACGCCGGTGTACGGACCGGCCAGCGCGAGCGACCCGGCGGGGACGGAGGAGCGCGGGGTGACCCTGCGCGGTACCGCGTACCGCTGCGGGAGCCCCGTCAGATAGCCGAAGCCGGGCGCGAACCCACAGAAGGCGACCCGGAATTCGGCCGCCGAGTGGATCTGTGCGACCTCCTCCTCCGTCACCTGCCACAGCGCCGCGACAGCTGCCAGATCCGGGCCGTCGTAGCGGACGGGAACCTCGATCGCGTCCTCCACGCGCGCGTGGAGCGCCGGAATCTCCCATGCGGTCAGCTCGCGCGCGAAGGTCCCGGGATCGTCCAGCCCGTCGAGGAGCACGGTCCGGGCGGCGGGCACGATCTCCCGGACCGCCGGAAGAGTGCCCTCGGCCCGGCGGCGCAGCAGTTCGGCATGGAGCGCCCCCGCCTCGTCGCCGTCGGCGAGCTCGACAAGGAGCGCCCGGTCGCCGACCGCGAGGGCTCTCATACGAAGGCCTCCACACGGACCCCCGCCGTCTCCAGCTCCCGGCGCACCCGGCGGGCGAGCGATACGGCCCCCGGGGTGTCGCCGTGCAGACAGAGCGAGCGGGCACGCACCCCGACCGACCGCCCGCAGCGTGAGGTGACCACCCCGAACCTGGCCATGCTGACGGACCGTTCGACGACGGCGGCCGGATCGCTGAGCACCGCGCCGTCCTGTCCGCGCGGCACGAGCGTGCCTTCCGCCGTGTACGCGCGGTCCGCGAACGCCTCGGTGACGGCGGGCAGTCCGGCCTTCTCCGCCATCGTGTGCAGCGTGGAGCCGGGCAGCCCGAGCAGCGGCAGCCGTTCGCCCGACAGCAGGACACCTTCGACGACGGCTGCCGCCTGGTCCTCGTCGTGCACGACGCGGTTGTAGAGCGCGCCGTGCGGTTTCACGTACGAGACACGCGACCCGGCCGCCCGGGCGAAGATCTCCAACGCGCCTATCTGGTACGCGATCTCAGCCGCGAGTTCGTCCGGAGGGACGTCCATGGAGCGCCGTCCGAAGCCCGCCAGATCGCGGTACGAGACCTGGGCGCCGATCCGCACCGAGCGGTCCGCCGCGAGCTCGCAGACCCGGCGCATCGTGACCGCGTCCCCGGCGTGGAAGCCGCAGGCGACATTGGCGCTGGTGACGACGGACAACAGCTGTTCGTCGTCGGTCAGCCGCCAGCGGCCGAAGCCTTCGCCGAGGTCGGCGTTGAGATCGATGGACGCCCAGGTCATCGCAGCACCTCCGGTTCGGTGTTGTCGTTGTCAGAGAAGTTCGCGGCCGCGCGTCTCGGGGAGCCCGAACAGAGCCACCACCGCGAGGCCGTACCCGGCGGCGCCCAGCACGAGCGCCCCGCCCACACCCCAGGTGTCCGACAGAAAGCCGACCAGGGTGGGCAGGAAAGCCCCCACGGCGCGGCCGCTGTTGTACGTGAAGCCCTGGCCGGTGCCGCGTACGGCCGTGGGGTACAGCTCGCTGAGGAACGACCCGAAGCCACTGAAGATCGCGGACATGAAGAAGCCGAGCGGGAAGCCGAGGACGAGCAGCAGGCCGTTCGCCCCCGAAGGGATGTTGGTGTAGACGAGAATCCCGATCGCCGAGAGCACGGCGAAGAGCGCGATGTTCTTCTTCCGGCCGATACGGTCGGTGAGATAGCCCCCGGTGAGATAGCCGATGAACGAGCCGGATATCAGGAAGGTCAGGTAGCCGCCGGTGCCGACGACGGTGAGACCCCGCTCGGTCTTGAGGTAGGTGGGGACCCAGGTGGCGAGCGTGTAGTAGCCGCCCTGGACGCCCGTGGAGAGCAGCGTCGCGAAGAACGTCGTGCGCAGCAGATCCTTCTTGAAGATCGTCGTGAAGGATCCGCGCCCGACGCTGGCGTGGCGGCGCTCGGCCGCCTCGGGTGCGTCGCTGACATTGCGCCGTACGTAGATCACCAGCAGGGCCGGCAGGGCGCCCGTCCAGAACATCACGCGCCAGGCGGTGTCGGCGTCGAGGAACTGGAAGACCAGGGTGTAGACGATGACGGCGAGCGCCCAGCCGGCCGCCCACGCGCTCTGCACGGCGCCGAGTGTGCGGCCACGGTGCTTGGCCGAGGCGTATTCGGCGACGAGGATCGCGCCGACCGCCCACTCGCCGCCGAAGCCGAGGCCCTGCAAGGCACGGAAGACCATCAGGGTCTCGTAGTTGGGGGCGAAGCCGCACAGGACGGTGAAGACCGCATAGGTGATCACCGTGATCATCAGCGCCTTCACCCGGCCTATCCGGTCGGCGAGGATGCCGGCGACCGCGCCGCCCACCGCCGAGACGACCAGGGTGACTGTGGTGAGAAGTCCGGTCTGTCCGTTGTCGAGACTGAAGTACGCGGAGATCGCCACCATGCTGAGCGGCAGCGTGAAGTAGTCGTAGGAGTCGAGGGCATAGCCGCCGAAAGCGCCGCCGAAGGCGCGGCGGCCGCGCGGACCGAGCGCCCGCAGCCACGCGAACGCGCCGGTGTCCTCGGGGAGTTCGCCCTGCTTCACGTGTGTCTGGGTCGTACTCATCTGCACCTCGCAGAGGGGGAGGAGGATGCTGCCGAGACTGTGCGGTTACGCCAAGGTAGGGGATTGTTGAACGATCCGACAAGAGTCATGTTGGGTTGTTCTTGCTTCTACGATGGAGTTCACGCGTCGGCAGGAGCGGCCGGGCGAGGGAGAGAGGGCGTTGTGGGGACGACGGAGTCCGAGATCGGCGGACTGGCGGACGACCGACCGCTGTTGGGCCGCACCAGCACGGCGGAGCGGGTCGCGGACATCCTGCGCACCCGCATCGCGGAGGGCTACTTCCCGCCGGGGGAGCGGCTCTCGGAGGACAGCATCGGCAAGGCGCTCGGTGTCTCGCGCAACACACTGCGCGAGGCGTTCCGGCTGCTGACCCACGAGCGGCTGCTCGAGCACCAGCTCAACCGCGGGGTGTTCGTACGGATGCTCGCCGTCCAGGACGTCGTGGACATCTACCGCACCCGACAGCTCGTCGAGTGCGCCGTCGTGCACGGGCTGGGCAAGCCGCCGTACGCACTGGACAAGCTCGACGCGGCGGTCGCGGGCGGCGAGCAGTCGGAGTGCGAGCGCGACTGGCAGGGCGTCGCCACGGCCAACATCCACTTCCACCGCGAACTGGTCGCCCTCGCCGGCAGCGCCCGCACTGACGAACTGATGCGCAGCGTCCTGGCGGAGCTGCGGCTCGCCTTCCATGTCGTCGACGACCCGCGCCGGCTGCACCAGCCCTATCTCGTGCGAAACCGGGCGATTCTGGAAGCGCTGCGGGCCGGGCAGCGGTCGGGCGCCGAGCGGCTCCTCGCCGACTACCTCGACGACTCGCGCACGCAGCTGGTGGAGACCTACGCCCATCTCGTCGCGGACGAGGGCGAGGTCGAGGACGAGGACGAGGCCGGAGCGTAGCGGGGCCGGCCGCTGCTGAGCGGTCGCCTCTGAGCGGTCGCCCTCTGCGCGGTCGCTTCTGCGCCGTTTCGACCGTTGTCAGTGCGAGGACCTAATCTGTGCAGCGTGACTTCGCCTGCCTCGACGGACTTCGTTCCGCCCCAGCTCAGCGCGGGGCCGCGGCTCGCACAGGGCCCGGCCGCCGACGAAGGGCTCGCGCGGCGGCTGCGCGCGCTCGCCTGCACCGCGCCGCTGCACGATCTCGACGTGCGCAAGGCGAATCTCGCGGGGGAGTACTCGGTCTACGCGATGGCGGAGGTGGCGCTGGCGGCCATCGACCACGTCACACTGAACATGGACTTCGACACCGGCGCCGACCATGACCAGATAGTGGCCAGGCTGCTGCCCCGCGTCGCGGCCCAGGCCCCCCGCCGTCCGGTCGCCGAGCACGAGCGCGTCGCCCGCTGGGTGCTGGAGAACCTGATCAACGTCGGCAGCGTGGACCGCGGATTCCGCGCGGTGTACGGCACCTTCGGCCCCGACGGCGCCTACACTCGCCGTGACTACGACTTCAAGCTCATCGAGGAAGTCCCGGGATACGGCGGCAGCGTCTACCTCCGTACGACCGACGAAGCGGTCAACGTCCTGGTCGGCGCGCTCGACACGGACGTGACCAGCGCGCAGATCGCGGCCGAGGTGAAGTTGGAGGTCCTGATCAGCCGCGGCCGTCTCGCGGACGCCCAGCTCGCAGCCGAGCAGGCCCGCTACCGGACCGTGCAGTATGCCGAGACGCTGCGCAGGACGCTGGAGGCGACCCGGCGCAATGTGCGGGCCGTCGACTGGCTGAACGCCGTCCCCGACATGATCGCCGAGGCGCTCGACCATGTCGCCGACCGCTACCGCCACGAGAACGCGATCCTCACCAACATCCGCAAGGCCCGTGACGAGGCCGAGGACCCGGAGCACAAACGGCGCGCCGCCGAGCTGGTCGACATCGTCAAGGACTGCATCCGCCGTCACACGCAGCTGCAGTCCCGGCTCCTCGAAGCCGGCCCGCTGTTCCGCGCCGAGCAGGACCGCCAGGCCTTCGCCCGCCCCACCGCGCGCTCCGGACTGGACCTGTACGGCCAGCTGGTCGCCCCGCTGCTGCCGCTGCCGCTCGAGGCGGCGATCCGGGTCACGGACGCCTTCTTCGCCCGCGGCACCGGGCTGCGTACGCCCTCGTCCGTACGGGTCGCAGACCTGGTGGACATGCTGCTCACGCCGCCGATTGAGCGCGAGCACCTGGGCGCGGAGATGCCCGAGCCCGATCTCATCGCCACCCCCGACGACAGTCGCTTCAGCGAGGAGCAGCTCGCGAGCGCGATGGAACTGCTCGACCTGGAACACGACGCACCGCGCCGCCTCTCCGGCCTGCTCGCCGAGGCCCGCCGCCGCGACCCCGAACTCCCGTACCTGGTCGCCCTGCTGGCCATCCACGCCGCGAGCCCCCCGGTCGGCACGGCCTACCGCCAGGGCGAGGAGCGCCTGCTGTTCGCCGTCGACGACGGCACGGAACTGGACGACCCGGAGTTCGGCGGGGCGGATCTGATCGTGGGCACGGCGCTGCTGGACGCGGCGGGCATGGCCGCCGGCCGCACGGAGGCGGGGGCTGGATGTGCAGCCCGTCCGGCGTTTGAGGACACGGCCGAAGGCCGTACGGGGGTCTGGGGCGAAGCTCCAGTTTCGGGAAGGGGCGGGTAGGGGACACAAGCCCGCCGCAGGCGCCCCGGCCCGCCCCTCCCCACCTCAGACGTTCCGCAGCAAGGAGCACCCGTGACCGACCACCACGCCGAACAGCCCGCGTGGCGTGAGGCCGACGCCCACGACGCGTCGGTCCCTTCCACGCCGGCCCCCGCCGCCCCGGCCGCGGTCACGCCCGCCGACGCCGCCGACGCCGCCCGCCTCGTCTCCTTCGGCCTGCAGCCCAAACTGCTCCCCGCCCGCGACGCCGAATACGCCGAACTCCTGCGCCGCTACCGCGAGGACACCGCCTTCGCCCGCCTCGCCGACGCCGTCGCGACCGGCCTCGGCCTCGTCGTCCTCGAAGTCTCCCCCCGTGCGGGCATGGCCGTCGCCGCCGGCGAGGACTCGGTCTTCGCCGTCCGCATGGGCGACTACGCACGGCGCGCATCCTCCGACTCCGCCGACCGCTTCCTGCACGGTCTGGCCCATCTCGCCGTCGCCACCATGGCGTTCCCCCGCCCCGAGGACCTCGCCGACGACGGATACATCGGCCGCATCACGGTCAACGGCGTCGACGCCTTCGTACGCCAGGCCTGCCGCCGTCTCGAGGAGCGCGCCGACGAGCAGGGCGAGAACACCGACCCCGCCACCGAAGCCCCGGGCCTGGAGGTGGCCTGGCGGATCTACGCGCGGCGCAGCGCCACCGGTGCCACCAAGGACGCGAGGCGCCTCGCCGGATCCACCACCGGCATCGTCGGCAAGGCCGTCGCATTCCTCACCGACTCGGGCTTCCTGCAGCGCACCGGCGACGACGCCGGAGGCGCGTACCGCACCACCGCCCGCTATCAGCTGCAAGTGCGTGACATGGCCGGCAGCGCGGCCATGGCCGAACTGCTCGAGCTCGGCGTCGTACCGGTCACCGACGGCACCGCCACGCTCGTGCCGCCGCCCGACACGGACGACCTGGAGCTCGCCGCCGACGCCGGCCTGCCCTTCCACGCCTGATCCCCCCACCTGCCACTTACGAGAGTCCGCCGCCATGTACGAGCTGTCCCGGGTACGCCTCTACTCCATCGGGCCCGCCGGTGCGCGCTACGCCGACACCGTGCTCGACCTGCGCGGAGTCGGCGAGCCCGTGCCCCATCCCGCCCCCACCCAGGCGGAGTTCTTCGAGGACGAGCCGGTCGGTCCGCCGCGCCGGCCGGCCCCCGCGGGCGTGCTCTTCCTGGAGAACGGCGGGGGCAAGTCCGTACTGCTGAAGCTGATCTTCTCGGTGATGCTGCCCGGCCACCGCAACACCCTCGGCGGCGCCAGTTCCGGCGTACTGCGCAAGTTCCTCCTCGCCGACGACTGCGGGCATGTCGCCCTGGAGTGGCAGCACACGCTCACCGGCGAGCTGATCGTGGTCGGCAAGGTCAGTGAGTGGCGGGGCCGCCAGGTGTCCAACGACCCGCGGAAGTTCGCCGAGGCCTGGTACTCCTTCCGGCCGGGTCCCGGCCTCAGCCTCGACTCGCTGCCGGTCGCCGAGGCCACCTCCGTGCGGCCGCCCGTCGAGGGGGCGTCGGGCGCGCAGGGCCGCCGTCGCACCATGAAGGGCTTCCGGGACGCCATCACCGATGCGGGCAAGGCGTATCCGCACCTCGATGTGTACTGGGAGGAGATCCACGACCGCTGGAACGAGCACCTCGGCGCTGTGGGCCTCGACCCCGAACTGTTCCGCTACCAGCGGGAGATGAACGCCGACGAGGGCGAGGCGGCCGGTCTCTTCGCGGTCAAGAAGGACTCCGACTTCACCGACCTGCTGCTGCGCGCCGTCACCGACACCCGCGATACGGACGGCCTCGCCGACCTCGTCAGCGGCTTCGGCAACAAGCTGGGCCGCCGCGCGGAGCTCACCGCGGAACGCGACTTCACGGCCGGGTCCGCCGATCTGCTCGGCCGGATCGTGGAGGCGGCCGGGACCAGGTCCCGGGCCCGGGAGATCCACGCGGGCGCCGAGCGCCGCACCCGTACGCTCGCACGCCGGCTCTCCGCACGCGCCGCGCAGGAGCGCGGGCGTACCGCGGATCTCGCGCAGCAGGTCACCTCCGCCGCGCACACGGTGACCGAGGCGGAGCAGGCGCGTAGCCGCAGTTCGCTGATCGCGGCGGAACTGGCCTACCGGCACGCCTCGTTGGCGCTGGCCGTCGCGGAGAAGGGCGCGGCGGCGCAGCGGCGCGAGCTCACCGACGCGCGCACGCTGCACTCCGCGTGGCAGGCCGCCGAAGCCGTACTGCGCCACCGCGCCGCCAACGACCGCTCGGCGCGCGTCGCCGTGGCGATCCGCGAGGCCGAGCGGGACGCGGCCCCGGCGCTCGCCGCCCGCGCCACGGCCGCCGCCGACCTGATCCGCGCGCTGCACTCCGCGGCCGCGGACGGCGAGCGCGTGGCCAACGAGGAGGAGGAGCGCTCCGCCGGGCTCCAGGAGGTGGGCGAGGCCGCCCACCGCGACGCGACGGTCGCCGCCACCGAGGCGCAGCGCGCCCGCAGCGAGATCGGCCATCTGCGCCAGCGCCTTGGCGAGGTCGAGCAGGAGACGGCCGAAGCGGTACGGGCGGGCTGGCTCGACGACACAGCCCCCGACGCCGACCCCGCACGGGCGGCGCTCGCGGCGAGCGACGCGGAGAAGACGGCGGTCGCGGCCTGGGACGCGGCGCGCGAGGGCGGGCGTACGACGGCGGACCGCGCGAAGGAGGCGGCCGCGGCGGAGGCGCGCGCGGAGCTCGCCGCGGCCCGCGCGGCGGACGCGGCACAGGCCGCGGAGAACGCGTACGTGGCGGAGCGCCGCGCGGCGGACTCGATCGCGGGGGACGAGCGCCTGGCGGAACTGCTGAGCCTGCCGCCGTCGGCACCCGTGGCGGTGCCGTCACCAAGGCGCGGCGCCGGCGCGGACGCCGGGGAAGCGGACGGCGGCGCTGCCGGTACGGACGGGGGGCCGTCTGCGCGTGGCGGCGAGGGCTCAGCCCACGGTCGGGGGCAGGCTCCTCCGGCTCACGGGCCCGCGCGGTCCGACCGGTCGGGGCACGCCACCGCCCACCCCGCCCGCGCCGCCCTCACCGCGCCCATCCGCGCCGACGAAGGGCCCCTCGCCGCTGAGGAGTTGGACCGGTACGCCGACGAGCTGCGTGAGCTCCTCGACCAGTCCGTCGCCTCCGCCGAGCGGAACCTCTTCGACCTGCGTACCGCCGCCGCCGACGACGCCCGCATCCTCGGTGCGCTCGGTGACGGGGGACTGCTGCCCCCAGGACCCGACGTCCTCGCGACCGTCGAGTACCTCGGTGAGCACGGCATCCCCGCCCTCCCCGGCTGGCGTTACCTCGCGCAGGCCGTCGACCCCGCCGACCATGCCGCCGTGCTGGCCGCCCGGCCCGAGCTCGTCGACGGTGTGGTGATCACCGACCCGGCGTCGCACGCCCGCGCGCGTGAAATCCTCGCGGGCGCGGCACTGTTGCCCCGTTCCACCGTGGCCGTCGGCACCGCCGCAGCGCTGCTCGCGCCCGTTCCCAGCCCCGGCACCGGCACCGGCACTGCCGACGACGGGGATGTTTTCCTCGTACCGCCGAACCCCGCCATGCACGACGAGCACGCCGCCGACGAGGAGCGGCAGGCTCTCCGCGCCCGGGCGACCGCGCGGGACGAGGAGATCCGCGCGCTCGCGGCCCGGCTCGCCGGGGACCGTTCGATCGCCGCCCGCCTCGGCTCCTGGCGAGCCGACTGCCCGGCCGGGATGCTCGCCGAGCTCGCACACGCGGCACGGACAGCCCGCGAAGCCGCCGAAGAGGCGCAGGCGACGCTCGCCGAGGCCCGTACGGTACGGGCCGAGGCGGACGAGGCCGCGGCCGACGCCGCACGCGTCCGCGACGAGCGGCAGGACGCGGCCCAGCGCGCCCGCCGTGCCGCCGACGCCCTCGCGGGACTCGCCTTCCGGCTTCGCGAGCGCGCCGGCTGGCAGGTACAGCTGCGTGAACTGGCCGACGAGGCCGCCGAGTCGGAGGCCCGGGCCGCGACCTGTCTGGAGCGGGCGAAGGCCGCCGACGAGGACCGCCGCGCCGCCCAGCGCGCGGGCGACGACGCCCGCCGTACCGCCCGTGCGCTCCGCGCCGAGCGGGCCGAGATCGCCGGCGCCCCCGAAACCCTGCCGGAGGCCGACGCGGACGCTCCGCGCACCGCGTTGCCCTCCCTGCGTGAGGCCTACCGAGCCGCCTCCCAGCTGTACGAGAAGGTGGGCGTCGGCGCCGACCTCCGTGCCGAGCAGGCCCGCGCCGAGAGCGACGAGAGCGCGGCCCTCGCCGAGCTCGACCGGCTCACCAACAAGGTCCGCACCCGTGCCGCCCAGCTCCTGGAGAGCACGGACGGCGCCGACGGGCCGTCCCGCCAGGCGGCCGCCGCCCGGGCCGAGTCCCTCGTCCAGATGCTGGAGACGCGCGCATCGGAAGCCAGCGAGAAGCTGGGCCGGCTGCGCGGCGAGGCCGAGCGCCTCGCCCCGGCCGACGGCGAGGCGCACACCGAACTCCCCGAGGATCTTGTTCCCGTGGACGCGGAGCAGGCCCAGACACTGCTGCGTACCGCCACCGCCGGACTCGCCTCCCGCACGGACGCGTTGGACACGGCCCGCGCCGCCCACTCCAGGCTGCTCCAGGCGCACCGGGCCGCCGAGGACGCCGCGGGCGGCTTCGACGAGACGGCGGCGCTGCTGCGCGACCTGCTCCGGGACAACAGCCAGGACGAGGAGACGGCAGAGGCTCCCGATCCGTATCCGGGCAGCCTGGAGGAGGCGCGGTACTCCGCCGCCGAGGCCCGCCGCTCGCTGCGCGGATGCGCCACCGACCTCTCCGCCGCCGAGGCAGCCGTCCGGGACGCGAGCGACATCCTCGTACGGCACGCCAACTCCACCCGCTACGAGCAGGTCCGCACCCCCGCACGCCAGCAGATCCGGGAACTGCCCGCCGCCTCCCTGCCCGAGCATGCGGCGAAGTGGGCGGAGGCCTTCGCGCCGCGGCTGCGCGTACTGACCGACGAACTGGAGCAGTTGGAACGCAACCGCGACACCATCGTCGACCGGCTCCGGGGTCTCGTGGAGTCCGCGCTGACGACGCTCCGTTCTGCGCAGCGGCTCTCGCGGCTGCCCGAGGGGCTGGGCGAGTGGTCGGGGCAGGAGTTCGTGCGGATCCGCTTCGAGGAGCCGGACCAGGCGACGCTCGCCGAGCGGCTCGGCGAGGTCATCGACGAGGCGACCCGTGCCGCCGTGAAGAAGAACTCGACGGCTGCCTATGGGGAGGGCCGGCGGGACGGAATGTCCTTGCTGCTGCGCGGAGTTCAGGCCGCCCTGCAGCCGAAGGGCATCGCCGTGGAGATCCTCAAGCCGGACGCGGTGCTGCGGGCCGAGAGGGTCCCGGTCGGACAGATGGGCGACGTCTTCTCCGGCGGCCAGCTCCTCACCGCGGCCATTGCCCTTTACTGCACGATGGCGGCGCTCCGCAGCAACGACCGGGGGCGCGACAAGCACCGGCACGCCGGCACGCTCTTCCTCGACAATCCCATCGGCCGCGCCAACGCCACGTATCTACTGGAGCTCCAGCGCGCCGTCTCCGACGCGCTGGGGGTCCAGCTGCTCTATACGACCGGGCTTTTCGACACCACGGCCCTCGCCGAATTCCCGCTGGTCATCCGGCTGCGCAACGACGCCGATCTGCGCGCGGGCCTGAAGTACATCAGCGTGGAGGAGCATCTCCGCCCGGGACTGCCGCAGCAGGACCCGTCCGGTGAGACGGTGCACGGCGAGATCACGGCGACCCGGATGTTCAAGCGGTCGCAGCCTCCGGCGGAAGCTGCCGCCGCCCAGGCCGGTGGAGCCGACCAGCCCGCCGAGAAGCGGTAGGACCGGCCCGTCCAGGACGGGCGTACGACGGCGCCCAGGCCGACGGCGCTCGGGCGTTCAGGCTTCGGAGAGCCTGCCCGCGCCCCGTCGCCGTATACGGTCGGCCTGGCGGTCGGCCACCCTGGTCGCCCGCCGCGCCCGGCGGCGCTCACGCCGCAACTGCCGCGCGGTGCTGCTCGGCACGGACACCACGCCATTGCGCTGGTTCCACACCTGGCGCGTCACCCACACGTCCAGCACCGCCCAGGTCGCCACCACCGTGCTGCCCACACTGCTGAGCACCATCGGGAAGGCCAGCCAGGACCCGGTGAGCGTGCCGAGGAAGGCCACCATCGCCTGAATCATCGTCAGCGCCGCGATGATCACCGCACGCACCGCTGCCGCACGGACCGGATCGGCCATGCGCCGTCTGACCGCCGGCTCCTCCACCCAGAGTTGCCCCCTGACCGCCGGCTCCTCCACCCGGAACTGCTGCCGCGGGACATCCGCATAACTCGCCGCCCGCACCGCGCCACGACGCTCGTCCGTGTCCATGGACCCTGTCACTCCCCACCTCTGTCCGACTTCAGGGTGGCTGCCCGGACTCCGCCGCTTTACTCCGGCCGCAGAATCGAAGTCGGACCGAAACCGAACCGACGCCCCCGTACAGATAGACGATTGACCATGCGGGATGATTCCCGCAAAGCGAAGAATTCCAGCCATCTGTGACGGTCCGGAAAATGACATGCCGCCAGGTGGGCTCCGCCACAGCCGGGAATGCCATCTCCCCGAATACCAGGACAACCCGTGATCAACGCGCCCGTCCTCGGCCGAAAATCGTCCGGACGTGCCTTCGAGTTGTCTGTGTGACAGTAGTAGGCTCACGCGCGTTTGTTGACTGAAGTTGACGGAACACCATCCGCACCGGGCGGGGTTGGTTGAGCAGGGGGAGGCCATGCGCTTTCGCGGGAAGTCCATCCGCCGGAAGATCGTGGCGTTGTTGCTGGTGCCGCTCGTCTCCCTCACCGCTCTCTGGGGCTTCGCCACCGTACTGACCGGTCGGGAGGCCAATCAGCTTCTCGAGGTCAGCTCCGTGGTGGAGCAGGTCGGTTATCCGGTCGCCGACACCATCAACGTCATCCAGAAGGAACGCAGGCAGACGCTCATCTACCTGGCGGACCGCCGGGCTGCCGACGCACTGCCCACTCTGCGCGAGCGGCGACGGGCCACCGACAGGGAAGTCGCCAAGATCAAGGCGAATCTGGAGAAGTCCGGAGTCCGCGACGACATGCGGCCCGACGTCTCGCAGAAGCTGTCCTCCCTCCTCGAGGCCGTCGACGGCCTGGGCGCCCTGCGCCGCTCCGTGGAGACCGGCACGGTCTCCCGCAGCCAGGCCCTGGAGTTCTACAACCGGGTCGCCGACCCCGGATTCAGCTTCCTGCTGACGCTCCACGGGCTCAACGACGTCAACATGGAGCGGCAGGGCCGCGCACTGGTCGGGCTGACCCGGGCCATGGAAATGCTCTCCCGCGAGGACGCGCTGATCGCCTCCTCGCTCGCCACCCGCAAGGTGACGGCCGAGGAGATCCGCGAGCTCTCCGACTTCGTCGCGAACCGCACCCTGCTGTACGAGACCAACCTCGAGGTTCTGCCCGCCAAGGAACGCGAGATCTACGAGCAGTACTGGAGCAGCCCCAAGACCGCGCCGCTTCGCGCCGCCGAGGAACGCCTCATCGACGCCGGTCCCGTCAGCAGGGCGGGCGCGTCCGAAGCCGGCCGCTGGCAGGCCGCGGCCACCCCCGTCCTCGACGACCTCGCCCGCGAGGCCAAGGAAGCGGGCGTCCGCTATCAGGACCGCGTCGAGCCGGCCGCGTACAGCGTCTTCGTCAAGGCGGGTGTCGCGGGCGTACTGGGCTTCCTCGCCCTCCTGGTCTCGGTGATCGTCTCCGTCCGCATCGGCCGCGATCTCGTCCGCGACCTCTCCCGCCTGCGCAAGGAGGCCCACGAGGTCTCCGGCGTACGGCTGCCGAGCGTCATGCGCCGCCTCGCCGCCGGTGAGCATGTCGACGTCGAGACCGAGGCCCCGCGCCTCGACTACGACAAGGACGAGATCGGCCAGGCGGGCCAGGCGCTCAACACCCTTCAGCGGGCCGCGGTCGAGGCCGCCGTGCGCCAGGCCGACATGCGGCGCGGCGTCTCCGAGGTCTTCGTCAACCTGGCCCGACGCAACCAGGTCCTCCTCCACCGCCAGCTGACGCTCCTGGACACCATGGAGCGCCGCACGGAGGACACCGAGGAGCTCGCGGACCTGTTCCGCCTGGACCACCTCACCACCCGTATGCGCCGGCACGCCGAGGGCCTGGTGATCCTCTCCGGCGCGGCCCCGTCCCGCCAGTGGCGCAAGCCGATCCAGCTGATGGACGTCGTACGGGCGGCGGTCGCCGAGGTGGAGGACTACGAGCGCATCGAGGTGCGCCGGCTCCCGCGCATCGGCGTCGGCGGCCCGGCGGTCGCCGACCTCACCCACCTCATCGCCGAACTCCTGGAGAACGCCACGGTGTTCTCGCCCCCGCACACCGCAGTCCAGGTGCACGGCGAGCGGGTCGCCAACGGCTTCACGCTCGAAATTCACGACCGCGGCCTCGGTATGGCCCCGGACGGTCTGCTCGACGCGAACCTGCGGCTCGCGGAGACCCCCGAGTTCGAGCTCTCCGACACCGACCGGCTCGGCCTGTTCGTGGTCAGCCGGCTCGCCCAGCGCCAGAACGTGCGCGTCTCGCTGCAGCCCTCCCCGTACGGAGGGACAACGGCGGTCGTCTTCATCCCAGCCGTCCTGCTCACCGACGCTCCCGAGACCCAGGGCAGCGGCTTCCGCCTCGACCGCAAGAGCGGGAGCGCGGCAGGCCGGCGCAGCGGCGACGGCACGCTCCCGGCGCTCTCCAAGGTTCCCACCGGTCTCAACGGCTCCACGCTCCTCGACGGGCCTGTCGAACTGGAGGCCCCCGTCGGCGCGTTGGGCTTCGACGACCGGCAGGTTCGCGGCGGCGCCGATTCTCTCGGCGGGGTCGACTCGCTCGCGGACATCGAGGATACGGAGAGCGAGCGCGGCGGAATCTTCCGTGCCCACGCCCGGAGCCGTCGTCGCGATAACCCGGACGAGCAGCACCAACAGGCGCTCGACCAGACGCCCGCGCAGATCTCCGGGCCCGTTCCGCTGCCCCGCAGGAAGCCCCCGACCCTGGTCACCGACCACGGGCGCCGGGTGGACGAGCGGGGCCGCGCACATCCGGCCCCAGGCCCCGGGCGCGCCGCGGAGCCCCCGCTCATGCCCACGCCAGACCCGCGACCGGCGCCCGACCCGCGACCCATGCCCGACCAGCGACCGGCGCCCGAGCCCCGCCACGCGGCATGGCCGGCACCCACACCGGTACCCGCACCCACGCCCGTACCGGGCCCAACACCTGTACCCCGTCCGGAACCGACACCGCCCCCGGAGCCCACCGCCGGCCCGGCCCCCGCGACGCTCGACGGCCTGCCCCGCCGCGTCCGCCAGGCCAGCCTCGCTCCCCAGCTCAGGGAATCGGCTGGCAGGGAATCGTCCGGCAGGCAATCGTCCGGTACGGCACCAGCCGGGCGGGCCGCCGACCCGGCCACCGCCACCCAGCAGGACATCGAGCGGGACGCGGAACACGTACGCAGTCGCATGGCTTCAATGCAACGAGGGTGGCAACGCGGCCGCCTGCACAACGCCGAAGAGGCCGAGGACACCGACCAGGCCACCGGCCCCGGCGAGACCGCGCCAGGAACGACATCTGAGGGGGACGGTCGATGACCGCACCGCACGCCGCAGCGTCCAACGCCACGGGCGCCCATCCGACCACCACCACAACGGGCGAGCTCAACTGGCTCCTCGACGAGCTCGTCGACCGTGTCGCCAGCATCCGCAAGGCAGTGGTGCTCTCCAGTGACGGGCTCGCCACCGGCACCTCCCGGGATCTGAGCCGCGAGGACGGCGAGCATCTCGCCGCCGTCGCCTCCGGATTCCACAGCCTCGCCAAGGGCGTCGGCCGCCACTTCGAGGCGGGCCGCGTCCGCCAGACCGTCGTGGAGCTGGACGAGGCCTTCCTCTTCGTCACGGCGGCGGGCGACGGCAGCTGTCTGGCCGTCCTCACCGACGCCGACTCGGACGTCGGCCAGGTCGCGTACGAGATGACGCTGATGGTCAAGCGGGTCGGCGTCCACCTCACCACCGCACCGCGGACCGGTCTGCGCACCGGAGGGTGAGTGGATGGCATGAGTGACTCAGCACAGTACGCTCAGCAGCCGCACCACTTCTTCGATGCCGACGCGGGTCCCGTGGTCCGTCCGTACGCGATGACCCGCGGACGTACCAGCAGCGCCACCCGGCTCCGCCTCGACCTGATCGCTCTGGTCGTTCCGGAGGCCGCGGCCGACGATCCCGTACGCGATCAGTCGCTCTCACCGGAGCACGTCGAAATCGTCGAGCGCTGCGGCGACACCCCCCAGTCGATCGCCGAACTCGCGGCCACCCTGGACCTTCCCGTCGGTGTGGTCCGCGTCCTGGTCGGCGATCTCGTCGAGGACGCACTGGTGCATGTAACCCGTCCCGTTCCGCCGGCCGAACTGCCGGACGTGAGCATTCTCCGCGAGGTGATCAATGGTCTTCGGGCGCTCTAGCCGCCGAACCCCTCCCGTCGAACCAGTGACCCTGAAGATCCTGGTGGCGGGCGGATTCGGCGTGGGCAAGACGACCCTGGTGGGCGCGGTCAGCGAGATCAGGCCGTTGCGGACCGAGGAGACGCTGAGCGAGGCGGGCCGCCCCGTCGACGACATCGAAGGCGTCGAGCACAAGACGACCACCACGGTCGCCATGGACTTCGGCCGCATCACGCTCCGCCAGGACCTGGTGCTGTACCTCTTCGGCACACCGGGGCAGGACCGCTTCTGGTTCCTCTGGGACGAGCTGGCGCAGGGCGCATTGGGTGCGGTCGTCCTCGCGGACACCCGCCGCCTGGAGGACTCCTTCGCGGCGATCGACTACTTCGAACGCCGCGGCATTCCCTTCACTGTCGCCGTCAACTGCTTCGAAGGCGCGGGCCGCTTCCCCGGCGATGCCGTACGGGCCGCGCTCGACCTCGACGCCGAGGTGCCGCTGCTGATGACGGACGCGCGCGAACGCGAGGCGGTCAAGGAGGTACTGGTGGCGGTCGTGGAGCACGCTCTCGCCCGCGCCGACCGGCAGCGCGAGCACGCCACGACCTGAGTCCGGCGCACGGGCACACTCCGCGGACACGGCCCGTACCCCCACCGACTGGGGTACGGGCCGTGGGCTCTGCCGGGCGGGATCAGGCCTGGCCGCTACCCTCCTGCTCCCAGCCGAAGCTCCGCTCCACCGCCTTGCGCCAGTTGCCGTACTCGCGCTCACGGATCTCCGCCTCCATCCGCGGCGACCACTCCACATCACGCTGCCAGTGCGCCTTCAGTTCGTCGAGCCCCGACCAGACGCCGGTCGCGAGCCCCGCCGCGTACGCCGCGCCCAGGCATGTGGTCTCGGAGACCTTCGGCCGGATCACCGGCACCCCCAGCACATCCGCCTGATGCTGCATCAGCAGATTGTTGGAGGTCATGCCGCCGTCCACCTTGAGCGTGGTGATCTGCACCCCGGAGTCCTGGTACATCGCGTCGACGACCTCACGGGTCTGCCAGCTCGTCGCCTCCAGCACCGCACGCGCCAGATGCGCCTTGGTGACATACCTGGTCAGGCCGGTGATGACACCACGTGCGTCGGAGCGCCAGTACGGGGCGAAGAGCCCGGAGAAGGCCGGCACGATATACGCCCCGCCATTGTCGTCCACGCTCGCGGCAAGCGTCTCGATCTCGTCCGCGCTGCGGATGATGCCTAGCTGGTCCCGGAACCACTGCACCAGTGCGCCGGTGATCGCGATGGACCCCTCCAGGCAGTACACCGGCGCCTCGTCACCGATCTTGTAGCCCATCGTGGTGATCAGCCCGCTCTTCGAGGGCACGGGCCGGTCGCCGGTGTTCAGCAGCAGGAAACTGCCGGTGCCGTAGGTGTTCTTGGCCGTGCCCGTGTCGTAGCAGGCCTGCCCGAAGATCGCGGCCTGCTGGTCGCCGAGCGCGGAGGCCACCGGCACCCCCGCGAGCTGGCCGACGGCCGTCCCGTACACCTCGGCCGAGGACTTGATCTCCGGAAGGATCGCCCGCGGCACGTTCATCGCCGACAGGATCGCCGGATCCCATTCGAGGGTCCCCAGATTCATCAGCATGGTGCGCGACGCGTTGGTCACGTCGGTGACATGGACCCCGCCCTCCGTGCCGCCGGTGAGGTTCCAGATCAGCCAGGAGTCGATGGTGCCGAAGGCGATCTCGCCGCGCTCGGCCCGGCCGCGCAGTCCGGGCACATTGTCCAGCAGCCAGGCCGCCTTGGGCCCGGAGAAGTAGCTGGCGAGCGGCAGTCCGGTCGCGTCGCGGAAGCGGTCCTGCCCGTCCGTGCCGCCCAGTTCGTGGCAGAGCGCGGCGGTACGTGTGTCCTGCCAGACGATCGCATTGTGCACCGGTTTGCCGGTCGCCCGGTCCCACAGGACGGTCGTCTCGCGCTGGTTGGTGATGCCGAGCGCGCTGAGCTGGTCTGCTCGCAGCCCGGCCTTGGCGATGGCCCCCGCCACCACCGCCTGCACCTTGGACCAGATCTCGGTCGCGTCGTGCTCCACCCAGCCCGGCTTGGGGAAGATCTGGCGGTGCTCGCGTTGGTCGACGGCGACGATGGCGCCGTCCTGGTTGAATACGATGCAGCGGCTGGACGTGGTGCCCTGGTCGATTGCGGCGACGAACTTGTCCGTCATGACGTCCCCTTGTCGATGAGGCCGTAAGGCCTAGAAGGCTGCGTTGAAGATGAGGCCGGCCAGCAGCCCGCCGATCACGGGTCCGGCCACCGGTACCCAGGCGTAACCCCAGTCGGAAGTCCCCTTGTTGGGGATGGGCAGCAGCGCGTGGGTGATGCGTGGCCCCAGGTCGCGCGCCGGGTTGATGGCGTAACCGGTCGGCCCGCCGAGCGAGAGGCCGATGCCGACGACCAGCAGTGACACCAGCAGGATAGAGATGCCGGAGCCGTAGATGCCGGCGCTCTGCCCGGGTATCTGGCCGATACCGATGCCGTCGTTCTTGCCGAAGGCGAGTATCGGCAGCACCAGGCCGACCGTCGCGATGACCTCGGTCATCACGTTGGCGACGGGACTGCGGATCTCCGGACCGGTCGAGAAGATCCCGAGCGTGGGCAGCGCGTTCTTCTTGTCCGCATTGGCCTGGAACTGTGCGAAGTAGACGAGATAGGCGAGTACGGCGCCGAGGATCGCGCCCACCATCTGCGCCAGGACGTACAGCGGAACCTTGCTCCACTCCCCGGTGTCGACGGCGACGCCCAGCGTCACGGCCGGATTGAGATGCCCGCCCGACAGCGGAGCGGCGGTGTACGCGCCCGCCAGCACCCCGAAACCCCAGCCGAAGGCGATGACGACCCAGCCCGCGGCCTTCGCCTTGGAGTGATGGAGCGTGACAGCGGCGCAGACGCCCGCGCCGAACAGGATGAGTATCGCGGTGCCGATGACCTCACCGATGAAAATGTCCCCATTGCTCATGGCGGCTCCTAGGCCCTCGCCCGGGGCCCCGGCCCCGGTCCTGCGTGCAGGGTGCGTGCTCCATGGCGTCCGTGTTCCATGCCATGGCTACGGATCCGAAGGCAGGGGAGTCCCGTACCCCGCCCGGCGTCCGTGACGAGCGTGGTGAGCGTGCCGAAGTGCGGCGATGCCGACGAAGACGCAGTGTTCACCGGCCGTGACGGGGCGTCAAGGCCGTTGACAGCAAGCGCAGTTCACGGCCGGTGTGTTGACACGGTCCCGGAGAACGTAAGCCCGCTCAGCGGACGGCGACGACCGCGGAGCCATGGCCGAACAGTCCCTGGTTCGCGGTGATCCCGGTGCGCGCTCCGGGCACCTGACGCCGGCCCGCCGTGCCGCGCAGCTGCCAGGTCAGCTCGCAGACCTGGGCGATGGCTTGGGCGGGTACGGCCTCGCCGAAGGAGGCGAGCCCACCGCTGACGTTCACGGGTATGCGCCCGCCGAGTGCCGTGGCACCCTCACGTACGAGCTTGGCGCCCTCACCCGCCCCGCACAGCCCGATGTCCTCGTACCACTCGAGCTCCAGGGCGGTGGAGAGGTCGTACACCTCGGCCAGTGAGAGATCCTCGGGCCCGATGCCCGCCTCTTCGTACGCGGCCAGGGCGATAGAGGCGCGGAAGGGCCGCGGCAGGGGATCCACCGCGGCAGCCGAGTCGGTGGCGATGTCGGGAAGGTCGAGTACGGCCTTCGGGTAGGTCGGGGTGACGGTGGAGACGGCGCGGATACGGACCGGGTCCCCGGCCCCGTGCCGGCGCGCGAAGTCCATGCTGGTCAGCACCAGCGCGGCGGCGCCGTCGGAGGTCGCGCAGATGTCGAGAAGGCGCAGCGGATCGGCGACCACCGCGGACGCGGCGACATCCTCCGCCGAGACGGCCTTGCGGTAACGGGCGTTGGGGTTGAGCGCGCCTGCCGCCGCGTTCTTCACCTTGACCAGGGCGAAGTCCTCGGGAGTGTCGCCGTACAGGGCCATGCGGCGGCGGGCGTAGAGGCCGAAGTAGGCGGGGTTGGTCGCCCCGAGCACCCGGAAGCGCAGCCAGTCGGGATCGTCCGGCCGTTCGCCTCCGGCCGGTGCGAAGAAGCCCTTCGGGGCCGCGTCCGCGCCCACCACCAGCACCACATCGGCCATCCCGGCCAGGATCTGGGAGCGCGCGGTGTTGATCGCCTGGGCACCGGAGGCGCAGGCAGCGTAGACGCTGGTGACGCGGGCGCCCTGCCAGCCCAGTGCCTGAGCGAACGTCGCTCCCGCGACGTATCCGGGGTAGCCGCAGCGCATCGTGTCCGCGCCGACCACCGACCGCACCTGCTGCCAGTCGATCCCGGCGTCGGTGAGCGCGGCCCTGGCCGCTGCCGTCCCGTATTCGACGAAGCTGCGGCCCCACTTTCCCCAGGGGTGCATCCCGGCCCCGAGGACCGCCACCTCGCCGGTCATGACGCCACCCCCAAGGGCCGCCAGTGCCAGGTCGTCCACACCGTGTCCCCGTCCTCGTTGAGCACACCGGGCACGACCTCGACCTCCATGCCGACCGCCAGATCCGAGACTCTCACGCCGGGCACCCCCTGCCCGAGCACCACCATCCGCTCGGCTTCGAGTTCGACCGCGACAAGTGTGTACGGCTCCCACTGCGCGTCCGGGTCGCAGACGTACGGCGCCGGCGGCCGGTAGCGCCCGTCGGTGTAGGACCACACCCGTCCTCGCTTGGAGAGTGGCACCTCTGCCAACTCCCCGCCCGTGCACGCCGGGTTGCGGCAGAACGAATCCTCGCGCGGGAAGAAGACCGCCGAGCAGGCCGTACAGCGGGTGCCGAGCAGCCGGAAGTCCTCCTCGCCACTGTCCTGTGTGAACCATCCGGCCACCACGGGCGTGCGCGTGTGCGTCAAGGTTCCTCCCCGGCACAGCAATCTGACGGAACGTCAGAAGTGTGCCACGGGTCAGCGGTTCTCGGCGAGCCACTTGGCGGCGATCTCGGCCAGTTCGCCGTCCCGGCCCGCCAGCATCATCCGGATCATCTGCACATCGCCCCTGAGGGACCAGGCAGGATGCCCGAAGGTGGCGGGGTTGTTCTTCTCGATGAAGAAGTGCGCGGGCCAGGCCGTCCCATAGCCGATCAGGGGCAGCGCGGCCGCATACCGCCTGCGCCCGCGCGCCAGGCCGTACGCGCTGACCGCGAGCCCGGTCAGCGTGCCGGTCAGATGGACCCAACGCGTCGCTGCCTTCGAGTGCATCGCGACGTAGTAGGGCCAGAACTCCTCGTACGAATCACATGTCTGCTGCGCCATATCGGCACCGTAATCCCTCGGGAGAGAACCGGATACGGCTGGTTTGCGTCCGATGGCAGAGAGCGGGCGGCCGGAGCCCACGGGGGTGGTCCCGGCCGCCCGTTCCTGCTGTCCTCGCCGCCTCGCTGTCCCCGTCAGTCCCCGGCGACCCACTGCGGGTCGTCGGTGATCCGCTCGGGGTCGAGGATCCCTGCGGCTTCGAGGAAGACGACCAGGTCGTGATCGGAGTGGGCGAGGCCGAGGATCTCGTTGCGCCCGTGCCGCCTCACGGCTGCCCGCGGGCGGTGTCTCATGACCGGACTGTTCGTGACCATCGACGGGCCGGGAGGCGTGGGGAAGTCCACCGCCGACCGCTACATCCACCTGGAGCCGGTACGAACGGGAGCCCTCAGGGCCCGAGCGGGAATGCGCGTACTTCTGTGAAGCCGCTAGGTTCCTCATGGCCGCCGGCGTGCGGGTCCTGCAACTGGACGCGTCCACCACCGAGCCCGAGAACATCGCCCGCGCCATCGTCGGAGGGATCAGGGAACCGTGGATGAGGGACCGCTCATGACCCCCCAGACCGGCACAGTGGATGTACTGACGTTCAACCTCAACAACCCTTCAAGGGAACGGGCGGAGCGGCAGCTCGCCTACCTCGCCGCCCGGCCCGAGTCGGTCCTGGTCCTCACAGAGACCGCCGACAGCGCCGGATGCGACCTGCTGGAGAGCCAATTCCGCGCGGCAGGGTACGACGTCATGTTCCCCCGGCCCGAGCGCGGTGAGCGCGGCGTCATGATCGTCAGCCGCCTGCGAACACCACCCGAGGCTCCGGCCGGTTGAACAAGTACCCCAACGAACCGGTCAACGAAGACAGTTCGGCATCCCAATCGGCTATCTGCTCAGCCGTCACACCCAGCATCATGCCCGGTCAACGACACCACACGGGCTCCGTCACAAGATCTCCGACCGTAGTACTCGCTGCATTATTGGTCGCCGCTGCGGCGGTACTGGCGACAGCGGTGGGACCGCCAGGGCCGGCTGCCGCTGAACAGGCTGCCGCTCAGCAGGCTGCCGATCCCCAATCGTCCGCGCAACAGGTTGGCCCTGACGGCCAACTCCCGTCCGGTTCGAAGCCGGCGCCGAGCTACCGAGGTTATCTGCGCGATCAGAAACTCCTGGGCCTGTCGGGGGTACGTGACGGTGTCCATCTCCGCCAACGGGATCAACGCGCAGGATGCGTTGGAGGACGGCGCGGCCCAGGCCAGTTCCAGCGGCGCGAGTGAACGGTGAGGTAGCGCATGCCGAGCGTTCGGGCCGAGCATCTGCAAATGGCCCTGTAGCGGCCCGCCGGGTCGCAGGGCCTTGAGGGTGCCCCCATTCGGAGACTGGACGCACCCCCGTACGCTCCCAACCTGGTCCTGAAATGATCAGTACGGCCGGGTCGGCACCCTGGTGCGGTAGGCGCCCGGGGTCGCACCCGTCCACCGGCGGAACGCGCGGATGAACGCCGCCGCATCGGCGTACCCGAGCCGTACGGCGATCTGGTCGACTCCCAGTCCGAGGGTGGACAGCATCTCGACAGCGCGAGCGTGCCGCGCTCCGTCGACGAGACGCCGGTAGGAAGTGCCCTCCACAGCCAGACGCCGGTGCAGTGTGCGGGTGGAGACGTGCAGCGCGGCTGCGGCAACGCCCATGTCGGGGATCCCGTCCGGCCACTGCATGAGCAGTTCCCGTACCCGCGCTGCGAATTCGGTGTGGGCGCGTCGGGCCAGCAGGAGGCTGCACTCGCGTTCGCACACCTGCATCGTGTGGCGGTCCGCCTGCGGCAGCGACTGCTCCAGTACCGCAGCCAGGGTGACGATCGCGTTGCGCGGCGCCCCGAAGGCGATCGGCGCGTCGGCGAACACCTCGTACGCTGCGGGCTTTTCAGGCCGTGGGATGCGCACCTCCAGCCGGAGGGGGGTGAAGGGCCGACCCAGAATGGTGTCCAGGATGGTGCGGATGTTGGCCATTTCCCGCTCGACGAAGAAGTGCCGGACGGGCTGGGGCACAAACCCGTCGTCCAGGACGAGGTGGACCTCGTCACCTTCCTCCTGAAGGTGGATCCCGACCATGGTGAAGGTGAGTTCCAGGTAGCGCAGTCCCACAGCCGCCGCTTCGCGCAGCGTTGGGCTGGCCAGCAGTGCGAAGCCCCACACGCTGTACTTGCGCAGCGGAATCCGGCTGCCGACCTCCAGCCCCAGGCCGGGAGCATCGCCTGTGGCACGGACCAGGTTCTGCGCCACGACGAGCTCCTGCCAGGCGCGGACGTGTGCGGCATCGTCGGCAAGAGCGTTCTCGTCCACACCGCTGCCGTCCAGGCATGCCGGTACGGGAACTCCGCGCTCGACTCCGACATCCACCATCGCTCGCACGCCTGCGATGCCTCGCGGGAACAGCCGCGGAGCCGTGGAGACTTCGTCGACCCCCGCCCCGTGTCCGGAACGGCCAACAGCATGGCCGCCATTGCCTAGAACCAGCACTGCCAATCCCCCTAGCATCGGAAGGGATCGATGCGGCGAATCCCGCCGCAGGCTGTCATTCAGCCTAACCGGGATGTGCGTGCCGGCCAGGGGGCATATGCGGTATCAGCCACGGTCACCAGTAGGGCTCAGCGCGCCCCACAGCCATCGCGTGTGCAACCGCTGTACCGGAATGCGTTCTTGACAGTACCCGTGAAACCACACCGGTCAGGAGACCACGGAGTGGAATGGGGACCACACTTTCGAATCGCACAGGCGGAGTGATTGATGGACGAATTCAGCACGTTGGAAGTAATGCTGGTCGACAATGAGGACCTTGTGCGCCGCGGTTTCCGGCATGCACTCGGGGAGGCATCGGACATCACCGTGGTCGCCGATACGAGGGTCGGCGAGGAGGCATTACGAATGTTCGAGCTGCGGCGACCGCAAGTCGTACTCGTCGATGCCGAATACGAATTCATCCGCAAACTCGCCAAGCCCTCGGGGGCGGCAGCACCAGGAATCGCACCCGGATTCGTACCCGGAATCGTCGTCCTCACCAGCATCGACCTCGACAGCCATCTGTTCGGGTCGCTGAAGGCGGGCGCAAGCGGTTTTCTGCTCAAGAGCGCCAGCCAGGAGGAGCTGACCTCAGCCGTCCGCGCGGTCGCCGGCGGCGCGGCTTTCATCTGCCCCACGATGACCCGACGGCTGATTGATCGGTTCGAGATTCTTCCGCCGCCACAGGAGCGCTCGCACGCGGTCGCCCTGGCCACCCTGAGCGGCCGGGAGACCCAAGTCCTGTCCGGTATAGCCATGGGGAGGTCGAATCAGGAGATCGCCCGCGAGCTGCATGTAACGCCCGCCACCGTGAAGTCCCACGTCTCGCGCATCCTCGCCAAGCTCGAGTTGCCGAACCGGATGCACGCGGCGCTGATGGCTCAGCGGAGCGGTCTGGTGCACCCGCCCCAGCCTGCGCAGGCTCCACGGGCCTCCGCAGGCCCTCCAGTACCCCCCAGCCCCTCAAGCCCCCTCTCCTCCGGCCCGTCCCGCGCCCCTGGTCAGGCGGACTTGGTGAAAGCGAGGACCACGTTGTGACCGCCGAAACCGAACGAGTTCGAGATGGCCGCGGTGACCTTGGTGTGCCGAGGACTTCCCGTGACGATGTCCACCTTCACCTCGGGGTCCTTGTCGTCGAGGTTCCTGGTCGCGGGAATCACGTCGTTGAAGATGCTCAGGACCGTGAAGATGGCCTCGATCGCGCCCGCCCCGCCTATGAGATGGCCCGTGATCGACTTGGTCGCCGTCACGAGAGCATGCGGGCCGATCGATTCCAGCAACGCCGACGCTTCGATACGGTCACCGACGGGCGTACCGGGAGCGTGAGCGTTGACGTGAACGATGTCCTGCGGGCCGAGGCCGCCGGAGCTCAAGGCCTGGCGGATCGCACTGATCTGACCGTCCGCTGAAGGAGCTGTCATGGCGTGCGCGTCGGAGCTCATCCCCGTACCGGCAAGCGTGGCATACGCCCGCGCGCCACGAGCTCTTGCGGAATCGGCTCGTTCCAGAACGACGGCTCCGGCGCCCTCCGCCATGACGAAGCCGTCACGCGCGCTGTCGAACGGCCGCGATGCGCTCTGAGGTTCGTCATGACGGCTGGACAGGGCTCCCATGCGGGCGAAGGCCGCCATGGACAGCCGCCCGATGCATGCCTCGGTGCCGCCGGCGACAACGACGTCGGCCCGCCCGGCACGAAGTATGGCGAGTCCCATGGCGATTGCCTCCGCTCCAGAGGCACAGGCGCTGGTCGGCGCGTGGGCGCCGGCGCGGGCGCCGAGGTCCAGACTGACGGCGGCGGCCGGGCCGTTGGGCATCAGCATCGTCACGGCGAAGGGCGACACGCGCCCCGGCCCCTTCGCCGAGGACAGGTCGTGCTGGTCGACCAGGGTCTTCCCGCCGCCGAGGCCTGTGCCGATCACCACGGCCAACCGCTCAGGCGCCACCGTGGGCGCGCCGGCGTCGGCCCATGCCTGCCGGGCCGCCACCATCGCAATCTGCTGGCAGCGGTCCATCCGCCGGGCCTCGACCCGGTGCAGTACCTCGGTCGGTTCCTGACTCAGTCGGCCTGCCAGCCGTACGGGCAGGTCGCGGGCCCACGGTTCGTCGAGCACGGTGACCGGGGATTCGCCGGCGAGCAGCCCCGTCCAGGTGGAGTGGACGTCGGCACCCAACGGCGTGGTCATTCCTAATCCGGTGACCACAACGCCGGTTGTGCCGAGGACTTCCCCGTCCGGGGAACCGGGGAGATCGGGGAGCTTCGGATAACCCAAGAAGTAGTCGTCAGATGCTTCGTAGGACATCACGGTTCCCTTTCTGAAGCCTTCTAGGGAATGGTCTCCCTTGGACACGGGCGTGGACACGGGCCATTCGGTGTCCACTGGCCGTCGTCATTACGGTAGAGAGCACGAGGTGCTTTCCATAACGGCCGGCGGACGGAACCATGAGGGCGACCGGAGGCTGGTTGTCATCCGTCCTACGGCTTACCCGGCACTCGCCTCCGGTAGGGGGTGGACGCCTTCCGCCGGCGGATACCCGATATTTCTCCGCCGACCTAGCATCTCTCCGAGTGGAACGAACGTGTCGCAGGCGTACAGCAATGGCTGGGCAAATAGCCAGGTCCTCGCGACCAGTGGGGGAATGGCGGGGCAATGGCAATGGCCAAGCCGAACAGGAGGACCACGATGTCAGAGGATGCCATCACAGAATTCCGACTCGAGCCGACGACCTTGGTCGAGCTCTGCAGGTATCGCGCGTCCAGGGACCCGGATCGACGGATGTTCGCCTTCCTGGAGAACGACCTCGAAGAGTCCGACTCGCTCACCCTCGCCCAACTCGACGCCCGCGCAAGGGCGATCGCCGTGCGTCTGAGCAGGCATGCCCCGCCGGGCGCCCGCGCCGTTCTGAGTTACCCGCCGGGTCTGGACTTCGTGTCCGCCTTCTTCGGCTGCCTGTATGCCGGCCTGATCGCGGTGCCCGCTCCTCCGGTGCTGCGCGTCGGCGTCGACGACCGGTATACGCGCTTCCGGGCAATCGTCAACAGCTGCCAGCCGGATCTGGTGCTGTCGAAAGGGTCCAGGCTGGACCGTGTCGACACTTTGCTGAAGGACATGTCCACACCGCGCCGGCCGACCTCTGTGGCGACTGACGAGATCAGTGGGACGGACGCATACGGCTGGAATGCCCCCCGCATCGGCCCGGACACGATCGCGTACCTGCAGTACACCTCCGGCACGACCGGTCCGCCCCGGGGTGTGGAGCTCACCCATGGCAACGTCCTGCACAACCTCTCGCTGATCCTGGCCAACGGTTGCCGGGACACGGACGACTTCGACCGGCTGCCGCCCGTTGTGTCCTGGCTGCCCGTGTTCCACGACATGGGACTGATCACCGGGGTCCTGCAGCCGCTCTATGTCGGGTACGACGCCGTACTGATGCCGCCGTCGGCGTTCACCCAGGATCCGGTCAACTGGCTCCGCGCGATATCGGACCGCGGGGCGGGCATAAGTTCGGCACCCGGTTTCGGGTACGAGCTGTGCGTGCGGCGCCTCTCCGAGCAGCAGCTGCGTTCCCTCGATTTCAGCGGCTGGCGGATCGCGGTGGTCGGGGACGAGCCGGTGCGTGCAGAGATGATTGACCAGTTCAGTGCCATGCTCGCCCCGTTCGGCTTTCGCCGAGAGGCGTTCTTCCCGAGTTACGGCATCGCCGAGTCCACCGTGATGCTCAGCGGCGGGCCGGTGGAGCCCGAACCGGTGATCCGGCGGTTCGACGCGGTGGCGCTGGCGAAAGGCCAGGTACAACGAGCCGGTCGCGAGGACGGAGCCCGCCGACTGGTCGGCCTGGGCCAGTTGCACCCGTCCATGACCGTCGCGGTGGTGGATCCGGCCACCGGCGAACCGTGCGCCCCGGACGAGACAGGGGAGATCCTGGCATCCGGACCGAGTATCGGTGCCGCGTACTGGAACGCCCCGGAGGAGACGGCAAGTACGTTCAACGCCACCGTGCGCGGCCATGAGGGCCGCCAGTTCCTGCGCACCGGCAGCCTCGGCTTTCTGGACGGCGGTCAGCTCTTCGTCACCTGCCGGGTGGACGACCTCATCGTCGTGGAGGGCATGCAGCACTACCCGTACGACATCGAGGCGACCGCGGGAGGAAGCCACGCGGCCATACGGGAAGGCTGCTGCTGCGCATTCACCGTCGAGGACGGCGGACGCACGCGCCTCGTCGTCCTGGCTGAGATCAACAGCCGGTACCGCGTCGTGGCCGGCCCTCCGCCGGACGCTCCGTCAGGTGCACGCGCGACCGTCGGGGCGGACGAGGTCGAAGAAGCCGTCCGGGAGGCCGTCTTCGCCGGGCACAGTCTCCGGGCCGACGAGGTCCTCCTGGTCAAGGCCGGTTCGCTGCCGTTCACCACCAGCGGCAAGCTACAGCGCTCGCGGTGCCGGTCCAGGTACCGGGCGCGGGTGTTCGAGACGGTCTGAACCTCGCTCCATGCAGGGAGGGCGCGCGAACTGCCGCCGCCTTCTTCCTCCTTCCACCGTTTGGAGTGGTCTCATGCAAACCAATCATCAGTACAGTGTCCGCCTGCCCGAGGGCGTGGCCGGTGAGCATGGCGCACTGACGACGTTGATCGACCTGTGCCGCACTCGTGCGGCAGCTGAGCCCGACCGGAAGAGCTTTGTGTTCCTGGGCGATGGTGTCGATGAATCCGACTCACTGACCCTGGCCGAACTCGACCGCTGTGCGCGGGCGATCGCCGTGACGCTGCTGAAGCAGGCTCCAACCGCAGGCGCATGCGCGCTGCTGAGTTACCCGCCCGGACTGGAGTTCCACGCCGCCTTCCTGGGCTGCATCTATGCGGGTCTGATCCCGGTGCCGGTAGCTCCGCTCGACGGCACGCGGGGCAATGCCAAATGGACTCGGGTGGAGTCGATTGCCGCCAGTTCCGAGTCCCGGCTGTTCCTGTCCACCGGCCCTATGCTTGCCGCCGCGGAGCCCGTCCTCACCGGCACCGAAGGGCTCGCCCGACTCGACCGGGTGGCGACCGACGAGGTATGCCTGGACCTGGCCCGGCAGTGGACCCCGCCGGTGACCGCCGCTGAGATGGTCGCCTACCTGCAGTACTCCTCGGGATCGACCGGAGTGCCGAAGGGCGTCGCGATCACTCACAGCAATGTGCTGAACAATCTGTCGTTGATATACGACAACACGCGTCGGTCTGCCGACGACGCCGGGCTGCCCCGCCCGTCGTCGGTGTCGTGGCTGCCGCCGCACCACAACATGGGCCTCATCTGCAACGTCCTCGAGTCCCTCTTCTCCGGCCGGGACGTCACACTGCTGCCGACGATGACGTTCGTACAGCGTCCGCTCACGTGGCTGCGGGCGATCTCCCGGCTCGGACGCGCGGACAGCTGCGCGCCGAACTTCGCCTACGACCTGTGTGTCCGCCGGGTGACCGACGCTCAGCGCCGGGAACTCGACCTCAGCCGTTGGGAGATGGCTCTGGTCGGAGGTGAGCCCGTCCGCGCCGATACCCTCGACCGCTTCTGCGCGGCATTCGCAGAGGCCGGCTTCCGGCGCGGGGCGCTGTCCCCCGCGTACGGCCTCGCCGAGGCGACAGTGATGGTCACGGCCGTGCCGGTCGGCCAGGGCCCGGAAGTCCTGCGCGTGGACTCCGAGGCGCTCGCCGCCGGAAAAGTGCGCCCGGCCGCGTCGGCACTGGACAGTCGGGAGCTGGTCGGCTGCGGCCCGATCCATCCGTTGAGCACGGCTGTCGCCGTCGACCCGGAGACCGGCAAGCCCTGCGATGAGGACGAGGTGGGCGAGATCTTCGTGTCCGGCCCGAGCGTCGCAACGGGCTACCTGAACGCTCCCAAGGAGAGTGCCGAGACCTTCATGGGGACCCTTCCCGACCAGCCGGGCGAGCGGTTTCTCCGTACCGGTGACCTCGGATTTCTGCACAGCGGGGAGCTGTTCATCACCGGTCGGGCGAAGGACGTCATCATCATCGCCGGTGCCAACCACTACCCGCAGGACATCGAAGCCACTGTTGAGGCCAGCCATCCGGCAGTCCGCGAGTTCGGTGCTTGCGCGGTGTCGGTCGACGACGGCGCACATGAACGGCTCATCGTGCTCGCCGAGACGATGGCGGCAGCCGGCGGCGGGAGTGACGAGCCGGTGACCGCGCAGGAGATCAAGCAGGAGATCAGGCGCGCCGTCCATGCAGGACACCGCATCCAGGTACACGATGTCGTCCTCCTCAAGCCGGGGACGCTGCCGCTCACGACGACCGGCAAGCTGCAACGTCGCGACAGCCGGGACCGATACCTGGGGGGTTCCTTCGAGGCCGCCCTCATCGAATGAGGGGACGCGGTCGAGTGGCGCCGCCGGCTGTTGAGCTCAGTCGGCGGTGGCGGTGGCGGCGCGGTCGTCGGATGCCGGTGTGCGAACGGCGATGAGGGCGACGTCGTCGCTGCTGTCCTGAGCGAGGCCGGTGAGGAGCTCGTCGCAGAGGGCTCCCAGGGTTTCTTGGGCGAGGGCGGCGGCGTGCTGGCGCAGCCGGGCCGCGCCGCGGTCGAGGTCTTCAGTGCGCCGTTCGATGAGGCCGTCGGTGTAGAACAGGATCGTGCGTTCGCCGGCAGGACTTCGGTCGCGTCGGGGCGTCGTTGGGTGGGATCCACTCCCAGAAGCATGCTGCGGCCGTCGGTCAGGAAGCGTGTGTCGCCTTCAGCTGTGATCAACAGCGGGGCGGGATGGCCGGCGGCGGCGTACAGAAGAGCCCATGGCTCATGCTCGGCCGGTTTCTCGACCAGCGCGTAAATGCAGGTCAGGGCTCGCCTTTGTGATCAACGTCTACGAAAAGCTTGTAAGAGCCAAGAGCTACACCCTTCGCGGAACGTGGGTCCCTCAGAGGTGAACACCGGCCCAGGGTAAACCAGCGGGCCCCGGGCAGGCGCGCCGTCGATGCCCACCGGTAGATACCTCACCTGCGCATGTCCCCCTGCGATCACACCGCATTGCAGCACGGAGCCACCACGGAAGTTTCCACCCGGCACTCGCCCGTCACTGGAACTTGAGCCAGACCGCGGTATCAGCGGGCAGCAGGGCGCCGTACAGTGGCCCACTGGCGAGGATGACGTGACTGCCGGCCGGCATCATGACAGGCCTGTCTCCGAAATTGGCCACGAACCCGAACCCTGGCTCGCGAGTGAACGCCAACGTATCGGCACCCGCGTCAAGCCAGCGCATCTCGCCGTCACCGAGTGCTGGGTGCTGGCGGCGTAGGCGCAGTGCGCTGCGGTAGAGGTTGAGTACGGAATCCACCTCGGACAGTTCCGTCGCCACCGTCAGCGCTGCCCAGTCCAGCGGCTGCGGCAGCCAGGTTCGCACCGGTTGGTTCGCGAATCCGTACGGAGGAGCGTCACCGGACCATGGCAACGGTACCCGGCATCCGTCCCGCCCAACGGCCGCTCCACCAGTGCGGTGGAACGTTGGATCATCCCGCCGTTCCACGGGGATGGCCAGGTGCTCAGGGAGCCCGAGTTCGTCGCCTTGGTACAGGTAGGCGGTTCCGGGGAGGGCGAGTATCAGCAGTGCGGCTGCTCGCGCCCTGCGTGTTCCCAGCACCTTGTCAGGCTCGACAGTTCCACGTCGAAGCGCCTCGGTGGGGTGGCGGATGAGCGCCTGATCGATGCCGAGTCGGCTGACCATCCTGGTGATGTCGTGATTGCCGAGTACCCATGGCATCGAACCGCCGGAATCAGCGACCAATTGCCGAGCCTCGTCGATCACAGCACGCAGTTCAGCTGCGGCCCACGGCACCAGCATCAGGCGGAAGTTGAAGGTCTGCGGCAGCCCGCCATCTGCTAGGTACGGTCGCGCCGAGTCCGGGTCGTCGAACCAGATCTCGGCGATCGCTCCCCGGGGGCCGGGGTAGACATCTGCCGGATACGAATCCAGGATCCCGCGCCACGATCGGTAGAGATCGTGGAGCTCAGGTCGGTTGTAGTAGGGGACCAGCCGCGAATCCGCCAGCCGATCCGGCAGTTCAGAATCCTTGAACAAAGTATTGGCCATATCGACCCGAACCGCAGCGACCCCGCGATCGAGCCAGAACCGCAGCACCCGTTCGAACATCGCGACGACATCGGGATGCCGCCAATTGAAGTCCGGCTGAGTGGAGTCGAACAAATGAAGGTAGTACTGGCCATCTGGCGTCCTCGTCCACGCCGGGCCGTCGAAGTGCGACTGCCAGTTGTTGGGCGTGTCGCGGAAGATGAACCGTTCCCTCGCATTGCTGCCGGGCCCGGAGCTCAGCGCTTCCTCAAACCAGGGGTGCCGCGATGAGCAGTGATTCGGGACGATATCGATGATTACCCTGATCCCCAATGCCATGGCGTCGGCGACGAGAGCGTCGAAGTCCCTCAGCGTTCCGAACCTCGGGTCGACATCGCAGTAGTCTGCAACGTCGTAGCCACCGTCGTGCATCGGTGAAGGGTAGAACGGGTTCAACCAGATGGCGTCCACGCCAAGGTCCATGAGGTAGGGAAGACGAGACCGCACCCCCGGTAGGTTGCCTTCTCCACGAGCGTCGGCATCGCAGAAGCTGCGCGGGTACACCTGGTAGACAACGGCGCTACGCCACCACGGGTCGGCCAAGCGAGTTCCCCTCCTCAGTCGTGAAGACCGCCGCCACGTTCGCAGCGGCTTGCCTGGCGGTCGCTTCTGCGGGAGCTCCGGCGATGACTGCGACCTCGGCTTCCTCCAGGACTCGCCAGATCGCATCCATCTGCGGGAATGACGGCATCGGCGTTCCCAGTTCGCAGAGCGCCAGGAACTGCTGGATCGCGGTGTCTTCGGTCGTCGTGCTGACCAGCGCGACTGGTGCGACGATGCCGTCCGACAGAGCAGTCATGACGTGGTTGTGGGTCAGATAGTCGGCGAACAGGTCATGGGCGATAATCTTGTTGAGGCCGCGCTTGGCCATGACCAAGCTGTGGACCAAGGTGAAAGTCTCGGCGGGCGCGCCGTCGGCGAACGGTGGCACAGCACTGACGGCGATCGGGATGTTGGTCTGCCGTAGGCGCTGAAGGGCATCTGAGGAAGTGATCAGGTACGGACTGCGGGCTGCGGCGAACAGTTCGAGAGCTTCATCACGGTCCATCGACCGGCGGAGCAGCCTCGCGCCCGCCTCTCCGAACTCTCGTAGTCGTTCGAAAGCAGCGATGGATTCCGGAGTGGCCAGGCCGATTCGTGTGGGATCCCACCTGCCATCGGTCGTCATGCCGAAGAGCCAACCGCCGGCGCTGGCGAACAACGGCCATATCTGGAAGGGGTCCCCATGTTCGCCGACTCGCAATGTGAAAACGTCGGTCACACGGCCGGCATCCCGCAACGCATTGCCCGTGGCTACCAACTCGTCGAAGGTCGAGGGCGGTTGCGGAGCGAGCAGAGTGTTGCGGATCAACGCGACGGTGTCCACAGTCGTCGGTATCCCGTACAGGCGGCCGTCGACGGTCAGTGCGGACAGCGCCCATCCGGGGAAAGCGTTCTGATGGTCGGCGGCCAGGACAGTCGGCTCGATCATGTCCCGGGAGACCAGATCTCCGATCCAATCGTGCGGACAGATCAGCGCGTCGACCAAGGAGGACTCCTCGAAGTCGGCGACGAACTGCTTCTGCGGACGGCCGGCTGAGTCAGTGTCGAAGGCGACCGTGGCTCCGTAGGTCGCCAGGAAGTCGGCCTCGAACTGAGCCAGTACCCCCGCACGGAGTGGGTCGGCAGCGATGAGCAGGTTCGGTTGAAGTTCAGTCAGACTGCCGTACTGGTTGCGCAGCCAGCGAACGCCGGCCGTGTCTGTGAAGCTGAGCTTCACGCGACGGGCAGTTGCCCCCTGAGCTGGCTGTCCGCTGCCTATCGGGCAGAACAGGGCACCGTCCGACGGTGGTAGAACGAGGTAGTGGACCTTGATGTTGTCGGAGTGGTCGTCTAACCCAAGCACTGTCAAATATGCCTGGTACACCGGAATCTCCGAGGTATTGCGCACGAATGCGCCCCACTGCCCTTCCGATGACTGGCCCCACCAGGCCGATACCAGCCCGGCCTGAGCCCTGCGGGCGAAGGACTCCTGGACTTCCCGGGCTTCCGCATTGACGCGGTCGCGATCCGACTCGATCTGGTACGTGCGGCGTGTGACCACGACCGCGACAGCGCCGAATCCCAGCGCAAACACGGAGCCGAGCGCCGACACCCAACCTGGTACATCACCCCACCCAACAGACATCGGCACCCCATGCCAATGATGTACGTACTCCCGACTGCCAATCGGAGCACCTCGGACGCGGGCCGTCAATGCTCGCGGCTGTCAGGAGACAGGGGCAGCTTTCGCCGTTCGCCTTTGGCAGTGTCGTCGGACCACGCGAGCTGGACGCCGGGCGCGCCCAGTCGCGCGAGTTCACGTACCAGAACCCGCGGCAGGCCGCGGCGATCAATGCCTTGGCACGGCTGGTCCTTCAGCGCCTGGAGTCCACGGCCCCCGCAATCGCGTGAGGCGCAATGGAGCCGCCTTCCCACTGCACCCGCCCGGGACGTAGGGCCTGGTCGGCAGGGCCGGCAGCTTCACGATGGTCAGATCGCCTCATCATCCACATAGTCACCGATTGCCACATCAAAGAGAATCGAACGCCAAAAACCCGGGTCGTCGTCCAGGGCCGACGGATCAATCTCCCCGAGGGACCTGCCCAACAGGTCGGCAAGTTCCTCCAGCATTGCCGGATCAGCTTCGCCTGCGGATCGAGTGATTTCAAGTTCAAATACGTTCAAACATTCAGACAAGTTCCGAGGCGATGAATTCACAAGAAATAGAGGCGGACCACCGTCGCCGACATAGAGCACCTGTCCGGTTCCACAATCAACACAGTACGCATCGTCGCCATCCCCTCCAGATCCCAATTTAAGGAGGTCGCGGCCTTCAACCTTCGAGACACCGCCACCAGCGGCTTCCGAAGCCGAAAAAAGGACATGCTCGACAGGCAGGCCGACCGAAGAAAGGTATTCTCGCACCGCAAGGTTTCTCACGCACGCAACGTATTCGATTGAATAGCGATGGTTAATCATCGGCGCTCGTCCCCATTCTCATAACGATACGGCTGGCCTGCCACCCACACGGGTGGCAGGCCAGCCGCAATATTGGAAGTACCTTACCAGTTACCCGATATGGCATCCCTGAACATCGAAGTCACCGCTTTACCCTTGGCTGACCTTGCAGCAGAACCCTCGGCCGAAGTGGTCCAACCCCAAGTCCACGTCGTTGGTATACCGGCCTCAGCTAGCCTACTGCGGCACTTGTTCGAACCCGTGCACGGCTGGAATTCCGAATAGGCTTCAGTGATCGAATCCCCGTAGTCTCTGAGCAATTTACGCTCCGCGTGGTTGCCCGGACCCTTCGAGGAGAATGCGACTGCAATCTGCGAAGCCCCATCCGCATCGGTGTACCTCACCGCCGCAAAATTATTGAGCTTGTTTCCCGTCCTCAGTCGTTCCTGTATGACGGCCTGACTGAGATCGTTGCCGCCGTAGTCCACCCGGCCGCAGTTATGAACGAGGACCGGAGTGGTCCCCGCCACCACATAGTACGTATGGACGCCATCGACGGAGAGGTTGTGGACGCGCTCGCTGCGGTGGCTGTCGTCGATCGCGGTGATCTGGATCCAGGTGCCCGATGAGGTCTGGAGCCACATGCCGGGCTTGAGCTGCTCGGCCTTCACCCACTTGCCGGCGTCCGGGAGCCAGAACAAGTGCGCCGCAGTTGACGTGAGCTTGCCGGGCTTGGCCTTGCCGTCGGGGTCGACGGTCAGGGTCACCAGGTGTTTGTCGCTCTTGTGGCTGCGGGTGTTGGTGACTTCGCGGGCCCTGGTGTCGCCCGTCTCCGGGTCGGTTGCCAGGACCTGCTGGCCGGTCTTGAGGTCCTCGATGTTCTTCGTGGATCCGTCGGCCATCACCACCTTGGTACCGGGCACAAAGCTATTGGTGCAGCTCGGTGCCTCCTGGGTCTTGGCAGCCGGCGCCTCCTTCGGCGCGGCCGGCGCCTCCTTCGGTGCAGGCGGTGCGGCCTTGGCGGCGTCGGTGGCCGTGTCGGCCGCCTTCGCCGTGTCTGCCACGTTGTCGGCCGCCTTCGCGCCGTCCGCGATCGCGTCCACGGCCTTGACCGTCTTGGACGCGAGCCGCGCCCCGGTGACCGCGCTTCCCGCGAAGGGGATCATCCCCGCCGCAGAGAGACCCGCGTCGACCCAGTTGCCCTCCGCCGCGTACCAGATGGCGTTGGCGCCGTCAGCGATCTCGCCGATGACCGGCACCTGGCCCGCGACGTCCAGCACCGCGTGCCCGATGTCCGAGATCGAGATGTCGACGCCGAACAGGTGGCCGTCCAGCTCCACGAAGGAGATCGGATTGCCGCCCGCGAAGGCATAGCGGTTACCCGTGTACGGGTCGCTCGCCAGGGTCATGTCCGCGAGCGCGCCGTTGTACATGTCCCGCGTCAGGAACCGGTTCAGCCCCGGGTCGTAGTTGCGGAAGCCCATGTCGTACGTGCCCGACGCACCGTCGTAGCGCTTGCCGTTGTAGCGGTACTCGTTGTACGGCTCCGCCTCCGGGTTCTGGGCGTCCGGCTTGTCGGCGCCCGTGAAGAGCTTCGACTCGTCCGAGCCGTACGCCGTGTAGCCGTACGTCGCCCGGGTCGTGCCGTCGTCCTTCGTGATCCCCTCGACGTCACCCTTGGGGTGGTAAGTGTACTGCGAATACTCCTTGCTGTCGTCGTCCTTGTGCTTGATCTGGGTCAGCTGCTGGCCCCACGGCGACCACTGGTAGGACTTGGTCGCCTTGCCGGCGACCTCCTCCCGCAGCACTTTGCTGTCCATGCCCAGGTAGGTGAAGGCCGTGGTCTTGCCGTTCGTCCCGGACGTGGTCTCCGACTGCGTGCGGTCGAAGGCGTCGTAGACGTACGAGGTCGTCTTCGCCGAAGCACCCGTGCCGGCCGTGTGCTTGGCCATCCGGTCGAAGCCGTCGTAGGTGTACTTCTCCTGCGTCGACCCGTTCGAGGACACCGTGTCCAGGCGGCCCAAGGGGTCGTAGTTGTAGGTCGCAGACACCCCACCCGTGGTGTTCTTCAGCAGGCGGTTGCGGTCGTACGTCGAGGAAGTGGAGACCTCGTCGATCGTCTGGTCGACCACGTTGGAGTTGCCGTCGTAGTGGTACTCCTCCGTGCCCGCACCGTCGCCGGTCCGGGTGACTGTCCTGATCCGGTCCTGCGGGTCGTAGTCGAAGGACGTGACCGTGTTCAGGTGCGCCGAGGTGTTGTCGGCGTTCATGACCTTGGCGGTGTCCTTGGAGCGGTTCCCGTTCGGGTCGTACTCCAGGTCGTGCTGGGCGACGACCGCGCCGGCCGAGGTCTTCTCCAGGACCGACCTGGCCGGACCGTCGAGGAAGTAGGTGAAGTCGACGGTGTTGCCGTTCGCCTTCGTCTGCTTCAGCGGCTGGTTCCGGTCGGTGTAGGTCTGGGTGAAGATCTGCTGATTGCCTGCCGTCGGCGAATCGGCGTTGGTGACCTTCGAGATCTTGTCCCGGATGTCGTACTCGATCTTCGACCAGGTCAGGTCGTGCGTGGAGCTGGTGATGTTGCCGTTGATGTCGTAGGACAGAGCGGTCGTGTTCTTGACCGTGCTGCCCGTCTTCTCCTCCACCTTCGACAGCTGGTTGAGCCCGTCGTAGGCGATGGCGTAGCTGTCGATCTTGGCGCCGGCGGCGAGGTCCTTGACCTCCACCAGGTTGGCGTTGGCGTCGTAGCGGTAGGTGAAGTCCTTCTTCTCGTTGTCGGTCTCGCCCGTGTTCGAGCGGACCAGCTTCACCGCGTCGGCGACCACCGTGCCGTTCGCCGCGTCCGTCAGCGTGATCTTCTGGGCGGCCGCCTCCGTGAAGGAGTACGAACCCAGGGAGATCCACTCGTTGGAGCGCGTCGACTGGTCGACCGTCTTGGTGACATCGCCCGTGGCGTGCGTGACCTTGAAGGAGGCGTCCGAAGCCGCACCCGTCACATCACCGTGCCGGACGAAGACCTCGTACGAGCCGTCCTGCGGAATGTTGAGCTGCCACACGAACTGTGCGGTGCCGTCACCCTTGGCGTGCGTACGGACGTCATAGCCCCACTGGCCTGTCGCCTGCGACGCATCCCAATTGCCCTGCGTCGCTGTGTTGTTGACGTCCGTCGAGTCGACGAGCGCGACCTGCTTGCCGACCGGCACACCGTCGTCCGAGCGCGCCTTCTGGTTGCCCGACGGGTAGAAGTCCCACGTCATCGTGCGCTGCGAGGAACCGCCGGCCGAGGTCAGCGTGTTCTTGGTCTGCTGGCCCAGGTCGTTGTAGTCGTACGTCGTCGAGATGTCGAACGGGTCCGTCGACGACTTCGTCCAACCGTTGTCGTAGTAGCTGTACTTGGTGTCGTTGCGGACGGTCTGCCCCTGCGACGGCGGCGCGGACAGCCGCTCCAGCTGGCCGACCTCGTCGTAGAAGTAGAACGTCTTGTCCGGGCTGCCGGAGTCGGTGTCACCCGCCTTGAACGGGGTCAGCTGCTCCTTGACCCGATTCAGCTCGTCGTACTTCGACTCGGCGACAAAGTCCGTGGCGTCACTGGTGGTCTCGACGCCGCGCGGGCTGGTCACCTTCGTCCGGTTGCCGACTTGGTCGTACTCGAACTTGGTCGTCCGGTACGTGATCGTGCCGGAGCCGTCCTTCGAGTGCGGCACCTTCTGCTCGGCCAGAGCACCGCGCTCGTCGTACGTCAGGAGCGTCTCGTTGTTCTCCGCGTCCGTGCTGGAGACGGTGAGCGAGTCCTTGTCGTACTTCGTCGAAGCGGTCTTCCCCGCGGCATCCGTCACTTCGTACGGCCGGTGGCTCAGGTCGTACGCGGTCTTGGACGTGAAGTCGTCCGGATCCGCCGTGGCGTTCTTCTTCGGGTCGATCAACTTCACGGCGTTGCCGACGTTGTCGTACACCGCGACCGCGCTGGCACCGTCGACGTTGGTGGTGCGGGTCACCTGGTAGATCTCGTCGTACGACATCGTGGTGGTGTACGAACCGGCAGCCGCACCGGCCTCGTTGCCCTTCGGCTCCGTCACCGACAGTGCGTTGCCGACCTTGTCGTAGGTACGGGTCGTCTTGCGCCCGGGAGCATCGGCCTCGTCGCCAGGGGCGACCGACTCGGTGATCTGGTCGGCCGCGTCGAAGACCGACGTCGACACCGCGCCCGACGGCGAGATGACCTTGGTGACGTTGTCGTTCGCGTCGTAGGTCGGCGCCGGGACGGTGATGTACTTGTTGTCGGCCGCGCTCTTGGGCGCCTTCTGCTCCAGCGGACGCCCGAAGGTGTCGTACGCCTGGGTCGTCTTCGCACCCTTGGCGTTCACCGACTCGAGGACCTGGCCCCGCTCGTCATAGACGAACGTCGAGTCCTTGCTCAGCGCATCCCTGATGGTCTTCGGGTAACCGGTGGGCTCGAAGCCGCTGTTGATGGTCGGGTTGCCGTTGGCGTCGATCGCCTTGGTCAACTGACCGTAGGAGTTGTACTCGTACTTGGTCGTGTAGTCGTCGGCCGTCGCGGAGGCGACGCCCTTGGGGTCGGTGACCGCCTTCAGGTTGCCGAAGGTGTCATACGCGAACTGGTGGGTGCGGCCCTCGGGAGACGTCTTGCGGAAGATGTCGGCCGAGTAGCCGTCCAGACGCGTCTGGTACTCGTACTTCGCGGCGTTGGCCGGATAGGTGCCCGGCGCACAGTCGCTCTGCGGCGGTACGCCCGCCTTGTTGTTCTCGGCGTCACGTTGCCAGACCGGGTAGCCGGTCTTCTGGTCGAAGCAGAAGGCCGTCTTGGCTCCGTTGGCCTCCTCAAGGTAGGTGACGTTGTTGTCCGCATCCCAACTGGTCTTCGTCGTCTCCGACTTGGCGTTGGTGATCTGGACCGGGCGGCCGAAGTCGTCGGTCACATAGTCCGTCGGGTGAGCCTCGGCGTCCGTGACCTTGGTGTCGGTGAACTTGCTGTTCGCCGCGTTCGGCTTGTACACGAAGTCCGTGTTGAAACGCTTGCGATCAGTGATCGTCTGCGTCCACCAGTGGTACTTCGGGTCGTCGCCCTCCTTCGGGTAGTAGTACGCCAGGTCGGTCGCGTTGCCCCGGGGGTCGGTGGCCTTGACCAGCTTGACGTTCTTCTTGCCCTGCGTCGCGTCGTAGGTGAACTTGAAGACCTTCGGCGCACCGTTGGTGGAGCCTTCACCGTCGGTGAACTGCCCCAGCAGGCCCTCGGTGGTGTAGTAGAAGGCGATCTTGCGGCCCGAGATGTCCGTCATGGACTTCACGTGGTCGTAGATCTTGGTGTTGGTCAGGTTCGTGCCGGAGACCTTGGCGCCCGAGTCATTGATGTACTCGTAGGTGGCGTCGCCCTTCTTGAAGTAGTCGACGGTCAGCGTCTGACGGCCGGCCGGGTCGGTGACGTACTTCAGGAACTTGACCGGCTTGTTGTTGGACTTGCGCTCCTCGTAGGTGAACGACTGCGTGTTGCCGTTCTTGTCGATCACCGAGGTGAGGTAGCCGTCGCAGCCGAACAGGAACCGGGTGCCGTCCGGACGGGTCATCGTCCAGGCGTCCGGGATCGGGTCCTTGGCCGGCGTGCAGTCCAGCGCCACCTTCGGGGCGAGCTTGTAGTGCACACCCGCCGGGGCCTTCCAACTGCCGTCCGGCTGCTTGCGGAAGGTGTGCGTCGTGCCGTCGCCGTCCGGCAGCGTGACCTCGGTCGGGCTCGGCTTCGGGTGGAAGACCAGCGGAGCGCCCATCCGGATGGGGCCGGCCGCCTGGCCCGACCAGCCGGCGCCGAGCACCGTGTCGGAGGTGTCGAGCGAGTTGTACGCCAGACGCGCGAAGGTGTTGAGTCCGCGGCCCGGGTTGCTGAACGCGTTGTAGGACCACACACTGTTGCCGGAGGCGGTGTTGTTCATCACCGACGAACCGGCGCCGGTGTTCTTCCCCGCGTACGAGTAGAACTTCTCCAGGCCGATCTGGTTGGAGGTGGGGTCCTCGACCGCCACGTTCTGCTTCAGCGGGGGGATGCCGCCGGTCCCGGCCGACAGCCAGCTGCCGTCCGCGATCTTGCGTACGTCCCAGCCGAGCACGTAGTCGTTGCGCTTGTTCCCCGAGTCGGAGTTGATCGGGGTCTTGACCTGCGCCTGGATCGTCGCCGACTTGCCCGGCAGCAGCGCCGGAATCGCCGTCGACGCCTGGTTGCCACCGGTGGTGACATCGGTCCCGTCGGGCAGCTTCCAGGTGTACGACATCTGCCGCTCACCGGCCGCCCACGCCGCACTGGTGGTGTTGGTGACCGTCATCTCCACCGTGTAGGTGGAGTTCGGGGTCATGCGGGCCGGGGTCTGCGGCGCGTAGTACGTGTCCTCGGTCGTCGAGTCGACGTAGATGACCTGCATGTACGGACGCATCTGGACGTCCTGCGCCTCGGACGACAGGAACAGGCTGCGCTCCTGCGGCCCGGTCAACGACTCGTCCTTCAGCCGCAGCGCCACGCCCTTGTTGTTGGCGGGCGTCCTGACCCAGGACTGCATCAGTCCGGTGGCGCCCCACCAGTGCCGCCCCAGGTCGGTGTTGATGTTCGCGACGGTGTCGGCGACGGTCGCCGACATGTCGCCGCCGGCCGTTGTCCACGGCGTGGTGGCGTTCGCGTTGTTCCAGGTCGCGGTGGTTTCGGTGAAGTCCTGTGTCAGGGAGTGGAGTTCGTAGATCGCACTGCCCGGCACCTGGGACGTCAGGGTGCCCCACATGTAGAGCTTGTTGTCCAGGATGGTGGCGGTGGTCGGAATATCACTGGTGGGGAACTTCAGCACCGAACGCGTCTTGTCGTACGTCGCCGAGTTGTTGCCCACGCTCAGCCAGGACTGGCCGACTCCGGCCTGGACCAGCTTGTTCCAGTTGGTGGTCGGCGAGGCCGAGGACAGCGTGGTGTCCGTCGGGTTGACCGAGTTCTTCGGGTTGGCCTGGATGATCTTCATCGTCCGGCCGGCCTTCGGGATGCCCACCACGCGGGTGGGCGACCCGAGAACCTCCCCGGCCTTGGTCTTCACGGCCAGCTGGTAGTAGTACGACTTCCCGATCTCCGAGGAGCTGGAGTCGGGGGTCGGCACTGCCGTGGTGTCCGTGTAAGTCGTCGCGGTCGACGCGATCGGGGCGACGAGCGTCGCCGCCGACGGCGTGAACACCTGCTGCGTGGAGCGGTGCAGCTGGTACTCGACGATGTCGTTGCTCGGGCTGCCGGTCGAGTTGGTGTAATGCGGCCAGGACAGCTCGGGTCCGGTCGAGTGCACCACCGTCGGCGAGTCGAGCGCGGTGCCGACCTTGCCGTAGGTGACGGTCAGCCGCGGGTACGAGGAGACCTCGCCGCCGTAGAAGTTCTCACCGGCCTCGTACTGCGGACCGCCCAGCGGCGCCGTCGACGTCTCGTCGACCGCCTTGAGGATGAAGCCGTTGTTGGCCGCCGTCCCCGACGCCCACTTCTGGACGGTGTCGGTGACCGGGAAGTCGTGCCACTGGCTGTACTCGCCGACGCCCTTGGTCTTGGCCGCGGGGTTCACCAGCCGGACCGAGTCCGCCAGCGTGCGCGTGCTGGAACTGCCGGTGTCCCCGAGCACGATCTTGCCGGCCGTGCCCTTGGCCCAGGGGTACTCGACACTCTCCAGGGTCTTCCAGACCCCGCCGGTACCGGTCTGGTTGACCGTGTAATTCTTGCTGCCGCCGCTGTAGTTGACGGTGTACGGGGCGGCCGTGGCCGCATCCGCCGCCGCCGGGTAGTGCACGTCGGTCCGGTAGGAGTCGGTCTCCGGAACGTTGGGCTGCCAGGTGTACGTCTCGCCCGTGGCGGTGTTCTTGTTGTAGGCGAAGTCGTCGTTGGTCGCCGCCCCGCCGGTGGTGGAGCCCGTCGGCCACTCGCCGACCGCGGCCGTACCGGCGTCGCCGTCGTCCATCAGCACGGTGGTGCCGGACTGCTCACCGACGAGCGCGCTGGTGTTGGACCAGTTGGCCTGCGCCTCGGTCCAGGGTCCGGTCGCCCGGTAGGCGCCGATGGTCACCTTGCTGGAGCCGCTGGTGTGCACCTGGTCGTAGTAGACACCCAGCCGGGCGGCGTCGATCTTCGTCCCGGCCGGGATCTCGTCCAGCGGGAACCGCAGCAGCGAGCGCGCCATGGCCGTGCTGCTGGTCTTGCCCGCCGAAAGGTCCCAGGTGGAGTTGTAGTTGGTGGTCGGGGTGTCCGACCTGACCATCACGTCCTGCGAGGTGGCCGAGCCCGGCATGATGGTGATCGTCGGGTCGATCGCCACCGGATACTGGCGTTCCTTCGCCGCCAGCCACTTGGCGTCCGGCGTGACCCGCAGCTTCCAGCCCTTGCCGTCGCGTACCAGCTTCTGCGTCACCTTGGAGCTGTACGCATGCCCGTACGGCGACGACTTCGCCTTCTTCGCGTCCGTCATGTACGGCGCGGGGATCGTCATCACCGGGAAGCGGGACGCCTCGCTGTAGAAGCCGATCGAACCGTCCTTGGCGGTCCGCGGCGTCAGCCCGTCGGTGTCCAGCGAGAAGGTGAACGACACCGCCCCGTCCGGCCGTTCACCGAGGACGATGTTCTCCTTCACCCGGCCGGGACCCACCTGATAGGTGAGATCCGCACCGGACATGGCGTCCTTGTACGTAACGGTGTCGCCCTTGGCCGTGGGCTTGAGCGACGACTTCGCCGCACCCTCCAGACCGAAGGTGACCGTACGGCCGTCGCCCGCCTCGAAACGCAGAATCCGCCCGGCGTCCGACCCGAACCAACTGGTGGCCGTATTGGACCCGTTGGTGAAGTCGAAGCCCTTCTTGTCCGTGGCGCGGACGGCCGTGTCGATCGGCTTCCAGGAATTCCCGGACTTCCCGGCCTTGTACGAGGTCGGCACGGCCGACAGCTCGGCCTGCACCCGCCCGTCCGACATCTGCCAGAACCGCGCACTGCCGCTGCGCTTCCCGGTCAGCTCCTTGACGCGCTTGGCCTTCGGAAGCTTCTTGCCCTTCGGCAGCTTCTCGCGGCTCGGTACCGCGAGCTTTCCGCCGACGGGAGGTTTGGCCAGCTCCCTTTCGTCGTCGTCGGAAAACCAGCCCTTGAAGGTATCGAAAACGCCCTTGCCGTCGTCATCCTTGGATGCCGGTGCGGCATAAGCCACTTGCGGTAGCGCAGTACCTGCGACCGCCGACACCACAAGGCAGGAGATGAATCTCCCCAACCTTACTTTCACAATGCCCTTCCTGGGGCAGCCCTCTTCTCGCATTTCTCGCGCTTTCGCGTGCGCGAAATCCCGAATGAGGGCACGCCGATTACACCGGCCCGAAACTCCGGGTCGGCTCGTGGGGTGAACTTTCGTCACCCCTGGCCAGGGGCATGCCGATGTCTACTCACATTGACGGCGCCACGTCAACCCTCAGAACAATTCGGATACGTCCGCTTCTTCCACATGCTCGCGCGTGGCACATCACTTGGTGTATAACCGCCCGGTTCTGAAATCGCGTACCGATTGAAAGCGGGAACTTCCATGCCGCCATCGACAGAATCCACGGAATCAGCCAAGCTGCCCGCAGAAACGACTGAAATTGTCGAAAGCCCCGAGGTTTCAACGGACACCCCAAAGGGAATCGACCGGCGCGCAATCGCCATAGCCGCGGCTCTCCTCCTCGCCTGCGGCGGGCTCATCGGCTACGGCATCCTCGACACCCCCGACAAGCCGAAGCCCCGCGCCGTCCCCACCGCCGAAGTGACCTACGAGGTCACCGGCAAGGGCACCGCCGAGATCTCCTACCTGGCCCGCAGCGAAGCAGGCAAGGCCACGGTCCTCTCCGCTGTCGACCTGCCGTGGAAGAAGTCCGTCCGCGTCCCGATCGGCAAGGCGCCCAACATCAACGTCATCCTGGACGAGAAGGGCGGCGAGGCCAGCTGCACCCTGGCCATCCGAGGCCGCCACGTCCAACGCGCCACTGCCATGGGCGAGTTCGGCCGGGCCACGTGCACCGGCGAGCTGCCCAAGGCCGACGGGAGCGTCGGCTGATGGCCGGCGTCTCCCACACGGCCTTCGTCAGACCCACCCCAGGAGGACTCGCACCGTGCCCCGAAACATCCCCGAACCGCCCTTCGGCCTACAGGCGTTGATACCGGAGTTCACCGACCTCGCCAGGGAGACGACCCTGCTGTACCCGAGCGGGGACCCCGGCGTCCACGAAAGCTCGCTCCATGGGCGGCCCGCTGCTCTGGCCCGCCGGGGAACCCTGGCCGCACTGCGCCGAGTCCGGGCACTGGACCTACGGGTCCGGGTTCGGGCCGGGCGGGGAGGTCACGCCGGAGTCGGTGCCCATGGTGCCAGCGGTCCAGCTCTTCGCCAGGACGTCCCGGGCTCGAATTCCCTGCCGGGAAGGACATGTTGCAGCTGGTCTGGTGCTCCTTGATCCATCCCGAGGACCCGGCCGGCGCCGCACTGCCGAGACTGTACTGGCGCAGCGAGGCGGAGGTCGTAGCCGCGGGCCTGCTGCGGAACGTACCCGAGCCGGGCGAGGACGAGCGCGAGGAGGATCTACCTGTTCCTCTGCCGGTGCCCGGACCTGCCGTACGCCCACCGCTTCGACTGCCACTAACCCGGATCGATCACCTCAGGTGAAGCTTGAGCTGATAGTTGCGCTCTGTGTGCTCGACTACGACTCCGGTGACCGAATCACCCACCTCGGGCCAGATCACCGTATAACCATCGGCGCCGCCGTGGTGCATTCCCGCCACATCCGCGAAAGCACCACTCAGTTGCAAACCCTCCACTGAAATGAAGATTCCGAAGGGAGCGACCTCTTCAACGGTGCCGTTGACCGTGGACCCGTAGGGGAACTTCTGCTTAACGGCGGTCCATTCGTCATACATCGCCTGTTCCACAACCTCTCGTACGAGTGCAGCCGGTGTAGCTCGGCCACGAGCCGGGCTACCCGCCCTTGTCCGGGGCAACGGGCACCCTCGCCGCTTCCGGCACACGATCGAGGGTAACCACCCAAAGCAACACCATAAACATGCCAATCGAGGCCATCATTGTGATGTTTAGTAGGTTTCCTGAGCCTCCCCAGGACCAGCGCCTTCAGGGCGGCCCGGTTCGTCGAAACGATGTCGGCCGGGCTCTCGCTTTCCCGTATCGCGATGCCGTTGCCTCCCGCCAGGGCGACCTCGACACAGTTGTTGCCGCCACCTGCGCAGAAGGATGAGTGCTGCCAGTTATCTTCGGGCATCTGTTGAACCTTTCACAGCTCGCGGGCGATGGACCGGATGAGCTTTGTGACTCATCAGGAGGGAGCGCGGAGCGCTCCATCAGGTCCAGAAGGGAACGATAGTTCGCCAACAGCGTTGGGGCATCCATGAATTGGCCGCCGAACGAGGGGCGCCTTCGGCTCGGGCTTGGCCTGCGCCGCGGGGGCGGTGGCCGTGACAGTGAGGAGCGCGGCTGCCGTCGCGAGCAGGGTACGGAGAGTGGAAGCAAGTCCGGTCTTGGGCACACCGTCTATCAGTTCCGGGGCCCTCGGGACAGGTGATCGGATACAGTCCGCGCGTGTCCATGGACTCCCACTGCGGCAACTGCGGTGCGCCGTACGGCCCCGCCGCCGGCTGGCCCCGTACCTGCCCGGCCTGCGGCGAGACGGCGTACCGCAATCCACTGCCGGTCGCGATCGCGCTCCTTCCCGCGCGAGACGCGGACGGCCTCGGCCTTGTCGTCATCACCCGGACGATCGAACCGCAGCGCGGCGGCGTCGCACTCCCCGGCGGCTTCATCGACCACGCCGAGGACTGGCGGCACGCGGTCGTAAGGGAGTTGAGGGAGGAGACGGGCATCGAGGCGGCACACCAGGACGTCCGCCTCGCCGACGCGCTCAGCTCGCCGAACGGCCATCTGCTCCTCTTCGGCCTGCTCCCGGAACGCGCCGCGGCGGAACTCCCGCTCCCGGCGCCGACGGACGAGACGGACGGCTGGCACCTGCTGCACGCCCCGGCCGAGCTGGCGTTCCCACTGCACACGATCGCCGTACGGAACTGGTTCGCGGGCGACTACGCGCTTCCCGGCGACTGAGGGGGTGGGGCGGTGGGGCAGTGCCCCAGGTCAGGCCGCCGCCCCCAGCCCCCGCACCCGCACCCGCCACCTCGGCGGAGCCGACCCGTCCCCCTTGATCTGCTTCACCACGACCCGCCCGTCCACCAGCCGAGTCCGGTACCGCTCCACCTCGGCCCGCTCCCAGCCGTCGCCCATGTCCGGGACCACCAGACCGCCGCCCGTACGCCCCGCCGCAGGTGCCCACACCTCCAGCTCCATCCCGCCGTCCGCACCCCGTACCGGAATCACCGAACCACCCCGGGCCAGTACCGGGATACGTGACAGGGGAGCGTCCACCAGCACCTGGCCGGGGCCGTCGTACGCCTGGCCCGTCGCCGTGTCGTACCACCGCCCCCGCGGCAGCCGCACCGCCCGCCGGTCCGTCCCGCCCTCCAGCACCGGCGCGACCAGCAGCGCGTCACCCAGCAGAAACGCGTCCTCGCAGTCGCGCAGCGCCCGGTCCTCAGGACAGCCCCACCACATGGGCCTCGCGTACGGCGCCCCGGTCAGCCTCGCCAGGTGCGCCAGCGTGACGAAGTAGGGCCGCAGCCGCTCCCGTTCGGCCAGCGCCGCCCGCGCATGCGCGAGGACCTCGGGGCCGAACTCCCACGGCTCCCTGCGCCCCGCGTCGATCGCCGCATGCGTACGGAACAACGGCAGCTGCGCCCCCAGTTGGAACCAGCGCAGATACAGCTCGGGCGACGGACTGCCGTCGAAGCCGCCCACATCGGGACCGGAGTACGGCACACCGCACAGCCCGAGCCCCAGCACCAGGGAGAGCGAGGCGCGCAGCCCCGGCCAGCCGGTGGTCACATCTCCGGACCAGGTGCCTCCGTACCGCTGCATGCCCGCCCAGCCGGAGCGCGAGAAGAGGAACGGCCGCTCCTCGGGTCGCAGTCGCCGCAGCCCCTCGTGCCCCGCGCGCGCCATCGCGAGGCCGTACACGTTGTGGGCCTCCCGGTGGTCGCCACCGCGTCCCTCCAACGCGTGCCGGGCCGAGCGCGGCAGCGTCATGTCCCCGAACGGAGTGAAGGACACGGGCTCGTTCATGTCGTGCCACACGCCGGAGAAGCCCTGCGCCAGCCGCTCCTCGTACAGCCCGCCCCACCACTCACGCGCGCGTGGATCGGTGAAGTCCGGATAGACGCATTCGCCGGGCCAGACGACGCCCCGCACCTCCCGCCCGCGACCGTCCCGTACGAACGCGTCGGCCGCTGCCCCGCTGTCGTACACCGCGGTCCCGGGCTCCGCCTTCACCGCGGGATCGACGATGGAGACCAGCCGCACCCCGTCGTCGCGCAGATCCTTGGCCATCCCCGGGAGATCCGGAAAACGCTCCCGGTCGACGGTGAAGACCTGATGCGCGTCGTAGTGGTCGATGTCCAGATGGACCGCGGACAGCGGCAGCTCGCGCTCCCGGTAGCCCGCGACGATCCGCCGAACCTCCCGCTCGCTGCCGAAACCCCACCGGGCGTGCTGCGGCCCCAGCGCCCAGGACGGCGGCAGCGCGGGCGCGCCCGTCAGCTGCGTCCAGCCCCTCAGCACCCGCGCGGGAGTGCCCACCACCACCCAGCAGCGCAGCGGCCCGCCGTCCATGCGCACCTCGCTGGTGCCCGGCCGGTCGTGCCCGGAGCCCTCGCCCTCCTCGCCCTCGCGCAGGGTGACGCGGCCGTCCCAGGAGTTGTCGTGGAAGGCGAGATGCGTGCCCGCGTCGGCGACCACCAGCTGCACCGGCATGGTGATGTACAGGGGATCGTCGTCGGGCCCGAAGCTGCCCCTGGGGTCGGTGTTCCACAGCCGGTACGTGCCGTCCCGCAGCCGTGGCCCCGACGCCCGGCCGCCGAGCCCGAAGAAACGTGCGTCCGCGGGCACTTCGGTCCGCTGCACCCAGCGCGCCGGACCGCCCCGCACCGGCTCCCACCAGCGCGGCGGCAGATCCCGGCGCAGTACGACACCGCCTGGCGTACGGATCTCGACGGCGCCGTGCCGGGAGACCTCCACGCGCACCCGCTCCGACACCACACGCCAGCCGCCGTTCTTGTCGGGCTCCAGCTCGGCCCGCGGATCCGGCTCGGGAGGCGTCCCGTCGAGGGCGTACGAGGGCTCCGGTTCCGCGCCGTCCCAGCCCCAGAAGACCGCGCCGCCCACCGCGACCCGGATGCGCAGCTCCGAACGGGCGAACCGGACGATCCCGCCGCCCGGCAGTGGCTCGGCCCCGCTCACCGGACCCGGCACCCTGGCCCGCTCCGCTCCCCGGGCCGGCAGCGCTCTCGCATCGGTCCGCCGCTGCCGCCAGGCCGAGCGTGCCGCGCGCAACCCCTGCACCGTTCCGAAGATCCCTACCGAGCGCACCAGCCCACGACCGTCCATGCAGCTCACCCTGCCATCCGGCGGCGCTCACGTGGGGTTTGTTCAACTCCCGTTCACCCGTGGTGGGAGCACATGTTCCCCTGTCCGACCATGGGTGGGGAGCCCTGGTGCGAAAGACGATCACATGGCATCGTCCGTGTCAGCCGCGTCACGCGCACACCCCGCCGTGCGCGTGACACACGCAGACACCGCGTAGAGCCACCCGGGAGCCGCCCCATGACCTCAGCAGCCAGCCCTGCCCCCCTCTGGCAGCCGGACCCCGACCGCATCGCCGCCGCCAGGATCACCCGCTTCCAGTCCTGGGCCGCCGAACGCTACGGAGCCCCGGTGCAGGGCGGCTACGCGGCGCTGCACCGCTGGTCCGTCGACGAGCTCGAGACCTTCTGGCGGGCGGTCGCCGACTGGTTCGACGTGCGGTTCTCGGCCCCGTACGAAAGGGTCCTCGCCGATCCCGCCATGCCCGGCGCCCAGTGGTTCCCCGGCGCCACCCTCAACTACGCCGAGCACGCGCTGCGCACCGCCGAGGACCCGGCCCGCACCCATGACGCGGCGCTGCTGCATGTGGACGAAACACATGAGACGACTCCGATCAGCTGGTCAGAGCTCCGCCGCCAGGTGGGCGCTCTGGCCGCCGAACTGCGCGCCCTCGGCGTACGCCCCGGAGACCGGGTCAGCGGCTACCTCCCCAACATCCCGCAGGCCGTCACCGCCCTGCTCGCCACCGCGGCCGTCGGCGCGGTGTGGACCTCCTGCGCCCCCGACTTCGGCGCCCGCAGCGTCCTCGACCGCTTCCAGCAGGTCGAGCCCGTCATCCTGTTCACCGTCGACGGCTACCGCTACGGCGGCAAGGAGCACGACCGCACCGAGACCGTCGCCGAACTCCGCAGTGAACTCCCCACCCTGCGCGCGGTGATCCACATCCCGCTGCTCGGCACCGAGGCCCCCGCAGGCGCCCTCGACTGGTCCGCGGTCACGTCGGGCGACACGGAACCGGTCTTCGAACAGGTCCCCTTCGACCACCCGCTCTGGGTCCTGTACTCCTCCGGGACGACGGGTCTGCCGAAGGCCATCGTCCAATCGCAGGGCGGCATCCTGCTGGAGCACTTCAAGCAGCTCGGCCTGCACTGCGACCTCGGCCCCGAGGACCGCTTCTTCTGGTACACCTCCACCGGCTGGATGATGTGGAACTTCCTCGTCTCCGGCCTGCTCACCGGCACCACCGTGGTCCTGTACGACGGCAGCCCCGGCTACCCCGACACCGGCGCCCAATGGCGCATCGCCGAACGCACCGAAGCCACCCTCTTCGGCACCTCCGCCGCGTACGTCATGGCCTGCCGCAAGGCGGAGGTCCACCCCGGGCGCGACCACGACCTGTCCCGCATCAAGTGCGTCGCCACCACCGGCTCCCCGCTCCCGCCCGACGGCTTCCGCTGGCTGCACGACGAAGTGGCCGAAGACCTCTGGATCGCCTCCGTCAGCGGCGGCACGGACGTGTGCAGCTGCTTCGCCGGCGCGGTGCCCACCCTGCCCGTCCACATCGGCGAACTCCAGGCCGCCTGCCTCGGCACCGACCTCCAGTCCTGGGACCCCCAGGGCAAGCCGCTCATCGGTGAGGTCGGCGAACTCGTCGTCACCAACCCCATGCCGTCCATGCCGATCCGGTTCTGGAACGACCCCGACGGCAGCCGCTACCGCGACAGCTACTTCGAGATGTTCCCCGGCGTCTGGCGGCACGGCGACTGGATCACGATCACCGACCGCGGCTCCGTGATCATCCACGGCCGCTCGGACTCCACCCTGAACCGCCAGGGCGTACGGATGGGATCGGCGGACATCTACGAAGCCGTCGAACGCCTCCCCGAGATCAAGGAATCCCTCGTCATCGGCCTGGAGGAGCCGGACGGCGGCTACTGGATGCCACTCTTCGTCCACCTCGTGGACGGCGCCTGTCTCGACGACGGCCTGCGGGCACGCATCAAGCAGACGATCCGCGAGGAGCTCTCCCCCCGCCATGTCCCGGACGACATCATCGAGGTCCCGGGCGTCCCGCACACCCTCACCGGCAAGCGCATCGAGGTCCCGGTGAAGCGCCTGCTCCAGGGCACGGCCCTGGCCAAGGCGGTCAATCCCGGATCGGTGGACAACCTCGAACTGCTGCGCTTCTACGAGGAGCTGGCCCGCACCCGGAAGGCCGGACCGACCGGTGACTGACCCCCGTTGTCAGTGCCGTCGATTACGGTGAGTCACCAATGATCGACGGCACTCAGGGGGAGTCATGGCGCACACCAGGCAGTCCAAGCAGATCCAGCGGGACCGGCGGAAGAAGCGGCCCAGGAACGACGCGTCCGTGCGCCGCACCCTGCGCCGCGAAGTCCCCAGCACCGTAGGCCTCCTGGCCGACGAGCAGGACTTCACCGCCATGCGCCGGTACCGCACCTTCACCTTCGACGACCACACGCGATATCTCCAGCAGATCGACGCCCTGCTGAAATCCCTCGCCTCCCGGCAACTGCACACCACCGTCGCCCTCTTCGACCCGGAGGACTTCACCGAATTCTGCGCCGAAGCGGGCCTCGACCCCGACGCGGCCGCGAGCCGCAGCCGCTTCACCGCGGAAATCACCGGCCGCGGCGCCAGCGTCCCGTACACCGGGCAGCACCTCGACAGCCTCGTGCCCCAGCTCATCAACAAGGCTGTCCGCCAAGCCACGTGGGAGTACGCCACGATGCTCCTCGCCGACCTCGGGGAGTGCGCCGACTGCGGCCAGGACATCGGACGGGCCGCCTTCGACCGGGCCTCCCGCATCCTGATGCGACTGCTCGAAGAGGCAGGCCCCGGCACACACCACCTCGTCTGCAGCGTCCAGGCCCCCGACGAACAACTCCTCGCCGTCCTCCACGCCGAGGGAGCCCCCGCACAGCTGGACGCGTCCGAGGGAGCGGAGTTCGTCACCGTCCTCGCGGCAGGCATCGCCCTGGAGAGCCCCGGGGGAGCAGTGCTGCGTACGAGCGCCCCCGGCGCCCCGGACCACCTGCACGGCTGGCGACTCCACCAGGGCCGGCTGCTGCCGCTCACCGCGGGCGAGGTCTTCAGCGCCTACTGCACCGACGCGGTCACCGGCGAGCCGATCTCCCCCGAGCCCGGTGTGGAGTACTGCGCGGGCTTCGACATCACCACCGACGACCCGGAGAACCACCACTGAGCGCCGAAGGGGCTTCCTGCCCACCGGGCAGGAAGCCCCTTCAACCACCTACTGGGCACCTGCTACTCGCCGGAGAGCACGGCCTGCGCGGCCAGGCGGGCCTCATCGGCGGTGTCCGTGGCACGCGCCGCCGCGGCGGCACGCTCGCACTGGGCGAGCGTGTACTTCGCCAGCGTCGCCCGAACGTACGGAATCGAGGCCGCACCCATGGACAGCGAGGTCACACCGAGACCGGTCAGCACACACGCCAGCAGCGGATCGGCGGCAGCCTCACCACAGACACCACAGCTCTTGCCCTCGGCCTTCGCGGCCTCGGCCGACAGGGCCACCAGATCCAGCAGCGCCGGCTGCCACGGATCCTGCAGCCGCGACACCGCACCCACCTGACGGTCGGCGGCAAAGGTGTACTGCGCGAGGTCATTGGTCCCCAGCGAAAGGAACTCGACCTCCTGCAGGATCGAACGTGCCCGCAGCGCGGCGGACGGGATCTCCACCATCGCCCCGAACTTCGCCCGCAGCCCGGCCTGGCGGCACGCGTCCGCGAACGCCTTGGCGTCGGTACGGTCGGCCACCATCGGCGCCATGACCTCGAGGTACACCGGCAGACCCTCGACAGCCTTGGCCAGCGCCGTCAGCTGGGTACGCAGCACCTCGGGGTGGTCGAGCAGGCTGCGCAGCCCGCGCACACCCAGCGCCGGATTCGGCTCGTCGGCCGGAGTCAGGAAGTCGAGCGGCTTGTCCGCACCGGCGTCCAGCACCCGCACGACCACCCGGCCCTCGGGGAACGCCTCGAGGACCTTGCGGTACGACTCGACCTGCTTCTCCTCGGACGGCGCCTGCTTGCTGTCGTCGAGGAAGAGGAACTCCGTACGGAACAGCCCGACGCCCTCGGCACCGGCCTCCACCGCGGCCGGCACATCGGCGGGACCGCCGACATTGGCCAGCAGCGGCACCTTGTGACCGTCCGACGTGGCACCCGGCCCGCTCGAAGCGGCCAGCGCCGCCTTCCGCGCCGCCGCGGCCTGCTCCATCTCGGCGCGCTTCTCCTCGCTCGGCTCCACGAAGATCTCGCCCGTGCTGCCGTCGACCGCGATCAGCGTGCCCTCGGCCAGCTCACCCGCGCCCGGCAGCGCCACCACGGCGGGGACCCCGAGCGCCCGCGCCAGGATCGCGCTGTGACTCGTCGGCCCGCCCTCCTCGGTGACGAAGCCGAGCACCAGCGCCGGGTCGAGCAGCGCCGTGTCCGCCGGCGCGAGATCGCGCGCGATCAGTACATACGGCTCGTCGCTGTCCGGTACACCCGGCATCGGCACACCGAGCAGCCGCGCCACAATACGGTTCCGAACGTCATCGAGATCGGCGACCCGTCCGGCCAGGTACTCGCCGGCACCCGCCAGCAGCGCCCGGTACGAGGCGAACGCGTCGTACACCGCACGCTCAGCGGTGCTGCCGACGGCGATACGCCGGTCCACATCGGACATGAGCTCAGGGTCCTGCGCCATCATGGCCTGCGCCTCGAGCACATGCAGCGCCTCACCGCCCGCCAGATTGCCCCGAGCAATCAGGTCGGCGGCCACAGCCTCCACGGCCTTGCGGGCACGCCCCTGTTCGCGCTCCGCGTCCTCCGCCGGAATCTGCTTGGCCGGCGGCTCCAGGACCGCCGTACCCATGTGCCGAACCTCGCCGATCGCCACACCGTGGCTCACGCCGACGCCTCGCAGCGTTGTCTGCATGTCACCCGTCTCCGATTGAGCGACGGCCGGTGCCGCCGCGATGGATGTCCAACTCGCCGGTTTCGCGGCGTCGGCGTCACTTCCAGCCGAAGAGCGTGTCGCCGGGCTTCACGTCGCCGTCCTCGCGAACGTCGGAGAGGGAGTCGGCCGTGGCCTCGAGCGCCACGATCGGACAGATGGGGGACTTCCCCGCAGCCTCGACGGCCGACGGGTTCCAGCGCACCACAGCCTGACCGCGAGTAACCGTCTCGCCCTTGCTGACGAGCAGCTCGAAGCCCTCGCCATTGAGCTGAACAGTGTCGATGCCGAGGTGCGTCAGGACGCCGTGCCCCTGATCGTCGACAACGACGAACGCGTGCGGGTGCAGGGAGACGACGATGCCGTCAACGGGGGCCACGGCCTCCGACGGCTCACGCACGGGATCAATAGCGGTACCGGGGCCGACCATCGCACCGGAGAACACCGGATCCGGCACAGTCGCGAGTCCGATGGCACGTCCGGCAAGAGGGGACGTCACTGTGGTCATGGAGCCTCCCAGGGGCGGAGATTCGTAGGGCGCCGTCACTGCCTGTCCAGGACAACGCACTGTTCAGAAGGGTAAGTCACAAGAAGTCCTAGTTCCGCCCGAAAACTGACGGTTGGCGGACCTAGGTACGCACCGGAAACGATTTGCCTCGTCTCCCGGCGGCCTGTACTGTCGTACCCCTGCCTGACCCCAACGCGACTTTGAGTCGGGGGTCGGCAGCACCTATCAAGCCGAGATACTAACTGGTCTAAACCTCTGCATGCCCGCAGGGCGGGTGGTCGGGGAGACCGAAAAAGCCTGATAGCGTACGGATACACCGAAGGGAAGCGCCCGGAGGGCCCGATGAAAAGGGTCTGAAGGAAGCGTCCGTTCCTTGAGAACTCAACAGCGTGCCAAAAGTCAACGCCAGATTGACAACCCCGGCCCACTTCGGTGGGTTGAGGTTCCTTTGAAAGTCCTACTGGCCCTTGTGGCGGGTAGGCAATGACACAGCGAGGACGCTGTGAACAGTCGCTCTTATTCCGAGTCGACTGTTCCGCTCTAAGTGGTGTTCATCCCGATTACGGGAAAACATTCATGGAGAGTTTGATCCTGGCTCAGGACGAACGCTGGCGGCGTGCTTAACACATGCAAGTCGAACGATGAAGCCCTTCGGGGTGGATTAGTGGCGAACGGGTGAGTAACACGTGGGCAATCTGCCCTTCACTCTGGGACAAGCCCTGGAAACGGGGTCTAATACCGGATAATACTTCTTCCCGCATGGGAAGAGGTTGAAAGCTCCGGCGGTGAAGGATGAGCCCGCGGCCTATCAGCTTGTTGGTGGGGTGATGGCCCACCAAGGCGACGACGGGTAGCCGGCCTGAGAGGGCGACCGGCCACACTGGGACTGAGACACGGCCCAGACTCCTACGGAGGCAGCAGGGGAATATTGCACAATGGGCGAAAGCCTGATGCAGCGACGCCGCGTGAGGGATGACGGCCTTCGGGTTGTAAACCTCTTTCAGCAGGAAGAAGCGAAAGTGACGGTACCTGCAGAAGAAGCGCCGGCTAACTACGTGCCAGCAGCCGCGGTAATACGTAGGCGCAAGCGTTGTCCGGAATTATTGGGCGTAAAGAGCTCGTAGGCGGCTTGTCACGTCGGATGTGAAAGCCGGGCTTAACCCGGGTCTGCATTCGATACGGGCTAGCTAGAGTGTGGTAGGGAGATCGGAATTCTGGTGTAGCGGTGAAATGCGCAGATATCAGGAGGAACACCGGTGGCGAAGGCGGATCTCTGGGCCATTACTGACGCTGAGGAGCGAAAGCGGGGAGCGAACAGGATTAGATACCTGGTAGTCCACGCCGTAAACGTTGGGAACTAGGTGTTGGCGACATTCCACGTCGTCGGTGCCGCAGCTAACGCATTGTTCCCCGCCTGGGGAGTACGGCCGCAAGGCTAAAACTCAAAGGAATTGACGGGGCCCGCACAAGCAGCGGAGCATGTGGCTTAATCTGACGCAACGCGAAGAACCTTACCAAGGCTTGATATACCGGAAAGCATCAGAGATGGTGCCCCTTGTGGTCGGTATACAGGTGGTGCATGGCTGTCGTCAGCTCGTGTCGTGAGATGTTGGGTTAAGTCCCGCAACGAGCGCAACCCTTGTTCTGTGTTGCCAGCATGCCCTTCGGGGTGATGGGGACTCACAGGAGACTGCCGGGTCAACTCGGAGGAAGGTGGGGACGACGTCAAGTCATCATGCCCTTATGTCTTGGGCTGCACACGTGCTACAATGGCCGGTACAATGAGCTGCGATGCCGTGAGGCGGAGCGAATCTCAAAAAGCCGGTCTCAGTTCGGATTGGGGTCTGCAACTCGACCCCATGAAGTCGGAGTTGCTAGTAATCGCAGATCAGCATTGCTGCGGTGAATACGTTCCCGGGCCTTGTACACACCGCCCGTCACGTCACGAAAGTCGGTAACACCCGAAGCCGGTGGCCCAACCCCTTGTGGGAGGGAGCTGTCGAAGGTGGGACTGGCGATTGGGACGAAGTCGTAACAAGGTAGCCGTACCGGAAGGTGCGGCTGGATCACCTCCTTTCTAAGGAGCACTTCTTACCGAGCCTGCTCGGTCAGAGGCCAGAACACCGGCGAATGTCCGGTGCTGGTTGCTCATGGGTGGAACGTTGACTATTCGGCACGGTCTGTTGGGATCACTAGTACTGCTTCGGCGTGGAACGTGAATCCTGACTGGTCGTGCCGGGCGCGCTGTTGGGTATCTGAGGGTGCGGACTGAAAAGTCTGAACCTTCGCGATGCCGGCCCCAGTGAACTCGCCTGTGAGGGCGGGGTGATGGGTGGCTGGTCGTTGCTTGAGAACTGCACAGTGGACGCGAGCATCTGTGGCCAAGTTTTTAAGGGCGCACGGTGGATGCCTTGGCACCAGGAACCGATGAAGGACGTGGGAGGCCACGATAGTCCCCGGGGAGCCGTCAACCAGGCTTTGATCCGGGGGTTTCCGAATGGGGAAACCCGGCAGTCGTCATGGGCTGTCACCCGCTGCTGAACACATAGGCAGTGTGGAGGGAACGAGGGGAAGTGAAACATCTCAGTACCCTCAGGAAGAGAAAACAACCGTGATTCCGGGAGTAGTGGCGAGCGAAACCGGATGAGGCCAAACCGTATGCGTGTGATACCCGGCAGGGGTTGCGCATACGGGGTTGTGGGATCTCTTTTTCACGGTCTGCCGGCTGTGAGACGAGTCAGAAACCGTATGGGTAGGCGAAGGACATGCGAAAGGTCCGGCGTAGAGGGTAAGACCCCCGTAGCTGAAATTCATACGGCTCGTTTAAGAGACACCCAAGTAGCACGGGGCCCGAGAAATCCCGTGTGAATCTGGCGGGACCACCCGTTAAGCCTAAATATTCCCTGGTGACCGATAGCGGATAGTACCGTGAGGGAATGGTGAAAAGTACCGACGGAGCGGAGTGAAATAGTACCTGAAACCGTGTGCCTACAAGCCGTGGGAGCGTCGCTCATTGAGTTTACTCAATGGGTCGTGACTGCGTGCCTTTTGAAGAATGAGCCTGCGAGTTAGCGGTGTGTAGCGAGGTTAACCCGTGTGGGAAGCCAGGAAAGCGAGTCCGAACAGGGCGATTGAGTTGCACGCTCTAGACCCGAAGCGGAGTGATCTAGCCATGGGCAGGTTGAAGCGGAGGTAAGACTTCGTGGAGGACCGAACCCACCAGGGTTGAAAACCTGGGGGATGACCTGTGGTTAGGTGAAAGGCCAATCAAACTCCGTGATAGCTGGTTCTCCCGAAATGCATTTAGGTGCAGCGTCGTGTTTCTTGCCGGAGGTAGAGCACTGATAGGCGATGGGCCCTACCGGGTTACTGACCTTAGCCAAACTCCGAATGCCGGTAAGTGAGAGCACGGCAGTGAGACTGTGGGGGATAAGCTCCATGGTCGAGAGGGAAACAGCCCAGAGCATCGACTAAGGCCCCTAAGCGTACGCTAAGTGGGAAAGGATGTGGAGTCGCAGAGACAACCAGGAGGTTGGCTTAGAAGCAGCCACCCTTGAAAGAGTGCGTAATAGCTCACTGGTCAAGTGATTCCGCGCCGACAATGTAGCGGGGCTCAAGCGTACCGCCGAAGTCGTGTCATTTCAGCATATAGGGCCAACGCCCGCTGGGATGGGTAGGGGAGCGTCGTGTGCCGGGTGAAGCCGCGCCGGAAGGCAGTGGTGGACGGTACACGAGTGAGAATGCAGGCATGAGTAGCGATACACGTGAGAAACGTGTGCGCCGATTGACTAAGGGTTCCTGGGTCAAGCTGATCTGCCCAGGTAAGTCGGGACCTAAGGCGAGGCCGACAGGCGTAGTCGATGGACAACCGGTTGATATTCCGGTACCCGCTTTGAAACGCCCAATACTGAATCCTCTAATGCTAAGGCCGTGAAGCCGCCCTGATCTCTTCGGAGTTGAGGGAGGGTGAGCCGCCGGCCCAAGGTGGTAGTAGGTAAGCGATGGGGTGACGCAGGAAGGTAGTCCAGCCCGGGCGGTGGTTGTCCCGGGGTAAGGGTGTAGGCCGTGTGGCAGGTAAATCCGTCACACATTAAGGCTGAGACCTGATGCCGAGCCGATTGTGGTGAAGTGGATGATCCTATGCTGTCGAGAAAGCCTCTAGCGAGTTTCATGGCGGCCCGTACCTAAACCGACTCAGGTGGTCAGGTAGAGAATACCGAGGCGTTCGGGTGAACTATGGTTAAGGAACTCGGCAAAATGCCCCCGTAACTTCGGGAGAAGGGGGGCCATCACTGGTGAGAGGACTTGCTCCTTGAGCTGGGGGTGGCCGCAGAGACCAGCGAGAAGCGACTGTTTACTAAAAACACAGGTCCGTGCGAAGCCGTAAGGCGATGTATACGGACTGACGCCTGCCCGGTGCTGGAACGTTAAGGGACCGGTTAGTGCGCTTTCGGGCGTGCGAAGCTGAGAACTTAAGCGCCAGTAAACGGCGGTGGTAACTATAACCATCCTAAGGTAGCGAAATTCCTTGTCGGGTAAGTTCCGACCTGCACGAATGGCGTAACGACTTCGACTGTCTCAACCATAGGCCCGGTGAAATTGCACTACGAGTAAAGATGCTCTCGCGCAGCAGGACGGAAAGACCCGGACCTTTACTACAGTTTGATATTGGTGTTCGGTCTGGCTTGTGTAGGATAGGTGGGAGACTTTGAAGCGGCCACGCCAGTGGTGTGGAGTCGCTGAAATACCACTCTGGTCGTGCTGGATGTCTAACCTGGGTCCGTGATCCGGATCAGGACAGTGTCTGATGGGTAGTTTAACTGGGGCGGTTGCCTCCTAAAGAGTAACGGAGGCGCCCAAAGGTTCCCTCAGCCTGGCTGGCAATCAGGTGTTGAGTGTAAGTGCACAAGGAGCTTGACTGTGAGACCGACGGGTCGAGCAGGGACGAAAGTCGGGACTAGTGATCCGGCGGTGGCTTGTGGAAGCGCCGTCGCTCAACGGATAAAAGGTACCCGGGATAACAGGCTGATCTTCCCCAAGAGTCCATATCGACGGGATGGTTTGGCACCTCGATGTCGGCTCGTCGCATCCTGGGGCTGGAGTCGGTCCCAAGGGTTGGGCTGTTCGCCCATTAAAGCGGTACGCGAGCTGGGTTTAGAACGTCGTGAGACAGTTCGGTCCCTACGCTGCGCGCAGGAGTCTTGAGAAGGGCTGTCCCTAGTACGAGAGGACCGGGACGGACGAACCTCTGGTGTGCCAGTTGTCCTGCCAAGGGCATGGCTGGTTGGCTACGTTCGGAAAGGATAACCGCTGAAAGCATCTAAGGGAAGCCTGCTTCGAGATGAGGACTCCCACCTCCTAGAGAGGGTAAGGCTCCCAGTAGACGACTGGGTTGATAGGCCGGATATGGAAGCACCGCAAGGTGTGGAGTTGACCGGTACTAATAGGCCGAGGGCTTGTCCTCAGTTGCTCGCGTCCACTGTGTCAGTTCTGAAGTAACGAACTGTCGAACCGCCTCATAGGTCACATGAGGCCGGGTTCCGGATCGATATTTTCATAGAGTTTCGGTGGTCATAGCGTTAGGGAAACGCCCGGTTACATTCCGAACCCGGAAGCTAAGCCTTTCAGCGCCGATGGTACTGCAGGGGGGACCCTGTGGGAGAGTAGGACACCGCCGAACAATCATTGTGGGAAAGCCCCGCACCTTATGGTGCGGGGCTTTTCTGCGTTCAGGGCCGCGGTGCTACCCCTGTGCACGGGCCGGCCGGGGCTGCGGGTAAGGTCAGGGGGCATCGTTGGCACGTTCCACACAGGAGGCCCCCGGGTGGAGGTCCAGGAGACCCGCGTTCAGACGGACCGGGTACTCACCATCCCCAACATCCTCAGCATGGCCCGCCTCGCTGGTGTGCCGCTCTTCCTGTGGCTGATTCTCCGCCCCGAGTTCGGGGGTCCCAACAGCGATGGCTGGGCATTGCTGGTACTGATGCTCAGCGGCGTCACCGACTATCTCGACGGCAAGCTCGCCAGGCGATGGAACCAGATCAGCAACCTGGGCCGGCTGCTCGACCCTGCGGCCGACCGTCTGTACATCCTCTCCACCCTGGTCGGACTGACCTGGCGCGAGATCCTGCCCATCTGGCTCACCGCGGCACTATTGGCCCGGGAACTGATGCTGCTGGTGATGGTGGCAATCCTCCGCCGGCACGGCTATCCGCCGCCCCAGGTGAACTTCCTGGGCAAGGCGGCTACGTTCAACCTGATGTATGCCTTCCCCCTGCTGCTCCTCAGTGATGGCAGCGGGTGGCTTGCGTCACTGGGTGCTATTTTCGGATGGGCGTTCGCAGGATGGGGTACAACTCTGTATTGGTGGGCAGGGATCCTCTACGTGGTCCAGGTCCGCCGACTCGTCAAGGCGGACGCAGTGGCCGATTGACCTCGTCGATGTCGTGCCGTGCAGTGTCGCACGCCGCACATGACGCCAGAGGGCCTCTTTGGGCGGGTGAAGTCGGCTAGACCGTCGTCTCTTCAAGGAGGACGCTTCCGACATGAAGGCCGTCGTGATGGCCGGTGGCGAAGGAACTCGACTTCGCCCCATGACCTCGAGTATGCCCAAGCCGCTCCTGCCGGTTGCCAATCGGCCGATCATGGAGCATGTGCTGCGGTTGCTCAAGCGGCATGGACTCAATGAGACCGTCGTAACCGTGCAGTTTCTCGCCTCACTCGTCAAGAACTATTTCGGCGACGGCGAAGAGCTCGGGATGGAGCTCACCTATGCCAACGAGGAGAAGCCACTCGGCACTGCGGGGAGTGTGAAGAATGCCGAGGAGGCGCTGAAGGACGATACGTTCCTCGTCATCTCCGGTGACGCACTCACCGATTTCGATCTCACCGACCTGATCGCCTTCCACAAGGAGAAGGGCGGACTGGTCACGGTGTGTCTGACTCGGGTGCCGAATCCTCTGGAATTCGGCATCACCATTGTGGACGAAGCGGGAAAGGTCGAGCGCTTCCTGGAGAAGCCGACCTGGGGACAGGTTTTCTCGGACACCGTCAATACGGGCATCTATGTGATGGAGCCCGGGGTGTTCGACTACGTCGAGGCCGATGTTCCGGTTGACTGGTCCGGTGATGTCTTCCCGCAGCTCATGAAGGAAGGCAAGCCGATCTACGGCTATATCGCCGAGGGCTACTGGGAGGACGTGGGCACGCACGAGAGCTACGTCAAGGCCCAGGCCGATGTCCTGGAGGGCAAAGTCGATGTGGAGCTCGACGGGTTCGAGATCTCTCCCGGTGTCTGGGTGGCGGAAGGTGCGGAAGTGCACCCGGACGCTGTGCTGCGCGGTCCCCTGTACATCGGTGACTACGCCAAGGTAGAAGCGGGTGCGGAGATTCGCGAGCACACGGTCGTAGGGTCCAACGTGGTCATCAAGAGCGGCGCCTTTCTCCACAAGGCCGTGATCCACGACAACGTGTACATCGGGGAGCAGTGCAATCTCCGTGGCTGCGTGATCGGCAAGAACACCGACATCATGCGTGCGGCGCGCATCGAGGACGGTGCCGTGATCGGTGACGAGTGCCTCGTAGGCGAGGAATCGATCATTCAGGGCAATGTGCGGGTCTACCCGTTCAAGACGATCGAGGCCGGCGCGTTCGTCAATACGTCGGTGATCTGGGAGTCGCGGGGGCAGGCGCATCTCTTCGGGGCGCGTGGGGTGTCCGGAATCCTCAATGTGGAGATCACGCCGGAGCTCGCGGTGCGGCTGGCCGGTGCGTACGCCACCACCCTGAAGAAGGGGGCGACTGTCACCACGGCGCGTGACCACTCCCGGGGTGCGCGTGCGCTGAAGCGGGCCGTGATCTCGGCGCTGCAGACCAGTGCCATCGACGTACGGGATCTGGAGAATGTGCCGCTGCCCGTCGCACGGCAGCAGACCGCGCGGGGCAGTGCCGGCGGCATCATGATCCGAACGTCGCCGGGTGTGCCGGACTCCGTGGACATCATGTTCTTCGACGAGCGGGGTGCGGACCTCTCGCAGGCCGGGCAGCGGAAGTTGGACCGGGTGTTCGCGCGTCAGGAGTACCGGCGGGCCTTTCCCGGAGAGATCGGCGATCTGCACTTCCCGTCCAGCGTCTTCGACTCGTACACCGGCTCCCTGCTGCGCAACGTCGACACCTCCGGGATCGCCGAGTCCGGGATGAAGGTCGTCATCGACGCGTCCAACGGCAGTGCCGGCCTTGTGCTGCCCAGCCTGCTCGGGCGGCTCGGGGTGGACGCGCTCACGGTCAACCCGGGGCTCGACGAGTCCCGGCCCACCGAGTCGGCAGATACGCGCAGGTCCGGGCTGGTGCGGCTGGGTGAGATGGTGGCCTCCGCGCGGGCGGACTTCGGTGTGCGCTTCGACCCGGTCGGCGAGCGGTTGTCCCTGGTCGACGAACGAGGGCGGATCGTCGAGGACGATCGCGCGCTGCTGGTGCTGCTCGACCTGGTGGCGGCGGAACGGCGCAGCGGGCGGGTGGCGCTGCCCGTGACGACCACCAGGATCGCCGAGCAGGTGGCGGCGTACCACGGCACACAGGTGGAGTGGACGACCACATCGCCCGACGATCTGACCCGCGTCGGGCGCGAGGACACGACCATCTTCGGTGGCGACGGCCGCGGTGGCTTCATCGTTCCGGAGTTCAGCAGTGTCTTCGACGGCTCGGCGGCCTTTGTACGGCTGGTCGGCCTGGTGGCCCGTACGCAGCTCACACTCAGCCAGATCGACGCCCGCATTCCGAAGGCGCACGTGCTGCGGCGGGATCTCGCGACGCCCTGGGCGGTCAAGGGGCTCGTGATGCGACGGGTCGTCGAGGCGGCCGGGGACCGGCATGTGGACACGACCGACGGGGTGCGGGTCGTCGAGACCGACGGCCGCTGGGTGATGGTGCTCCCGGATCCGGCGGAGGCGGTCACTCATTTGTGGGCCGAGGGCCCCGATGACGCTTCTGCGCAGGCGCTGCTCGACGAGTGGTCGGCCGTGGTGGACAGCGCGGGTCACTGACGTGGGACCGGTGCGCCGGAAGTTGTCGTTGGACGGCTTCCGGCACACCGGTGGGGCCATTCGGCGGTAGCACCTGCGACGTGCGACGATGTGCGGCATGTCGCAGCAGCCCCCCGTTCGGAGCACCGGCTCTCCACCCCCGCGCCCCGATGCGTCCATGTCGCTGCTGACGAACGTGATGGAGCACAGCCTCGACGACGGCTACGCGGAAGCGACAGCCCGCAGGGAGGCCGAGGGCGGGGGCCTTCCCCGTCCGCTGCGCGCGAAGCTCGGCCTGGCGGCCGGTCTCGTACTGGCGGCGATGGTCGTGACCGTGGGTGCCGCTCAGGCGCGGATATCGGCACCGGTCGTGGCGAAGGAGCGCGAGGAGCTCATCGACCGTATCGACGCGGAGACGTCTGCGGCGGACGCGCTCGAGCGAAGTGTCGACGAGCTCCGCGGCGAGGTCGGGGAGCGGCAGCGGAAGGCTCTCAGGACACAGGGCGGGGACCAGGGGGAACTCGTAGCGCTGCTGTCCGGTGCCACCGAGGTCGAGGGACCGGGCGTGAAGCTCGTCGTCGACGATGCGAAGGACACCCAGCAGGGCGGCGACGGGCCGCGGGAGAGCAGCGGCTTCAATGACACGGGCCGGGTGCGGGACCGCGATATGCAGCGGATCGTCAACGGCCTGTGGGAGTCCGGTGCCGAGGCCGTGGCCATCAACGGGCAGCGGCTGACCGCCCTGTCGGCGATCCGAGCGGCGGGCGACGCCATACTGGTCGACAACAAGCCGCTGGTGCCGCCGTACACCGTGCTCGCGGTGGGGGACGGCAAGAAGTTGAGCACCGCGTTCCAGGACAGTGCCGACGGGCAGTATCTGCACGCGTTGCAGGAGAACTTCGGTATCCGCACCAACATTTCCAGTGAGGAAACGGTGCGTCTGCCGGCGGCGCCGAGCTTGATCGTACGTACAGCAGAGCCGAAGACCGCCGACGCCGGGAAGGGCAACGGGCAGGGCACGGCTGACACAGGGAAGGGCACATCGTGATCGCCGTACTGGGCCTCGTCGTGGGAGTCGTGGTCGGACTGTTGGTCCGACCCGAGGTACCGGCGGTGGTCGAGCCCTATCTGCCGATCGCTGTCGTCGCGGCTCTGGACGCTGTCTTCGGTGGCCTGCGGGCCATGCTCGACGGCATCTTCGTCGACAAGGTCTTCGTCGTCTCCTTCCTGTCGAACGTGGTGGTGGCCGCCCTGATCGTGTTCCTGGGCGACAAGTTGGGCGTCGGCGCCCAGCTGTCCACGGGTGTCGTGGTCGTGTTCGGCATCCGGATCTTCTCCAACGCTGCCGCGATCCGCCGGCATGTGTTCCGGGCGTGAGGCCGATGAACAGCGAAGAGAACCCGAAGGGCGACACGCCCAAGGACGAGGAGCCGGAGGCCGTGGTGCCGTCGGCGGACGTGCCCGCGCCCGCGCCCGAGCCGGAACCGAAGCTGGAGCCGGAACCGAAGCCTGAGCCTGAGCCTGTGCAGCGGACGGGCCGGCAGCGGCTCGCCGCCGTGCTGTGGCCGCCGCGGGTCACGCGCGCCCAACTCATCGTCGCGGTGCTGTTGTTCGTCCTCGGTCTCGGACTCGCCATTCAGGTCCGCTCGAACAGCGACAACAGCGCGCTGCGCGGCGCCCGCCAAGAGGATCTGGTGCGCATCCTCGACGAACTCGACAACCGCACCCAGCGGCTCGAGGACGAGAAGCAGCGTCTGGAGGACCAGCGTGCCGAGCTGGAGAACAGCTCCGACCAGGCGGAAGAGGCGCGCAGGCAGACGCAGCAGAAGGAGCAGCAGCTGGGCATCCTGGCCGGCACGGTCGCGGCGCAGGGACCGGGCATCACGCTGACCATCGAAGACCCGTCCGGCACCGTCGAGTCGGACATGCTTCTCGACACGATCCAGGAACTGCGGGCCGCGGGCGCGGAAGCGATCCAGGTCAACAACATCAGGGTCGTCGCGGACACGCACTTCACCGGCACCGGCGGCGAGATCGAGGTGGACGGCAAGCGGATCACCGCGCCGTACACCTTCAAGGTCATCGGTAAGCCGCAGGATCTGGAGCCGGCGCTGAACATCCCCGGCGGTGTGGTGCAGACGCTGGAGAAGGAGCAGGCCACCGCCACCGTGACCCGGTCGGAGAAGATCGTTGTGGATGCCTTGCGACCTGCGGAGCGGCCTGACTACGCTCGCTCGTCATCGCAGTGAGGCGCCGGCGCATGAGGTCCGGCGGACGAGGGCATGAGGGTTCGGGGGGTCGGCACATCACAAGTGTGCCGCGTGGTGGAAACTGTCTGGTGGTTACGGACGTTGTGAGGATGTCCGGGTCGGCAGGTGTGATCATTGAGGGTTCGTCCTGCCCCACGGGCGGGTCTATTTCGGTCAAGGGGAATCGCCCGTGAAGTTGTTTGGGAAGTTGTTCGGCAAGAGCGCACGCGAGGACGGCGGCAACGCCAGGCATCGCGCGCCGCGCCATGGCCAGGGGGAGGAGCAGGGTGCCGAGCGTCCGCTCTTCCGGGACGAGATCGCTGGTCCGGGCGGTGACATTTCGGGCGGTCCCGGCGCGTCATCTGTTGACCCTGCCGGTCCGGGCCGCATAGGTTTCGGGGAACCATCAACCTCAAGTACGGGTGGAGGGTTTGCCTCCGACCCGTATGCGACCAATCCCCACGCGGGGCAGCCGCGGCAGGAGGATCCGTCCATGGCCCTGCTGGTTTGTACGAGGTGTGGGCACCGCAATGCCGAGGCCAGTCGTTTCTGCTCCAACTGTGGTGCGCCGCTGCGCGGCGGAGTGCCCGCGGAGCGCCCCTCCGAGACGACCTCGACGATCTCCATCTCCGGCATCGAGGCCTACGACGCGGAGGTGACGGGGCAGACCGCCGTGCCCTCGCTCTCTCCCGAGGCTCAGGCGGCCGTCGACGCGCTGCCGCTCGGCTCGGCGCTCCTGGTGGTGCGCCGCGGTCCGAACTCGGGCAGCCGCTTCCTGCTGGACGGCGAGCTGACCACGGCCGGCCGACACCCGCAGAGCGACATCTTCCTCGACGACGTGACCGTGTCGCGGCGTCATGTGGAGTTCCGCAGGGGCGCGGACGGCGGCTTCAGCGTCGCGGACGTCGGCAGTCTGAACGGTACGTACGTCAACCGTGAGCGGATCGACTCGGTCCTTCTGTCGAACGGTGACGAGGTCCAGATCGGCAAGTACCGGCTGGTCTTCTACGCAAGCCAGCGGGGCTTCTGACCCTCCCCCACACTCCGTCCGGGGGGACCCCCAGGAAGGTACATGCTGCGAACACCGACGGGCGGTGCCGGTCACGGCACCGCCACCGCGGGCGAGAGGCTGATGAGCATCGGTACGGTGCTCAGTCGGCTGCGCGAGGAGTTTCCCGAGGTCACGATCTCCAAGATCCGCTTCCTGGAGGCCGAAGGTCTTGTCGAGCCGCGGCGGACGCCGTCCGGATATCGCAAGTTCAGCCCCGAGGACGTGGAGCGGCTGGCTCAGGTGCTGCGGATGCAGCGGGACCACTATCTGCCGCTGAAGGTCATCCGGGAGCATCTCGACGCCCTGAGCCATGGGGAACAGGCGCAGCTGCCCGCACAGGGGGCGCAGCGGGAGCTGCTGGACGGTGCCTGGGACTCCGACTCCGATCGCCCGACCGCTGCCCGGGTGGGCCGGGCGGAGCTCCTCGCCGCCGCCGAGGTGAGCGAGGAGGAGCTGGACGAGTGGGAGTCGTACGGCCTAGTCGCGGCCGACGCGGACGGTGGCTACGACTCGGAGTCGGTGACCGTGGCCAGGCTTGTCGCGGATCTGGGGAGATTCGGCCTCGAGCCGCGGCATCTGCGCGCCATGAAGGCCGCTGCCGATCGTGAGGCCGGGCTGGTCGAGCAGGTGGTATCGCCGCTGCGACGGCACCGCAATCCGCAGACCAGGGCACATGCCGAGGCCACTGCCAAGGAGCTCGCGGCACTCTCCGTACGGCTGCATGCCGCACTGGTGCAGACCGCACTCGGAGTGCGACTCCAGTGATCATGGGGGAGCCCGACTACCCAAACCGGTCGGGCACGTCCTAGGGTTGCTGTGTGAACGAGCTCGACGTTGTGGGTGTCCGGGTTGAAATGCCCTCCAACCAACCGATCGTGCTCCTGCGTGAAGTGGGAGGCGACCGGTACCTCCCCATCTGGATCGGTCCCGGGGAGGCGACCGCCATTGCCTTTGCGCAGCAGGGCATGGCTCCTGCCAGGCCGCTGACCCATGACCTCTTCAAGGATGTGCTGGAAGCGGTGGGCCAGGAGCTCACCGAGGTCCGCATCACTGACCTGCGCGAAGGGGTTTTCTACGCGGAGCTGGTCTTCGCCAGTGGAGTCGAGGTGAGCGCCAGGCCGTCCGACGCCATAGCGCTGGCCCTGCGCACCGGTACGCCGATCTACGGCAGTGACGGGGTGCTGGACGACGCGGGGATCGCCATCCCGGACGAGCAGGAGGACGAGGTGGAGAAGTTCCGCGAGTTCCTCGATCAGATCTCGCCCGAGGACTTCGGCACCAACAGCCAGTGAGTGTCGCCGGGCGGGCGCCGTTCGGCACAACCGGCCAGCCTTTCCCCGAAATGGGGCACGGGAAACCACTCTCAGGGTGATTATCACTCGGCGTGCCGAGTGTGGCGATCGTTGACGCACCGCAGGTGACTGCCTACCGTCGAGATGGCAGGTCAAGGACGGAGGTCGGCGTGAGAAGCAGCGGCGACAGTACGGCTGGGGGTCTCCCCGGACGCAGTCTGGGGGAGAGTGTGCCGCATCCGCTTCACGACAGTGCGGGCGAGCTCTCTACGGAGACGATCGGCTACCGCGGGCCGACCGCGTGTGCGGCGGCCGGCATCACCTATCGGCAGCTCGACTACTGGGCGCGTACCGGTCTGGTCGAGCCGAGTGTGCGGTCGGCGTACGGCTCCGGCACCCAGCGGCTCTACAGCTTCCGTGATGTGGTCGTCCTCAAGATCGTCAAGCGTTTCCTGGACACCGGCGTCGCGCTGCAGAACATTCGTGCCGCGGTGCACCATCTGAGGGACCGCGGCTTCAGGGATCTCGAGCGGATGACGCTCATGAGCGACGGCGCGACGGTCTACGAGTGCTCCTCGCCCGACGAGGTCGTCGATCTGCTCCAGGGCGGCCAGGGGATCTTCGGGATCGCCGTGGGTGTGGTGTGGCGGGACGTCGAGGCCGCGCTTTCGCAGCTGCACGGTGAGCGGGTCGACACCGGCGAGACCCTGATCGGGAACAACCCCGCCGACGAACTGGCCAGACGACGGCGCGACCGGGCCGTCTGAGCGGCCCGTTGTCAGTGGCGTAGGGCAGCATCAAAGATGTGAGAGCCGCGCCTACGATTCTGCATCTGGACATGGATGCCTTCTTCGCCGCCGCCGAACAGGCGGCGAAGCCGAGTCTGCGCGGGAAGCCCGTGGTGGTCGGCGGGCTCGGGCCACGCGGGGTCGTCGCCACCGCTTCGTACGAGGCCAGACGCTTCGGGGTGCACTCGGCGATGCCGATGGCGCAGGCCCGGCGTCTGGCGCCGAATGCGGCGTATCTGGTGCCACGCTTCTTGCTCTACCGGTCGGTGAGCGAGCAGGTGATGGAGCTGCTGGGCCGGCTCTCGCCGCTGGTGGAGCCGCTGAGCCTGGACGAGGCCTTTGTCGATCTGGAGGCGGGCGGCTCGGCCGATGACGCGCAGTCGGCCAGGGCGACCGGTGAGCGGCTGCGTGCGGACATTCGCGTGGTCACGGGGCTGACCGGGTCGGTGGGGCTCGCGGGATCCAAGATGCTCGCGAAAATCGCCTCCGAGCAGGCGAAACCCGATGGTCTGGTGCTCATAGAGCCTGGTACGGAGCGTGAGCTGCTCGGGCCGATGTCCGTGCGGACGCTGCCCGGGGTGGGGCCGGCGACCGGGGAGCATCTGCGGCGGGCCGGCATGACGACGGTCGCCGACCTGGCGGAGGCGGGCGAGGACGAGCTCGTACGGCTGCTGGGCAAGGCGCACGGGGCCTCGCTGTTCCGGATGGCAGTTGGGCACGACGACCGGCCGGTGGTGGCCGAGCGGGACACGAAGTCGGTGTCGGTCGAGGACACCTTTGATGTGGATCTGCACGACCGGGTGCGGGTGCGGATCGAGGTGGAGCGGCTCGCCGAGCGGTGTGTGCAGCGGCTGCGGGCCTCCGGGCACTCGGGCCGGACCATCGTGCTGAAGGTGCGGCGGTACGACTTCTCGACGCTGACGCGCTCGGAGACGCTGCGAGGGCCGACGGACGACCCCGGGGTGGTGCGGGAGGCCGCGGGGCGGCTGCTCGAGGCTGTGGACACCACGGGCGGGGTGCGGCTGCTGGGGGTGGGCGTGACCGGGCTCGCGGACTACACCCAGGAGGATCTCTTCGCCCAGGCGGCCGCGGCAGGTGAGCTGGCCGAATCCGAGGCGGCGGGGGCCGAGGCGGCGGCGGAGGGCGGGCCGGCGCCGCACGAGGGCGCGGACGCCGATGGCGGCGGGGCCGGTGCCGGCGAGCCCGAGGTGCCCGCCGAGCGGCGCTGGCTGCCCGGGCACGACGTACGGCATGCCGAGTACGGGGCGGGGTGGGTGCAGGGCAGCGGGTGGGGCGGGTCACCGTGCGTTTCGAGGTTCCGGGGTCGCGGCCGGGGCGGGTGCGGACGTTCAGGGTGGACGACCCGGACCTGGAGACCGGCGATCCGCTGCCACTGGTGCCGCTTGCCCCGGCGGCGGAAGGCTCCGCTCAGTCCTCCTGGCCGGCCAGTCGGCCGAAGTCCCGGTCGGAGCCGGAGCCCGCGCCCGAGCCGGGGCCGGAGTCCGCGTCGGGGGAGGGCGGCGCAGGAGTCTCAGGTGCGTCGGAGAGTTCGAGGCCGTAGTGGTGGTAGAGCTGCAGCTCCTGCTCGGGGGAGAGGTGGCGGCCGACTCCGAAGTCCGGGGCGTCCTTGATCAGCGAGCGTTCGTAGGGGACGTGGAGGGTGTCGTTGACGACCTCGCTGGGCTCCAGCGGGACAAAGGCGTCGCGGCTGAAGAGTCCGGTGCGTACGGCAGCCCATTCGGGCACACCTGTGGCGTCGTCCAGGTACACCTCGTCCACAGTCCCGATCTTGGTGCCATTGCGGTCGAACGCCTTGCGGCCGATCAGGCTGCGCGGATCGATATCGGTCTGCACGGTCCCTCCAATAGGTCGCAACTGCTGTTTAAATACTACAAAAGTGCACATTGGGGGTGTCGGCCACTTGAGCGATCGCCGAGGGGGCGCGCTGGTAGGCTGGCAGGCGGCTGCTGACCCCGTGCGGGAGAGTCCTCCGGTGAAGTCGAAGTGCCGGTGGCGCCGAAGGAGCAAATCCTCCCCGGAATCTCTCAGGCCCCTGTACCGCACGGACGAGGTCACTCTGGAAAGCAGGGCGGGTGTCGGACGGCATCCGCTCTCACCGACGGTGAAAGCCGGAGCGTCGTGTGCGGGAGTTCCCGCTTGCGGACGGTCCGGTGAAACTCTCAGGTTGAGATGACAGAGGGGGAGGCCGTCCGGGCATCCGCGCCGTGGTGCCCTCGCAGGTCGTGTCAGACCAGGAGGCCTCCCTAATGACCGCCAACCGCATGTCGCTCTCCCAGCTGGAGCGAGGCACCCCCTTCGAGCAGCGCCACATCGGGCCCGACGCCGAGGCCCAGGCCAAGATGCTCGCGCAGGTGGGCTATGGCTCGCTGGACGAGCTGACCGCCGCCGCGGTGCCTGATGTGATCAAGAACGCGGAGGCGCTGAACCTCCCGGGCGCGCGCACCGAGGCCGAGGTTCTCGCCGAGCTGCGCACGCTGGCCGACCGCAATCAGGTGCTGGCGCCGATGATCGGCCTCGGCTACTACGGCACGTTCACTCCGCCGGTCATCCTGCGCAATGTCATGGAGAACCCGGCCTGGTACACCGCGTACACGCCGTACCAGCCGGAGATCTCCCAGGGCAGGCTCGAGGCGCTGCTCAACTTCCAGACGATGGTGGCCGATCTGACCGGCCTGCCGACCTCCGGCGCCTCGCTGCTCGACGAGGGCACCGCCGCCGCCGAGGCCATGTCGCTCGCCCGCCGGGTCGGCAAGGTCAGGAACGGCGTGTTCCTGGTCGACGCCGACACCCTGCCGCAGACCATCGCGGTGATCCAGACCCGCGCCGAGCCGACCGGAGTCGAGGTCGTCACCGCCGACCTGAGCGAGGGCATCCCGGCCGACATCGCTGAGCGCGGTGTCTTCGGCGTGCTGCTGCAGTACCCGGGCGCCTCCGGTGCCGTACGGACCATCAAGCCCGTCATCGACCAGGCGCACGAGCTCGGCGCGATCGTCACCGTCGCAGCCGATCTGCTGGCGCTGACCCTGCTCACCTCGCCCGGCGAGCTGGGCGCCGACATCGCGGTGGGCACCACCCAGCGCTTCGGTGTCCCGATGGGCTTCGGCGGTCCGCACGCCGGCTTCATGGCCGTACGCGACACGTTCGCGCGCAGTCTGCCCGGCCGGCTCGTCGGTGTCTCCGTGGACGCGGACGGCAACAAGGCCTACCGGCTCGCGCTGCAGACCCGTGAGCAGCACATCCGCCGCGAAAAGGCCACCAGCAACATCTGCACCGCCCAGGTCCTGCTCGCCGTCATGGCGGGCATGTACGCGGTCTACCACGGTCCGGACGGCCTGCGCTCGATCGCCCAGCGCACCCACCGCTACGCGACGCTGCTCGCCGAGGGGCTGCGCGCCGGCGGTGTGGAGGTCGTGCACGGTACGTACTTCGACACACTGACCGTGCGGGTGCCCGGCAAGGCCGCCGAGGTCGTGGCCGCCGCCCGCGAGGGCGGGGTCAACCTCCACCTCGTCGACGGCGACGCGGTCTCCATCGCCTGCGACGAGACCACCGGGCGTGCGCAACTGTCCGCCGTCTGGTCGGCCTTCGGCGTCGACGGCGACATCGAGGCGCTCGACGCGGCCACTGAGGAAACGCTTCCCCAGGCCCTGCTGCGGACCGACGAGTACCTTGCGCACCCCGTCTTCCACCAGCACCGCTCAGAGACCGCGATGCTGCGCTACCTGCGCAAGCTCGCCGACCGTGACTACGCGCTGGACCGGGGCATGATCCCGCTCGGCTCCTGCACCATGAAGCTGAACGCGACCACCGAGATGGAGCCGGTGACCTGGCCGGAGTTCGCGGCGGTCCACCCCTTCGCCCCGGTCGAGCAGGCCGCCGGGTATCTCACGCTCATCCGCGAGCTGGAGGAGCGTCTCGCCGAGGTCACCGGCTACGACGCGGTGTCCATCCAGCCCAACGCCGGTTCGCAGGGCGAGCTCGCGGGCCTGCTCGCCGTACGCGCGTACCACCGTGCGGGCGGCGACGATCAGCGCACCATCTGCCTCATCCCGTCCTCCGCGCACGGCACCAACGCCGCCAGCGCCGTGATGGCCGGCATGAAGGTCGTCGTGGTGAAGACCGCCGACGACGGGGAGGTGGACATCGCGGACCTGCGCGCCAAGATCGAGCAGTACCGCGACGAGCTGTCCGTCCTCATGATCACGTACCCGTCGACGCACGGTGTGTTCGAGGAGCATGTCGCCGACATCTGCGCGTTGGTGCACGAGGCCGGCGGTCAGGTGTACGTCGACGGCGCCAACCTCAACGCCCTGGTGGGCCTCGCCAAGCCCGGCACGTTCGGCGGCGACGTCTCGCACCTGAACCTGCACAAGACCTTCTGCATCCCGCACGGCGGCGGAGGCCCCGGCGTCGGTCCGGTCGGTGTGCGGGCGCACCTCGCCCCGTACCTGCCGAACCACCCGCTCCAGCCGACCGCCGGCCCGGAGACGGGTGTCGGCCCGATCTCGGCCGCGCCGTGGGGCTCGGCGGGCATTCTGCCGATCTCGTGGGCGTACGTACGTCTCATGGGTGGCGAGGGCCTCAAGCGCGCGACCCAGGTCGCCGTGCTCGCGGCCAACTACATCGCCAAGCGCCTCGAGCCGCACTACCCGGTGCTCTACACGGGCCCGGCCGGGCTGGTGGCGCACGAGTGCATCGTGGACCTGCGGCCGCTGTCGAAGGCGACGGGCGTCAGCGTCGACGACATCGCCAAGCGGCTGATCGACTACGGCTTCCACGCGCCGACGATGTCCTTCCCGGTGGCCGGCACGCTGATGATCGAGCCCACCGAGAGCGAGGACCTGAACGAGATCGACCGCTTCTGCGAGACGATGATCGCGATCCGCGGGGAGATCGAGAAGGTCGCGTCGGGCGAGTGGCCCGCCGACGACAACCCGCTGCGCAACGCCCCGCACACGGCGGCCGCGCTCGGCGGGGAGTGGGAGCACGCCTACAGCAGGGACGAGGCGGTCTTCCCGGCCGGTGTGAGCGCCTCGGACAAGTACTGGCCGCCGGTGCGCAGGATCGACGGCGCGTTCGGCGACCGTAACCTCGTCTGCTCCTGCCCGCCGCTGGACGAGTACGACAACTGACACGCGGGCGGACACGCGTCGGGGCCGGTACGGAGCGAATTCTCCGGCCGGCCCCCGGTCGTACGGACGGCGCTTCAGGCGGCCGTCATCACCTGCCCGGTCTCGCGCGGGCGGTGCGGAGCGATGATCTGCCCGTCAGGCAGGAGCTCACCGGTGTCCTCGAAGAGCAGGACGCCGTTGCACAGCAGGCTCCAGCCCTGCTCCGGGTGGTGCGCCACGAGACGTGCCGCTTCCCGGTCGGCTGAGTCGGAGGTCGGGCAGAGTGGCTGGTGCTGGCACATGGGTGGGTTCTTTCGCTGCGGTGTGGTGAGTGTCCTGCGGCTTGATGAAGTGTTCATGGCCGCCCCCCGTATCTGTCGGTCCGGTCCCAGTGTTGCCCCACGGGCGTCAATCCGCAGGGATTTCACGGCAGCACTTCTTACTGCTTAATGACGTATCACCCGGGCGGACGGTTCAGCTCAAGTCCAATGTCCTTTCGGGTGGTTCGGGGTGGCCGGTCTGGACTAGTCCACCCGGGGCACCAGTGCGCCCCGCGACCGGGCGGTCACGGGGCGCGAGGCGGGTGGTTTCAGGCGGGTGAGCCGAGCAGCGGGGCGGGTGCGAGCCGCAGGGTCATGACCGGCAGCAGATCGGCGACCCGGTGCGGACGGTGTGCGGCGATGCCCGGCGGCGCGGGGGCGAGCGGCACGAGGACGTCCGTCGGCAGGGGTGTGCCCGCCGAGGCGTCCGCGTCCGTGTCGCCGTGCAGCCAGAGCGTGAGCATGTAGAGCTCGGGAATGGACAGTAGTCGGGGCTGGAAGGGCGTTCGCATCGATTCGGCCTGGCGCAGTGCCCGCTCCGTGGAGCTGAGGTAGGGGCCTTCGAAGAAGTGGGAGAAGGTCCAGCCGTCGGGGGTGAGCGTCGTCTCCGCCGCGGCCACGGCTCGTTCGCCGCTGCGGATCAGGAAGCGCCAGCCCGTGAGGCGGGTGTAGGGAGCATGGCCGCTCGGCACGATCTGGTCCAGTACGTGGACCGGGAGCGGCAGTTCTGGGCTCAGAGGACCCTGGACGGACCTGAGAGCGGGGGTGCGGGCCTCGCGCACGGCCGTGGGAGAACCGAGAGCCGCGAGGACACTGCGCAGGGCAGGCGCGGGAGCCGGGGGGACATGCAGCGGCATGGTGGGTCGCCTCTCACTTCGGAGACACGTTGGAGCGTGGGCAGGTGCGGACGGCACGGTCAGCGTGCGGGGCCAGAGGGGGGCCGGAAAGGCCACCGGGCGCCAACTCTCTGCCTCGTTTGCGGAGTTTATACGACGCGTGTTCTCGCAGTGTTTCCACTAGCGATCGCAGGTATTTCCGGCAAGGCGATATCAGGTCTTTGTTCTGCGGAGTTACTCTCGATATTACGTGAAGGCAGGGCTCCGGCCTGGGATTTTCGCTGTCGCGCGGTCGGCCGAAACCAGTCGGTGCTTTTCACCAGGCGTCGGGCAGTGCAAACTGCATAGTGCGACATGCCGTAGGAATGTGCCGCTGGAGCCTCTGTCCACACTACCGGTCCCGGATCGCCTGTGGGACGTTATGGATCAGTCAGTCTGGGCATTATCGTCCGTGACGCGAGCGGCCGTTGCGTACGGCGGCCGTGGGACTGCCCACTCGAGGAGGGACGCTTCGATGGGGGAGAAGGTCGTGGCAGGCGGAATCGACCTGTCCGATCGGCAAAGGTACCGGAGAAAGTTGCAGCAGTGTCTCGCGGGACTGGGGAGACTGCTGGCCGAGAAGAGGTTCGACCGGCCCAAGAATCTCATGGGCCTCGAGATCGAACTGAATCTGGCAGGTGCCGACGGGATGCCACGGATGATGAATAAGGAGGTACTCGATCGCATCGCGAGCCATGATTTCCAGACCGAGCTCGGAATGTTCAACCTGGAAGTAAACATCGTTCCGCACCGGTTGGGCGGGCGTGTTCTCGACCAGCTGGCCGAGGAGTTGCGCACCGGCCTCGGCTATGCCCATCGGAAAGCGAACGAAGTCGGCGCGGGGATTGTGATGATCGGAATTCTCCCGACGCTCGCCCAGCAGGACCTGGTCTCCGCCAATCTCTCGGACGTCGACCGGTACACCCTGCTCAACGACCAGATCGTCGCCGCGCGGGGCGAGGATTTCACACTCGACATCTCCGGTGTGGAGCGCCTGACGTGTACCTCGGCGTCGATCGCCCCCGAGGCCGCCTGCACCTCCGTGCAGCTGCATCTGCAGGTCACGCCCGGACGGTTCGCCGACGTGTGGAACGCCGCGCAGGCGGTGGCCGCCGTACAGGTCGCGGTCGGTGCCAACTCGCCGTTCCTCTTCGGCAGAGAGCTGTGGCGCGAGTCGAGGCCGCCCCTGTTCCAGCAGGCAACCGACACCCGCCCGCCCGAGCTCCAGGCGCAGGGCGTACGGCCGCGTACCTGGTTCGGCGAGCGATGGGTGGACTCGGCGTACGACCTCTTCGAGGAGAATCTGCGCTACTTCCCCGCCCTGCTGCCGATCTGCGACGACGAGGACCCGCTCCGGGTGATCGACGACGGCGGTGTGCCACGGCTCCAGGAACTCGTCCTGCACAACGGCACCGTCTACCGCTGGAACCGGCCGGTGTACGGAATCGACGAGGGTGTACCCCATCTGCGGGTGGAGAACCGGGTGCTGCCCGCCGGCCCCACGGTCACCGATGTGATCGCCAATACCGCCTTCTACTACGGGCTGGTGCGCGCGCTCGCCGAGGAGGCCCGGCCCGTGTGGACCCGGCTGCCCTTCGCCGCCGCCGCCGAGAACTTCGACACGGCGTGCCGTCACGGCATCGACGCCGAGCTCCGGTGGCCGCGCCCGGGCCGGGCCGGCGGCATCACGCAGGTGCCCGCCGTCAAGCTCGTGCGCGACGAACTGCTGCCGCTCGCCGCGGCCGGGCTCGACGCGTGGAACGTCGAGCCCGCCGACCGCGACTTCTATCTCGGTGTGATCGAGGAGCGGTGCAGGCGCCGGGTGAACGGAGCCTCCTGGCAGGCGGACACTTACCACCGGGCCCTGGAGGCCGGTCTGGAGAGGGACGCCGCCCTCGCGGCCACCACCCGCCGCTACTGCGAGCTGATGCATGAGGGCGAGCCGGTGCACACCTGGCCGGTCGGCTTCCCCGGTGCTCACTCCTGAGCGGCTTGCCCCGCCTGCCCGACCGCCATGATCGCCTTGAGGATCACGGCCTGGATCTCGGCGGGGTCGCTCACCTGGTACCCCGCACCGCCCGCCGCCCTGGCGATCTGGTCGGCCTCCCGGAGGTCGGCGTCGGGGCCGACGGCGATGGCGATCAGCGGTACCGGGCGCTGCGGGTCGCTGAGCTTCTTCAGCTGGTTGAGCAGCGCGCTGCGGGTGATGCTGAACCGGTCCTGGTTGGAACCGTCGGTGAGGATGACCAGGGCGTTGAACTTGCCTTTCACGTAGCTGCCCTGGGCCTCCTTGTAGGCCGCCAGCGTCGTGTCGTACAGGCCGGTCGCGCCTTCCGGCACCGGGGCGAGCGCCTTGAAGGCCTCGGCGAGCTGAGCGCGGTGGGTGCCGCCACCCTTGCCGGGAGCGCCGAGCCGGGCCGTCGCCACGAGCTTGCGGTAGTCGCGCGGTCCGTCCAGGCCGGTCGCGAACTCCCACAGCCCGATCTCGTCCTCGGGTGTGAACTGTTCCATCGCCTGGAGCAGCGAGGCCTTGGTGACATCGAGCCGGCTCTGCGCGTCACGGCCGGGCACCGGCGCCTGCATGGATCCCGAGACATCGACGACCGTGGTGAGGCGGGCGCTCTGCACGGTGATGGTCCACAGGCCGAGCGTTTCCTGGAGGGCGTCCGGGCGGAGCGGAGCGGCGGTTTCGGTCGCGGTGAACGGCTGCGGCGCCCGGCCGCCCGCCGTGCGTACGAGACTCTCCGCGGCCGCCTCGTCGGCCGCACGGAAGCCGTGCGCGGCCAGGGTGCGCCGGGGCTCCGGCTCGCCCAGCAGGGCCATGAAGCGCGTCGCGGCCCGGCTCTCGTCGGTGCTCAGCTCGGACTCGTCGACCAGTTGGTACGGGTAGTCCAGCCGGGGCGCCGAGTCCTTGGGATAGAAGAGCTCGAGGTCTCGTGTGGAGTATGAGGTGGCGGAGTTGTACGCGTAGGCGGCCTGCTCGGAGAGGAACACGGCCTGGTTGCGCCGGGGATCCCGGACGTCCTCGGCGGAGCCGTCCCGCGCGAGCGTGCGCACGACCTGCGAGTCGGCCGGGGACACCCGCCGCGACAGCGCCTTGGCGGTGGCCGCGACCTTGGTGTCGGCGTCCGGGCCCGACTTCTGTGTGGACGCGGAGACACTGGTGAGCGCCAGCAGCCCGGTGGCACTGCGGGCCGGGTCGGCGGCGCCGAGGCGCAGCGTTTCCGTCGTGGTGGCAGCCGCGGTCAACTCCGCCCAGGTGTACGTCTTCCCGGGCCAGCCCAGCTCGGTGCCCGCCGCGTGGACCGTGGCCAGGGCTATCGGGGACACCGCGACATTGCCGGCCGGGGTGAGGGGCACGCCGCCCCCCAGGGCTTTGGTGCGCTCGGCCCAGAAGGCCGAGTCCGGCAGCCACACCTCGTACTCCGGCTTGTTGCCGGCGACGGCCAGTTCCTGGGCGACCTTGTAGTTCTCGCGTGCGGTGACACGTACATCCATGCACTGCCCGTCGGAGGTGACCTCCTGCTGACGAGCGCTGTCGGCGACCGCGCGCACGGCCGGTGCGATGTCGGGGGAGGCGACCACCTCCAGGCGGACCGCCGCGTCCTTGCAGGAGTCCGCGAAGGACAGCAGTCCGCTCTGGGCGGCGACTCCCGTGCCCGCCGCCAGGGCGAGAACGAGCATGGTGGCGCCGGCGACCGTACGACGGCGCACGCGCGGACGGGACCTGCCTCCGCCCCTCATGTCGTCGTCGGGCAAGCTGTGACGTCCCATGCGGTGGTGCCCCTCCTTGAACGATGAGCAAGGAAAAGGGGACCGCGTCATTGCGATGACGCTTGTCCCCCGGCCTGTCGCGCGCGATCTTCGTACCTGTATTCGAGACCCTAGCGGGGCGAGGATGGGGATGAGGCGGGAATACACAACTGGAGGCAGGTGTGCAGGCGGAAGCGGGACGCGTGGCTGATTCTCTTCCTCAAGAGGGCATGTCGCGACGGATCTTGCGGTCCGAGATGCTGCTCGTACTGGCCCTCTCGCTCGGCGCGAGCGGAGTGTCGGCGCTGATCAGCTTTGTCGGATCGCTGACGAAACCAGGGGGCCTCAAGGACCAGGCGGCGACGCTGAACGGGTCGTTCGCCCCCGGGCGCCCGTGGCTCGATCTCGCCTGGCAGCTCTTCGACATCGCGACGGCGCTGGTGCCCGTCCTGCTCGTCGCGCATCTGCTGATGCGCGAGGGTGCGGGCCTGCGGTCGATCGGTTTCGACCGGAGCAGACCATGGTCCGATCTGGGACGCGGCGCGCTCGTCGCGGCGGTCATCGGCAGCGCCGGGCTGGCCTTCTATCTCGTGGCGCGCACCGCCGGTTTCAACCTCACCGTGGTGCCCGAATCACTGCCCGAGGTGTGGTGGAAATTTCCGGTGCTGATCCTGTCGGCGATCCAGAACTCCGTACTGGAGGAAGTGATCGTCGTCGGGTATCTGCTGCGCAGACTGGGGCAGTTGGGGTGGACGCCGATGGCGGCGCTGGTCGCGAGCTCGGTGCTGCGCGGCTCGTACCACCTCTACCAGGGCGTCGGCGGTTTCGTCGGCAACATGGTGATGGGTGTGGTCTTCGTCCTGCTCTACCGGCGGTGGGGGCGGGTCGGGCCGCTGGTGGCGGCGCATGCGCTGCTCGACATCGTGGCCTTTGTCGGATACGCGCTGCTGGCCGGGAGGGTGGGGTGGCTGCCCACGCCGTGATCGGCGAGGGCAGCAAGGGGCGTACGGCGAGTGCCGTACGCCCCTTGGCGTTTCGGCCTGTCAGGGCGCGGTGAGCAGCTCGCCGTCGATGACGGTCACGGCTCGGCCGGTCAACAGGGTGCGGTCGCCGCGCAGTGCGGTGCGGACCAGGCCGGAGCGGGCGGAGGCCTGGAGCCCGGTGAGTTCGCCGCGGCGAAGACGCGCGGACCAGAACGGCGCGAGGGCCGTGTGCGCGCTGCCGGTCACCGGGTCCTCGTCGATGCCGACCCGGGGGAAGAAGCCGCGCGAGACGAAGTCGTAGCCGGCGGCCGGGTCTTCGGCGGCGGCCGTGGCGATGATGCCGCGCGCGGAGTGCGCCACCAGTGCCGGGATGTCGGGCGTCAGCCCGCGTACGGTCCGCTCGTCGGTCAGTTCGACCACCAGGTCGCCGATGTCCGCGCCCGTGTCATGGGCCGAGATCACCCTCGCGCCCAGCGCCGCGGCGACACCGTCCGGGATCTCGACGGGCGTGAGGGGTGCGGTGGGGAAGTCGAGCGTGATCGTGCCGTCCTGGTGGGCGGTGGCGCTCAGGATGCCGCAGCGCGCGGTGAAGCGCACCGTGCCGCTCGCGGTGCCCGTGGTGTGCAGGACATGGGCGGTGGCCAGCGTGGCATGCCCGCACATGTCGACCTCGGTGGCGGGGGTGAACCAGCGCAGTGCCCAGTCGGCCTCGCCGCCGGAGGGGAGACGGTGGGCGAAGGCGGTTTCCGAGAGGTTCACCTCCGTCGCGACCTGCTGGAGCCAGGAGTCGGCGGGGAAGTGGTCGGAGTCCAGCAGCAGGACTCCGGCGGGGTTGCCGGCGAAGGGGCGGTCGGTGAAGGCGTCGACGATTCGAATCCGCATGAACCGACCGTAGGGGTGCGGCAAAGCCGCAGGCCAAGGCCAATTCGCGGTTGCTGGACCGATTGGGTGTTGTCAGCCGACCTATTCCGATATATCGTTGACGCATCGCGACAGATCAACGATGGAAGGAGCGTAGCGATGCGTTCACAAGGACACGGTCAGGGTCATGGGAACTGCGGGCCCGGCCATCAGGGTCGGGGCGACTTCGAGGGGCGGCGCGGGGCGTTCGGTTCGTTCGGACCGCCGTTCGGCGGTGGACCCTTCGGCGGTGGACGCGGTCGTGGCGGCGGTCGGGGAAGGGCGCGGCGCGGTGACGTGCGCGCCTCGATCCTGGCTCTGCTGAAGGACCGCTCGATGCACGGCTACGAGATGATCCAGGAGATCGGCGAGCGCAGCGGCGGGGCCTGGCGGCCCAGCCCCGGCTCGGTCTACCCGACGCTCCAGCTGCTCGAGGACGAAGGTCTGATCACCAGCCGGAGCGAGGGCGGCAAGAAGCTGTTCACGCTCACCGAAACCGGACGCGCCGAGGCCGAATCGGGGCCGGATGCCCCGTGGGAAGAGGCCGGGCGCGGAGTCGACTGGGAGACCGTCAACGAGATCCGGCAGGCCGGATTCGGCCTGATGGAGGCGTTCGGTCAGGTCTGGAAGACCGGCAGCACCGAGCAGCGGCAGAAGGCTGTCTCGGTCATCAACGAAGCCCGTAAGAAGCTCTATCTCATCCTCGCCGACGAGAACTGACTCGCGGCGCGAGCGGGGCCCCGTGCATGTGCGCGGGGCCCCGCTCGTGCGCCGGTGCGAGGGTCGGGTGCCGGTGATCAGGTGGCGTTGATCAGGAGACGAGACCGCCCAGCTTGCGCAGTGACTCGTTGAGCGCGGCGGTCGCCGAGTCCTTGAGCTTGCCGGCCATCAGTGACACCGCGGCTCCCGTGAACTCCCCGTCGATGCGCACCTTTGTGCCGTCCCCGTCCGGCGTGAGCGTGTAGCGGTTGCCGACATTGACGCCCATCGGGCCCTTGCCCCTGATGCCCAGCACCCGGCCGGCCTCGAACTCCTCCACGGTCCAGGCGACTTCGGCGGGGAACCCCATGAGCTTCATGTTCTCCTCGTACGTGGCTCCCAGCTCAAGGGTTGCGGGCCCGCCCTTGGGGAAGCTGGTGTGGGTGGCGTTCCACTGGTCGTAGGCAGTGAAGTCCGTCAGCTGGGCCCAGACCTTCTCGGCCGGTGCCTCGATACGGGCCTCGGCACTCACTTCGGCCATACGACCACCCCTTCTCGTCGGGTTCCGGTGTCGCGGAACGTAGCCGCACCCGTCCGAACATTCAATACTGATGAACAGTCAGATCAGTTCGGCCAGTTGGAGCTGCCCTATCGCGGCGGAGTCGAACCAGTCCGAGGTGCGGGGTGGGGTCCCTCGTCGTGGCAGTGGACGGCCGCCCGGAACAGATTGGTGAGCCGCGCGCCGGGGAGAACTGTCGTGATCTCATCCGTAAGGAGGAGAAACCGGCCGTGCCTGCCCAACCTCCGTGGGATGTGGAAATGGGCCCCCACGGCGACGCACGGGCCCCTGGGAGCTGATGAGGTGGGAGATGTGCAAAGCCCTGTCCCGCGGGTGCCTCAGCAGCCCGCCGCCACCCGTACCGAGATCGGCGCCAGACTCACCGTGGAGTTGGCCTCGGTGGTCGCGGGTGCGCGCAGAAGGGCGCTGCGCGATGGCGACCGGCAGATCGACACGGCTCATCTGCTGCACTCGCTGATCGAATCGGACCCGGATGTGCGGACGGTCGTCGGTGGCGGACCGCAGATCGCCCGGGTGCTCGGCTATCTCGTACAGCGCAGCATCGGATACGGGCTGCGCTGGCAGGGCTCGGTGGAGGACTCCGGCACGGTTCCCGTCCTACGCGGGACGGACGTGGGTGCGGCGGCGGCCGCGGGTGCGGAGATGTCACCTGTGCCGGGTGTGCCGGGTGTGCCGGGTGTGTCCGGGGCGGACCTGTCGGGGTGGTCGCCGTCGGCGGTCACCGCGATGGAGGGGGCGCTGGAGCGGGCCGAACTGCGCGGTGACGAGCGGGCCGGCGGCGTCGATCTGCTCGCCTGCCTCGCCGCCGACCGCGAATGCCGTGCCGTGGAGGTGCTCGAGCGGGGCGGGGTGGACACGGCGCTGCTGGCCGGCCGGATATCCGAAGCGTCTCGACATGTGTCACGGGGATGACGCTCCTGACTCCCGCTGACATGATGTGCCGATGCACGCGTCTCGGGGAAGGAGCGCCGGCCTGGGACTCGCCCTGGGCTCGGCGTTCGCATTCGGTGGTTCAGGTGTCGCGGCCAAGCCGCTGATCGAAGCGGGTCTCGACCCGCTGCATGTGGTGTGGCTGCGAGTGGCCGGTTCCGCGCTCATCATGCTGCCGGTGGCCTGGCGCCACCGTGACCTGGTGCTGCGCAGGCCCGCACTGCTGGTCGGCTTCGGGCTGCTCGCGGTCGCCGGCGTACAGGCCTGCTACTTCGCGGCGATCTCCCGGATCCCGGTGGGTGTCGCGCTGCTCATCGAATACCTTGCGCCTGCGCTCGTCCTCGGCTGGGTCCGTTTCGTACAGCGCAGGCCGGTCACGCGCGCTGCCGCGGTCGGCGTCGTCCTCGCGGTCGCCGGTCTCGCGTGCGTGGTGGAGGTGTGGGCGGGGCTGACCTTCGACGCCTTCGGGCTGCTGCTGGCGCTGGCCGCCGCGTGCTGCCAGGTCGGCTACTTCGTCCTGGCCGACCAGGGCGGCGAGGGGGAGGACGCGGCGGATCCGCTGGGTGTGATCGCGTACGGACTGCTCATCGGCACGGTGGTGCTGACGGTGATCGCGCGGCCGTGGGGCATGGACTGGGCGCTGCTCGGCGGCAGCGCGGACCTGGGCGGGACGCTCGTGCCGGCGGGGCTGCTGCTGGGCTGGGTCGTGCTGATCGCGACGGTCGTCGCGTACGTCACCGGTGTCATCTCGGTACGCAAACTCTCGCCGCAGGTGGCGGGTGTGGTGGCGTGCCTGGAGGCGGTGATCGCGACCGTACTGGCGTGGGTGCTGCTGGGGGAGCATCTGTCGGCGCCGCAGATCTTCGGCGGAGCGGTGGTGTTGGCGGGGGCGTTCATCGCGCAGTCCCGGACATCGACGTCACCGAAGTCTCCGAAGGCGCCGTCCGGGCCGGTGGCGGGTGGCGGGCCGGAGACTGTGGCCCAGCCGGCCGTGCCCGAAGTCGAGTTGTCCGCCCCGCACGCTGCCACGTAAAGTGCCGATCATGCATTCGACCGTACTTCCGCCCCCTGCCGCTTAGCGCGGGCGGCCGTTCTCTGACGAAGACCGGGCTCGGGGTGTCCCCGAGCGGTTCGTCGCTGCCCGCGTGACGGAGCTGAGCGACCACCATCCCGTTTCTTCACACGGAGAAGTCACGTGTCGAAATTTTTCGCTGCTCTTCCTTCCGCTCCTGCTGCCGGCGTGCCCTTGGCCGTCGGGCGGAGCTTTTTCTATCTGATCTTCGCCGGGGTCGCGTGGGGGACCGCCGGCGCGGCCGCGTCGCTGGTCTTCCAGGCGAGCGACCTGGGACCGCTGGCGCTGTCGTTCTGGCGGTGCGCGGGCGGACTCGTCCTGTTGCTGGGCGCGTTGGCATGGCGGGGGCGCCGCAACCGGCGGGCCTCGGTGGATGGCGCTGCCCGGGGTTCCGCGGAGCCGCGGCGTCGCCGGGTGCTGCGGATTCTCGCTACGGGCATCGGGCTCACACTCTTCCAGAGCGCCTACTTCGCTGCCGTCCAGGCGACCGGCCTCGCGGTGGGCACGGTCGTCACGCTGGGCGCGGGCCCCGTCCTCATCGCCGTGGGCGCGCGGCTGACCATGGGGGAGCGGCTCGGGCGGGGCGGTGTCATCGCCATCACCGGAGCGCTGGCCGGACTCGTGGTTCTGGTGCTCGGCGGGGAGGGCGGGACGGTGCGGCCGCTGGGGGTCGCGCTCGCGTTGCTCTCCGCGGCCGGGTACGCGGCGATCACGCTGCTGACGCGGTGGCTGGGGCGGGACGGGGGCGGCGGCGACGCGCTCTCCACGACCGCGTGGGCCTTTGCGATCGGGTCGGTGGGGCTGCTGCCGATGGCGATCGGGGAGGGGCTGCTGCCGCACACGGCCGAACTGGGGCGGGTGATCTGGCTGGTGGTGTACGTGGCGGCGGTGCCGACGGCTCTCGCGTACGCGCTCTACTTCGCGGGGGCGGCGGTCGTGCGATCGGCGACGGTTTCGGTGATCATGCTGCTGGAGCCGGTGAGCGCGGCGGTCATCGCGGTGGCGGTGCTGGGTGAGCGGCTGATGGCGGCGACGGTGGTGGGGACGCTGCTGCTGCTGACGGCGGTGGCGGGCTGGCGGCGGCGGAGGCGCGGGGCGGTGGGGCGGAGGAGGGGCGGTGCGGGTGTGGGTGCGGGCCCGCGGGGGCGCCTGCGGCGGGCCTGTTCCCCGCCCCTTCCCGGACCGGGGCTCAGCCCCGGGCCCGCGCCTCAATCGCCGGCGGGGCTTGGTTTCGGGTCTCAGCCCCGGGCCCGCGCCTCAATCGCCGGCGGGGGGTGGTTTGAGGTACTCCGGGACCTCGATCGACTCGTCCAGGTCATCCGCCGGGATCGGGGTGCCGTACCGGGTGGACAGGGGGACGACTCCCGTCCAGTACGGCAGCGTCGCGTCCTCCGGGTCGTCGTTCGGGCCGCCCGTGCGGATCTTGGCCGAGACCTCCGTAAGGTCCAGCCGCAGGACCGCCGTCGCCGCCAGTTCCTTGGCGTTCGCCGGGCGGGAGTCGTCGGCGCGGCCCGGGACCACATGGTCCACCAGGGCGTCCAGGGCGGCGCGCTTCTCCTCCACGGTCGTGACCTGGTGGGCCGTGCCGTGGACGACGACCGAGCGGTAGTTCATCGAGTGGTGGAACGCCGAGCGCGCCAGGACCAGGCCGTCGACATGGGTGACCGTGAGGCACACCGGCAGTCCCGGGTCGGTCTCGCCCGCCATGCGCAGGGGGCGCGAGCCCGTCGAGCCGTGGACGTACAAGTGATCGTCCACGCGCGCGTACAGCGTCGGCAGGACGACGGGCGCGCCGTCGCGTACGAAACCGAGGTGGCAGACGTACGCCTCGTCGAGTATCGAGTGGACCAGCTCGCGGTCGTACGCGGCGCGCTCGCGGGAGCGGGTCGGGACGGTGCGATCGGTCGGCTCGTAGACGTCCGGCATTGCGTACTCCATTGCACTAGTGCATACTCATGTTTGTGCTAGGAGAGTATCGGATCGTGGGGCGTGGCGCATCGGAGATTGCCGCGAGCGTCGAGCGCGCGGTCGGCGCCGGAGAGCTGGAACCAGGGCAACTGCTGCCGCCGATGCGGGAGTTGGCGACCGAGCTGGGCGTCAACCCCAACACCGTCGCGTCCGCGTACCGGACCCTGCGCGACCGCGGAGTGATTGAGACCGCGGGGCGCAAGGGCAGCCGGGTGCGCCCCAGGCCGGCCAGTACCGCGCGCGGGTCCATCCGGGTCGAGGCTCCGCCCGGCGTACGGGACCTCGGTGAGGGCAACCCCGACACCGCGCTTCTGCCGCCGCTGCACGACGCCCTCGCCGCCGCGGCCAGGCACAATGCGCAGGCGCCGGGTCTGTACGGCCGGGCCCCCATCGACGCGGAGTTCGCACGGCTGGCGCGCGCCGGACTCGACGCCGACGGCGTTCCCGACGGGCCGCTCGCCGTCACCTCCGGGTCGCTGGACGCCATCGAGCGGATCCTCGCCGCGCACCTCAGGCCCGGCGACGCGGTTGCCGTCGAGGACCCCGGCTGGGGAAGCCTGCTGGATCTGGTGCCCGCGCTCGGGCTGAGGCCGGTGCCCGTGGCGCTCGACGACGACGGGCCGCTGCCGGGCGAGGTGGAGCGGGCGCTCGCCGACGGCGCCAGGGCGCTCATCGTCACCGACCGGGCGCAGAACCCGACCGGAGCCGCGGTGAGCGAGGCACGCGCGCGTGAACTGCGGGCAGTTCTCGCCCGCTACCCCCGCACCCTGCTCATCGAGGACGACCACGGCCACGCCATCGTCGATCTGCCGCTGCACGCCCTCGCCGGGGTGACGGACACCTGGGCGCTGGTGCGTTCCGCCGCCAAGGCGTACGGACCGGACCTGCGCATCGCCGTACTGACCGGTGACACCGTCACCGTCGACCGGGTCCTGGGACGCCAGCGGCTCGGGCCCGGCTGGGTCAGCAGGCTGCTGCAGCGCGCTGTGGCGCACCTGTGGGCGACGGGCGCGGTGGATCCGAATGCTGTCGCGCGGTCGTACGGTGAGCGGCGCGACGCGCTCGTACAGGCCCTGGCGGCACGTGGCATCGAGGCCCATGGGCGCAGCGGGATGAATGTGTGGGTGCCCGTCCCCGACGAGACCGGCGCGGTGGCGCGGCTGTTGCACGCGGGCTGGGCGGTCGCCCCCGGGGCCCGCTTCAGGATGTCCGCGCCGCCCGGTGTGCGGCTCACTGTCTCGGACCTGGAGATGGACGACATCGAGCCGGTCGCCGACGCGGTGGCGTCGGCGGCCGGCCCGGCGCCCGCGCGCAGTTACGGCTGAGCGGCAGGGGCCACCGGGTCGCGGGGAACGGGTCTCTTCGGCCTGCTCTGGGTGAGCGCCGCGCCCGCCAGGACGATCAGCGCGCCGACCGGAGTGTTCCAGCTGAGCTGTTCACCCAGGACCGCGACGCCCGCCGCCGTGGCGATGACCGGGATGAAGTACGTGACCATCTGCCCGGTCGTCGGGCCGACCTCGGCGACCAGCCCGTACTGCAGGAGCAGCGCGAATCCCGTCCCCAGGGTGCCGAGCGCGAGCACCGCGAGCAGCGGGACGACCGGGAAGGACGTCGGCATTGAGGTGAACAGAGGTGTGACCAGAGCGAGTTGAACGGTCGCGAGGAACAACTGGGCACCGGTCAGGGACAGATGGGAGTTGCTGCTGCCGGCCAAGGTGCGGCGGACGTAGATCCAGCCGATGGGGTAGCTCAGCGAGGCGAGCAGCGCCATCGCCGTACCGCGGAAGTCGAGCCCCGAGAAGCCCTGCCAGGCACCGAGCACGGTCAGCACGCCCAGGAAGCCGATGCCCAGACCGGCGACCCGGCGGCGGGTGGGCCGGTCCTCGGAGAGCGCGACCAGCGAGAGCACCATGCCCCACAGCGGCGAAGTGGCGTTGCAGATGCCCGCCAGGGTCGAGGGGATCGTCAGCTCGGAGTAGGCGAAGAGCGAGAACGGCAGGGCGTTGAGCAGGAAGGCCGCGACGGCGAGATGCCCCCAGGTGCGCACCCCGCGCGGCAGCCGTTCCCGGCGCACCATCATGGCGACGGCCAGCACCGCCGTACCGAAGAAGAGCCGGCCGAAGGTGACCTGGAAGGGCGCGTACGCCCCGGTGCCGACCTTGATGAGAAGGAAGCTGAAGCCCCAGACCGAGCAGAGCACCGCGAACCGGATGCGCCAGTCGATGGTGCGTCGGCCGCGTACGGGATCGACGGGGGCGCGGGTAGGAGCCTGCGAGGTCCGGGAGGGAAGGGCGGTGCTCATGCGACCTACGATCGCGGCTTGGACCTCGTAGGACAAGCGAGAATTGTTTGAGCCCTTCGCGTAGTATCGCTTACATGTTGAATCTGGAGCGTCTGCGCACCCTGGATGCCCTGGCCCGCCACGGCTCGGTGAGCGGAGCGGCCGACGGGCTGCATGTGACCACCTCGGCGGTCTCCCAGCAGATGGCCAAGCTCGAGCGGGAGGTGGGCCAGCAGCTGCTGGCCAAGAACGGGCGCGGGGTCCGGCTCACCGACGCCGGCCGCCTGCTGGCCGACCACGCGGCACGCATCCTCTCGCAGGTCGAGCTGGCCCAGTCCGACATCGAGGCGCAGCGGGGCGAGGTGGTCGGTGAGGTGAGGGTGGGAGCTTTTCCGACAGCCGCCCGCGGGCTCTTCCCCGTGGCGATGACCTCCCTGCGCAAGGCCCATCCCGAACTGCGGGTCCGCTCACGTGAACTGGAGCCCGAGCGGGCGATCAGGGAGGTGGTCAGGGGCGACCTCGACCTGGCGGTCGTGCTCGACTGGAGCAACAAGCGGCTGCCCGTGCCGGGCGGGCTCGCGCAGGCCCATCTGCTCGACGACATTCCCGATCTCGCCATGCCCGCGGACCATCCGCTGGCGGGGCGGGCGGAGGTGGATCTCGAGGAGTTCGCCGATGACGACTGGGTGTCCTGGCCGCGAGGTGAATTCTGTTACGAGTGGCTGATGTTCACGCTTCGCTCCAAGGGCTTCGAGCCGCGGATCGCGCACATGGCGGAGGAGCACCACACGCAGCTGGCGCTCATCGCCGCCGGGCTCGGGGTCTGCATCGCGCCGCCTCTGGGGCGGGGACACGTTCCCGAGGGCGTCGCACTCGTCCCCGTACGGCAGCGGATGCGCCGGCATGTGTACGCGGTGTGGCGGACCGACGCGGACCGCCGCCCGTCGATCCGAGCGGCGGTCGAGGCGCTGCGCGAGGCCGCCGGAGCTGAAGAGGCTCACGGGGCGGAAGAGACTCGCGGGTCGGAAGAGGCTCGCGGGTCGGACTGATCGAGCTGGTACGAGGGATCTCGCGGGTCAGAGGGCTGACAGCTTTCTGAAGTCCCAGGAAGCGATCGTGTCGGGCGTCAGCCGCAGCCAGGCGTGCCGGCCGTCGTGCGGCATCTCGTCCAGGCCGAAGTTCTTACGGGCGAACAGCCCTTCCGGCACGTCCAGTTCGGGGTTCGGCCCGCCCGTGCGCGGGGCCTCGCCGACGAAGACGGCGGTGCCGGAGAGCTCCACGCCGCGCAGCTCGCCGTACTCCTCGCCGTCGTCGACCACCACGGCGAGCCGCGGATCGTGCCGCAGCTCGGCCCAGCGGCGGCTGCGCGTGATGGAGTACAGCCACAGCGAGGTCCCGTCCCAGGCGAACCACAGGGCGCTGACGTGCGGGCGGCCGTCGGCCGAGACGGTGGCCACCCGGCAGGTGCGCTGCTCGGCCAGGAACTCGTCCAGCTCGCCGGGCGTCATCATGATGCGACGGCCCCGGCGCTGTGTGCCGGCCATGTGCGGTCCCCCTCCTCGTAGCTGACTATGTGTCTGAAATCATGAGGGGTCTTCCTTCATCACGCAATGGCGGTTACTGTCGCGCGCCCAGTCCAGTCCCAGTCCCAGTCCAGTCCAGTCCAGTCCAGTCCCGGTCCCAGTCCAGTCCGGTCCCGGCCCCAATGGCATGAGGGGGAACTGTGCCGTCCTTCGAACAGCTCGCGGAGCAGCTCGAGCCGACCCGTACAGCTCTGCTCACCGTCGAGTGCCAGCAGGGTGTCGTCGGCAAGGACAGTGCCCTGCCCGAACTGGCCGCCGAGGCCCGGTCGTCGGGCGCTCTGCTCAATGTCGCGCGCCTGGTCGCGGGAGCTCACGAAGCGGGCGTACAAGTGCTCCACGCGGTCGCCGAGCGTCGCCCCGACGGGCGCGGCGCCAACCACAACGCCCGGCTGTTCCGGGCGGCCGGGCGACTGCCCGTACAGCAGCACTCCGGTACGACCGCCGTCCTGATCGCACCGCCGATAGAGGTCGCTGACGAGGATCTCGTCGTACGGAGACTGCACGGCCTGTCACCCATCGCCGGCACCGACGTCGACGCCCTGCTGCGCAACCTCGGCTGCCGGTCCCTGCTCATCGCCGGTGTCTCGGCGAACATCGCCATCCCCAACGCGGTCTTCGACGCCGTCAACCTCGGCTATACGGCGGTCGTTCCCGGCGATGCCATCGCGGGGGTGCCCTCCGACTACACCCCCGTGATGATCCGCAACACGCTCGCGCTGGTCGCCACGATCACCACCACCGACGAGGTGCTCGCCTGCTGGAAACGGCAGCGCCGCGTCACGCGAGGTTGATCGAGTCCCCGACGACGGTGATCGACGCGCTGGGCAGCGGTGTGGTGGCCGGCCCGGCCTTGACGCTGCCGTCCGTCGCGTCGAACTGGCTCCCGTGACACGGGCAGTGGATGACGCCGGCGGAGACGTCCTTCACCGCACAGCCCTGATGGGTGCACTTGGACGAGAACGCCTTGAACTCGCCGGCCTTCGGCTGGGTGACCACCACATCGCCGATGACCTTGCCACCGCCCTCGGGGATGTCCGCGGTCTTGGCGAGTACCTTGCCCGCGGCACCGCCGCCCGCTTCGCCGCCCGCCGGCTTCTCACTCACGGTCTGCCCGCCGTCGTCCGAGCCGCCGCACGCGGTCAGTGCGACAGCGAGACCGGCTCCGCCCACCGCGGCGACGACGGTGCGGCGGGCGACAGTCCGCGCGGGCCCCTGCGATCCGGTCATGATGGCTCCCTCTCCATGCCCGGCCCTTCGCCGGACGGTTCTTGAATGTTGTACGTGGTCCGGAGGCGGGATGTTCACATCCTCAACGTTTTCTCATCAAGTCAACCTCGAGCCGCAGAACAGGTGTCCGCTCATGGCTTCGACCGGCAGGTCAATAAGTGATCGAGCCCGCACAAATGCCCAAGTAGCCTGGTGCGATGCTCACCGAAGTCACAGCGACCCGCTATGTCACGCCCTTGCGTGAGGGCGGCTCGCTCCCGGGCATCGTCGAGGCCGACGATCTCGGTACGTACGTCATGAAGTTCACCGGTGCGGGGCAGGGCCGCAAGACGCTGGTCGCCGAAGTCATCTGCGGGGAGCTCGGCCGGCGGCTGGGACTGCGCGTTCCCGAACTGGTCACCATCCAGCTCGACCCGGTGATCGGGCTCTCCGAGCCGGACCAGGAGGTGCAGGAGCTGCTCAAGGCGAGCGGCGGCCTGAACCTCGGGATGGACTTCCTGCCCGGGTCGCTGGGCTTCGATCCGCTCGCCTACGAGGTGGACGCGGCGGAGGCCGGCCGGGTCGTCTGGTTCGACGCGCTGATCAACAACGTCGACCGTTCCTGGCGCAACCCCAACATGCTGGTGTGGCACGGGGAGCTGTGGCTCATCGACCACGGGGCCACCATGATCTGGCATCACAACTGGCCGGGCGCCCAGGCCTCCGCCGCCAGGCCGTACGACGCCTCGGACCACGCACTCGCCCCCTTCGGCCCCGACATCGCGTCGGCCGCGGCCGAGCTCGCCCCGCTCGTCACCGAGGCGCTGCTGACCGAGGTCGCCGCCGACGTCCCCGCCGAGTGGCTGGTCGACGAGCCCGGCTTCGAGACGACGGACGCGCTGCGCCGCGCCTATGTCGAAGCACTGCTGCCGCGCGCCGCGACGATCCACGAGCGGATCACCCTCGGCCCGCCGAGCAAGGGCAGACCCTCCCGGGCACCCGGCTGGCTGACCGGCCCCTGGCCGCACAAGGAGGGCGAGAAGTGAGCAGGCGCGATGTCTTCGAGTACGCGCTGCTGCGCGTGGTGCCGCGGGTCGAGCGCGGCGAGTGCTTCAACGCGGGTGTGGTGGTCTACTGCCGCGCCAAGTCCTTCGTCGCCGCCCGTACGTATCTGGACGAGGTGAAACTCAAGGCGCTGGACCCCGCCGCCGATGTCAGGGGTGTCCGTGCCGCGCTCCATGCCGTCGAGGGCGTCTGCCGCGGCGGCGACGACGCGGGCCAGGCCTCGGGCGACGAGCCGGGACGGCGCTTCCGCTGGCTGATCGCGCCGCGCTCCACCGTCGTGCAGCCGGGGCCGGTCCACACCGGACTGACCGCCGATCCGGCGGCCGAAGTCGAGCGCTTGCTCGCCCTGCTGGTGCGCTGAGTGGCCGGAGGCACTCAGGTGGCCGTTGACACCGGGTGCCAGGCCTTCTAGCGTCTCGTCTGCTGAAGGTACTAAGCGGTCGCTCATACGCGGGACGTACCGGGTGAGCCGCATCCAAGGGCGAGGAGAACCAGCATGTCCACCACCGAGCAGCGCGTTGCCATCGTGACCGGGGCGGCGCGCGGCATTGGCGCCGCCACCGCGGTACGACTGGCAGCGGAGGGCCGCGCCGTAGCCGTGCTCGACCTCGACGAGGCCCACAGCAAGGACACCGTCGAGAAGATCACGGCGGCCGGCGGCAAGGCCCTCGCGGTCGGCTGCGACGTGTCCGACAGCGCCCAGGTGGAGGCCGCCGTGGCGCGCGTCGCCGCCGAGCTCGGCGCGCCGACGATCCTCGTCAACAACGCGGGCGTGCTCCGCGACAACCTGCTGTTCAAGATGAGCGAGTCCGACTGGGACACCGTGGTGAACGTGCACCTCAAGGGCGCGTTCCTGATGGCCAAGGCCTGCCAGAAGCACATGGTGGACGCCGGATTCGGCCGTATCGTCTCGCTCTCGTCCAGCTCGGCGCTCGGCAACCGCGGTCAGGCCAACTACTCCGCCGTCAAGGCCGGACTGCAGGGCTTCACCAAGACGCTGGCCAAGGAGCTCGGTAAGTTCGGCATCACCGCCAACGCCGTCGCGCCCGGCTTCATCGTCACCGAGATGACGGCCCAGACGGCCGCCCGCGTCGGTATGGGCTTCGAGGACTTCCAGGCCGCCGCCGCCACCCAGATCCCGGTCCAGCGCGTCGGACACCCCGAGGACATCGCCAACGCCATTGCCTTCTTCACGGGCGACGACGCCGGCTTTGTCTCGGGCCAGGTCATGTACGTGGCCGGCGGACCCCTCAACTGAATCGGGAGACGACGGACATGAGCGCAGAAGTACAGGACAGCGGCAAGGTCGCGCTGGTCACGGGCGCGAGCCGCGGTATCGGTTACGGCGTCGCCGAGGCGCTCGTCGCCCGCGGCGACCGGGTGTGCATCACCGGTCGCGGTGAGGACGCCCTCAAGGAGGCCGTGGAGCGGCTCGGCGCCGACCGGGTGATCGGTGTCGCGGGCAAGGCCCACGACGAGGCCCACCAGGCGCACGCCGTCGAGCGTGTCATGGAGGCGTTCGGCCGCGTCGACTTCCTGGTCAACAACGCCGGTACGAATCCGGTCTTCGGCCCGATGGCCGAGCTCGACCTGAACGTGGCACGCAAGGTATACGAAACCAATGTCGTCTCGGCGCTCGGCTTCGCGCAGCAGACCTGGAAGGCCTGGCAGAAGGAGAACGGCGGCGCGATCGTGAACATCGCCTCGGTCGCCGGCATCTCCGCCTCGCCCTTCATCGGCGCGTACGGAATGAGCAAGGCGGCCATGGTCAATCTGACTCTGCAGCTCGCCCACGAGTTCGCCCCGGGCGTACGGGTCAACGCGATCGCCCCCGCGGTGATCAAGACCAAGTTCGCCCAGGCGCTCTACGAGGGCCGCGAGGCGGAGGCCGCCGCGGCCTACCCGCTCGGCCGGCTCGGCGTGCCGCAGGACATCGGGGGCGCCGCCGCGTTCCTCACCTCCGACCAGTCGGACTGGATCACAGGGCAGACACTCGTCGTCGACGGGGGTATCTTCCTGAACGCCGGTGTCCACTGAGGCGCACTGAGCCGGTTTGTTCCTGAATGAGTCAAGCGCCCTGCCGGGCCATCAGGTTCACCCGGCAGGGCGCTGCGGTAAGGTCGGCCGACCCATGGCTGAACGAGGAGCGTGCACGTGTTCTACCGGACCTGTCTGCAGGCCGCTGCAGCCCTAGCGTCCATATCTCTGCTGGCCGGATGCAGCCTGTTTTCGGGTGACAGCACCGAACGTGAGCAGAAGATTACGGTCGGTACGATGAGTGAGCCCACCACCCTCGATCCGGCCGCAGCCTGGGACGGCTCATGGGAACTGTTGAGTAACGTTTTCCAGACGCTGGTGAGCTTCCCGTCCGGAAGCGCGGCGCCGCAGCCCGACGCCGCGAAATCCTGCCGCTTCACCGACTCCAGCAACAAGCTCTTCGAGTGCGAGCTGAAGCCTGGCCTTACGTTCTCCAACGGCGACAAGCTCGACGCCGCGGCGGTCAAGTACTCCATCGAGCGGATCCAGAAGATCAAGGCGCAGGGTGGGCCCAACGGTCTGCTCGGTTCTCTCGCCAGGGTCGAGACCGCCGGCGACCGCATCGTGAAGTTCAGCCTCAAGACGCCGGACGCCACGTTCCCGTTCATCCTGGCCACGCCCGCCATGGCCGTCGTCCCGCCCGAGGAGTACCCGGCGGACAAGCTCCGCGAGGACGGCGGACTGACCGGTTCGGGGCCGTACGTCCTGAGTTCGTACAAGAAGGGCGACCGGGCCGAGCTGACCAAGAACTCCAAGTACGTTGGGTTCGCGAAGCTCAAGAACGAAGCCGTCACCATCCGCTACTTCCAGGACTCCGACGTGATGGTCGAGGCCCTCAAGAAGAAGCAGATCGACACGATCTACCGTGGTCTGACCGCGAAGGAGGTCGTCCAGTTCCAGTCGAAGCAGCCGGAGTACGACGGCCTCCAGCTCGTCGAGACGGTCGGCGCCGACATCCGCTACCTCGTCTTCAACTCCAAGGACCCCATGGCGGGCAAGCTCGCCGTGCGCCGTGCGATCGCCCAGGTCGTCGACCGCGGCGCGCTGGTCGCCAAGGTCTACCAGGGCACGGCCGAGCCGCTGTACTCCATGGTCCCCAAGGGTATTTCCAGCCACACCACCGAGTTCTTCGACCGCTACGGCGAGCCGGATGTGGACAAGGCGCGGGACATCCTCAAGGACGCCGGGATCACCAAGCCGGTGTCGCTGATGTTCGGGTACTCCTCCGACCGTTACGGCTCCGCCTCCAAGCCCGAGTTCGACGAGCTCAAGCGGCAGCTCGACGCCTCCGGCCTGTTCAAGATCACGGTGGAGGGCAAGTCCGAGAAGGACTTCCAGGAGGCCTACAAGGCCGGCGAGTACCCCGTCTTCGGACGCGGCTGGTTCCCCGACTTCCCGGACCCGGACAACTTTGTGGCGCCGTTCGTCGGCGAGAACAACGCGCTCAGCATTCCGTACGAGAGCCCCGAGATCACCAACCAGCTGCTGCCCGCGTCCCGGCGCGAGAGCGACCGCGGTGCGGTCACCAAGCAGTTCGAGCGGGCACAGGAGGTCCTCGTCGACGACCTTCGGCTGCTGCCGCTGTGGCAGGGCAAGATGTACGTCGCCTCCAGCGAGGAGATCGGCGGCGGCGAACTCGCGATCAACCCGCAGACATTCATGCAGATGTGGCAGCTGTACCGGAAGGCCAGCTGGTAGGGCCGGTTGTCAGTGGCCGCCGGTAGGTTCAGTGCTCGATAACTGATCGCATACCGGAGGTTGTTGACGTGACCGACACCGACATGCTGCCCGAGTCCTGGCGTGGCGTCCTCGGCGAAGAGCTCCAGAAGCCCTACTTCAAGGAGCTCACCGACTTCGTCGAGGAGGAGCGGGCGAAGGGGCCGGTCTATCCGCCCCGCGAAGAGGTCTTCGCCGCGCTCGACGCCACGCCCTACGACCGGGTCAAGGTGTTGATCCTCGGCCAGGATCCGTACCACGGGGAGGGGCAGGGGCACGGCCTCTGTTTCTCCGTGCGGCCGGGCGTCAAGACCCCGCCCTCACTGCGGAACATCTACAAGGAGATGAAGGAGGAGCTCGGTCACCCCATCCCGGACAACGGCTATCTGATGCCGTGGGCCGAGCAGGGTGTCCTGCTGCTCAACGCGGTTCTGACGGTCCGGGCCGGCGAGGCCAACTCCCACAAGGGCAAGGGCTGGGAGAAGGTGACGGACGCGGTGATCCGCGCCGTGGCCGAGCGGTCCGACCCGGCGGTGTTCGTGCTCTGGGGCAACTACGCGCAGAAGAAGCTGCCGCTGATCGACGAGGAGCGGCATGTGGTGGTGAAGGGCGCGCACCCCTCGCCGCTGTCGGCGAAGAAGTTCTTCGGCTCCCGCCCGTTCACGCAGATCAACGAGGCGGTCGCGGCCCAGGGCCACGAGCCCATCGACTGGCGGATCCCCGACCTCGGCTGAGCGTTCGCGCACCCGGCTGACAGGCTCGGACCCCTGCCCGAGCCTGTGCGGCATTGCCGGTGGCGGCGGCTAGCGTCGTGACCCGCGGCGTCGGCATCAGCGGCCGACGTCGCGGCCGGCACATTCGCCGCACGGACGTGGGAGGCCGCAGTGACGGAGCAGCAGCAGGAGGCGTCGGACGACGCCGTCATGACCCGGATCGGGCAGGCGATCATGCTGCTGCACGGCGGTGACCGCGAGGAGGCGCGTAATCGTTTCGGCGCGCTCTGGTCGGAGATCGGCGAGGTGGGCGATCCGCTCCACCGCTGCACGCTCGCGCACTACATGGCGGACACCCAGGACGACCCCGGCGACGAGCTCGCCTGGGACCTGCGGGCGCTGTCGGCGGCGGAGGGACTGAGCGAGGAGCGGCTGGCCCGGCACCAGGAGGCGCTCGCGGTGCGGGCCTTCTACCCCTCGCTCCATCTCAACCTCGCCGCCGACTATGTGAAGCTGCACCGCCCCGAGGCCGCGCGGGTCCATATCGAGCGGGCGCGCGCGGCGACGGATGCCCTGGGGGACGACGGATACGGAAACGGCGTCCGTTCGGCGATCGACCGGCTGGAGCGCCGACTGCGCGAGGAGTGAGGGCTCAACTGCCGTAGGCCTTGCGGCAGATGAGGGCCTCGGGGCTGCCGGGCCGCCAGCGGCCGTAGCTCTCACCCAGTGCGCAGAGGTCCGGGCGGGCTGCCGGGCGGGTGCGCGGGACGGGCGGCAGGGCGGGCGCTGCACGGTACGAGGCCAGGGCGGCCGGGGCTGGTCGCGAGGGTGAGCCGTGGCGCCGGGGCGGGTTTCGAGGGGCCTGCCGTGGGGAGGGTGGTGCCGGCGGGGCGGGGCCTCAAGGACCTCACGGGCCGGGCCCTGCACGATCTGCGGTTCCACGACGCGTGCCGGGCCCCCGCCCCGGGCGGGGGATGAGGGCACGGGCAGCGGGTCGGCGGAGACACAGCCGGTCACGGTCCAGGCGGCCACCCCTATCAGGGCGATGGCGGTGATGGTGGTTCGGTGCACCCGCGCAACTCTGCTGGGTGCGGGGCTCGTTCACAGCCGTACGGCCCTCAATGGCCCGCACGGGTGACGCCGGTCAGCTGCCGTCGGCCGCGGGGCTGCTAGGCCGTGTCTGGCAAATCCCGCCTGGTGCGCGACGCCCGGCACGCACACTCGCTGCGTTGTCGGAGTCATCCAAGTACGTCCAGTACGAGGATGATCCTCCGCCTTGCGATTGCACGCACCGAACGCCGCGCACCCCGCCCTGCGGGCGGACGGCGCTATTTGTCAGACACGGCCTAGCCGGGTCATTCGCCGGTCGCACCGTCGATCCGCTCGCGGATGAGGTCGGCGTGGCCGTTGTGGCGCGCGTACTCCTCGATCATGTGCGTCATGATCCACCGCAGGTTGAAGACCTCTCCCGTACGGGGGTGCTTGCTCTGCGCCACGTCGTCGAGGCCGTGGGCGGCGGCCAGTTCACGGGCCCGTACGATCTCGGCCTGCCAGGTCGCGTGCGCCTCGGCGTAGGTGTCCTGCTCCGAGACGTGGAAGTCCCCGTCCTTGTCCTCGCTGGAATAGATCCACTCCACACTCTCACCGGCCAGGATCTTGCGGAACCAGCTTCGCTCGACCTCTGCCATGTGCCGTACGAGTCCCAGCAGCGAGATCTCGGAGGGCGGCACGGACAGCTGCCGCAGCTGCTCGTCGCCCAGGCCCGCGCACTTCATTTCCAGGGTCTCGCGGTGGTATTCGAGCCAGCCCTCCAGCATGTCGCGCTCGCCGGCGGTGGTGGAGGGTTCGGTGCGCTCAGGTGTCGTCATGTCGATCATCCTGAACCACCGGTCGCCGCGTCGCCAGGTGTTAGTCAGTGAGCATCCCGCGCAGCAGTTCGCCATCGCCGACTGGCAGCCGCCGCAGCGCACGTATGCTGCCGGAGCACGCGCCGCACAAGAAGGACAATCGGCACAGCGCCAAGGGAGGCCCCTGTGAAGGTCGGCTGCATCGGGCTCGGAGACATCGCGCAGAAGGCCTATCTGCCCGTGCTCACCACCCTGCCCGGCGTCGAACTGCATCTGCAGACCCGCACTCCGGCCACGCTGGCGCGGGTCGCCGAGACCCATCACATCCCCGCCGAGCGCTGCCACACCGGCCTCGATTCCCTGCTGGCCCAGGGCCTGGACGCCGCCTTCGTGCACGCCCCGACATCCGTGCACGCCGAGATCGTGACCCGGCTGCTCGAGGCCGGGGTCGCGACGTACGTCGACAAGCCCCTCGCGTACGAACTGGCCGACTCGGAGCGGCTTGTGGGCCTCGCCGAGGAGCGCGGCATCAGCCTCGCCGTCGGCTTCAACCGCCGTCTCGCGCCCGGATACGCCCAGTGCCTGGAGCACCCGCGCGAGCTCATCCTGATGCAGAAGAACCGCGTCGGCCTCGCCGAGGACCCGCGCACGCTCGTACTCGACGACTTCATCCATGTCGTCGACACCCTGCGCTTCCTGCTCCCGGGACCGGTCGAGCACACCGACGTACGGGCGCGCATCGTCGACGGGCTGATGCATCATGTCGTGCTCCAGCTGTCCGGCGACGGTTTCACCGCCATCGGGACGATGAACCGGATGAGCGGCTCCACCGAGGAGATCCTCGAGGTGTCGGGGCAGGACACCAAACGGGAGGTCCGCAACCTCGCGGAGATCGTGGACCACAAGGGACAGCCGAGTGTGCGGCGGCGCGGCGACTGGGTGCCGGTCGCCCGGCAGCGCGGCATCGAGCAGTCCGTGCTGTCCTTCATCGATGCCGTACGGGCCGGAAAGCAGCTCAGCGCCCAGGACGCGCTGCTGACTCATGAGTTGTGTGAACGGGTGGTGCGGCAGGCCCTGGAGCAGGCCGCCTGAGCGAACGCGCACCCTCGGAGGCGCAGAGCGCGGCGAGGACGGCGAGCGCCGCGTAGACCGGCCAGTCGCCGAACCTGACGTACAGCGTCGTCCCTGCGGCCAGCGGGACGTCGTAGACGGCGGAGGTGCTGGTGTCCGTACCGATGAGTCCGCCGACCCGGTCGCCGTCCGGCCCGTACACCGCGCTGACACCGGTGAGCGTCGCATGCACCATCGGACGCCCGCTCTCGGCGGCGCGCAGCGCCGCCAGCGCGGCGTGCTGTTCCGGCGCCCAGCTCCCCTGGAAGGACGAGGTCGACGATTGGGCGATCAGGACCTGTGCACCGTCCCGGGTCAGTTGCCGGCTCATGTCCGGGAACGCCGACTCGAAGCAGACAAGAGGCCCGAGCCGCAGTCCGTCATCGCCGTCGCCCGGCAGCACCATCACCACCGGGCGGCTGCCGCGCAGCCGGTCCTCGCCCGCGGCCTTGCCCACCGAGGTGGCCCAGCCCAGCAGCGCACGGGCCGGTATGTACTCACCGAAGGGGACGAGCCGCATCTTGTCGTAGCGATCGCCCGTCGGGCCCTTGGGACCGATGAGGACGGAGCTCTTGAAGATTCCGGCGCCGCCCGACTCGTCCGTGCGCCGGGCGTCCACATTGACCAGCACATCGGCGCCGACGACGCGGGAGAGGACGGCGATACGAGCCGCCAGTTCCGGGCGTTCGCGCAGATCCGCGCCGACGCTGCTCTCGCCCCAGACCACCAGATCGAGGTCCTGGCCCGCCAGTTCGCGGGTGAGTTCCTCGCTGCGGGCGAACCGGCGGTCGACGCTCTCGACACCGTCGACGACACCCGGCTGCACGACCGCGATCCGGGCCCGTCCCGACGGCTCCGGCTGCGGCACCCAGATCCAGACCGCGGTCGTGGTGAGCGCACAGATGACGCCGCCGCCCACAGCAGCCGCACGGGCCTTGGGCACCGCGATGAGTACAGTGACCGCAGTATTCACTGCGAGCACCAGCAGGCTCACCAGCCACACACCTCCCACCGAAGCAAGCCGCAGCGCGGGGGAGACGTCCCACTGACTGGCCCCGAGCAGACCCCAGGGGCCGCCCAACCCCTCCCAGGACCGGGCCAGTTCAATCATGAGCCAGCCCGAGGGGACGACCGCGACAGCGGCCGCGGCACGGGCCGGTGAGGGCCTCCCGCCGAGCAGCGAGTGCGTCAGCCAGCCCCAGGGCGCCCACATCAGCCCCAGCAGCGCGGCCAGCACCACGATGAACACATGCAGACTCGGTATCAGCCAGTGGTGCACGGCGATCATGAAGCCGATACCGCCGAGCCACCCGTCGATCGCCGCACGGCGACCCGTCGGCGCGGACCGCACCAGCAGCATCCACGGCACCAGCGCGACGTACGCGAACCACCACAGCGACGGCTCGGGGAAGGCGAGCGCGGGCAGCGCCCCGGCCGCGACGGCGGCGACGGAGCGCCGAAGGGGAGACGCCGCGAACGCTCGCGCGCGGGCCCAGCCAGGCCGGCCGACCGGAATCCGCATGCCGCGCCTCCTCGTGCTGCCTCGAAGGGCCCGCAAACAGTCTCCCCACCAGTGTGCGGGACCGGGACCGGCACCGACAGTGCGCGCGTCATGTCCCTGGGGGCTTCGCCCCCAGTGCTCGTACGGCCTCCGGCCGGGTCCTCAATCGCCGGACGGGCCGCCTGCCCCGGCTCCCCGGCGCCACTTCTCGTGGATCACCACCGTGCGCAGCCGCCAGCCCGCGTCCGTGCGCAGCAGGCTGAAGGTGTACCGCCCGCCGGAGACGAGGTCGTCCCCCGACTCCAGCCGCATCGGGTTCACATAGTCGGCCTGCACCTCGGCGCGGTCGCCCGGATAGCCGCCCAGGTCCTGGATGTGGAGCCGCCGGTTGACGATGAGGTGCTGGCGTACGGGGAAGAGCCGCATCGTCTCCGCCATCCAGTCGGCGACCTCGGCGGCCGGGCCCTCCACACCGCCCGAGCTGCGGTAGTCCGCGCGCCCCTCCTGTGTGAACAGAGCCCTATAGGCACTCCAGTCGGCATCGTCCACGGCCACCGCGTAACTGGTGATCAATTCATCGATGGTCAGCCGGTCCATCACGGTCGCGAGATCCACGCGCTGCGTCATCGCGCCAGTTTCGGGCAGAGCGGGCGCTACGCCAAGTGCTGTGCACGTCAGTCACCCGCACTTCACCCGCTCTTGGTCAGCAAACGGTCGATCTCCGCCAAATCGGTGTCCGAGAAGCCGGGCGCGTCGAGCGCTCCCAGGTTCTTCCCGCCGACCAGCGGACCGCGTGGATCTCCCGCATCCCGTACGGCCAGTGGCGGGACGTCGACGGCCTCGGCCGGTAAGGACGGCCCCGGCCGCTACCCCTTGACGGCCCGCAGGAGGACGAACTTCGGGTCGCTGGCGACGATTTCACAGTTGCCGAAGAGCCGGCGCAGCCTCACGTGGTAGCCGAGGTGCCGGTTTCCGATGACCCACAGCTCGCCCCCTGGGCGCAGCGCGCGACGCGCCCCCCCGAACATCCGGCGGGCCGTCGCGTCGGTCGTCGCCTGGTGCGAGTGGAACGGCGGGTTGTTCAGCACCAGATCGACGGTCCCGTCCGGCACACCGGACAGCCCGTCGCCCACCACGAACTCCGCCTTGGCGTCCGAAACGATGTTCTCCCGGTAGGTGGCCTCGGCCGAGGCCACCGCGGAGAACGACTCGTCGACGAAGGTCAGCGCCGCCTCCGGGTTGGCGAGCGCGGCAGCCGTGCCGATCACACCGTTGCCGCAGCCCAGATCGACCACGCGTTCGGAGCCGTGGCGCTGCGGCAGGCCGCGGAGGAAGAACCGCGTACCGATGTCGAGACGCTCGGCGCAGAAGATCCCGGCGTGGTTGGTGACGGTCCGGCCCGCGAGCGTGCCGACATCGGCGGGCAGTGCGTAGTGCAGCGGCCATGGGCTGGGGACGCGGGCGAGCTGCGGATCAGGGGTGCAGACGATCAGCCGCGCCTTCTTCACCGCCAGCGAGGTCCTGGTCGGACCGAGAATCCGCTCGAAGAGTTTCAGCGTAGAGGTGTGGATCTCGGTGACCATCCCCGTACCGACGACGACGGTGTCCGCGTGGACGGCGGGTGCCAGGCGGTGCAGCTGGTCCTCCAGCAGCGCGAGGCTCTTGGGCACCCGGATCAGCAGTACGTCGATGCGCTCCGGTGGCAGGTCCCGCACCGACAGCAGGCGCACCGCGTCCGCGTCGATGCCGTTGCGCGCCAGATTCGCCCGAGTCGCCTCCTGGCCGAGGAAGGAGTCGGTGATCTGCACGGGGCGGTGCGCTGCGAGCGAGGTGACCAGGGAGCCCCATCGGTCACCGACGACGACCACGGTGCCGGAGAGGTCTGCCGGCCCGGCGTCGTCGATCCCCTCGAGATGCCGGAGAAGGTACTCATCGGCGGCGTCCCAGGCGCGGAGCGGGTCGCGCGGGTCCTCGGGGAAGCGGGTGAGGTCGAAGCCGCCCCATGACGTCGTCAATCGGTTCATCGTGCACTCAGGCTAGCGGAGTGCCTGTTCAAGCCGCGTATCCGTGGTGTGCGCGGCTTGAACGCGATCAGGCGGCGTGCTCGACGTCCACGAGCGCCGCGGCGGCCCACTCCACGACCAGTGCCTCGTACTCCGGGCGCCGGTCGTCGGGCAGCTCGCCGTCCGCCCACAGCTCTCGGATCCGGGCATTCAGCTCGGCGGCGGACATTGCGGTTTCTGACTCGCGGGACAAGGGGGACATGGAGACAGGCTAAGGCCTCGGTACGACAGTCGTCAGCACCGCTCAAGCGGTACTCAGCCGGCCGACTCACCCGCGTGCGGGCTCAGCGCATCCGTTCCGACCAGGATGAACAGCAGGATTCCGAGCGCGATGCGGTAGATCACGAACGGCATGAAACTCTTCGTAGTGATGAACTTCATGAACCAGGCGATCACCGCGTAGCCCACGGCGAAGGCGATGATCGTCGCGAAGACCGTCTGCGGCCAGTCCACGTGCCCGCCCTTCGCCGCGTCGTTGAGCTCGAAGGCGCCGGAGGCCAGGACCGCCGGGATGGCCAGCAGGAACGAGTAACGAGCCGCCGCCTCACGGGTGTAGCCCATGAGCAGACCACCACTGATCGTGGCGCCCGAGCGCGAGACGCCGGGGATCAGGGCCATCGCCTGGCAGAGGCCGTAGATCAGACCGTCCCTGACGGTCAGCTCCTGCAGCGACTTGCGCTCCTTGATGGCGCGGTGCTTGCCGCCCGTCTCGTCGCGGGCGGCCAGACGGTCGGCGATACCGAGGACGATGCCCATCACGATCAGGGTGGTGGCGATCAGCCGCAGATCGCGGAACGGGCCCTCGATCTGGTCCTTGAAGGTGACGCCGAGCACACCGATCGGGATCGAGCCGATGATGACGAGCCAGCCCATCTGGGCGTCGTGGTCGCTGCGCATCGCCTTGTTCGTGAGCGAACGGGACCAGGCGGAGACGATCCGGACGATGTCCTTGCGGAAGTAGATGAGGACGGCCGTCTCCGTACCGATCTGGGTGATCGCGGTGAATGCCGCGCCCGGGTCGTTCCAGCCGGCGAAGGCGGCGGTGAGCCGCAGATGCGCGCTGGAGGAGATCGGCAGAAACTCGGTCAGCCCCTGGACGAGCCCGAGGATGAATGATTCGAACCAAGACATCGAAAACTACGCCACCCAAGAAATGATCACGGTCTGACGGCGCGTAGCTTTCCCGATCATGCGCCAGTTCTCAGGCAGCGTAGCGTCCCCGAAAATCCGGCTTGTCGCTGGCCCTGTGGGATCCGGCGCGCGCGGCCCCGTGATTCGGGGCCGGGGACCGTCGCTCCCGGCCGCTACCGTGGCGGCGGGGACAGCCGTCAACCGTCGGAGAGGCAGCTCATGCTGACGACCAGATACGTACCGGGCGCACCGAACTGGATCGACCTGGGGACCCCGGACGTCGAGGCGGCCACGGCTTTCTACGGTGCCGTGTTCGGCTGGGAGTTCCGGTCCGCGGGGCCCGGCACGGGAGGATACGGGTTCTTCCTGCTCGAGGGGAGGACGGTCGCCGCCGCCGGAGCGCTCACCGCGGACGGCGCGAGCTCCGCCTGGACGCTGTACTTCCACAGCGCGCACGCGGACGCCACCGCCAAGGCCGTCGAACAGGCCGGTGGTGCGGTGCGGTTCGGACCGCGCGACATCTTCACCGCCGGCCGGCAGGCCGGCTTCACCGACCCGGGAGGCGCCGAGTTCGCCGTCTGGCAGCCCGGTGACATCCAGGGACTCGAAGCGGTCCAGGTCCCGAACACACTGTGGTGGACACAGCTGTACGCCACCGATGTAACGGCGGCGAAGGACTTCTACCGCGCGGTGTTCGCCTGGGACACCGCGGACGTGGTCCTGGTACGCGGTGCCGAGTACACCGTCGTCTCGCCGTCCGGCAGGGGAAGGCTCGGTGCCCACGGCGGCATCATGGCGCCGCCCGCCGATGAGGAGTCCGCAGCCCAGCAGGGCGGTGCGAGCATCCTGGGGTGGCATCCGTACTTCGAGGTGTCGGACTGCGACGCGGCCGTCGCCACGGCCGTGGAGCGCGGTGCCACGGTGGTCTTCCCGGCCGAGACGGCTGCCGGCATCGGCCGGCAGGCCACCCTCCGCGACCCGTTCCAGGCCCTCTTTTCCGTGAACCAGAGCGACGCGGTCTGACTACGTTCTGTCCGCTGTGCCGGCGGCGCCCCGCAGGCCGTGCCGCTTGCGCCAGGCGACCACGGCCGCCGCCGCCCCGGTCAGCACGATGAAACCCATCGCGATCAGGAACGCCGGTGACGTCGGAGAACCCGCCCGGCTGCCCGCCACGACATACGCCGCCGTGTTGGGGATCGAGCCCAGGCCGGTCGCCAGCAGGAAAGGGACGTAGCCCATCCGGGACACGGCCGCGCAGTAGTTCGCCGCGGCGAACGGCACACCCGGGAAGAGCCTGATCGCCAGCATAGAGCGGAAGCCGTGCCGGCTCAGCTGGCTGTCGGCGGCCCTCAGCCAGCGGCCCCGCAGCAGCGGCCGCAGCGCGTCCTGGCCGAGTACCCGGCCGAGCGTGAAGGCGATGCCCGCCCCCAGCACCGTGCCGGCGAGCGCCGAGACGGTACCGGCCTGCGAGCCGAAGAGGGCTCCCGCCGCCAGATTGAGCAGCGGACGGGGGACGAAGGCCGCCGAGCACACCCCGTACGCGACACCGAACAGCACGACCGCCGCGCCGCCGCTCAGCTGCGCAGGCCAGCCGGCCGAGAGCAGCCGCTGCGGCTCGTACAGCACCACCAGCACGGCCCCGGAGGCCAGCATCGCCACCAGCAGCGACAAGCGGGACCAGGGGGAGAACAGCGCCCTGGTGCAGCGGATCGCGAGCGTGGAGGACGGCCTGGGGACGGGCTCGAGCATCCGGGGAGACTAACCGACACCGGGCTGTGATCGCCGTAATCTGGGCCTCATGCCCCCCGCCGTCCCGCCCAGCGAACTCGCCGACACCGTCATGGACCGGCTCACCACCGTGTACCCCACGGGCGCTGACGCGGCCCGGGCCGAGGGTGCCGCCGCGTACATGAAGGACATCGCGCCCTTCCTCGGGCTCTACACGGCTGCCCGCCGCGACCTCTCCCGTACTGTCCTCGAAGGCACCGCACGACCCGACGAGGCGGACTGCGCGGCGATCGCCCTGCGCTGCTGGGACCTGCCCGAGCGCGAGTACCAGTACTTCGCCGTCGACTATCTGCGCCGCCATGTGAAGCGCTGCTCGCCCGGATTCCTGCCCGTCGTCCGCCACCTCGTCGTCACCGTCCCATGGTGGGACACCGTCGACGCGCTCGCCTCGCACGTCGTCGGTCCACTGGTGAGTGCCGATCCCAAGCTGAAGACGGTCATGGACGCCTGGATCGACGACGACCATCTGTGGGTCGCGCGCACGGCGCTGCTCCACCAGCTCCGCTACAAGGACACGACCGACGCCGAGCGGCTCTTCGACTACTGCCTCCGCCGCGCGGACCACCCCGACTTCTTCATCCGCAAGGCGATCGGCTGGTGTCTGCGCGAGTACGCGAGGACCGACCCGGACGCGGTACGCGACTTCGTCGAAGGCGCCGGCGACCGGCTCTCGCCGCTGTCCGTACGGGAAGCGACGAAGCACCTCTGAGCTGCTGAACTCCCGTACGCGGAAAACCATTCGACGCTGCCCCCCGCCGTTGGCGATGATCAGCGACATGTTCCGGTACGCCTTCCTCGCAGCGCCGTCCGCCGTCGCGGACGCGCCGAAGGCTGCCGCATTCCCCGCAGCGGCCGCAGCGGCCGCTGCCGCAGCGCCCTTCGGCGGCGCCCGAAGCTGACCCTTCCCGGATCGTCCGGCGGACCCCACAGGGGGAGGGTCGGCAAGGCCGAGGGGTCCCCGTCACGCTTCGAATTCCGAGGAAGAAAGCCATGCCCAAGACGGCATACGTGCGCACCAAGCCGCACCTCAACATCGGCACCATGGGCCACGTCGACCACGGCAAGACCACTCTGACCGCCGCCATCACCAAGGTCCTCGCCGCGCGCGGGACCGGCACGTTCGTGCCCTTCGACCGGATCGACCGGGCGCCGGAGGAGGCGCGGCGGGGCATCACCATCAACATCGCGCACGTCGAGTACGAGACCGACACCCGGCACTACGCGCATGTGGACATGCCCGGCCATGCCGACTACGTCAAGAACATGGTCACCGGAGCCGCGCAGCTGGACGGGGCGATCCTCGTCGTCTCCGCGCTCGACGGGGTCATGCCGCAGACCGCCGAGCATGTCCTGCTCGCCCGCCAGGTGGGCGTCGACCACATCGTCGTCGCTCTCAACAAGGCGGACGCGGGCGACGACGAGCTCACCGACCTGGTGGAGCTGGAGGTCCGCGAGCTGTTGACGGCCCATGGGTACGGCGGCGACGCCGCCCCGGTCGTCAGGGTCTCGGGCCTGGGGGCGCTGGAGGGCGACCCACGCTGGACCTCCGCCGTGGAGGCGCTGCTCGACGCCGTCGACACCTATGTGCCGATGCCCGTCAGGTACACCGACGCGCCGTTCCTGCTCCCGGTGGAGAACGTCCTCACCATCACCGGGCGCGGCACGGTCGTCACCGGCGCGATCGAGCGCGGCACCGTCCGTGTCGGCGACCGCGTACAGGTCCTCGGTGCGGACGGCGATCCGCAGACCAGCACAGTCACCGGCCTCGAGACCTTCGGGAAGCCGATGGAGTCCGCGGAGGCCGGTGACAACGTCGCGCTGCTGCTGCGCGGCATGGCGCGCGACGCGGTGCGCCGCGGCCATGTGGTGGCGGCGCCCGGCAGCGTCGTACCGAGCAGGCGATTCACCGCGCAGGTGTACGTCCTCTCGGGCCGCGAGGGCGGGCGTACCACCCCGGTCTCCACCGGCTACCGGCCGCAGTTCTACATCCGCACCGCGGACGTCGTCGGTGACGTCGACCTCGGCGAGACGGCCGTCGCGCGGCCCGGCGACACGGTCACCATGACCGTCGAGCTCGGCCGTGACGTGCCGCTGGAGCCAGGCCTCGGCTTCGCGATCCGCGAAGGCGGCCGCACGGTCGGTGCCGGCACGGTGACCGGGCTGGTCTGACCAGTGCTGCCCGCCTCCTGTCACCACACGGGAGGCGGGCAGTTGGCTGTGCGCGACACTGATGCGCATGGCTGAAGCGGCACTGGTACTGGGCGCGGGCGGCATCACGGGCGTGGGCTGGGAGATCGGGGTCCTGCACGGTCTCGCCGAGGCGGGAGTGGACCTCTGGACGGCCGACCTGGTCATCGGCAGTTCGGCCGGCTCGGTCGTCGCCGCACAGATCACCTCCGGGAAGCTGACCAGTGCCGAGCTGTACGAGCGCCAACTCGCCGATCCCCGGGGCGAGATCCCGGGCCGGCTCGGTGCGCCGATGATCCTCCGCTACGCACGGGCCATCCTGTCCTCCCGTACCCCCGAGGCGTACGGACGAAAGCTCGGCCGGCTGTCGCTCGGTACCCGCACCGCCGTCGACGAGAGCGCGCGGCGCGAGGTGATCGCCGGGCGGCTCCTCTCGCACGAGTGGCCGCAGAGCCGCCTGCTGGTCACCGTGGTCGACGCCCTCACCGGCGAGCTGAAGACCTACGACAAGGACAGCGGCGTGCCGATCGTCGACGCGGTCACCGCCAGCTGCGCCGTGCCCGGTGTGTGGCCGGCCGTCACCATCGACGGACGGAAGTGGATCGACGGGGGAGTGCACTCCACGGCGAACGCACACCTCGCCGCCGGATACCGGAAGGTCGTCGTCCTGGCACCGATGGCCGCCGGCAACAAGGTGCTCGTCTCGCCGCGCGCACAGGCCGCCCGGCTCGCGGCCGAGGGCGCCCGGGTCGAGGTCATCACCCCGGACACCGCCGCGAAGAAGGCCTTCGGCCGCAACTCGCTCGACCCCGCCCGGCGGGCCCCGGCCGCCCGCGCCGGACGCGAGCAGGCGGCGGCCCATGCGGAGGCCGTCGCCGCGCTCTGGGCACAATGAGAGCGTGAACGAGCAGATACCCGTCATCCGGGACGTCGACGGGGGCATCGCCAAGCTCATGCCCGATGTGGACCGGGAGCGTGCCTGGCTGCTGACCGTCGACGGCGCCCCCCAGTCGTACGTCGACCTGGACGCGCCCACGCATCTGGAGTTCGAGTATGTGCGCCGGCTCGCGCATATCGTCGACTGCGCGGCGGACGAGGGCGCTCCGCTCGATCTGCTGCACCTCGGCGGCGGGGCGCTGACCCTGCCCCGCTATGTGGCCGGGACGCGGCCCGGCTCGCGCCAGAACGTGGTGGAGGCGGACCGGGGGCTGCTGGCGCTGGTCGCCGAACACCTGCCCCTGCCGGACGGCGCCGGGATCTGCGTACACGGAGCCGACGCCCGCGCCTTTGTGGAAGCGGCGCCTGCGGACTCGGCGGATGTGCTGATCGCCGATGTCTTCGGCGGCTCACGGGTACCCGCGCATCTCACCTCGGTCGAGTACGCACGGGCCGCGGAGCGCGTCCTGCGGCCCGGCGGCATCTACGCCGCCAACCTCGCCGACGGCGCGCCGTTCACCTTCCTCCGCTCCCAACTGGCCACCTTCGCCGCGGTGTTCGATCAGCTCGCGCTGATCGCCGAACCGGCCGTGCTGCGCGGCCGCCGCTTCGGCAACGCCGTGCTCCTCGCCTCGCACGCGCCCATCGACGCGGCGGCCCTGGCCCGCCGCACCGCCTCCGACGCCTTCCCCGCCCGGCTCGAGGACGGCTCGTCGCTGCGGCGCCTCATAGGGGACGCGACCGCGGTACGGGACGCCGAAGCGGTGGCGTCACCCGAGCCGCCCGACGGCGCCTTCAGCATCGGCTGAGGCGGCCCCGGAAGCGGGCTGCGCGACAGCGACCGACTTCGTACGACGGGTCAGCCGCCGCACATCGGGCACCAGCAGCACCGCGGCGGTGAGCAGAACGATCAGCCCCGCACACCCCCAGAGGGACGCGGTGCGCCCGAACGCGCTCTCGGCCGGACCCGCGAGGGCGGTGGCCACCGGAAGCAGCGCCAGCGAACCGAGCCAGTCGTACGCGGAGACCCGGGAGAACTTGTCCTCGGGAATCTCCTGGTGCAGCGCCGTCATCCACGAGACACCGAAGACCTCGACCGCGACTCCGCTGAAGAACATCACCGCCACCAGGGGAGCCACCTGCAACGGCAGCGCCAGCGCTGCCGAGGGAAGGGCCAGCGGGAAGATGCACAGGGTCCCGGCGAGCAGCAGCCGGCGCGGCTTCCAGCGCATCATCACCAGAGCGCCGCCGACGGTGCCCGCACCGAAGGCGGCCAGCGCCAGACCCCAGGGTCCTGGCCCGCCCAGACTGTCCCGGGCGACCAGTGGTCCGTACACGGCCTCAGCGGCGCCGACGACCGCGTTGACCACCGCGAACTGCAGCACGATGCTCCACAGCCAGGGCCGGCCGGCCACCTCGCGCCAGCCCTCTCGCAGATCGGCCAGCATTCCCTCGCCGGGCTCACGAGGAGCGATATGGCTGACGTCCAGGAACGCCCGCAGCGAGCCGGCCACGGCGAACGCCGCCGCGTCGACGGCCAGCACCCAGCCGGGACCGATGGCGGCGATCATCGCCCCGCCGAGCGCCGCTCCGCCGATCCCGGCGCCGTGCATCGCCATCCGGTAGAGCGCGAAGGCGCGGCCGGCCTGTTCGCCCTGGACGCTGGAGAGCAGCATCCCCTCGGAGGCGGGGGAGAAGAAGGCGTGACCGGCACCGCCGAGACCGGCGAGCAGCATCATCTGCCACAGCTGCGCCTCGCCGGCCAGTACCAGGACCGCGAAGGCCGCCTGCGAAAGGCAGTTGAGGGTGTTGGCCGCGACCATCACCCGGTGCCGCGGCAGCCGGTCGGCCACCGCGCCCCCGATCAGCAGGAAGAGGACGAGCGGGAGGGTACGGGCCGCCGCGACCAGACCCACGTCGCCGCCGTCCCCGCCGGACTGCAGCACCGCGAAGGCCGCCGCGATCAGAGCGCCGTGGCTGCCCAGGTTGGTCACCACCGCGGCGGCGGTCAGCAGGGTGTAATTGCGGCCGGCCCATTCGGGGCGGCCGGCACGGCGGGGAGCGGGGGCGGCAGTCGTCACCCGGGGACTATCCCGCTGTCGTCCCGCCGTGCCAAACGCTTATCCGGACGGCTATCCGGCAGGCGTGCCCGCGACCCGCACGGTGCTCAGGATCTGCTGGATCGTGGCGTCGGGAACCTCGTCAGGGACGCCCTTGTTGCCGTAGAGCACCCAGCTGGTGAAGTCACCCTTGCTGTTCTTGAAGGTGAAGGCGATCGACTTGCCGTCGGTCTCGCACTTGTTCTCCTTCTTGACACCGATCGCGGTGCCCGTCGAGACGCTGCCGCTGAGCCCCGACTTGGTGGTGTACGGCACGGCCTTGGTGATCTTGACCGTGCCCTTGGGCTCCGTCTGCGCGTAACCGGCCCAGACCCAGTTGCCGGCCTCGTTGTAGGCCGCCGTGGCGCTGTCCGTGGCGCCCTTGCCGCCCTTGGTGCCGACCGTGCCCATGCCCCACTCTTCGAGCTTGCCGTCCTTGTCGGTGTCGAAGGTGCACCACTTGGACTTGTAGTGGGCCGGGGCCGACATCATGACGACCGCAGAGCCGTCGCCCTTCTTCTCGTCCTCGAAGCCCGTGGCCATGCCCGATCCGGCTACCTCCCAGCCGGCCGGCACGTCGAACTGCGTACCGTGCTTGGGGTTGGTGACGACCTTCCAGCCCGCGATCGTCGGCTTGGCGTCCTCGCGGCCGCGCGGGTTCTCGGTCGGCGAGGCGGGAGCCTGGGTGGGCGTGTCCGACGCCGGCTTCTTGGACTCGCCGACGTTCTTGGCGTCCGCCTTGTCGGTGCCCTTGCCGTCGTCCTTCAGCACGATGACACCGGTGACCACCGCGGCCACGACGACGGCCGTGGCCGCGACGATCGCGATGACGGTCGTCTTCTTCTTGTCGTCCTGCGGCGGCTGCGGCCCGCCGGGCGGCTGCCCGGGCACGGCGTACTGCGGCACGGTCGGCTGCTGGTACGGGTTGGGTTGCTGGTACTCCGGCTGCTGATACCCCGGCTGCTGGTAGGGATTCGGCTGTTGGTACCCCGGCTGCTGGTACGGGTTCTGGTCCTGCGGGTTCTGCTCGCCCCCGGGCGGCTGCTGTCCTGGCCACATGGCGGGTAACGATAGAGGTGCCGCGTCACCGCTGCCACGTCCACCCCCGGCAGGGGATGGCCAAGCGGTACTACTCGTGGGTAACATCGCGTTCCATGAGCGCTGATCAGATGTCCGTGGGCGAGATGCTCGCCGCCACCGTCCCCATGGCCAGGACCCTCAACCTGGAGTTCCTGGAGACCACCGCCGAGCGGGCCGTCGTCCGCATGCCCGACCAGGCCGACTTCCACAACCACGTCGGCGGACCGCACGCCGGAGCGATGTTCACGCTCGCCGAGACCGCGAGCGGGGCGATCGTCATCGCCGCCTTCGGGGACCAGATGACGCGCGCCGTACCGCTCGCCGTCAAGGCGGAGATCGGCTACAAGAAGCTGGCGATGGGCGTCGTCACGGCGACCGCCACCCTCGGCCGCCCGATCGCGGACGTCGTCGCGGAACTGGACGCGGGCGAGCGTCCTGAGTTCCCCGTCAACATCGAGATCCAGCGCGCGGACGGCGCGGTGACCGGTGTCATGACCATCGTGTGGACGCTCCGCCCCAACGCCTGAGCCTCGTCCGGAGCCCGTGGAGTCACCAGGTAGGCTGCCCGGCGTGCGCCGCAGGCGGCGCACGCCGGGCAGCGGCATCTGCACATACGGGAGGAACCGGCGTTGCACGTCCAGGAGTGGCTCGAGACCGTCCCCGCGGTCAGCATCTACATCCTGGTGGGTGTGGTCATCGGACTCGAGAGCCTCGGCATCCCGCTGCCGGGCGAGATCGTCCTCGTCAGCTCGGCGCTGCTCGCCTCGCAGCACGGCGAGATCAATCCGTACATCCTCGGCGCCTGTGCCACCGCCGGCGCGATCATCGGCGACTCGATCGGGTACGCCATCGGGCGCAAGGGCGGCCGGCCGCTGCTGGCCTGGCTCGGCGGGAAGTTCCCAAAACACTTCGGCGAAGCGCAGATCGCCATGGCCGAGCGGTCGTTCGAGAAGTGGGGCATGTGGGCCGTCTTCTTCGGCCGCTTCGTCGCCCTGCTGCGGATCTTCGCCGGGCCGCTCGCCGGCGTACTGCGCATGCCGTACTGGAAGTTCCTCATCGCCAATGTCTTCGGCGGGATCCTCTGGGCCGGTGGCACGACCGCGGTCATCTACTCCGTCGGCGTGGTCGCGGAGGCATGGCTCAAGCGGTTCTCCTGGCTCGGCCTGGTCCTCGCCGTGCTGATCGGGCTCACCTCGATGCTGGTGCTGAAGAGCCGCGCGAAGAAGGCCGCCGAGCAGGCGGAGGCTCGTCCGGCGGCGGCCGAGCCGGAGCCCGTGCCCGCGGGGGACTGAGCCGGCTCGTCGCCCGTACCGTCAGCGCTTGCCCGTACCGCCAGTTCTCGCTCGTTCCTCAGTTCTCGCTCGTTCCGTCACTGCTCGTGCGCCGCGCGGTGCTCCTTGGCGAGGTCCACATAGACCGCCGCGTTGAGCTTGATGCCCTCCAGCTCCTCCTCGGTCAGCTCCCGCTTGACCTTGGCGGGCACGCCCGCGACCAGCGAGCCCGGCGGGACGCGCATCCCCTGCGGCACCAGCGCCTGCGCGGCGATCAGTGAACCGGCACCGATGTGCGCGCCGTTGAGCACGGTGGCGCCCATGCCGACCAGTACGTCGTCCTCGACCGTGCAGCCGTGCAGTACGGCGTTGTGGCCGACCGAGACGCGCTCGCCGACGGTGACCGGGAAGCCCGGGTCGACATGCACCGTGCAATTGTCCTGCATGTTGCTGTTCGCGCCGATGGTGATCGGCCCGCAGTCGGCGCGCAGTACGGTCTGGTACCAGACGCTGGACCCGGCGGCGAGCGTGACGTCGCCGACGACCACGGATGTCGGCGCGGTGAACGCCTCAGGGTCGACCTTCGGGTCCCTGCCGCCCACGCCTGAGATCAATGCCCGTTCCGCCATGCCGTCTTCTCCTCGGTACTCACCGGTTCCACGTGCACCGTAAGCGACCGCCCCGCAGGAGCCCTATGGAGGGGTACTCGGCGCGCGCTCGGCTTAGTCAGTCCCGAACTCGCCGTGCCCGCTGGTGCGGCGTTGGGGCGAACATCACAGCACACCGCGCCGATCGCCCCAGGTGCGGCCGACTACCGTGTGCGGGTGCCGAAGAACAGAAACACGTTCTCATCGCTCTCCGCCTGGCGGCGGCGCTTTCTCGCGTCCGCCGTCCATTGCGGCTGGCGCTGGGTGCAGGAGGCGGGCGCCGTCACCGCCGAGCACCCCGGACGCCTGAGTTTCCGGCGGCTCGGCTCCGGCACCCGGCTCGCCTTCCCGCAGGGCACCGTCTTCGGCGAGGCCTGGATCGAGCTCGGCGACCACTGCATCATCGGCGAGCAGGTCACGCTCACCGCCGGGATGATGCCGGGTCTCGACCTCGGCGCCGACCCCATCCTGACCCTGGGCGACGGGGTGGTGCTGGGGCGCGGCAGCCATGTCATCGCCGACACCAGGGTGACCATCGGCTCGGACACGTACTGCGGTCCGTACGTCTACATCACCTCGACCAACCACAGCTACGACGACCCGCACCAGCCTGTCGGCAAGCAGTGGCCGCGCATGGAACCGGTGACCATCGGCCCGGGTTGCTGGCTGGGGACCGGCGCGGTGGTCCTGCCCGGCGCGCGGCTCGGCCGCAACGTGGTGGTGGCCGCAGGTGCCGTCGTACGGGGAGAGGTTCCCGACCACTCGGTGGTGGCCGGAGCCCCCGCCAGGGTCGTACGGAGCTGGGATCCGGTCCGCGGCTGGGAGCCCCCGCTGCGTACGCCCGCTCCCGTGCCGATTCCGGAGGGCGTCACGCCCGCGCAGCTGCTGGCGCTGGCCGAACTGGAGCCGGACACCCCCTGACCGCCTCGCTCGCTAACCGCTCGCGAGCAGCACCGTCCCCACCAGCGCGAGACCGGCGCCGGCCGCCTGGACCACGCGCAGCCGCTCCTTGAGCAGCACCAGCGCGGCGATGACGGTGACGACCGGGTAGAGGTTGGCGAGTACGGCGGCTTCGGTGACGGGGCCGTGCTGCGCGGCGATGGAGTACGTGCCGTTGGCCGCGACATCGGCGAGACCCACGAAGGCGAGCGCCGGGAGCGAGGACCAGATCACCCGCATCCCGCCGTCCTCCGGCAGCGCCCGTCCGCCGCGCTTCACCGAGACGTACAGCGCCGCGCCACCGACCGTGACATTGGTGACGCGCTGTACGAACAGCGCGAGGAAGAGCCCGGTGAGCGTGGTCGAGGCCTCGGAGATCAGCGCCATCACGGCGCCGAAGCCGAAGGCGGCGACCAGGGTCAGCAGGATCGCCTGCCGCTGCACCGGCGCACCGCGCAGCTCGGGCCCGCCCGCCAGCACGATGCCGGCCACGGCCACCGCGATACCGGCGAACTGGAGCAGTCCCGGACGCTCGCCGATGATCAGCCCGACGCCGACGGGCACGGCGACGCCCAGCGATCCGAGCGGTGAGACCACGCCCATCGGACCGAGCGCGAGCGCCTTGTAGAAGCTCAGCATCGCCACCGGGCCCACCACGCCCGCGGCCACGGCGTACCAGAGCAGCGGCCCGGCTTCGGAGAAGCCGCCGGTGGCGACGACGATCGAGCCCAGCACCAGCACTGCCGTCGACTGCGAGGCGACGACGACGGTGAGCGCCGGAGTACGTCGTGTGAGCAGCCCGCCGCCGAAGTCGGCCAGCCCCCAGAGCAGGCTGGTGGCCAGGGCGAAGAGTGCGGTCATGGCGGGCCTCGCAGTACAGTGCAGTGAACGTTTCGGTGCACCACACGGTAGTGCAGTCTATTGAACTGTGTCATCCATAATATTGGACGGAATGTGTCGGACCTCGACCAGCTCACGCAGTCGCTCGCCCGTAACCTCAAGCGCTGGCGCGGCGAGCGAGGGTTCACCCTCGACGCCCTCGCGGCCCGGGCGGGGGTCAGCCGGGGCATGATCATCCAGATCGAGCAGGCGCGTACGAATCCGAGCGTCGGCACCACGGTGAAGCTCGCCGACGCGCTGGGGATCAGCATCACCACCCTCCTGGACTACGAGCAGGGCGCGCAGGTCCGCGTCGTACCCCCGGAGCAGGCCGTACGCATGTGGTCCACGTCAACGGGCAGCTACACCACCCTCCTGGTCGGCACCGAGAAGCGCGGGCCCCTCGAACTATGGGCCTGGCGGCTGATGCCCGGCGACAGCAGCGCATCCGATCCGCATCCGGACGGAACGGTCGAGCTGCTCCATGTCACCGCAGGTGAGCTCACGCTCGTCGTGGACGGCGAGCTCCATACCGTCCCGGCCGGGGCCTCTGCCACCTTCGAGGCCAACGTCCCGCACGCCTACCGCAACGACGGCGAGGAGGAGGTCGAGATGACCATGGCCGTCTCCATTCCGCCCGCGCACTGAGGAGCCCCTCCAACTGTGCGCATGGGCACGGCTGTTACGGTGGCGCGCATGCGCGCGCCCATCGGAGACTTCGACGACGCCCGGCTCGCCGCCGACTGCCTCGAGCTGCTGCCGCAGCCGGTCGCGGACGCGGTCCGCGCGTGGCACGGCGATGTCCCTGCCGAGCAGCTGATCCACGTCGACACCGCCCCGGAAATCGCGGACACCGCCGTCTTCGTGGAGTACTACGGTCGCGAACTGCTCGACGTGTCGGCGAACTGCGTGGTCGTCGCGGGCAAGCGGGGCGGGGAGTCCATGCTCGCCGCGTGCGTGGTCCTCTCCAGCACGCGCGTCGACGTCAACGGCGTCGTACGCAAGCAACTGGGCGTCCGCAAGGCTTCGTTCGCGCCGATGGAAACGGCTGTGAGCGAGACCGGCATGGAGTACGGCGGCATCACGCCCATCGGGCTGCCCGCCGCATGGCCCCTGCTGGTGGACTCCGCCGTCCTCGACCGTGAGTGGGTTCTCATCGGCAGCGGCGCCAGGCGCGGCAAGATCATCTTGCCCGGCAAGGCTTTCGCGGATCTGCCCGGTGTGGTGATTGTCGACGGCCTCGGCAGGGGCCAGTCTTGACTGTTCCTCAGCGTGGCGCTAGCACCATACCCAGGGCGCTGCCTCCGGGCGTCGCCCGAAGGGGTGGCACTGCCTGTATCTCCCAGAACTATTCAGCCACCAGTTTCGTTGGCGAGGAGATGCGTGTCGTGCAGAATGTCCGAATAATATGGATTCGGTCGTAATTGCAACGGAACGTCATGGCGTGTGTCTGTACGTCATGAGTCATCCACATCGAAAGGCGCTCAATGGACACTGCTCTTGTCTCCGCGGTCGGCAGGCCCGGAGTCGCACCCCGTCGGGGGGCTGCCCGTCGGGTGCCGCTGGCCAAAAGGGCCGCTGCGCAAAATGGTGGGAACCTTCCCGCGTCCGTCAGTCGGCTGCTGTCGACCGGTGATGGGCCGAGTCCGTTGGTTGTTGCAGCCTTTCAGTCGTCGGTCTGAGTGACTGAACGGATCCGGGTCATGGACCGGCCACAGCCGTCGTTGAGCCAATTTGTGCTGAAGGTGCATAGTCGATGTGATCTCGCCTGTGATCATTGCTACGTCTATGAGCACGCGGACTCGAGCTGGCGTGGTCGGCCCAGGGCAATGTCCGAAAGAGTCATGGAAAAGACGGCGGAACGAATCGCCGAGCATGCCAGAGCCCACCGGCTTTCAGCGGTCCACGTAGTGCTTCACGGCGGAGAGCCGTTGCTTGCCGGGCCGGAGCGGTTGCGCAAGGCCGCCGAGGAGCTGTACGGCGCATTGGACGGATGGTGCGCGCTGGATCTGCGCATCCACACCAACGGCGTACTGCTCGACGAGCGTTTCTGTGAGCTCTTCGCCGAACTGGGCATCAAAGTCGGCGTCTCGCTCGACGGTGACAAGGCGTCCAATGACCGGCACCGCCGCTATGCCGACGGCCGGAGCAGTCACCCGCAGGTGATGCGGGCAGTGGACCTGCTCAACCGCCCCAGGTACCGCCCGCTGTTCGCGGGACTGCTGTGCACCATCGATGTCGAGAACGATCCCCTTGCCGTCTACGACGCGCTGATCGCTCTCGATGCTCCGCGCATCGACTTCCTCCTGCCCCACGCGACCTGGGACGCACCGCCACCCCGGCCCGGGGTATCGGCGACGCCCTACGCGGACTGGCTGGACGCCGTCTACCAGCGGTGGGACGGCGCGGGACGGCCGGTCCCGGTGCGGACCTTCGACTCCGTACTGCGCACGCTGCGCGGCGAGAGCAGCCTCACCGAGTCGCTCGGCCTGGCGCCCGCGGATCTTGTGGTGATCGAGACCGACGGCACCTTCGAACAGGCTGACAGCCTCAAAACGGCCTACGACGGCGCTCCTGTCACCGGCATGGACGTCATGGCGAACTCCCTGGACGAGGTGCTCGAGCATCCCGGAATGCTCGCCCGCCAGCAGGGAGTTGAGCAGCTCAGCGATCAGTGCCGCGCCTGCCCGGTGGTCACGTCCTGCGGCGGTGGCCTCTACGCCCACCGCTACCGGACCGGACACGGATTCGACAATCCCTCCGTCTTCTGTGCCGATCTGCTGGAACTGATCACGAACATCCGCACCAGGGAAGCCTCCGCACCAGCCCGGCCGGCCGGCTCTCTCTCGCCCGAGGAATCGGCTGAACTCGACGAGCTGGCAACGGGGTTCGGAAGCGCGGAAACAGTGGGACGGTTGGCGGACGCCCAACTCGAGGTCAATTGGGATCTGTTGGCAGCGGTGCATGAACGTGCTCCGCGGGGCGACAAGGCGGCAGCGGCAGCCTGGGAGCTGCTGACCGAGCTGGACCGCGACGCCCCCGACGTACTGGACGCGGTGGTTGCTCACCCGTACACGCGACCCTGGGCGCTTCGTATTGTGGAGGGTCGGGCACCGGCGACCATCACGACCGGCCTTGCGGAGCTGGCGGCCGCCGGCGCGCTGCGGGCCGGGCACGGCGCCACCGTCGACGTTCCGACACGTGACGGGGTGCTGCGACTGCCGGGCATGGGCGCCGTGATTCTCGCCCACGAAGCCACCCACGCCGAGGTGACCGCGGGCGCCGAGGGCTTCACGGTACGGGCCGCGGGCCGGACGCTGAGGATCGGCTGGGACGAAGGGGCGGACGGGCTCACCCCGCAGTGGCATCCCGTGCGCCGCGCCGAACTGCCGGGCTGGACCGTGGCGCTGGAGGACACCGACCCGCTGCGCGACTCCCATCAGTGGCCCGTGGCAAAGCGTCTCTCCGTCGGTGAGGCCAAGATGTGGGCCGCGGACCTGACCGAGGCATGGTCACTGATCACGCGTGAACTGCCTGCCTATGCGCCGGGAGTGGCCGTCGGTCTCCGGGCCATCACACCGCTTCACTCTCCGGACGGCAGCGATGTCAGCGCCGCTTCCAGGGAGGCGTTCGGGGCGGTGGGGGCAGCCCGGCCCGCCTCGTCCGACCTGCTGGCGCTGCTGATCATCCATGAGTTCCAGCATGTGAAGCTGGGCGCGGTGCTCGACAATCACGACCTGTACGATCCAGCGGACAGCCGGACGTACTACGCGCCGTGGCGCAACGATCCAAGGCCGCTGGCCGGCTTGATTCAGGGTACGTACGCGCATATCGCGGTGACCGACTTCTGGCGTGTACGGCGCCTGACTGCGGTGGGGCAAGCCGCCAGGACCGCGGAGGCGCAGTTCGCCCGCTGGCGGCTGCAGACCTCCGAGGCGGTCGGGGTACTGGCCGGGTCCGGGGTGCTGACGCCCCTGGGCGAGCGGTTCGTGGCGGGAATGGCGAGCACGGTGCACGGATGGTCGAGTGAACCCGTCTCGGCCGAGGCGCTGTCCGAGGCCGGACGCGCCGCCGAGCGCCACCGCGCCGGCTGGCACGCCCGGAATTCGATCAACTGACGCAGAACACAGGCGTGTTCGCGCTGTTCCGCCGAGTAATCGATGTTTTCTACACTGAGGCCCCATCCACCTGGAGCGGGGGAGACATTGGTGCTTGGAGCCACGGGGGCCGGGGGAGATGGGTCGGAACCATACTTCTTCCTCAGCTACGCGCATACGCCGAAGAACCATCCCAAGGACAAGGACCCGAACATCTGGGTGGAGAGGTTCTACCGTGATCTGTGCGCCCATGTGCTGCAGCTGACCTCGCTGCCCGCCGGGGTACCGGCCGGGTTCCTGGACCAGCAGATGCAGCCCGGGGAGGGCTGGCAGGAGCGGCTCTCGGAGGCCCTGGCGAACTGCAGGGTCTTCGTTCCGCTCTACTCGCCGCGGTATTTCCTGAGTGAGCAGTGCGGCCGCGAATGGTTCGTGTTCTCCACGCGCGCGGTGCACCATCAGGCACGCAGCAACAGCAACGCGGTGAGCGGGATCGTGCCGGCGCTCTGGGTGCCCGTACCCGCGAAGCAGCTGCCGCAGCCCGCCGAGCGGCTGCAGTTCAACCACGCGACGTTCGGCGACGACTACGCCGACGAGGGGTTCTACGGACTGATCAAGCTCAGATATCTGCGGGACCAGTACGAGCGTGCCGTCTATCTCCTGGCGAAACGCATCGTCAGCGTGGCCGAACAGACCAGGATCGCCCAGGGTGACCCCCACCAGGACTACGGAGCCATGCCCAGCGCCTTCGGGCCGCCCGGCCCCGCACGGGAGATGGAGGTCTCCGTACTCGCCTGCTCGCAGTCCGACCTGCCGCAGGACCGTGGCCCCGACTGCTACGGCCCGCGCCCGCGCGACTGGAATCCGTACCATCCGAAATCGTCCAGGCCGCTCGCCGACCATGCCGTCGATCTCGTCCGGAACCTGGACTACCGGGTGCGCGTGGGGGAGTTCGAGGCGGATGCGGAGCGCCTGCTGGCCGCGGACTCACCGCAGGCGCCGGGTCTGCTGCTGCTGGACCGCTGGGCGCTCGACGCCCCGCACCGCAGGGAGCTGGTGCGGCGGCTGTGCGCCGAGGAGCGGCCGTGGTTCAGCGTCATGATCCCCTGGAACCGGGAGGACCCCGAATCCCGGCAGCGGGAGGGGGAGCTGAACAGGGTCACCGAGCGGTCACTGGCACCGCGGCTGGAGGAGAGGAGCGGCCATCGGACACCCAGCGGCGGACTTCCCACGCTGGAGGCCTTCAGCCAGGAGCTGCCGGGTGCCGTGAAGGCCGCGGACAGGCACTACGCGGCCCATGCGCGGACCTACCCGCCCCAGGGGCCCAGCGATCCGATCCCCCGGGTGCTTCCGTCGGGTATCGGCTACGGCGCCGGAGTCCCCGCATCCACCGCTCGCGACGCGGACCAGGGCAAGGGCAACGCCGACAAGGGGCAGGTGTCGTCATGACAGAGAATCGCGAAGGGACCATCGTCACCTTCTACTCGTACAAGGGCGGCACGGGCCGCACCATGGCGCTGGCCAATGTCGCCTGGATTCTGGCGGCCAACGGATACCGGGTCCTGGCTGTCGACTGGGACCTGGAAGCACCGGGGCTGCACCGGTTCTTCCACCCCTTCCTCGACCTTTCCGCCCTGGAAGCCACCCCCGGGCTGATCAATCTGATCACCGAGTACCAGGAGGAGGCCCGGCGGGCCGCGGAGCGCGAACCCGACTGGCACCGCGACTACGCGCGGGTCAGGCCGCATGCCACCTCTCTCAACTGGCCCTTTCCGCAAGGCGGCAGCCTGGACTTCCTGTCCGCGGGACGGCGCAATCGCGACTACTCCTCGACCGTCGGAAGGATGGACTGGGACGACTTCTACGAGCGTTTCGGAGGCGGCCAGTTCTTCGACGCGATGCGCGCGGACATGAGGCGGCACTACGACTACACCCTGATCGACAGCAGGACCGGACTCAGCGACATCGCCGATATCTGTACGGTCCAGATGCCGCAGGTCCTGGTGGTCTGCTTCACCCTGAGCGACCAGAGCATCGACGGCGCATCGGCCGTGGCCCGCTATATCGAGGAACGCTTCCAGGACAAACGCATCCGCGTTCTGCCGGTGCCGATGCGGATAGACGACGGCGAGAAGGAGAAGGCCGACGCCGGGCGCGCGCTGGCCAGGGAGAGCTTTTCGGGTCTCCCCGCCGGATTGAACAGGGACGAACTGGCCAATTACTGGGGCTCGGTGGAGGTTCCCTACCGCCCCTTCTACGCCTATGAGGAGATCCTGGCGACCTTCGGGGACGCCCCGAACATCTCCAGTTCCATGCTCACCGCCTGCGAGCGGCTCACCTCGGTGCTCACCGACGGGCTGGTGAACACGCTCCCGTCGATCGACGAGTCGGAGCGGCTCACCCATGTGGCCGCCTATACGCGCCGACGCCCGGTTCCGCCGTCCAACGTGGTGCTTACCTACGTCGCCGAGGACCAGATGTGGGCCGACTGGCTGGTGTCGGTGCTCGCGCGCGCCGGACTCCATGTGGTGCCGGTGGATGTCCGTACGGCCCATCTGACGGGCGTCGAAACGGAGTTCGCGTCGGGCGGGGCGTACCGGGTGCTCGCCGTGGTCTCCCAGGCCTACCTCAGCTCGCAGCGGGCAGGGAACCTGTGGGAGTCGTTCATGAGTCTCGACCCCTCCGGCAGCCGGCGTCAGCTTCTCCCGGTACGCGTCGGCGACGTACGGCTGAACCTGCCCATCAGCAGCCGGGGCCTCGTAGACCTGGTGCGGCTCGACGAGGACGAGGCGGCGACCACGCTGCTGTCCGCGCTGGACCGCGGCGAGGCAGCGGCCACGCCCGCGCCGACGGCCACGGCGGCCGGCGTGCGCTACCCCGGGACCGTGCCGAAGGTGTGGAACGTACGGCCGCGCTACGCCTGGTTCACCGGCCGTGCTCCCGTCCTGGACCGACTGCGCGACCAGCTGCGCGGCGACAGCCGCTCGGCCCAGCGCTTCCCCCAAGTTCTGTACGGACTCGGGGGTGTGGGCAAGACACAAGTGGCCCGGGAGTACGCGCACCGGTTCCGGGCCGACTACGACCTCGTGTGGTGGGTGGAGGCGGAACAGCCCGAGCGGGTCGTGTCGTCGCTGGCCGAGCTGGCCGAGGAGATGGACCTCCGGGCCGGCGACGTGGTCGCCGAGGCGGCGAAGGCGGCGCTCCAGGCGCTACGGCGCGGAGTACCGTACTCCCGCTGGTTGTTGATCTTCGACAATGTGGAGGATCTCGACCGGGCGCTGGGTCTGCTGCCCGAGGAGATCGGCCCCATATCCGGCGGCGTGTACGGCCACATCCTCGCCACCTGCCGCAACAAGCCGGTGTCGACGCGGCTGGAACCCCTGGAGGTAGAGGTCTTCACCCGCCCGGAGAGCGTGGAGCATCTCTGCCGACGGGTGAACAGACTGCCCGCCCGGGACGCCGACCGGGTCGCCGAGGCCGTCGGTGACCTCCCGCTGGCCGTGGAAGTGGCGGCGGCCTGGCTCGCCGAGACGGCCACGCCGGTGGACTCCTATGTGGAGCAGCTGAAGGAGCAGAGCACCAAGGTGCTGTCGCTCGGCAAGCCCGAGGACTACTCGAAGCAGATCGGCGCCACCTGGAACATCTCCATCGCGCGGCTGCGCGAGGAGTCCAGGGCGGCGGTACGGCTGCTCGAACTGTGCTCGTTCTTCTCCGCGGAGCCGATTTCGATGCGGCTGATCGGCAGCGACTCGATGTTCCAGTCGCTCCTGCCCTACGACCCCGACCTGCGGGAACGGTACATGCTGGGCAAGGTCATCCAGACCCTGAACCGGTTCGCGCTGGCCAAGGTGGACCCGGCGGACAGCAGCATCCAGGTCCACCGCCTCGTACAGGCGGCGGTCCGCGCCGGTCTCTCGCCGGACGAGCAGGAGGAGGCGAAGCACGAAGTGCACCGCATTCTCGCGGAGGCCCGGCCCGCCGAGGGGGTGGACAGCGACAATCCGGTCAACGACCCGAAGAGCTGGCCGAGTTTCGATCTGATCTGGCCCCACCTCGGCCCGTCGGGGATCGCGGAATGCGACGAGGAGGGCGTACGGCAGCTGATGGTCGACCGCATCCGCTATCTGCTCAAGCGCGGCGAACTGGAGGGCGCACGGGTCCTGGGCTCGCAGCTGAACGAGACCTGGACCCGCGAGCTGGGTGAGAACGATCTGCAGACCCTCAACATCCGCTTCGAACTGGCCAACGCGCTGCGCGCACAGGGCAAGTACCAAGAGGCCCGCGCCATGGACGAGGACACCCTCGCCCGGCAGATCCAGGTGCTGCACGAGGACCACCCCAACGACGACCACCCCAGCATTCTGATCACCACGGGCAGTCTGGCCGCCGATCTGCGAGCCCTGGGGAGGTTCGACGAGGCACTCGAACGGGATCTGCGGATCTATCACGGATTACGCCAGATCTTCGGGGAGCACCATCCGCGGACGCTGATCGCGGCCAACAACCTCGCGATCGACTACCGGCTGACCGGCGACAGCGAGCGAGCGCGCAGGCTCGACGAGGAAACCGTGGAGCGCCGCAGCGCGCTGCTGGGGGAGGACCATCCGTTCACCCTGACGACCAAGGGGCATCTCGCCCGTGACCTGCGCGAAACCGGCGAGTACCGGTCCTCGGTGCAGGTCCTGCGGGAAGTGGTGGCCGCTTTCGAGCGGGTGCTGAACGCGGATGTGCCCGAAGTGCTGCGCACCGCCAAGAGCCTTGCGGTCTCCCTCCGCAAGGCCGGCTACCCGCACGAGGCGAAGCGCATCACCGAGGAAACGTACAACCGCTACCGGGAGCGGTACGGAACAAAGGTGCCCGATGCCCTGGCCTGCGGTCTCAATCTGGCCGCCGACTACTCGGCGGTCGGCGACAAGCAGGCGGCCCTGGATCTCGCCCACCAGATCATGGACGGGTACCGGGAGACCCTGGGCGAGGACCACCCCTTCACCCTGGCCTGCCGCAACAACGTGACGATCTATCAGCGTGGCCTCGGGGACGCGGCGGAGGCAGCGGAGGCGGGCGAGCGTGTCCGTACGGCGCTGGAGGAGGCACTGGGCCCGCGTCATCCCTTCACGCTCTGCACCGCGATCAACCTCGCCAACTCCTATGGGGACCTGGGGCGGCAGGACCTGGCGGAATTCTGGGAACGCAGCGCGCTGGAAGGCCTGTTGCAGCGGTACGAGCCGACTCACCCCGATGTACTGGCCTGCCGGACCAATCTCGCGATCACGCTGCGCTCGGCCGGCCGGGAGGAGGAGGGCCGCCAACTGCGCGCCGAGATCCTGGAGTCGGCTGCCAAACAGCTCGGCGTCGAGCATCCGATCACCGAGGCGGCGCGTGCCTGGCGGCGCGTCAACCGGGACCTCGAACCACAGCCGGTCTGAACACGTGGCAACGTGGGGCGGTTCAGGAGATGGCCCAGCTCAGTATCCGGGTGAGCACTCGCAGGGCCCCGAAGTGCGCCGCCCCGCTCTCCACCTCGAGGTGCGCACCCGGAATGCGCTCGGCCAGCCAACGGGTGTGCTGTACGGGTGCGAAGACGTCGTCCTCGCCGTGCCAGAGCAGCACGTTCGCGGCGATGTCCTCGGGGCGGAATCCCCAGTCCGTGCTGAACGCCATGACGTCGTCGACCCAGCCGTCGGCCGAACTGCGCAGCGCCTCGGTGAAGTTGCGCACCAGCATGGCCTGGATGCCGACGTCCGCGACGATCCCGCGGTCCGATGCGGACAGTCCGCGGCGCAGGTCGTCGACCGAGCCCCTCGGATCCGACCGGATCGCCACCGAACGGAACTCCAGCGCGGCGGTGAGCTGTTGGCCCCCGGCGGCCGCGTTGTTGTACTCGCGGACATTGGCCTCGGTCATGCCGGCGAACCAGTCGAGGCCCTGGGCATTGCGCGGGGCGAGCCCGACGAGCGCCGCCGTCCGTACGGCGCGCTCCGGCAGCAGCGCGGCGCAGGCGAGCGCGTGCGGGGCGCCACCGGACCGCCCTACGACGGCGAACTCGCCGATGTCCAGTGCGTCGGCGATCGCTTCGACGTCGGCCGCGGCACTGGCCACCCGGCGACCCGGTAATCGGTCCGATTTACCGTAGCCGGGACGATCGAACGTGATCAGATTGACCCCCAGCTGGTACAGCACAATGCTGCGGGGAGCCTGTCCCAGCCGGCTGCCCGGGGTGCCGTGCAGCAGGAAGACCGGCCTGCCGCGCGGATTGCCGTGGTGTTCGACAGCCAGATCCCGACCGTCACTGGTGCGAATCAGCTGCCCCAACTGGTGCCTCCCCGTACGACGACTCCCGTATGACCACCGACACGCGGCAAGTATGGGCGCATGCCGGTGCTTGGTACATACCGCCACAACCCGAATGCGCTCGCGCGGGCGCCCGGCTCGGCCGTGGTCAGCCGTGCCCCGGCACCACCCCCTGCCGGGGCTTCCGGTGCTCCGGCAGCCATCGCTGCGCGAAGTCGACGGCGTCCGCGATCCGAAGCAGCCGGCTCTCCGCCGACCCCACCCGCCCCTTCCGTACGGCTCCGCCGCTCGCCCCGCGCTCGAAGTCGGACCCCAGGGCGGCGAAATCACTGTCGTCCAGATCCACGTCCGCGTACTCCCACCACTCGCGTCCGCCGTTCCCGGACACCACACAGCGGTAGAGGCGTTGGGGCGGGCTCGGCACCCGGTACTCGCCGAGGTGAAAGGCGGTGCAGCGGTCGAAGCCCGTACCCAGGAGCAGCACCTGGGCCCGCAGCTCGTACAGCCGGGCCAGCGGGGACTCCTCGCCGAGGTGGCAGTCCGGGCTGTGGTCCGCGACGATCCGCTCGGCGTGCGGTCCGAGCGCCGCGAACGACGTCTGCGGATGGCCGCTGCGCAGCGCCCCCGGACTCAGCCGGACGGTCTCCGCCAGCGTTCCCATCAAGGGCGCGGGCGTACTCGCCCTGTCGAAGGGCGGCATGCTCGCTCGTACGGCCGCCCGCTCCTCCTCACCGAGGCCGCGCACCCGGTCGTGGAAGCTGGGCGAAGTGTCGGAGTTCTCCGTGGTGAAGGAAGGCACCACCAGCGTGCCCTGTGGCCCGAGCGCCTGGCGCAGCGCGCGGACCATAGCCCCGGGGCCGCCCTCCACCGCGCCCACCGTACGCAGCGACGCATGAACCATCAGGACGCCGTCCGGCTCGACACCCAGCCCGGCCAGTTGTCCGGCCAGCTGCCGGTCGCTGTGGTTCGCGCTCAATGCGGCTCCCCCCGACGGGTCGGCCCGTCAGCCGTGCCGTGGAATCTCGATGGCGGGGCAGCGGTCCATGACCATGTCGAGACCGGCTGCCCTGGTGCGGTCGTAAGCATCCTCGTCGATCACACCCAGCTGGAACCAGACCGCCTTCGCGCCTATGGCCGCCGCCTCGTCCGCGACCGGCCCCGCCAGATCGGAATTGACGAAGACATCGACGACGTCGACCGGGAAGGGGATCTCGGCGAGCGCGGCGTACCCCTGCTCGCCATGGACCGTCTCGGCCTTGGGGTGCACCGGCACGATCCGCTTCCCGTAGCGCTGGAGCACATCGGCGACGCCGTGCGCCGCCCGCGCCTCGTTGTTGGACAGGCCCACGACCGCCCAGGTGTCGCCCGTCGAGGTCAGGATCCTGCGGATCGTCTCTGCGTCTGCGTACATGTCCGGAACAACGGGCGGCCCGCGCGGAGCATTCCCCTCCGGGCGGCGCATAGGGTGGCCGATATGCAGGAGCAGTACCGGACGGTCGCCCGCGAGGGTGTCCACGAGACCGAGATCAACAGATCGCGCTTCATCTGCGCGCTCGCACCCGCCGCGACCGAGCAGGAGGCGCAGGCCTTCGTCGCACGCATCCGCAAGGAGCACCCGACCGCCACCCACAACTGCTTCGCGTATGTGATCGGCGCCGACGCGGCCGTACAGAAGGCGAGCGACGACGGCGAGCCGGGCGGTACCGCGGGCGTGCCCATGCTGCAGATGCTGATGCGGCGCGAGGTCCGGTATGCCGCGGCCGTCGTCACCCGGTACTACGGCGGGGTGAAGCTCGGCGCGGGCGGGCTGATCAGGGCGTACGGGGGAGTGGTCGGCGAAGCCCTGGACGCACTCGGCACGCTCACCCGGCAGCGTTTCCGGCTGGCCACCGTCATCGTCGACCATCAGCGGGCGGGCAAGCTGGAGAACGATCTGCGGGCGACCGGGCGCGATGTGCGCGAGGTGCGGTACGCGGAGGCCGTGACCATCGAGATCGGGCTGCCGGACGCCGACATCGACGCCTTTTCCGCCTGGCTTGCCGATGCCACGGCGGGGGCGGCGGGACTCGAGCTCGGCGGTGAAGCGTACGGGGACGCCTGAGCGGTGATGCGTACCGAGATGCCTGAAGCCGCCTGTGATGTCCGACCCCACCGATACTCTCGGGGATCATGAGATTCCTGCACACGTCGGACTGGCACCTGGGGCGGTCGTTCCACCGGGTGAGCCTGCTCGACGCCCAGGCCGCGTTCCTCGACCACCTGGTGGCGACGGTGCGCGATCGCGACGTGGACGCGGTGCTGGTCGCGGGAGACGTCTACGACAGGGCCGTGCCGCCCCTCGCGGCCGTGGAGCTCTTCGACGAGGCGCTGCACCGGCTCGCCGACACGGGGGTGCCGACCGTGATGATCTCCGGGAACCATGACTCGGCGCGCCGGCTCGGCGTCGGCGCGGGGCTGATCGAGCGCGCCGGAATCCATCTGCGCACCGATCCCGCGGGGTGCGCCACCCCGGTGCTGCTGAGCGACGCCCACGGCGAGGTGGCCTGCTACGGGCTGCCGTATCTCGAACCCGCCCTGGTGAGGGACGAGTTCAAGACGGACAAGGCGCGGCACGAGGCCGTCATCGGTGCGGCGATGCAGCGCGTGCGGGCCGATCTCGCCACGCGCGCCGAGGGCACCCGGTCCGTCGTCCTCGCCCACGCCTTCGTCGCGGGCGGCGAGGAGAGCGACAGTGAACGGGACATCACCGTAGGGGGCGTCTGTGCCGTGCCCGCCGGGGTGTTCCACGGCGTCGACTATGTCGCGCTCGGACATCTGCACGGCTGCCAGACCATCACGGACCGGGTGCGCTACTCCGGATCGCCCCTCGCCTACTCCTTCTCCGAGAGCCTGCACCGCAAGACGATGTGGCTCGTCGACCTCGGCGCGAAGGGCGAGGTCACCGCCGAGCGCGTCGGCTGCCCCGTGCCGCGTCCCCTCGCCCGGCTGCGCGGCACGCTCGACGACCTGCTCGACGACCCGGAGCTGGAGCGGCACGAGCAGTCGTTCGTCGAGGCGACGCTCACCGACCCGGTCCGCCCGGCCGAGCCGATGGCGCGCCTCGCCGAGCGCTTCCCGTACACCCTCGGTCTCGTCTTCGAGCCCGACCGCTCCGACGAGGACACGGCCGCCTCGTACGCGCAGCGGCTGAAGGGGCGCAGCGACCAGCAGATCGCGGAGGACTTCGTGGCCCATGTGCGCGGCGGCAGTGGGCCCGACGACCGCGAACGCACCGTGCTGCACGGCGCCTTCGACGATGTGCGGGTGGCCGAGAGCGCGCGCGAGGTGAGCCGGTGAGACTCCACAAGCTGACCGTCACCGCGTTCGGTCCCTTCGGCTCCAGCCAGCACATCGACTTCGACGCGCTGTCCAGTGCGGGGATCTTCCTCCTCCACGGCCCGACCGGCGCGGGCAAGACCTCCGTCCTCGACGCGGTCTGCTTCGCGCTGTACGGAGCGGTGCCGGGCGCGCGCCAGAGCCCCGGGGCCTCGCTGCGCAGCGACCACGCCCCCGCGGACATCGCGACCGAGGTGTGCCTCGAACTGACCGTCGCAGGACGGCGGATGGAGATCACACGCCGGCCCGCGCAGCCGCGCCCGAAGAGCCGAGGCACCGGTTTCACGACCGAACGGGCCCAGAGCTGGCTGCGCGAGTACGACTCCGGCAGCGGCGCGTGGCAGGCCCTGAGCCGCTCGCACCAGGAGATCGGCGAGGAGATCACCCAGCTCGTCGGGATGAGCCGCGACCAGTTCTGCCAGGTGGTGCTGCTGCCGCAAGGGGAGTTCTCCCGCTTCCTGCGCGCCGACGCGGAAGCGCGCGGCAAGCTGCTGGGCCGGCTCTTCGACACCCGCCGCTTCGCGGCTGTCGAGGATCGCCTCGCCGAACGGCGGCGGGGCGCGGAGCAGCAGGTACGAGCCGGTGACGAGCGGCTGCTCGCGACCGCCCACCGGATGGAACAGGCCGCGGGCACGGCGGCGGGGGAGTGGCCACTGCCGCGGCAGCAGCCCGGCGATCCCGGGCTCGCCACGGCCGTACTGGAATGGGCGGCCGTCGCCCGCGCGGGCGCGCGGGAAGAGCTGGACATCGCCGGATGCGCGCTGGCAGCGGCCGAGAGCCGGCAGGCCGCCGCCCGCCGTGACCTCGACGCCGAACGTGAACTGACCCGGCTGCAGCAGCGGTTCGAGGATGCGCGGCAACGAGCGGAGTTGCTGGAGTTGCGGCGTCCTGAACGGGAAGCGGCGCAGACCAGGCTGGAGCGGGCGCGCAAGGCGGAGCGGGTGGAGCCCGCGCTCCGGCTGCGCGAGGACGCCGAACGGGAGCACGGCGGCGCGAGCGCGGAGCGGGACCGGGCGCGAGCCGTCCTTCCTCCCGATCTCGCCGACGCCGGGGCGGAACAGCTCGCGGCGCGTGAGCACAAGCTGCGCGAGGACCTGGGCGGTCTCGAAGCGGCCCGTCGGGCGGAGCGCCGCAGCGCGGAGATCAGCCGCGAGCGTACGGACCTCGACCGCCAGGCGAGGGCCGACGACGAGATCCTCCAGGACGCTGCGGGCTGGCTGTCCGGCTGGGAGAGCCTCCGCCGGACCCACCAGGAACGGATCGTGGCCGCCCAGGAGGCGGCGACCCGCGCCGAACAGCTGGCGGGCCGGCTGGATCCGGCCCGCGGCAGGCTGCGGGCGGCCCGCGAGCGGGACGCTCTCGCGGGGCGCACCGAGCAGGCGGAGGACCGGCTGCGTACGGCCCGGGAGCGGGCGAACGGCGTGCGCGAGAGCTGGCTCGACCTCAAGGAACGCCGACTGAGGGGCATCGCGGCGGAGTTGGCGGCGGGCCTGGTGGCCGGCCGGCCGTGCGCGGTCTGCGGCTCGGCCGAGCACCCGGCACCGGCGCGTGCCGAGGACGGCCACGTGGACCCTGCGGCCGAGGAGGCGGCGTACCAGGAGTACGTGCGGGCGGGCGAGTCGAAGGCGGACGCGGAGCGCGAACTGGCGGTGGTACGGGAGGCGTTCACAAGGGCGCGGGAGGCGGCGCGTCCCACACCGGCAGGGAGCGGGGCGCGGAGTCAGGACGCGAGGGCCGGCGGCGGGCCAGGGCATGCTGACGCGGAGCTCGATGCGGCGGCCGGCGGTGGGCAGCGGCCCGCCGATGGCGACGACCCCGATGCCGGCGAACTGCTCTCCCTCGTCCAGCGATTGGAGCGCGAGCACGCCGACGCCCACACCGTCGCCTCCGGTATGCACGCCGCCCGCGAGGCGCTCGACCGGGTCGAGCGGGAGTACGAGGAGCGACGCGCCGCGCAGCAACAGGCCGAGCGGCGTGCTGCCGCGCGGACCTCGCAGCGGGAAGCTCTCGACCGTGAACAGACCGCGCTGGAAAGCGAACTGGCCCGGGCCAGGGGCGAGGTGGGCAGTGTCGCCGAGCACGCCGCGCTGCTGGAGCGGCGGGTGCGGATGCTCGCCGAGGCGGCCGAGGCCGTACGGTCCCTCGACAGCACCGCGCAGTGGCTGAAAGAGGCCGACGACCGGCTGGCCGACGCGGCGTTCCGGGCCGGGTTCGAAACGCCCGGGGCCGCGGCCGCCGCGCTGCTCTCCGACGCCGCGCAGCGCCACCTGCAGCACCGCATCGACGCCTGGCACGCCGAGGCCGCCGCGGTCGCCGACCGGCTGGCCGAAGCCGACACCCGCAGCGCGGCCGAGCACCCGGCCGCCGACCCGGAGGCGGCCCGGGCTGCCCATGACACCGCCGAGAGAGCCCTGCGCGATGCCGCGTCCGGGCTCGCCGCCGCCCGCGACCGGTGCGCCGAGCTCGCCCGGCTGTCACGCCAGGGCGTCGCCGAGGTGCTCCGGATCGGACCGCTGCGCGCGGAGTACGAACAGGTGGCCCGGCTCGCCGGACTCACGGCCGGCACCTCCGCCGACAACGAACGCAAGATGCGCCTCGAGTCGTACGTCCTGGCCGCCCGGCTCGAACAGGTCGCGGCCGCCGCCACCGTACGGCTGCAGCGCATGTCGTCCGGCCGCTACACCCTGGTGCACTCCGACGCCAGAGCCGGCGGCAAGCGTTCCGGGCTCGGACTGCATGTGGTGGACGCCTGGACCGGCAGCGAGCGGGACACCTCGACCCTCTCCGGCGGCGAGACCTTCTTCGCCTCGCTCGCTCTCGCGCTCGGCCTCGCCGATGTGGTGACCGACGAGAGCGGTGGAGTACAGCTGGACACGCTCTTCATCGACGAGGGCTTCGGCAGCCTGGACGAGCAGACGCTCGACGAGGTGCTCGACGTACTCGACTCGCTGCGCGAACGGGACCGCAGTGTCGGCATCGTCAGCCATGTCGCCGATCTGCGCCGGCGGATCCCCGCCCAGCTGGAGGTCGTCAAGGGCCGGCACGGCTCGGCGGTGCGGCTCCGCGCGACGCCGCTCAGCGGCTGATCGCGCGGCGTGGCAGCGGCGACGAGTAGACGACGCTCGTGGTGACCGAGCCGAGCGCGCCGATCTTGCCCGAGACCTCCTCCAGGTGGCTCATCGAGCGGGTGGCGACCTTGAGCACGAAGCAGTCGTCACCTGTCACATGGTGTGCCTCGAGGATCTCGGGCGTCGTCGCCAGCAGATCGTGAAACGGCTTGTAGTTGCCGTTCGGATAGCGCAGCCGTACGAAGGCGAGGATCTGCAGCCCGAGCCGCTCCTGCTCCACCACCGCGGTGTACCCGGAGATCACCCCGGCCTCCTCCAGCCGGCGGATCCGCTCCGTCACGGCGCTCGAGGACATCGAGACGGCCCTGGCCAGCTCGGCGAAGGTGGCCCTGCCCTGGCTCTGCAGGGCGTCGAGGATGCGCCAGTCCGTGGCGTCCGGTGAATATCCGCTCATTACCGAGAGATAGCAGGGGAATCCCCGGCCGATCAAGACAAGTGCCGGGATATCTCACTTCAAGGAAGCGATCGCCGATCGTAGATTTCGGTCATGACTACGACGCAGCTCACCACGAACCCTGTCCTCCGCGTTCCGCCGGCCTCGCCCGCAGCTGCCGCCGCCCACTTCGGCGCCTCCCTGGCCTTTCATGCCGATGTCTCCGATGTCGCATCGGCACTGGCGGCCGGCGGCGACCCGGGATTCGTCGTCCTCGACTCGCGTTCCACCGAGTCCTGGGACCAGGGGCATGTCCCCGGGGCGATCCACCTGCCGACCGCGCTGATCCCCGAGCAGGCGGAGGAACTGCTGGACAAGTCGGTTCCGGTCCTCACCTACTGCTGGGGCCCAGGCTGCAACGGAGCGACGCGCGCCGCCCTCGCCCTCGCCGAACTCGGCTACCAGGTCAAGGAGATGCTCGGCGGCTTCGAGTACTGGGCACGTGAGGGCTTCGAGTTCGAGACCTGGGAGGGCAGTGCCACGCGCGCCGCGGACCCGCTGACCGCGCCGCTCGACGCGGAGGACTGCGGCTGCTGATCCGCGGTCCGCCATCGCGTGACGGACGGGGGCGGGGCGGGACGCAGGAACGGCGCGTCAGTGGCTCGAGCCCGGCCGCCCGCCGCAAACGCGTCGCGGCAGATGGCGGCCGGGCTCGAGCCACTCACTCGAATCCGGCCGCCCCGCCGCCCTGCCCGACCGTCAGAGTCTCGACAGCTCGTCGACCAGATCGTCGAGACCCAGCGACCCCTGCGACAGCGCCGCCATGTGCCACGCCTTCGCGTCGAACGCCTCGCCGTGCGCCTTGCGGGCGTTCTCCCGCCCCAGCAGCCACGCCCGCTCGCCCAGCTTGTAGCCGATCGCCTGCGCCGGCATCGACAGATACCGGATCAGCTCGCTCTCCACGAAGTCCGCGGGCCGCCCGCTGTGGTTGCCGAAGAACTCCTGTGCCAGCTCCGGCGTCCAGCGCTCGCCCGGGTGGAACGGCGAGTCCGCCGGAATCTCCAGCTCCAGGTGCATGCCGATGTCAACGATCACCCGGCAGGCCCGCATCATCTGCGCGTCCAGATATCCGAGCCGGCGCTCCGGATCCGGCAGGAAGCCCAGCTCGTCCATCAGCCGCTCCGCGTACAGCGCCCAGCCCTCGGCGTTGGCACTGACGCCGCCGATCGTCGCCTGGTAGCGGGAGAGCCGGTCCGCGACATGCACCCACTGCGCGATCTGCAGATGGTGCCCGGGCACGCCCTCGTGGTACCAGGTCGACACCAGGTCGTACACGGGGAAGCGGGTCGCGCCCATGGTCGGCAGCCAGGTGCAGCCGGGCCGGGTGAAGTCCTCGGACGGTCCGGTGTAGTACGGCGCCGCCGCGCCGCCCGGCGGAGCGATCCGGGACTCCACCTTCCGTACCCGCTCGGCGAGTTCGAAGTGGGTGCCGTCCAGCGCCTCGATCGCCTCGTCCATGATCTTCTGCAGCCAGACGCGCACCTCCTCGACGCCCTCGATGTGCTCACCGTGCACGTCCAGATGCGCGAGTGCCTCCCAGGGCTCCGCGCCCGGAAGGATCTTGCCGGCCTCGGTCCTCATCTCGGCCAGCAGCCGGTGGTATTCGGACCAGCCGTACGCGTACGCCTCGTCGAGGTCGAGGTCGGTGCCGTTGAAGTAGCGCGACCAGCGTGCGTACCGCTCGCGGCCCACCGTGTCGGGCGCGTGGGCGACGGCGGGGGCGTACACGTCGCGCATCCAGTCGCGCAGCTCCGCCAGGGACTCGGTCGCGATGCGGGCCGCCTCGTCGAGCTCGGTGCGGAGCGTGAGGGGGCCGTCCGCCGCGAACTCATCGAACCAGCTGCGGTCCGTGCCGAGCCACTCGGTCATCTGCTCGACATTGGTCCGCGTGGCACGCGGTCCGCCCAGCAGCTTCCGCTCGAGTCCCAGCGCCAGCGAGGCGCGGTAGCCCTCGAGTGCGGGCCGCACCGCCCGCAGCCGCTGTGCGACGGCCGACCAGTCCTCGTCGGTCTGCGTCGGCGTCACGGTGAACACCTCGCGCACGTTGTGCACCGGCGAGCGCATATTGCTCACCGTTCGCAGTCCTTCGTCGGCCTCGTGGACGGCGAGTTCCGCTGTCAGGCGCTCTCGGAGCAAACGGCCGCAGCGCCGTTCCGTGTCACTCCCGGCGCCCGGCAGCTTCTCGGCGTCGTCGAGTCTGGCGAGTGTCTCGCGGGCGAGTGCGGCGACGGCCTCCTGACCGGCGGGTGAGTAGTCGGGAAGGAGGCCTGAGCTCTCCTTCAGTCCCAGATACGTGCCGATGGTCGGGTCGAGTTCGATGAGTGCGTCGACGTAGGCGTCGGCGACCTGGCGGGGCAGCTCGCTGCTGGAGGTGACTGACATGCGCACATCCTCATACGAGTGAGGCCTCCGCGTCACCATCATTGGATCTCGGTCGCCTGTCATCTGGCGCGGTCAGGCGCCTGTCCGTGCCAGTCAGTCGTCGAGGGCGGCTTCCGGCAGCGGCGGGAGCATCGGCCCGCAGTCCCACTGCTGGAATATCAACCGTGTCTCAACTCTGGCTACTTCTCGCCGTGAGGTGAACTCGTCGACCACCAGCCGTTGCAGATCCGCCGTGTCCGCCACGGCCACATGCACCAAGTAGTCGTCGGGGCCGGTGAGATGGAACAGCGCCCGCGATTCGGGCAGTGCGCGGATCCGCTCCACGAAGGGGCCGATCAGCTCGCGCCGGTGCGGACGCACCTGCACCGAGAGCAGCGCCTGCAGCCCGCGCCCCAGCCGAGCGGGGTCCAGGGCCAGCCGGTGCCCCAGGATCACGCCGGAGCGGCGCAGCCTGGCCACCCGGTCCAGGCAAGTGGAAGGAGCCACTCCGACCTCCGCCGCCAGGTCCCGGTAGGTGGTCCGGGCGTCGTTCTGCAGGAGGCGGAGAATCTGCAGGTCCACCGGGTCCAGTGCGACAGATTCAGCCATTCGCCGAACGTAGCACGAGCCATGGCCAAAACCTGCCGGTAGGTGTTCACCCTGCGGGCATGGAGAACGCAGCCTCGGTCACCCCCGCACCCCGGGCCCTGGCCACCGAAGCCGTACACGCCGGCCGCGAGGACCTCGCACGGCTCGGCGTGCACGCCCCGCCGCTGGACCTGTCCACCACCTACCCCTCGTACGACGCCGCCGGCGAGGCCGCACGCATCGACGGGTTCGCCGCCACCGGCGCGCGGCTGGAGGGCCCGCCCGTCTACGCCCGGCTGGACAACCCGACCACAGCCAGGTTCGAGACAGCGCTCGCCAGGCTCGAGGGGGCCGAGAGCGCGGTGGCCTTCGCCAGCGGGATGGCCGCACTCACCGCCGTACTGCTGGTGCGGGCGAGCATGGGACTGCGCCACGTCGTCGCCGTCCGGCCGCTGTACGGCTGCAGCGACCACCTGCTGGGCGCCGGGCTGCTCGGCACCGAGGTGACCTGGACCGACCCGGCGGGCATCGCGGAGGCGATCCGGCCCGACACCGGTCTGGTGATGGTGGAGACGCCGGCCAATCCGACCCTCGCCGAGGTCGATCTGCGTGCCGTCCGGCACGCCTGCGGCTCGGTACCGCTGCTCGTCGACAACACCTTCGCCACGCCCGTCCTCCAGCGGCCGCTGGAGGACGGGGCGCGGATCGTGCTGCACAGCGCGACCAAGTATCTGGGCGGGCACGGCGATGTGATGGGCGGGGTGGTGGCCTGCGACGAGGAGTTCGCCCGCAAGCTCCGCCAGGTGCGGTTCGCGACCGGCGGCGTACTGCATCCGATGGCCGGATATCTACTGCTGCGCGGACTGTCCACGCTGCCCGTCCGGGTCCGCGCCGCGTCCGCCACCGCGGCGGATCTGGCCCGCCGGCTGGGCGCCGACCCGCGGATCGCCCGGGTCCACTATCCGAGCGTGGGCGGGGCGATGGTCTCCTTCGAGGTATACGGGGACCCGCACAGCGTGATCGCGGCCGTACGGCTGATCACGCCGGCGGTCAGTCTCGGCAGTGTCGACAGCCTGATCCAGCATCCGGCCTCCATCAGCCACCGCATCGTGGCTGAGGGAGACCGGCGCTCGGCGGGCGTCAGTGACCGGCTGCTGCGGATGTCGGTCGGGCTCGAGGACGTCGAGGATCTCTGGCGGGATCTGACCGAGGCGCTCAGCGCTCAGCCTGTTCGCGCTCAGGCTGTTCGTACCGGGAGTGAGGGAGTACGGGAGTCGCGTCGAGTCGGGCGGTGACGACCAGTATGCCCTCCTCGATCTGGTAGTCGAGCGGCAGGTCGAGGCCGCGCATGGCCGCCACCATCCCGGTGTTCGAGGACTGCGTGACGGCGTAGACGCTGCCGCAGCCGGCCTCGATCGCGAGCGCGACCAGCCGGCCGAGCAGCTCCGAGCCGATGCCGCGGCGCTGCCATTCGTCCTCGACGAGCAGCGCGACCTCGGTCTCGTCGCCGTCCCACAGGAGGTGGCCGAGGGCGACGAGCCGGCCGGAAGCCGTCTGGACGGCGAGGGTGCGGCCGAAGCGCGGGCTGAGCAGGTGGTTGAGGTAGCGGTCGGCGTGACTGACCGGGCCGTGGTAGCGCAGGCCCAGGGTGCGCTGGGAGCAGCGCTCGTGCATGGCCAGGGCGGCTTCGACGTCGCTCTGGTCGGCGCGGCGCACGGTGATCTCGTTGCCCTCGGGGAGGGTGAGGACGTCCTGGCTGCGCGGGATACGGGAGCCGAGGCGGGCATCGAGTTCGACGAGGGCGCGGGCCCGCGCGAACTCGGTGGGCGTGAAGGGGAGATAGGGCCGCTCGACGGTGATGGCGCCGCCGTTCGGGTCGCGCAGCCGCATCACCGTGTCCTCCAGGACGCCCTCCACCGGCGGAGTCTCGCCGGTGGGCCGGCCGGTCAGCGAGACGGCGGGCAGCGAGTGGATGGTGCAGCGGCCCAGCAACTGGCGTAGTGCCAGCGGCAGTTCGGCCGCGTCCAGCGCGGTGCGGGTGGCGAGGCCGAGCACCCGGGTCGGGGTGTCGACGAGATCGTGGGCGTCGGCGCGCTCGATCCAGGTGTTGCGGCCGCCGGATTCCGAGATCTCCCTGGTGAGCTGCTTGGCGTGCAGGGACGCGGGCGCACGCAGGAGGAACTCGTCCACCGTACCCTCGGCGAGCGGGTGGGTCTGCAGGGTGAGTATGTCGACGCGGTGCCCGGCGAGTGCGATGCACAGCGCGGCCAGGCTGCCGGGGGCGTCCCTGACGGTGGTACGCATCCGCCACAGCGCCGTCTCGTACAGGTCGGGCCCGGTATCTCCTGCCACATCGGCGGTGGCAGGGGTGGCTGTCGGAGGGGCATGGCTGTGGCGTCGTGCCCACCATGTGTGGAAGGCGGCCGTGGCGACGAGGGTGACGGCGGAGACGATGAGCAGGAACGGGCCGTCGGGTCCATGCCCGATCATGTTCGCGACGGCGTCGGCGATCACGACGGCGGTGAACAGGGCTGCCAGTTCGATGAGATCCCGCCGCCAGTGGTGTGGACGGCGGGCACTCTTCGCAGAAGTCACATCTGTCATGCCATCACTGTGGCGGAGTGGTGTTGCGTGATCACAAACGCTTTGTGACTGACGGGTTAAGTGTCGATCTGGTCGACTATCGGCTGTTTTTCGCCGTTTCTGGCGTGGAGTGATCGCCTCCCCGCTGCAAGGCGTCCAGCTGCCGGGACGCCTGGGCGACCAGCCGGGAGGAGCCCCCGCGCCCGGCCCCCGCCGCCAGTATCTCCTCAGCCCGCGCTGTGATGCTTCGGCGGTCAGCGGTCCCGGCGGAGGGGCCGAGGCGGCGACCGAGCCGCGCGGTACCGAACGACGGTCGGGGGACGGCATCCGTGGGCTGTGCCACATCGTTGCGCCTCACAGGAGCAGGTCAGCGTGCCGCTCGTACCGCATGCGCCATCAGCCGCACCCCGCGCACGATGTCGGACGGCGCCAGATGCGCGTACCCGAGGACGAGCCGTACTCCGGCATCCGGTACGTCGGCCGTCCGGTAGTCGGCCAGCGGGCGCACCGCCACTCCGGCCCGCTCCACCCGCTCCAGAAAGCGCGGCTCGGGACCGTACCGCTCGGGCAGCCGCGCGATGATGTGCAGTCCGGCCGCGATGCCGCTGACCTCGGTGCCGGGGAAGTGCTCCTGCAGCGCGTCGACCATCGCGTCCCGCCGTTCCCGGTAGGCCCGCTGGCAGCGCCGCAGTTGACGGTCGTACTCGCCGCGGGTGATGAAGTCCGCCAGCAGCGCCTGGTCGAGGGCCGGATTGCCGAGATCCATGGTGCGTTTGCGCTCGACGACCTCGTCCATCAGGTCCGACGGTACGAGCAGCCAGCCGAGCCGGAGTCCGGGGGCCAGGGACTTGCTCACCGAGCCGGTATAGGCGACGCGTTCCGGATCGAGACCCTGGAGCGCGCCGACCGGGGCGCGGTCGTAGCGGAAGTCCCCGTCGTAGTCGTCCTCCACGATCAGGCCGTCCACCGAGCGTGCCCAGTCGAGGAGTTCGGCGCGGCGGCGGGCGGAGTAGGCGAGCCCGGAGGGGAACTGGTGCCCGGGCGTGGTGATTACGGCCCCCACCCCCGCACGCCGGAGCGGCCCCGGCGCGATCCCCTCCGCGTCCAGCGGCAGCGCGACCGTGCCGAGGCCCGCCGCCGCGAACAGCACGGCGTGGTCGGGGCTCCCGGGATCCTCGACGCCCACCGTGCGCAGCCCGCGTTCCCGCAGTGCGAAGCCGAGCAGGCTCATCGCCTGGGCCACCCCGGAACACACCAGCACCCGCTCGGGGTCGGCCACCACCCCGCGCCGTCGCGTCAGCAGGGCGGCGAGCGCGGTGCGCAGCTCGGGCAGGCCGCGCGGATCCGGGTATCCGAGCGCGTGGTGCGGCAGCCGCGCCAGCACGGCCTTGTGCGCGGCGGCCCAGGCGGCGCGCGGGAAGAGCGACAGGTCAGGGGTGCCGGGCCGGAAGTCGGCGCGCGCGCCCGGAGTGCGCGGCGCGAGATCGCGCGCCGGGCGCGCGGCCTCCCGCACCGCGTCACCCACCCACGTCCCCGCACCCCGTCCGCTGCGCAGATATCCCTCCGCGGCCAACTGCTCGTACGCCTCGGTCACCAGGCCGCGCGATACGCCAAGGTCGGCGGCGAGCTCGCGGCTCGAAGGCAGCCGCGTCCCGGCCGTCAGCCGGCCCGATCTGACCGCCACACGCAGCGCCGACTGGAGCGCCCGCCCGCGCCGACGGGCCGGGGCGGACGCGGCGGGCAGCAGCAACTCCCAGGCCGCGGCCCACGGCTCACCGTCGGCGCTCACGGAATCGCCGGTCACGGAATCGCCGCTGGTGTCGTCGGCCGAATTGGTCCCCGAAGCTGCCATGGAAGTGGACCTTAATCCGGACCGCTCCGCTTTCTAGCGTCGGCTCCATGAACACGTACTCCCCGCGAGGGTCGTTGCTCGCCGCACTCGCCTGCGTCCTCGTCGGCGCCTCCTTCACCGCCAACAGCGTCCTCGGCGACTACCCGTTCGCGGGCGGCCAGGCGCTCCGCTACGGACTGGCCTTTCTGCTGCTCCTGCCGCTTCTCGGGCGCGGCGGTACGGCTCCGCTGCGCTCCCTCACCCGCCCCCAGTGGGGCCGGCTCGCCCTGCTGGCCGCCGTCGGGATGGTCGGCTTCAACCTCGCGATACTGGCCGCGGAGCGCACCGCGGAACCGGCCGTTCCAGGCGTGTTCGTCGGCTGCGCGCCGGTCATGGTGGCGGTCCTCGTCCCGCTGCTGGGCGGCCGCCGCCCGATCCGGCCCGTGCTCTACGGCGCGCTGCTGGTGGCGGCCGGCGCCTTCACCGTCCAGGGGTGGGGCCGCACCGACCCGGCGGGCATCGCCTGGTCGGTGGCCGCGCTGGTCGGCGAGGTCGGGTTCGCGGTACTCGCCGTCCCGGTGCTGCGACCGCTCGGCCCGAAGCTGCTCTCCGCCACCGTCTGCGCCGTGGCGGCCCTGGAGTCGGCCGCCCTCGGTCTCGTGCTCGACGGGCGTGGCTTTCTGGCCGTGCCCACCGGACAGGAGGCCGTCGCGCTGCTCTGGCAGGCCGCTGTCGTCACGGTGATCGGCTTCGTCTGCTGGTACATGGGCATGCAGCGGATCGGCGCCGAACGGGCCACCCTCTTCTCCGGCCTGATCCCCGTCTCCGCCGCGCTGACCGCCCCGATCGTCGGCACCGGGGCGTACGGCATCGCACAGGCTGCGGGCAGCGCGCTCGTCGGCGGCGGGGTGGCGCTCGGCTCGGGGGTCCTGGGCCGTGTCTGGCAAATCCCGCCGAGACACGGCCCAGCGCGCCGGTCAGCGGCTCCCGTCCAGGAGAACGCGCGCGACGAGCGCGGGGTCGTCGTTCATGGGGACGTGACCGCAGCCGGGCAGCCGGACGAGGCGCGCCTTGGGGATGGCCTGTTTGGCCCTGATGCCCTGGCGGCGCAGGAGCAGCCGGTCCCGCGTCCCCCAGCCGATGGTGACCGGCACATCGGGCACGTCGTCGGTGAACAGGATGTCGCGGCCGGCGGCGAGCGTCTGGTGGAATCCGGCTGCCGCACGGAGTGCGAGCGTCTCGGCGACGGCCGCCTCGGGTGAGCGCCGGCCGGGCCTGGCGTAGATGCTGCTGGTCAGCGCGGCCCGTCCGGCGGCCGACCGGGACAGCCGCTCGATCAGCGGCAGGGGCATCGACTCGGCACCGAGGCGCATGGCGCGGAGCGCCAAGAAGGCGTAGCGCCGCTCGCTCTGCGACCAGAAACCGGCGGGCGAGAGCGCCGTCACCGACCGTACGAGCTTCTCGCGCCCCAACTCCAGGGCGAGCAGCCCGCCGAGGGAGTTCCCGGCGACATGCGGACGCTCGATGTCCAGCGCCTCGCAGAGCGCGCCGAGCACCGAGCGGACGGCGGCGAGATCGTACGACACTCCCTCGGGCAGCGCGCGGGAGGTGCCGAATCCGGGCAGGTCGACGGCTATGACATCGCGTTCGGCGGCCAGGATCCCGAGCACCGGCTCCCAGGCCTGCCAGTGGTGCCCTATGCCGTGGAGCAGCAGCAGCGGCTCACCCTTCCCTGCGCGCTCATACGCGACGGACAGCGTGTGGCTGCCCCGGGGGGTCTCGATGGGGAAGGAGATCTCTGCGGCCATGCTGCTGCTCCCTGTGTCGCCGGCCGCCCGATGCAGACAGTCCGTCAGTAACAATTACCGCTCAGTAGCTTCCAGTTCAAGGGGGCGGGAAGGGCCTGCTGTGCACTGTGCCGCGCGACGCACCCGCACCGCCTGGACAGCCGGTGCGAGGTCGGCTGGGATGGGGGAGTGGCAGCCGACACCGTGACCGACGTCTTCGAAGACCTCCGGCCCGTCCTGACAGGAGTGGCCTACCGGATGCTCGGCCGGGTGGCCGACGCCGAGGACGTGGTGCAGGAGGCCTGGCTGCGCTGGTCCGCCGGTGAGCGCACCGACGTCCTGGACCCGCGCGGCTATCTCGTACGGATCACCACCCGCCTGGCCGTCGACCGGCTGCGGCAGATCCGGTCACGGCGCGAGGTGTACGTCGGCCCCTGGCTGCCGGAGCCGATCGCCACCGACTTCGGTGACACCGTGCCCGACACGGCCGAGCGTGCGGTCCTCGCCGAGTCGGTGACGCTCGCCGTACTGGTGGTCCTGGAGGCGCTGTCGCCGCTGGAGCGTGCGGTGTTCGTACTGCGCGAAGCCTTCGGATTCCCCTACGGCGAGATCGCCGCCACGCTCGACCGGTCCGATGCGGCCGTACGGCAGCTCGCGGGCCGGGCGCGCCGGCATGTCGAGGAGCGCAAGCCCCGCTACGACGTCGACCCGGCCCAATGCCGCGATCTCACCGAGCGGTTCATGGCCGCCGCGTCCGGAGGCGACCTCGACGCGCTGCTCGCCCTGCTCGCGCCCGATGTGCGGCTGGTCGGCGACAGCGGCGGCAAGGCGAAGGCGCCGCTGCGTGTCATGGAGAGCGCGGACAAGGTCGGACGCTTCCTCTTCGCCGTGGCGCAGCAGCCGATTCAGGAGATGGGCTTCCGCTTCATCGAGATCAACGGCGCCCCCGCGCTGCTCGTCCTGTCGGCCGGAAAGCCGGACAGCGTCTTCCAGTTGGAGGTTCTGGACGGACGGGTCCAATGCGTCTACATCATCCGCAACCCCGACAAGCTGGTCTCCCTGGCATCTCTTTAGAACCTGCGACACCGCACGTCAGACCCCGTGTCCGGATCGGGCGCGGGGTCTTGTGCTGCGCGCGCTTCACGAGGGTACGAACGTCCTGTGAACGCTCTGCGACTCCGGCCCGCTGCGCTGCGTAACCGGCGCAGGATTGGTCTTGACCAAGGGTGTGCGCCGTCCTATGGTCGGAGGGATAGTGCAAGAACCTTTAATAAACAAGGGCGCGGAAAAGCCGCCGGTGACACGGCGATTGCGGAGGATCAGGGTGGGGACCACGCAGCTGGAAACAGTGCCGGAGCCGAAGTACTGGCACCTCAAGACCGTGATCGGCGAAGCACTCGACTCGGACTTCTCAGTCGGCGAGATCCTGCCGAACGAGCGGGATCTGGCCGCTCGCTTCGGAGTCGCCCGCGCCACGCTCCGGCAGGCGCTCGAACAGCTCGAACTGGAAGGCCGGTTGCAGCGACGCCGTGGCGTCGGTACGACCGTCGCCCCGCCCCGTATGGGCGTCGACGTCTCCACTACCGAGCACGCCTGGCCGGGAGCCGGCCAGGACGCCTGGCAGTCCGTCGACTGCACGAACGTGGTGCCGCCCCAGGCGGTGGCACGGCTGCTCGACACGGACGCCGGCGAAGAGACCCACACCGTGCGCAGGCTGCGCGTCAGCCATGGCCAGTCCGTCGCCGCCGAACTGCTCTATGTGCCGGTCTCGTCCGTGCCCGAGCTCTCCGCGATCGACGCGCCGTCCGGGCCCGCTCGCGCCCGTGGCGTACTGCGTGAGCTCCAGCGGCTCGACCTCGAGGGCCAGGACCGCGCGGTGGAGCTGGGCTCCGCGCGTGCCGACCACGCCAAGGAGCTCGACCGGCTGCCGGGCGCGCCCGTCCTGGTCGTCACCACCCGCTACTTCTCCGAGGGCAGGACCGCGGCCGTCTCGGTCGCGACCTACCGCGCCGACACCTGCCGGCTCACCTTCGGGGACTCCGGCGACCTGGAGATCAGCGAACACGAGCAGGAGCAGGAGCGCCGCGCTTCCTGAGCCACGCTGCCTCAAGTCCCGTCGTCGTACGGCACGTCACGTCTCTTCGTACGGCCCGTCGCACCGAGCTCGCGCTCAGCGGCGGGCCGTCACCGTTCGCTCGACGGCGAAGAGCTGCTCCTCGACATGGTCGAGCGCCAGCCGCAGCGCGCCCGTCGCCACGGCCGCCTCGCCGAGCAGCGAGAGTGCCACCCGCGGCGGGCGCAGACAGTAGCGGGACAACTCGTCGCGCAGCGGATCGAGTACGCCGTCCAGGCCGGCCGCCCAGCCGCCGATGACGACCAGCTCCGGATCGAGGGCGAGCACCAGCGCCGCCACATCGTGCACCAGACGCTGGATGAACCGTTCGACCGCCGCCTGCGCCCGGAAATCGCCCTGCTTGGCGAGGGTGAAGACATCGGCCACGGCCTGCTCGTCGAGTGGGTGCAGCGGCTCGTCCGTCGTCGACAGCAGCTTCTCGGGGGTCACTTCGCGGCCCAGCAGATGCAGCGCCCCGATCTCGCCCGCCGCGCCGCCGAAGCCGCGGTGCAGCCGCCCGCCGATCAGCGACCCGGCTCCCGGGCTGAGCCCCGCCAGGACGAAGACGATGTCGTCCGAATCGGTCGCCGCGCCCTTCCAGTGCTCGGCGACCGCGGCGGCATTGGCGTCGTTCTCCACGAGCACCGGGCAGCGGAACGACCTGCGCAGCCGCTCGCCGAGCGCAAGACCGGTCCAGCCGGGCAGCGCGGTCCCGAGCCGTACGGTGCCGTCGGCCTCCACGATCCCCGGGGAGCCGACACCGACCGCCCGCAGACTGCTGCGTGCGACCCCGGCCCGCCGCAGTACATCGGCGACGACCAGCCGTACCCGCTCCAGCCGCTCGTCCTCGGAGGCCGCCTCCGACACATCCCGGGAACCGGCGCCGATGATCCGCCCGTCCAGACCCGAGAGCAGGGCGGCGACGCGGTGCGATCCGATCTCGACACCCAGCAGATGCCCGGCCTCGGCCCGGAACCGGAACTTGCGGGCAGGCCGCCCCTGACGGCGCGTACCGCCCTCCTCGGCGACGCTCTCCACGACGAGACCGGTCTCGATGAGTCCCTCGATCACGCCCTCGACGGTGGGCCGGGACAGCCCGGTGATCCGGGTCAGATCCGTGAGCGTGGGGCAGTCAGCGCCCCGCAGTGCATGGAGTACCACCGCGGAGTTGATCCGCCGCAGCAGCGACGGGTCTCCGCCGGTCAGCCGCCCCACCGTGTGTCCTCCCAGCTCGAGCGCGTGTCAGGCGGATCGTACTCGTTGGCAGCAGGGGCGGCGAGTGGCGTACGGGGTGCGCGGGACTGCATGTGCGAGGCACGAATACCGGCCGCACGCCGCGCGCCCTCAGAACCGTGCGTGGGCGGTGATGTCCGCGCCGAACTGGTCGATCATCTCGGGTGTCACGGTCGGCCTGCACTGGGCGACGGCCGCCAGATAGTCCTCGGTGCTCGCGCCGAGCGCCCGCTGATCGCCCGCCCCGATCCCGATGGTCGCCAGATCCCGCTCGAACGCGGACTGGGCGGCGATCCGGGCCGCGTGCTCGATATCGGCCGGAGTGAACAGTTCACTGGCTGCCACGAGCACGGTCACATCCACATCGGCCCGGCCGTCCGTGTACCGGGACCAGATCGCAGCCCGCGCTGCCGTGTCCGGAGTGCCGATGGGGATCAGATAGTCGAACCTGCCGGGCCGCAGGAACGCCGGGTCGAGCGACCGGATCGAGTTGGTGGCACACACCAGCAGCCGCTCGTCCCGCTCCCGGAAGCCCGGTATCAGCTTGAGCAGTTCATTGGTCACCCCGTGCATCCCGCCGGGCTGCGCGGGCTCGGTGCGCACCGGCGCGATCTCCTCGACCTCGTCGATGAAGACAAGCACCCGCTCGAGCTCCGCGATCCGCGCGAACGCGCTGCGCAGCGCCGCCGCGAGATTGCCCTCGTCGGCCAGCCGGGAAGGCAGCAGCTCGACGAACGGCCAGCCCAGTTTGGAGGCGATGCCCCGGGCGAACGTCGTCTTCCCGGTCCCGGGCGGGCCGAACAGCGCGACGGCCCGCGGCGGCCTGACCCCGTGCCGGGCGGCCCGCTCCGGCTCGGCCAGCGGCAGTACGACGCGCCGTTCGATCAGATCCTTCTCCGCCTCCATGCCGGCCACCTTGGCCCACAGGTCGCTCGGCAGGAACCGGCCGCCGAGGTCCTCCAGCAGGCTGGCCGCGGGGCCGTGCAGCGGCTCGACCTTCTCGAAGTAGGCCACGGCGGGCTGCCGGGTGTAGCCGGCGTTGAGCAGGCCCTCGCCGAGCAGGTCCTCCTCGGGCAGGACGTAGGCGATACGGCCCACGCGGGCGGCGACGAGCCGTCGCTCCAGCTCCACGAGGAGCGCGCTGGCCAGCCCGCGGCCGCGCCAGACGGAAGAGATCGCGATACGCATCACCCAGGCGCGCTCTCCGGCCACACAGGCGAGCGCCGCCCCGATGGGGACGCCCTGATGGACGGCGACGACGGCGGGCTGCCGGGAGGTGAGCGCGCCGATGCATTCGGCCAGGGAGAAGACGGACTCCTGCCCCAGTTCGGCCGTGGTGTCGATCAGGTGGACCACTGCCGCGAGATCGCTCTCGCGGTAGTCGTGGATGAGCCAGTTCACCGGTACCGCCCCTCGTTCGTGCTGTTCCGGTGAGGCTAGGGGCGACGGTGCGCCGGGTCGTGCTCCACTTCGCACAAGCTGCTGCCGCAAGTCGGCCGTTCTGGCTCTGGGCCGCCTCCAAGATGGCCTGACGGAGCGCCAGTTGTCAGTGCCTGCAGGTTTACTGGGGGCATGACCACGGCACGGCACCTCGACATGATCGACTTGCTGCGCTCCCGGGAGTTCCCCGCGGAGCCGGGCCCGGCGGACGTCGGCACGGCAGGTCCCGGATTCCATATCGCGGAGCTGAACGGGCACTTCGGCGACTGCGCGGACGCGGACGAGGGGGACGAGGGGACAAAAGCGGCGCAGCGTGCGGCCGAGCACGAGGCTTTGCTCAGAGTACTCACCAAGCGCTGGGGTGAGGCCGATGTCCTCAGTCTCTTCAGCACATCGCTGCGCGCAGCCGCTGACGAACCCATACCGGAGCCGTGGCTGCGGCTCAGCGCGACGGTCCCGGATGTGAGCCTGTGGCGGATCGAGGACCGGTGGATCGCGGTCGGCGCCTCCGAGGTCCAGCTCCTGGTGGTCGTGACCGAGATCGACCCGCCCTAGGGCCTCTCGTTTGGATCTTGCCGGGCTCGCGTGCCCTGGCACGCACACTCGCCGCGTTGTCGTCGGTCGGCATGGCTCCGCCATGCCTCCCTCCTCCGCCTTGCGATCGCACGCACCAGACCCCGCTCACTCATCCGGCCTGATCCAAACGAAAGACCCTAGGAGGCCTCGGCGGCAGCCCGCAGCCGGCCGAACTCCTCCGCCATCGTCTGCGCCGTCCAATGGGCGTTGAGCCCGCTGGGGTTGGGCAGCGCCCAGATCCTCGTGTCACCGATCGTCCGCTCCTGCGGCCTTGCGTACAGCGGGGGTCGCCACCTTTTGCCGACGCCGTCGACGAAGGCGCGTCAGTGGTGGTGGCCGTGCCGGCCGAGGGTCTCCACGGGGGTCGCGCCGGGGCGGGTCCACTGCGGCACGGGCCGGCTGGTCGGGCCCCAGGTGGCGACGCCGTCGGCGTCCGAGCGCCAGTACCAGCAGGCCTGGCGGCCCTCGGACGGGTGCCCCTCGCGGACATCGCCGATCACGGGCCGGCCCTCGGGGTTGTCCTCCCACGCCTCGCCGCGGCCGTAGGGCGTCATGTCGAGCAGGCCGAGGGACCCGTTGACCGGCTCGTTGCCACGGCCCGTCGTGGAGTAGGTGAGGAACACGCGGTCGTCGTCGCGCAGGAAACAGGCGATGTGCCCCATTTCTCCGCCGACCGGCGCCTCCACGCCCCGTACCGAGTACCAGGGCTGGGTGTAACCCATGAACTCGACGTAGGGAGCCACCTCGTCCCACGGGCCCGAGGTCAGGACGGCGAACGAGACGCCCCGGGCGTTGACGTAGACGGCGTCCTTCACGTGCCAGGCCGTGGTGGTGCAGCCCTCGCACTGCCCCTGGTACGGCGCGCCGTCGTACCACATGTGCTTGTAGACCACGAGCTCGTCGCGCCCCTGGAACAGGTCGAGGAACGGGACCGGCCCGTCAACGCCGGTGACCTCGACCGCGCCGTCGAGCTCGACCATCGGCAGCCGCCGCCGGGCCGCGGCGATCGCGTCGCCCTCACGGGTGTGCGCCTTCTCGCGGACCAGCAGCTCCTCGCGCGCCGCCTGCCAGGTGGCCAGGTCGACGACTGGCGGCTTGCCGGGGAGGTTGCTGCTCGCGTTGCCGGGCGTGGTCGTCATGGTGTCCTCCGTGATCTCTCGTGCCAGGCAGCGTCGTACGACGTCCTGCGACGCTCACCAGAACAGACTCGCGCCCCGGCCGGAACTCATTGCGGCAGGGGGTGCTCTCGGCCGAGCCTGCACGGACCACGTCGGGCCGACAAGTTCACAGACGCGCTCGCAGAGATCTGGCGCCTGAGGTCCTCGACCGTCCTCACAGGGCAACTACCGGCAACGACCTCCTCCAGGTTCTCTCGGAGTAGGGCACACTCACGAGTGATTCAGCACCCTGGTCCGGGGAGTCAGCGCAGACGACGTCACACCCGAACGGGTGAAGTGCAGAGAAGTAGAACCGGCCAGAAGCGGTTCCCCGGCCGGGCGAAGTGGTGCCCCGTCGCCGCGGACATCGGGCCCCGGTTGATCCCGCAGAACAGCACACGCAAACCGCCCGCGACCACATCGTCGATGACGCGGTCGCGGGCGGCCTTCAGCTCCTCGGGGTCAGAGGATCGACCCAGGGGTGTAGCCGGCGGCCTCCGGGTGCTGCTTGACGATCTCCTCGATGCGGGAGACCACCGCCGCCACCTGGTCGGCCGCGGCACCGGTGAACGACAGCTTGTCGGCCATCAGCTCGTCCAACCGCGCCCGGTCCAGCGGGATCCGCTCGTCCGCCGCCAGCTTGTCGAGCAGCTCGTTGCGCTCGGCTCCCCGCTCGCGCATCGCCAGAGCCGAGGCGACCGCGTTCTCCTTGATGGCCTCGTGCGCGACCTCCCGCCCGACCCCGGCGCGCACCGCGCCCATCAGGACCTTGGTCGTGGCGAGGAAGGGGAGGTACCGGTCCAGCTCACGGGCGACGACGGCGGGGAAGGCGCCGAACTCGTCGAGCACCGTCAAGAACGTCTCCAGCAGACCGTCGAAGGCGAAGAACGCGTCGGGCAGTGCCACCCGCCGTACCACCGAGCACGAGACGTCGCCCTCGTTCCACTGGTCGCCCGCCAGCTCGCCGGTCATCGACGCGTAGCCGCGCAGGATGACCATCAGGCCGTTGACGCGCTCGCAGGAGCGGGTGTTCATCTTGTGCGGCATCGCTGAGGAGCCCACCTGGCCGGGCTTGAAGCCCTCGGTGACCAGCTCGTGCCCGGCCATCAGCCGGATCGTCTTGGCGACGGAGGACGGCGCGGCGGCAAGCTGCACCAGCGCGGAGACGACGTCGTAGTCCAGCGAGCGGGGGTAGACCTGGCCGACCGAGGTGAAAGCGTGTGCGAAGCCCAGGTGCCCGGCGATGCGCTGCTCGAGCTCGGCGAGCTTCGCGGCGTCGCCGCCCAGCAGGTCGAGCATGTCCTGCGCGGTGCCGACCGGGCCCTTGATGCCGCGCAGCGGGTAGCGGCCCAGCAGGTCCTCGAGGCGTCCGTACGCCACCAGCAGCTCGTCGGCCGCGGTCGCGAAGCGCTTGCCCAGCGTCGTGGCCTGCGCGGCGACATTGTGCGAGCGCCCGGCCATGACCAGCTCGGCGTACTCACCGGACAGTTTGCCGAGTCGCGCCAGCACCGCGACCGTACGGTCGCGCATCAGCTCCAGCGAGAGCCGGATCTGCAGCTGCTCGACGTTCTCGGTCAGATCCCGGGAGGTCATGCCCTTGTGGACCTGCTCATGGCCCGCGAGCGCGTTGAACTCCTCGATCCGCGCCTTCACATCGTGGCGGGTGACCTTCTCGCGCTCGGCGATCGACGCCAGGTCGACCTGGTCGAGCACCCGCTCGTAGTCGGCGAGGGCGGCCTCGGGCACCTCGATGCCGAGGTCCTTCTGGGCGCGCAGTACCGCGAGCCAGAGCTGACGCTCCAGCCTCACCTTCTGCTCGGGGGACCACAGGACGGCCAGCTGCGCAGAGGCGTAGCGGCCGGCCAGGACATTGGGGATGCGGGGCTTGGCAGTCACGTGTACGGATTCTACTGGCGGTTTACGCAGGCCAGCGCCCCGGTCCGGTTTGTGGCTTACTACGAACGCGGATCCTTGAACGGCAGCAGCTCGGGCCGCTTCGCCGGCCGGCCGTCCCCGGACGAGCGTCCGGTGAGCCGCCGCCCGATCCACGGACCCAGATACTGGCGCGCGAACCGCAGGTCGCCGACCCGCCGCGTCGCCCACCCGGGGTGCACGACGGGCGGCAGCAGGGCCTGCCAGTCGTCCTCAGCCGCCAGCCCCAGCGTCTGCCAGACGGCCTCGGCGACCCGTCGGTGCCCGTCGGGCGTCAGATGCAGCCGGTCCACGTCCCACATCCGCTGATCGCCGAGGGCCTCGGACCCGTACAGATCCACCACCAGGGCACCGTGCCGGGCGGCCAGCTCGTCGACGAAGGTGAACAGCTCCTCCATGCGAGGGCGGAACCGTTTCATCACCGGCCCCTTGCGGCCGGGGCTGCGCATCAGCACCAGCTGCTTGCAGGATGGCGCCAGCTTCTCCACGGCCTCCTCCAGGAGTCCGTGCACCCGCCCCATGTCGTACGTGGGCCGCAGCGTGTCGTTGAGGCCGCCCACCAGCGTGACCACATCCGCCTGCATGGCGGCAGCGACATCGACCTGCTCGTCGACGATCTGGCCGATGAGCTTTCCGCGTACGGCGAGATTCGCGTACCGGAAACCCGGGGTGCGGGCCGCGAGCCTGGCCGCGAGCAGATCCGCCCAGCCGCGGTACGAGCCGTCGGGCAACAGGTCGGACATGCCCTCGGTAAAGGAATCGCCTATCGCGACAAAACTGGTGTAGCTGGCATTGATCTCCATGGCGGACCGATACTACCGCGCGGTAAGGTCCGTCGGTTCCGTACCGGGAGGGGAGCTCTGTGAGTGACGCGCTGCTGAACGCGCTGGCCGAGTCGCTGGCCGATCTGGTGACCACGATCGACACCTGTGACGACGGTGTCCTGGACCCCGACACCGCCGTGAAATGGCTGGAGAGCACGGGCTATCTGCTCGCCCGGCTCCCGCCCACGGACCGCCGGGCCCTGTCCGTACTGGTGCGCAGGGCCGCGGCGCGCCAGCCCGACGGAGCCTGGCGCGACGATCTGCTGCGGATCCCCGAGAGCTTCGGCCTCGACGACGACCAGCACGAGCTGTACTGCGACGCCGTCGAACAGCTGGCGCGGCGGTTCGTGGAGACGGTGCGTGATGTGGATCCCGGCACGCCCGTGCCGAGCTGTCCCGGCTGGACCTTCGCCGACCTGGTGAGGCACCACGGCACCACGCACCGCTGGATGGAGCACCTCGTCCGGACACGGGCCGCCGAGCGGGTCTGGTCGCGGGACGTTCCCCTCGACCTCCCCGACGACCCGGCAGCGTATCCCCAGTGGCTGGCCGCCGGCGCCGAGGCCACGCTGCGCACGCTGCGTACCGTCGACCCCGAGACGCCGATGTGGTCCCACGGCGCCGACCAGCGCGTGCGCTTCTTCCCCCGCCGGCTGCTCTTCGAGGCCGTCGTCCATCTCGCCGACGCCGAACTCACCCTCGGCGTCGAACCCCGTATCCCGGCGAGCACGGCGGCCGACGGGATCGAGGAGTTCCTGGAGAACCTGCCGTACTACTCCTGGATCGCCGAGCCCGTCGGAGCCATGGCGGACGGCTCGGTCCGGCTGGCGGCCGCCGACACCGGCGCCGCCTGGACGATCACCTTCGGGGGCGGCAGTTTCGCCTGGACGAGGAGCGCGGGGGAGGCCGCCGCCGGAGTCGAGGCCACCGCGGGCGATCTCCTGTTGCTCGTCTACGGGCGCGTCCCGGCGGACGACGAGCGGTACGGCATCACCGGCGACCGCGCGGTCCTGGATGCCTGGCTGGCAGCGAGCGCGTTCTAGGCTTTGTCAGACACGGCCGAGGGCCTGTCCGGACGGCCCGGTCCGTGGTCTCACCGAGACCACGGACCGGGCCGTCAGGGAACCGGTCAGCGCGGCCGGCCGACCAGCTCGCGCAGTACGTCCTCCATCGTCACCAGGCCCTCGGGCGTGCCCTCCTCGTCCACGACCGCCGCCAGGTGCGTACGGCTGCGCCGCATCGCCGTGAGCACATCGTCGAGCGGGGTTGACGCCCGGACCCGCGCGATCGGGCGCATCGCCGTGACCGGGAAGGGAACATCGCGCGGAGTCGCGTCCAGCGCGTCCTTCACATGGAGATAGCCCAGGAGCCGGCGGCCCGCGTCGACCACCGGGAAACGGGAGAACCCGGATTCCGCCGAGAGCAGCTCCAGCTGCTCGGGCGTCGTCCCGACGCGGGCGTACACCACGCGCTCCGCCGGCATCACCACATCCCGCACCGGCCTGCGCCCCAGCTCCAGCGCGTCCCGCAGCCGTTCGGCCGACCGGTCGTCGATGAGCCCGGCATCGCCTGCGTCCCGCACCAGCCGCGCCAGCTCGTCGTCCGAGTAGGTCGCGGACACCTCGCCCTTCACCTCGACCCGCAGCAGTTTGAGCAGTCCGTTGGCGAGGGCGTTGATGGTGAAGATCACCGGTCGCAGTGTCCGCGACAGCGTGACGAGCGGCGGGCCGAGCTGCAGGGCGGTCCGGGTGGGCTCGGCCAGTGCGATGTTCTTCGGCACCATCTCGCCGAGCAGCATGTGCAGATACGTCGCCAGGGACAGCGCGATCACGAACGAGATGGGGTGGACCAGGCCGTGCGCGACACCCACGGCGTCGAACACCGGCTCCAGCAGATGCGCGATGGCGGGCTCGGCGACGATGCCGAGCACCAGGGTGCAGAGCGTGATGCCGAGCTGCGCGGCCGCCAGCAGCGCCGAGACATGCTCCAGACCCCACATGACACTGCGGGCCCGCCGGTCCCCGGCCTCCGCCAGCGGTTCGATCTGGCTGCGGCGTACGGAGATCATGGCGAACTCCGCGCCGACGAAGAAGGCGTTGACCACCAGGGTCAGAAAGCCGATCAGAATCTGAATCGCGGTCATCGTCCGGCCGCCTCGCTCGGGTCGGCGGACGGGAGTGGCGCGTGCATCAGCACCCGTGCCGCGCGCCGCCCGGAGGCGTCGACGACATCGAACCGCCAGCCCTCCAGATCGATCCGGTCGCCCTCGACGGGGATGCGCCCGAGCTCGGTGGCGATGAGCCCGGCGAGTGTCTCGTACGGGCCTTCCGGCACCCGCAGCCCGACCCGCTCCAGCTGGTCGGTGCGTGCCGCGCCGTCCGCCGACCAGAGCGCGCGCCCGTCGGCGTCCTCGCCCGCCGCGGCCAGGTCGGGAGTCTCGTGCGGATCGTGCTCGTCGCGCACCTCGCCGACGACCTCCTCGACGATGTCCTCCAGCGTCACCACACCGGCCGTGCCGCCGTACTCGTCGATGACGACGGCCATCGTGTTCTTGCCGGACAGCCGGTCGAGCAGCCGGTCCACGGTCAGTGTCTCGGGCACGAGCAGCGGCTCGCGCAGCAGCTCGGAGACGCGGTGGCGGCGGCGGCGTGCCGCCGGGACCGCCAGGACGTCCTTGATGTGTGCGATGCCGACGACGGTGTCGAGGCTGCCCCGGTAGACGGGGAAGCGGGACAGGCCGGTGGCGCGGGTGGCGTTGGCGACGTCCTCGGCGGTGGCCTGCACCTCGAGGGCTGTGACCTGGACCCGCGGGGTCATGACGTTCTCGGCGGTCAGCTCGGCCAGATTGAGGGTGCGTACGAACAGCTCGGCGGTGTCCGCCTCCAGCGCGCCCTCCTTGGCCGAGTGGCGGGCCAGTGCGACCAGTTCCTGCGGGCTGCGGGCCGAGGCCAGCTCCTCGGTCGGCTCCATGCCGAGCCGTCGCAGAATGCGGTTCGCGGTGTTGTTGAGATGGCTGATGAGGGGCTTGAAGGCCGCGGTGAAGACACGCTGCGGGGTGGCCACCACCTTGGCGACGGCCAGCGGGGACGAGATCGCCCAGTTCTTCGGGACCAGCTCGCCGACGACCATCAGCACGACAGTGGACAGCGCGGTGCCGATGACCAGGGCGGCCGACGAGGCCACCGAGGGGGAGACGCCGAGTGCCTCGACCGGCCCGCGGATCAGCTTGGCGATCGACGGCTCGGAGAGCATGCCGACGACCAGATTGGTGACGGTGATGCCGAGCTGGGCGCCGGAGAGCTGGAAGGTGAGGCTGCGCACGGCCTTCAGCGCGGACGCCGCACCGCGCTCGCCGCGCTCGACGGCCCGCTCGAGGTCGCCGCGCTCAACCGTGGTGAGGGAGAACTCCGCCGCGACGAAGGCTCCGCAGGCGAGCGAGAGCAGCACCGCCACGGCGAGCAGGAGCACTTCGGTCATCGGTTCACCTCCGTCCCATGATCGGGCAGGGGGAGGTGGAATGCGCGATGTCGGCTACTGGGAGGCTCGCCCATGGGCGGACGCTCACACCTTTCGTACGGGGGTGAATAGTCCACCCATGGTAAAGGACGGGCAAAGTGGCCGGCGTGTCGGCTGCCGCCTGCGTGGGATCGGCCGGACAGGGCCTTAAACGAACGGCTTCACCCAGCGGCGCCAGTGGTCCTCGCGGTGGTAGCCGGCGGCTGCCCACGCGTGCTGGGCGCGCTCGTTGGCCTCCAGCACCATGGCGTCGCCGCGCCTGCCGCCCACGGCCAGGAAGCGCTTCTCGGCCGCTTCGAGGAGCGCCGTCGAGATCCCCTGGCGGCGGTGGGAGGGGAGTACGGCGAGCCGGTACAGGGAGCAGCGCCAGCCGTCGTACCCGGCGATCACGGAGCCGACCACCCGGCCCTCGGACTCGGCCAGGATGAGCGCCTCGGGGTCGCGGGTGATCAGCCGGGCGACCCCGTCGACGTCATCCGTGATGCTGGTGCCCTCCGCCGCCTCCTTCCAGAAGGCGAGGATGGTCTTCGCCTCGTCCGCCGCCGCGGGGCGTATGTGCAGGTCGATCATGTGCGGGAGCCAAGCACGGCCCGGCGTGGCCCCGCCACCGACTTCCAGTGTTCGAGACGGGTCCGCATGTTTGCCGTCCGGGGTGGGACTCACCCGCGCGGTTCCTCGAACACCGGGCCGGAGCGCGCCGGCTCACCTGGGCGACTACTCGTGGGCGATGGCGGCCAGCACATTCATCCGCGAGGCGCGCAACGCCGGAAGCACCGCGGCCGCGAGCCCGACCACCACCGAGCCCACCACTACCGCGACGAGCGTGCCCCAGGGCACCGCGAACGCCTTCAGGCCCTCGAGTGCCAGCACCTGCTGCACCGCCACACCCCACACCATGCCCAGCGCCAGCCCCAGCAGTGCCCCGAACACTGCGATGACGACGGATTCCAGCCGGATCATGCGGCGCAGCTGGATCCGGGAGAGACCGATGGCGCGCAGCAGCCCGATCTCGCGGGTCCGCTCAACCACCGACAGGGCAAGGGTGTTGACCACACCGAGCACCGCGATCACGATCGCCAGACCCAGCAGCGCGTAGACGAGATACAGCATCACGGCGATCTGCTGGCGGATCAGTTCCTTGTAGTCGGCCTGATCCCTGACCTGTACCTGCGGATAGGGATCGAGTGCGCTTTCAAGGCCCTTGCGCAGTTCTGTCGCATCGCTGCCGCTCGCGGCGTTGACGTACAGCGCGGCCTCCTGCCCGCCCGGCAGATACTTCTCCACGGTGGCGAGCCCCATGAACAGGCCGCCCTCCATGCCCGGGCCCCCGCTCTGGTCCATGTTGGTGAGCGCGCCCACCGTCAGCCGGGTCTTCTGCCCGCCCGGGAACTCAGCCGGAAGGACGGACCCGATCCGCACCTTGTGGTCCATGGCGAAGTCCCGGTCCATGGCGATGCTGCCGGGTGCCAGCGCCGCGGCCGTGTCCCCGCTCGTGTAGGTGATCCTGGCGGCCTCGTCGAGCTTCGGGTCGTAGCCCGAGGCCGTCGACTTCACCCGCTTCCCGTCCGGCAGGTTCAGCGCGAGTGGCGCGAAGCGCTGCCGTACGACCGTCCCGGCGCTCTCGACGCCCCGTACCTTCTCCGTGATCTCCTGCGGGAACGGCATGAAGTTGCTGTTCTGCACGACGAAGTCGGCGCCCAGCGTCTTGTCGATCTGGTCGTCGAAGGACTTGGTCATCGAGGCGCTGGCGATCGAGAGCCCGGCCACCAGCGCCAGGCCCACCATGAGCGCGGACGCGGTGGCGCCCGTACGCCGTGGATTGCGCAGCGCGTTGCGCTGGCTCATCCGGCCGACCGAACCGAAGATCCTGGGGAACGCCCCGCCGAGCACCCGGATCACCGGCCGCACCAGCAGCGGCCCCGCCACCACCGTGGCGATCAGCGTCAGCACCACGCCGAGACCCAGCAGCGAGGCCGCCGTGGAGGTCTTCTCGCTCACCACGCAGCCGGCGAGCGCGGCGGCTCCCGCCGCCGCCAGCACGCTCCCCGCGATCGCCCGGATCCTCAACGGCCGTCCCACACCCGCCACTTCGGCATCGGTGAGCGCGGCCATCGGGGAGACCCGGGCCGCCCGCCGGGCGGGCAGATACGCGGCCACGAAGGTGACGCCCACGCCGACCACGTAAGCGGACACCGGAGTGGCCACCCCCACCACCATCTCGGCGGCGCTCAGATTCATGCCGAACAGGGCCATCAGCTCGATCAGCCCGGCCGCCAGCCCGATTCCGGCGGCCAGCCCGAGCGTCGAGCCGACAAGACCCAGCAGCAGCGCCTCGGTCAGGACCGAGCGCCGCACCTGTCGGCGGTCCGCACCGAGGGCCCGCAGCAGCCCCAGCTCACGGGTGCGCTGCGCGATCAGCATCGAGAAGGTGTTGACGATCAGGAAGATGCCGACCAGCACCGCGACGCCCGCGAAGCCGAGCATCACGTACTTGATGACATCGAGGAACGGACCCAGCTGGGCGGCGGCCGACTCGGCCTGTTCGTCGGCGGTCTTGAGCTCGTACGCATCGCCCAGTTCGGCCGCGATCCGCTGCTTGAGCGTCGCGTCGCTGACGCCCGCGGCGGCGTCCACCGAGAGCGAGGTGGCGACCCCTGGCCTGCCGAGGAGCTTCGTCTGGGCGGTCGGGGTGTCCAGGAAGACCAGCGCGGCACCGGGGTTGGTGGTGGTGAAGGTCGCGATACCGACGATCTCGACCTTGAACGACCCGGGCTGAGCGAGGACGGTGAGGCTGTCCCCGATCCGTACCTTCTTCTTGTCGGCGGTGTCCTTGTCGAGCAGCGCCTCGCCCGGACCGCTCGGCTCGCGCCCGCTGGTCAGCTTCACCGGGCTGCGTTCGGTGACATACCAGTTGGTGGCGATGGTGGGCGCGCCGGTCGTCGGCCCGACCGGGTCGTTCGCGGCGTCGACGACGGTGATGTTCTCCACGGCCGCGTCGACGTGCGTCGCCGCGACCCCGTCGACCGCGCCGATCCGGTCCGCGAGAGCGACGGGCACGGTGCGTACGACGCCCGTCGGCAGGGACTCGTCGATGCCTTCCTTCGGCGCGACCGTCACATCGGCGGAGGTGGAGGCGAAGAGCCGGTCGAAGGTACGGGAGACGGTGTCCGAGAAGATCAGACTGCCGCTGACGAAGGCCACGGACAGCAGCACCGCGAGCGCCGAAAGGAGCAGACGGCCCTTGTGCGCGAAGAAGCTCCGAAGTGTTGCCCTCAGCATCGCGGCCTCAGCTCTTGCGCAGGGAGTCGGTACCGGGGGTCTGGGGGTTTCCTCCGGAGAGGAGGCGCATGCGGTCCAGCACCGTCTCGGCCGTCGGGTCCTGCATGAGGTCGACGATCCGCCCGTCAGCCAGGAAGAGCACCTGGTCGGAGTGGCCGGCCGCGCCCGGGTCGTGCGTCACCATCACCACCGTCTGCTCCAGCCGGTCGACGGCCTCGCGCAGGAAGGACAGCACTTCCGCGCCGGCCCGCGAGTCGAGATTGCCGGTCGGCTCGTCGGCGAAGATCAGCTCCGGTCGCGAGGCAAGCGCGCGGGCACAGGCCACGCGCTGCTGCTGCCCGCCGGAGAGCTCGGCGGGCCGGTGCCGCAGCCGGTCGCGCAGACCGAGGGTGTCGATGACCTGATCGACCCACTCGCGGTCGGGTTTGCGCCCGGCGATGTCCATGGGGAGCGTGATGTTCTCGGCGGCGGTCAGGGTGGGCAGCAGATTGAACGCCTGGAACATGAAGCCGATCCTGTCCCGGCGCAGCCGCGTGAGCTCGCGCTCCTTCAGGCCGGTGATCTCGGTGTCGCCGAGCCAGACCTGACCGGCGGAGACGGTGTCGAGGCCGGCGAGGCAGTGCATCAGCGTGGACTTGCCCGATCCGGAGGGGCCCATGACCGCGGTGAACCGGCCGCGCGCGATGTCGACATCGACGGCGTCCAGGGCGCGCACGGTCGTCTCGCCCCTGCCGTACGCCTTGGTCAGGGCCCTCGCCCGGGCGGCGAGCGGCACATCCGCGGCCTGGTCGTGGGTGGGTGCAGTGGCAGGTGTGGACAAGGCCGCCTCCCGGGTCGTGGCCGCTCCGACTCCCGTACAGGAGGCGAGAATAGAGGGGGTGCGCGGGCGTTGGTATCCATCGTAGGTCCGGTCATCGGGGTTCATGTAAGGGGCATTCGACGGACCGCTTGCCGATGCTAGCGTCGGCGCGCTAGCGTATGGATGTGGCCAAGACTCAGTTGAACGTAAGAGTGGACGAGACCACCGCCGAGGCCGCGCGTCAGCGGGCCCTCCAGCGCGGGATGAGCGTGAACCGCTATATCGAGGAGCTCGTCAAACAGGACGCGGGCGAGGTGGGGCGCACCTTCGTCGAGGCGGCGTCGGACTTCATGAAGCAGTACGAGTCCGTCTTCGCGGAGGAATTCGGCGAGTTCGGCACCGATACGGGTACGGGTTCCGCCGAGGGCACGGGTAAGGCTTCCGGCACGGGCGCCGGCCGCGAAGGCAAGCGTTGAACCTCTCGATCGACCTCGCCTGGCTCCTCATGGTCGCCGAGCACAAGACCCCCGGCGATCCGCAGGTCACCGACTGGGGCGCACTTGTCGCCGCCGTCAGCCGTCATGACGCCGAGATATTCGGTATCGACGTCTACAGTGACCCGCACGCACGGGCCGCCGCCCTGCTCCAGCTGCTGCTGCATGTGCCCGCGCTCGAGCACTCCAACGCCATGTTCGCCTCCGCCGTCGCCTACGGCTATCTCGTCGCCAGTGGGCTGAAGGTCGTCACCTCGCCCGAGCAGGTACGGGACCTGGCGCGGCTGGTCAAGGAGGCCAAGGCGGACGTCAGGACCATCGCCGGCGAGCTGCGCCAGTGGAGCGAGTGAGCTAGTCCGTGGCGAAGGGCCGCCGTGCCACGCCCAGCACGCAGGGGGACGACGGCAGTCGAATCCCGCCCTCGGGCACGGAGAACCTGCGGTACGTCCCGAGCTCGAAGCCGGCGGCCTCGATCGCGGCGATGGTGTCCCGCGAGGTGTGGCAGCCGCCGAAGAGCAGCGGCCAGACCGTACGGTCCAGGGCCCGCTGTGTCCTGGCCATGCCCCGTCCTGCGGCCAGTCCGTGCTCGAAGAACCGCAGCTCACCGCCGGGGCGCAGGACTCGTCTGATCTCGGAGAGCGCCCGCGGCAGATTCCGTACGGAGCACAGCACCAGCGAAGCCACGGCCGCGTCGAAGGCCTCACTCTTGACCGGCAGTGCCTCGGCCGCGCCCGGCACCACATCCACCGGGACACCAGCGCGCTGGGCCGCCTCCACCGCCAACTTCCGCAGGCTGCGCTCCGGTTCGAGCGCGATCACCTCGGAGACGGCGGAGGGATAGCGCGCGAAGTTCAGACCGTTGCCCGCGCCGATCTCGATCACCCGGCCCGAGACTCCGGCCAGCAGCTCATCGCGGTAGGCACCGATGCCGCCCTTGACGTCGGCCGTCACGCTGATCCGTGCGTAGAAGCGCGCGAAGAGCGGATGGTGGACCGCGTCCCGGGGCACGTTTCTGCTGCGCATCGGCATCGTGGGCCTCCCTGGGGACGGACGGGCCGGTCACCGTCATTGTCCCCCTGTGCGGTGCCGGTCAGCCGCCCAAGGCGGCGACGAAGCAGAACTCGTTGCCCTCCGGGTCCTGGAGCACCTGGAACCGCCCGTGGTCGTCGGTGACGACCGCTCCCACTCGTACCGCGCCGAGCCCCACCGCCTCGACGGCAGCCGCGTCGACGTCGCCCGCGTCCAGATCCAGGTGGAGCCGGTTCTTGGCGGCCTTGCCCTCGGGCACGCGCTGGAAGGCGACCCGTACGAAACCGGGCGGGTCGGTGTACGACCAGTCGGCGCTGCGGTCCACCGGGTCGCCGCCCAGCAGGGCGGCCCAGAAGCGCACGAGGTGTGCGGGGTCGTGGCAGTCGAAGACGATCTCGTCGATCCGTGCGTGCATGGCGATCAGCGTACGGCGGCAGCGGTGAAGGTGTCGGCGGTGAAGGTGTCGGCGGTGAAGACGTCTGCGTCCCAGGAGCCGCCGAGCAGCGGCGCGAGCCAACTTCCGGCCCGCGCCCGGAACTCCGCGGTCGCCAGCGTGCCCACCCCCGCCGGTACGGCCCCGAGCAGTGGCGCGCCCGCGGCCTCGGGCAGGTCGGCGAGATTGCACCGCGCCGCCAGATCCGGCTCGCCGGGCCAGCTCCCGACCACGACGCCGAGCTGCTCCAACTCCCGGGCGCGCAGGGCCTCACCGGTCAGCGCGGTCGCATTGAGCGTGCCAAGACCGGCGGCCGCAACGACCAGCACGGGCGCGCCGAGCAGCCGGGCCACATCGGCGAGCGTCCCTCCGTCCTCGTCCAGCCGCACGAGCAACCCACCGGCGCCCTCGACGAGTACGAGATCGTGCTCACCGGCCAGCTTCTCCACCGCCTCGACGACCTCCTGGGGCCGCACGGCATCCATTCCGGCCCGCCGCGCGGCAGTGGCGGGCGCGAGCGGCTCGGGATACCGCGCGAGTTCGACGACGGCGACATCCCCCACGAGCCGCCTCACCTCGTCCACATCCCCCGCCTCACGGCGCCCGACCCCGGTCTGCGCGGGCTTGACCACAGCGACGCCCAGTCCTTGCGCCCGCGCGACGGCGGCGAGCGCGGCGGTGACGACGGTCTTCCCGACCTCGGTCCCGGTCCCGGTGACGACGATGACTGCCATGGCTGTTCTCTGGCCTTTCGTTGGTGCGTGTGCGTGTGCGTGTGCGTGTGCGTGTGCGTGTGCGTGTGCGTGTGTGGTGTCCTGCGCCGCGAAGCCGGCGCCACCCACCTCACCCCGCACGTACCGCCGCGCACACCGCCCGGCACACCCGCGCCAGATCCCCGTCCCCCGTCACATACGGCGGCATCGTGTACACCAAGTCCCGGAACGGGCGCAGCCACACCCCGGCCCTCACCGCCGCCTCCGTCGCCGCCGCCATGTCCACCTCGTGGTCCAGCTGTACGACGCCGATCGCGCCCAGCACCCGTACGTCCTTCACGCCCGGCAGCCCCTCCGCCTCGGCGAGCCCCTCCCGCAGACCCGCCTCCAGGCGCTTGACCTCCTGCTGCCAGTCCTGGCCGAGCAGCAGGTCGATCGAGGCGCAGGCCACCGCCGATGCCAGCGGATTGCCCATGAACGTCGGGCCGTGGGCGAGGACCGGGACCTCGCCCAGCGAGATGCCCTCCGCCACCCGTGACGTGCACAGCGTCGCCGCCATCGTGAGATAGCCGCCGGTCAGCGCCTTGCCCAGGCACATCACATCCGGCGAGACCCCGGCGAGCTCCGCCGCGAACAGCGCACCCGTACGCCCGAACCCAGTCGCGATCTCGTCGAAGATCAGCAGCACCCCGTGCTCGTCGCACGCCGCCCGCAGCACCCGCAGATACCCGGGGGAGTGGAACCGCATCCCGCCCGCGCCCTGCACCACCGGTTCCACGATCACCGCGGCCAGCTCGTCCGCGTGGCGGGCGACAAGATCACGCAGGTCCGCCGCGTACGACTCGTCGAATTCCGCCGGCGGCGCCTCCGCGAAGATCTGGCGCGGCAGCACCCCCGACCACAGCTCGTGCATCCCGCCCTCGGGGTCGCACACCGACATCGGCTGCCAGGTGTCCCCGTGGTAGCCGCCGCGCCAGGTCAGCAGCCGCTGCTTGGCCGGGCGGCCCACCGAGCGCCAGTACTGCAGGCACATCTTGACCGCGACCTCGACCGAGACGGAGCCCGAGTCGCAGAGGAAGACATGCCGCAGCGGCTCGGGCGTGATCTCGACCAGCCGGGTGGCCAGCCGTACGGCGGGCTCATGGGTGAGCCCGCCGAACATCACGTGGCTCATCCGCTCCAGCTGCCCGTGCGCCGCCTCGTTGAGGACGGGGTGGTTGTAGCCGTGGATCGCCGACCACCAGGACGACATGCCGTCGATCAACTCGCGCTGTCCGTGGACGGGTTCGGCGAGCCGCAGCCGTACGCCGGACGCGGACTCCACGATCAGCGGGTCCGTACGGCCCGGCATGGGGCCGTACGGATGCCAGACATGGGCCCGGTCCAGCGCCAGCAGCTCGCCGGGGCCGTAGCCGGAGTGCGGCCCCGGGCGGTGAGGGGAGTCAGGCATTGGGTGCGAGATCGGTACCGGCGCCCCTGCGGCGTACCGCGACCAGGTCCGTACGTGCCGCCGAGACCTCCGCCTGAGCCGGAGCCCCCGCAGGGGCGTCTCCGCACGGCTCGCAGCCGCCGGAGTGCGACCCGCAGCCGGCGCCGGCCGCGGCGTCCACCCGGTGCTCCGGCAGCGTCGTCGTGTCCGCGCCCTCCACCTCGAACCCCGCGTCCGCGATCATGTCGAGGTCGGCCTGGCCCGCCTGGCCCTCGCTGGTCAGATAGTCACCGAGGAAGATCGAGTTGACCAGGTTCAGCGCGAGGGGCTGCATCGAGCGCAGATGCACCTCGCGGCCGCCCGCGAGCCGTACCTCCACATCCGGGCAGACGAACCGCGTCATCGCCAGAATCCGCAGGCAGCGCTGCGGGGTCAGGTTCCACTCCTTCGCCAGTGGCGTGCCCTCGAAGGGGATCAGGAAGTTCACCGGCACGGAGTCCGGGTCGAGCTCGCGCAGCGAGAAGACGACATCGACCAGGTCCTCGTCGCTCTCACCCATGCCCGCGATCAGGCCGGAGCACGCGGACAGACCCGCGGCCTGCGCCTGGTGCACCGTGTCCACCCGGTCGGCGTACGTGTGGGTGGTGGTGATGTCCCCGTATGTCCCCTCGGACGTATTGAGGTTGTGGTTGTACGCGTCGGCACCCGCGGCCCGCAGCCGCTCCGCCTGACCGCCCGAGAGCAGTCCGAGACAGGCGCAGACCTCGACGCCCTCGTTCTGGTCCTTGATCGCCTCGATGGTCTTCGAGACCCGGTCGACATCCCGGTCCGTCGGGCCGCGGCCGCTCGCCACCAGGCAGACCCGCTTCGCCCCGCCCGCCACGCCGGCGGCGGCCGCCTTGGAGGCCTCGTCGGGCTTGAGCCAGGTGTACTTGAGGATCTCGGCCTTGGACCCGAGCCGCTGGGAGCAGTACGAGCAGTCCTCAGGGCACAGCCCCGACTTCAGATTGACGAGATAGTTCAGCTTCACCCGCCGTCCGAACCACTGGCGGCGCACCTTGCCGGCCGCGGCCACCACCTCGAGCAGATCGTCGTCGGAGGTCGCCAGTACGGCGAGCGCCTCTTCACGGGTCGGCAGCTCGCGCCGCAGCCCCTTCTCCACCAGCGTGTTCAGCAGGTCCATGGCGCAGATCCTGACGTACGGCACATGCCGCGGCCAAGGCGGAAACCCACAACAGAGCAGGTTTGAGGTGTGTGCATGGCCACATCCGTTCCTCGAGCGAGCCCGGTTAGGGTCTGTGCGCTGCCTACAAAAGGACCGGACCACTATGACCCAGGATCCTTTCGACTGGATCGACGACGAGTCGCGCCGCCGTGCGGCCGCGGGTCTCGTGCGTACGCTCCGCCCGCGCGCCGCCGACTCCGAGCTGCTGGATCTCGCCAGCAACGACTATCTGGGCCTGACCCGCCGCCCGGAGATCACCGAGGCGGCCGCCGAGGCCGCCCGCCGCTGGGGCGCGGGGGCCACCGGCTCCCGGCTGGTCACGGGCAGCACCGCGCTCCACGCCGAGCTGGAGCGCGAACTGGCCGCCTTCTGCGGCTTCGAGGCCGCCCTGGTCCTGTCCTCCGGCTATGCGGCCAACCTCGCCGCCGTGACCGCGCTGAGCGGCCGCGACGCGCTGATCGTCTCCGACGCGGGCAACCATGCCTCGATCGTCGACGGCTGCCGGCTCTCCCGTGCGGAGACCGCGGTCGTCACCCACGCCGACGTCGAGGCCGTACGCAAGACACTCGAAGCGCACCCGGGGCGGCGCGCCCTCGCCGTCACCGACTCGGTCTTCTCGGTGGACGGCGACGCCGCTCCGCTGGCCCCTCTCGCGGACGCCTGCCGGGAGCACGGCGCCGCGCTGCTCGTCGACGACGCGCACGGGCTCGGCGTACTCGGCGAGGGCGGCCGCGGCGCGCTGAACGCCGCGGGACTCGCGGGCCGGGACGGTGTGGTCGCCACCCTGACCCTGTCCAAGTCCCTCGGCAGCCAGGGCGGAGCGGTGCTCGGCCCGGCGCGCGTCATCGACCATCTGGTCAACACCGCCCGCACCTTCATCTTCGACACGGGCCTGGCTCCTGCCGCGGCGGGAGCGGCGCTGGCGAGCCTGCGGCTGCTGGGCCGCGAGCCCGCGCTGGCCGGCAGTGCCCGCGCGGTCGCCGGCACGCTGCACCGCCGCCTGACGGACGCGGGCCTGACCGCGGTACGTCCGGAGGCGGCGGTGGTCTCCGTACGGGCGCCGTCACCGGAGTCCGCCCTGCGCTGGGCAGCGGACTGCCGCAGCGCCGGGCTGGTCGTCGGGTGCTTCCGTCCGCCGTCGGTGCCGGACGGCATCTCGCGCATCAGGCTGACGGCCCGGGCGGATCTGACCGATCAGCAGATCGAAACGGCGATCGCCACGATCATCGAGGCCGCGCCGGTCGGTTGAGGGTCCGTACGGTCGGTTGAGGGTCCGTACGGTCGGTTGAAGGTCCGTACGGTCGGTTGAAGGTCCGTACGGTCCGGTTGGGGGTCCGGTCAGTCCACGGTGCCGTCGTGGACCGCGGTGAGGAACCGCGACCAGGCGGTGGGGGAGAAGCGCAGAGCCTGACGCGCGATGTTCTTCGAGTCTCGTACGGAGAGCGTGGCGTCGGGCAGCCGGGCCGCCTCGACGCAGTTGTTCATTCCCACGCTGCGGCTGCTGCGCCGCCACCGTAATTCGTCCTGTGCGAGGAGGTCTGGCATGGGGGTGCCTCCCTGTGAGCCGTCACTGATCCGGGATCCGGGCGATGAGATCCAATGAGTCCTCGGGCGACAGTGCCCGCGCCTGCATCGTGCGGAAGGCGGCGCAGTACACCGCAAGGTCTTCTTTCCGCTCGAGGTAGAGGCTACTCGTCAAGTGGTCGAGAACGACTACGTCCAGATCAGAAATGTTCGGAAAGGAGAAAATAACGAAAGGACCTGTGAGGCCGACATACCCGCCGACCGAGAACGGCAGCACCTGGAGCCGCACATGGGGCAGTTGCGCGGTCTCCGCCAGCCCACGCAGCTGATCCCGCATCACCTGACGACCGCCCACCTCGCGCCGCAGCACCGCCTCGTCGAGTACCGCACTCAGCTCCAGCGGCTGCTCCGCGCGCAGCACCGACTGACGGGCGAGCCGCACCTCCACCAGCGAGTTCACGGTCGCCGCCGGCAGATCCTCCAGCGCCGCCCGGGTCACCGCGAGCGCATAGTCCGGTGTCTGCAGCAGCCCGGGGACCACCGAGGTCTCCAGCGTCCGCACCGCGCAGGCCTGCGACTCCAGACTGATGAAGTCCCGGTACTCGGTCGGGATCAGCCCGCGGTACCCGTGCCACCAGCCGCGTCCCCCGCCGTCGGCCGCGCCCGCCAAGATCTCGAGCAGCGAACGCAGTTGGCGGTCGCCGACCGCGTACGCGTCCAGCAGCAGGGTCACATCAGCGGTCCTGACCCCGCTGGTGCCGGTCTCGATCCGGCTCACCTTGGACTGGTGCCAGCCGGCGAGCCGCGCGGCGTCCCGGCTGGTGAGGCCCGCTGCCAGGCGCAGCCTGCGAAGCTCCTCGCCGAGCTTGCGGCGGCGCACCGCGGGTCCGTGCCGCATCTCGCGCTCCTTCCCGTCCCCGCACTCGTGTGTCCGGCCGACAGCCGACCGGACAGCCGACCGGACTCGGGCAGACCTCCGGCCGTGACCAAGGGGTGAGTCTCCGCCCAAATACGGTCTCGCGTCGTAGAGTTCACCGCTTTGAGCGACAGATATATGCACATCTTGGTGGATCACCACCTCTGACGGCACGATCAGTGGCACTCTGGCGCGAAGCGCAATCCGTGGCCGCCCTCGCATTCATCCGCTACGAGTCGGAGCCCGGCCCCGGTGGGAAAGGGACAGCGTCGCCATGGCAGACCATCAGGAAGCCTCCCTCACTCTGCCGAGCGATCCCGCCTCGGTCTCCGAGGCCCGCAGATACGCAACGCACGTCATCGCCGAATGGGGCCTGCCGGTCGAGACCGAGGCCGTCGACACCGTGCGGCTGATCGTCTCCGAGCTCGCCACGAACGCAGTCCAGCACACCTTCGGCCAGTCGCCGACCTTCACCGTCGACCTCCGTCTCGACCGGGACGAGCAGCTGCGCATCGGCGTCACCGACAGCCACCCCCGCTGGCCGCAGCGGCTGCCGGCCGCCGTCCGCCAGGACAACGGCCGCGGCATGGTCATCATCCGCAGCCTGACCGCGGAGTGGGGTGGACAGCTCTCCGTCACGCCGACCCCGGAGGGCGGCAAAACCGTCTGGATCGCCCTGCCGTGGTCGGTCCCGGTCCAGGGCTGACGCCCCCGGAGGGTACGCCTCAGGCCCTGTCAGGCACCCCGCCCGGACTTCCCCGGGGCCGCTTAGCCGCCTGCGCGGCCGAACGTGCCGCGCAGCAGAGCCCGCAGGGACTCGGCGGCGGGACTCGACTCCCCGCCCCGGTGCGCCACCGAGATCGTCCGCCTGAAGGCCGCCGGCTCCAACTGCCGTACGCCGAGCGGCGTCGCGGACATCCCCGCGACCATCTCCGGCACCACCGCCACCCCCAGACCCGCGCTGACGAGCGCGCACACCAGCCCGTAGCCCGGTGACTCGCACACCACGGCAGGAGCAGCCCCGGCCCGCGCCAGCGCACCCTCCACGCCCTTGCGCGGCGGATGCGACGGCGCGCTGCTGATCAGTGGCTGTCCGGCCAGCTCGGCCACCGGGAGCCGGCCCGAGCCGCCCGCCAGCGCATGACCGGGCGCCGTCACCAGCACCAACTCCTCCACGAGCAGCGGTTCCAGCACGACGCCCGCGGGCGACGGCGCCGGATCGGCGGGTTCGTACGCATGGGTCAGCGCCAGATCCACCTCGCCGGCCGCCACCGCCAGGACGCCGCCCGGCGGCTCGTACTCCGCGACGGTCAGCTCCACATCCGGATGCGCCCGGCGGAAAGCGCTCAGTACCGGCGGCAGCAGATGGATGCCGACCGTGGTGAAAGTGCCCACGCGCAGCCGCCCGCCGGAGAGCCCCGCGAGCCGCGCCAGCTCGTGCCTCGCCCGGTCCATCTCGTCCAGCACCCGGCGGGCCCGGGATGCCAGCAGCTCGCCCGCAGCCGTCAGCCGTGCCCCACGGTGGTGCCGCACCAGCAGCGCCGCACCCGCCTCGCGCTCCAGTTTGGCCAGCTGCTGGGAGAGCGCGGGCGCGGTGTAGCCCATACGGGCGGCGGCGCGGGTGATCGAACCGGCCTCCGCGACCGCCACCAGCGCGGCCAGTCGTGTCGGGTCGTACATGCCACCCCTTAAGCGTTTCTTTAGGCAGACCCCGAGGATTCCAAGTACACGCTAAGGCCTGCACGGGTCCAGGATGGTCGGCATGGACGCACAACTGATCGCCTTCATCGGGGTCGCCGCGGGCATGGTCGCCATGCCGGGCGCGGATTTCACCGTCGTCGTGCGCAACGCTCTCGCCTCCCGCCGTGCGGGTGTGGCCTGCGCGGTCGGCGTGGCCGGGGGACTTGTGGTGCACACGGCGCTGGCGGTCGCGGGACTCGCGGCCGTACTGGTCGCGGTGCCGGTGCTCTACCGGACGCTGCAGATCGTGGGCGGCGCGTATGTGCTCTACCTCGGCATCAAGGCCGTGCGCGCCGCGCTGCGTCCGGGGCTGGAGGTGGCGGAGCCCGACGGAGCGCCGGCCGGCGGCGTCCGGCGCAGTCTGCGGCAGGGCTTCCTCACCAACGTCCTCAACCCGAAGGCGCCGGTGCTGTTCCTCAGCCTGCTGCCGCAGTTCGTCCCGGAGGGCGCCCCGGTGCTGCCGCGCACGTTGCTGCTCGCGACGATCGTCGTCCTGCTGGCGCTGCTGTGGTTCCCCATGGTGGCGCTGCTGGTGGACCGGCTGGGCGGGTGGCTGCGGCGCCCGCGTACGACGCGCGCGGTGGAGGGGGTCACGGGAGGGGCGCTGACGGCGCTGGGCGCGACGCTGCTGGCGGAGCCGCTGACGCACTGAGGCGGCGTCCGCTGCGCGGGGTCCGGGGCGGAGCCCGGAAACCGTCAGCGGACCCGGCCGTACCACACGCGCTTCGACCAGATCTTCTCCAGCCGCACCACCGACCCCGACTTCGGCGAGTGCCAGATCTTCCCGCTCCCCGCATAGATCCCCACGTGGTACACGGAGCCCCCCGAGTGGAAGAAGACCAGGTCCCCGCGCTGCCGCGACATGCGCGAGACATGCTTGGACTTGTTGTACTGCTGCTGGGCCGTGCGTGGCAGCTTCTTGCCGGCCTTCTTGTACGAGTAGAGCGTCAGGCCCGAGCAGTCGAACCGCGACGGGCCCGCGGCGCCGTAGCGGTATGGCGCCCCCCTCTTCGAGGCCGCCACCTTGAGGGCCTTGCCCGCATGGACCGTAGTCGCCGCGTGTGCCTCGGACGCGGCGCCCGGCGCCAGCATCGAGCCCCCGACGGCCGCGAGGGTCAGGGCCGATACGGCACCCGCCCGGGAGATCAGAGACGGGACATGAATCTGCGCGGTCATGCGCAACCCTTCGTCAGCCGCCTGTGAAGGATGACCTGTCGGGTTCGGACGGACGAAGATGCCCGGCCGCGGATGCGGCTTCACCCCTAGGGACGGCCGGTCTGTCCGGCCACCCCGTCGTGCTCGGGTCCTCCACTCCTGCCGATGCACTTCTGTCGACCAGACATCCGGAGCGGCGGCAGGACTCGGCGTCCACCCGGACCGCCCCGCCGAGGTGGCGGGGGCTTGTCGTCTCTGGGATCTTGACCCACACCGTGCCGGATTTCCGAGCCGAAACGACGGTATGTGAGTCTCGTCACCCTTGATCTGTTCGGGTGGACAGGGCCGTTTTTGTGACCGGTCCGCGACAGCTGCCGACCCCTGCACCAGCAGCGGAACGACTCATTCCGCCAGATCGGTAGTCGTGTTGCGCAAGTTGTCCGGTACTGCGGTTGAGGCGACTACTACACCGAACGGGGTACACACATTCGTACTCCGATGGCGTAGACGAGAGCAGAGGGCACGTCAAGGCATGGAAGCTGGAGGCATCGTCACGCGGCGCGCCCTGCGCTCTCCGTCGAGCACTCTGAGCGCCCCGGCGAGTGTCGCCGCGTGTACCTCGCTCTCGCCGCGCGTATGCATCAGCGTCAGGGCCTCCTTGAGCGCGCCGGCCCGGCCCACCAGGGCCTGGGCCGCGCGGAGTGCGCCATAGGTGTGCGTCGAGCGGGCCGGATTGATCTGCCCCAGCAGATCGACGACTTCGAGATAGCTGTCGATGAACTCGGCCTCGGCGCGGGTCAGCGCGGGCAGCGGCGGCAGCTCGGGTGGCAGCATCGGGCGCTCACCGCGAACCGGGGCTGATGAGCGAGGTCTTGCGGTTCTTGATCACGTGGTCCACCAGGCCGTAGGACTTGGCGTCCTCGGCGTCGAAGATCTTGTCGCGCTCCAGGTCCTCGGTGACCCGCTCCGGTGTCTGGCCGGTGTGGCGCACGAACATGTCGGTGAGTTGGGCGCGCAGCCGCAGCAACTCCTGCGCGTGGATCTCCAGATCGGACGGCCGGCCCCGCAACGGCTCCTCGAAGGCGGGCTGCTGGACGACGATCCGGGCGCCGGGCAGTGCCATCCGCTTTCCGGGGGCGCCGGCGGCGAGGAGAAGGGCGGCGGTCGAGGCTGCCTGGCCCAGGCAGGTCGTCTCGATGTCGCAGGTGACCACCTGCATCGTGTCGTAGATCGCCGACATGGCGCTGGGTGAGCCGCCGGGGGAGTTGATGTACAGGGAGATGTCGCGGTCCGGCGCCGCGTACTCGAGGTGCAGGAACTGCGCGATCACGTCATTGGCCGAGGTGTCGTCGACGGCGGTCCCGAGAAAGATGATCCGCTCCTCCAGCAGCCTGGAGTACGGGTCGAGGGTGCGGGTCCCCGAGCTGGTGCGCTCGGTGAACTGGGGCAGGACGTAGCGGGCGTCAGGGCGGTTCATGACGTACCTCTCCTCATGCACGGGCCTGTTCGGGTCTCTGTAAAAAATGTACAGGACGTACAGATCGTAAGATGGTGAGCATGGCCTACGAGATTCCGGTGACGCAAGCCCGCGCAGAGCTGGCCGAACTGATCAACCGCGTTGTCTACGGCGGGGAGCGGGTCGTCGTGACGCGCCACGGGAAGCCGCTCGTGGCGCTGGTGTCCGCCGCTGACCTGGAAAGACTCGAGAGCGAGCAGGAGGCGGCCGAGGAGCAGGTGATCAGCTCGGTCTCCTCGCTCGGCTCCGCCGCGTCCGCTGCCGGCGAACGGGGGCGCTTCGGTCTGGCGGCCCAGACCCCCCGCCACGACCAGCGCTGACCGCGCGCCCCCACACGTAAAGGCCACGCGCCACCACGCGCAAAGGCCGCGCGTCCCCGTCCGCTACAGCGGGGACGCGCGGCCGGTCGAAGGGCTGGGCTGCCAGGTGCGTCGGCAGTCGCCAGGTGCCGCGTCAGCCGACGGGTACCGGTTCGGCCGCCCGGTGTTCGGCGGTGGCGACGGGCCGTCCGCGCCGCCGCCGCCCGCCCACCAGGACGGCGGCCAGCCCGAGCGCGGCCCAGAGCGAGAGCGTGAGGACCGCGCTCCCGGCGGCGCTGCCGTCGAAGTACGACACCGAGCGGAGCAACGTCGCCCCCGCGCCCGGCGGCAGCCACTGGCCGATCAACCCGGCCGGATCCGGAAGGAGTTCGGGCGCGCTCGCGGCGCCCGAGAACGGGTTGCCGATGAGCACCATCAGCAGACCCCCGAGGCCGAGACCCGGTGTGCCGATCAGGGCGGCGAGGCCGGACACGGCCGCGCCGATGGCCAGAACGGTCAGCCCCAGCACCCCCGCCTCGGACCACCAGGGGCCGCCGAGCACCCCGAGCCAGCTGTCGGCGAGTGCGGCGGCGGTGATGCCGACCAGGGCTGCGGCGCCGATCAGCGCGGTCGCCGCACGGGCCCCGCGCAGCTTCATCAGCGTCACGACGGCCCCGGCCGCCATACCGGCCAGAGCGAGCGGCAGGATGCTCGCCGCCAGCGCGCTGCCGCGCGGATCGCCGGCGGGTGTCGGCACGACATCCGTCGCGTGCACCTGTGTGCCGGCCGGTGCCTGTGAGGTGACGGCCTCCGTGAGGAGCTGGGCGACCACCGGGCTCGCCGCCGACGCGGTCAGCAGCCGAGGCCCTTCGGCGGTGGCGACCACGGCTCCGTATACGACCCGGCCCTCGATCGCGGTGCGGGCGGCGGCCTCGTCGTCGTAGCGGTGGACGTCGAAGGCTCCCTCCCGTTGCTCGAAGCCCTGCTCCAGCCGGGCGGTCGCGGAGGCCGGTCCCGCGATGCCGATCGGTACGTCACGAGGCGCGGTGCGGGCCGCGGGCCAGGCGAAAGCCCACAGGGCCAGCGCCACCAGGACGGGGATCAGGACCATGACCCCGACCATGCGTCGGGTGGGCGTAGCGGACATGATGACGCTCGATTCAAAGAGAAGGATCGTTCGTTTTGCTGTTGCCCCACTGTCCCGTCGGGGTCGGTCCTTGTCAAGAATGAATGTTCGTTTTAAATTGGCGCCATGGCCCGCGTATCCCAGGAACACCTCGACGCCCGCCGCCGCCAGATTCTCGACGGCGCCACCCGCTGCTTCGCCCGCAACGGGTTCCATGCGACATCGATGCAGGACATCCTGCGTGAGGCGGGTCTGTCGGCCGGTGCGGTCTACCGCTACTTCCGCAGCAAGGAGGAGCTGATCGCGGCCATCGCCGACGAGGCGTTCGCCACGATCCGCGGGGCCTTCGAGGACGCCGCCCGGACGGCTCCGCCGCCCACGCCCGACGTGCTCCTCGGGCGCGTGATGCGCACGATGCTGGAGGAGCATGTGCCAGGCGGCGACCGGCAGGCGTTCGCTCGACTGATCGTGCAGGTGTGGACCGAGACGCTGCGCAACGAACTGCTGGCCACCACCCTCGACGAGGGCTATACCGGGATGCGCCAGGTCTGGGCGAAGCTGGTGGACGCCTACCGCGACAACGGCCTGATGGGCGCCGATGTACCCGCCGACCATGTCGCGCGCACCCTCATTGCCACCGCCCAGGGCTTCATCGCCCAGCAGGCGCTCTTCGGTGACGTCCAGGTCGAGGTACTGGAGAACGGGCTGCGGGGTCTCATGTCCATGCGGGAGACCAAGATCAGTTAACGCGGTGGAAAAACTTCCCGCCTAACGTTCAACCGCTCGCCTCAAGGCACTCATGCATTGGTCAACAGAGTGTTGAAGCGAGTGAGGGTCCCGCCGCGCCCAGGCGGGTCCGGTCCGGACGACAGTGAGGTGGACGCGTGCAACTCTCTCCGCACGAGCAGGAACGCCTGCTCATCCATGTGGCCGCCGACGTGGCGGAGAAGCGCCGGGCACGCGGACTGCGGCTGAACCACCCCGAGTCCGTCGCCCTGATCACCTCGCACATCCTCGAGGGCGCGAGGGACGGCCGCACCGTCGCCGAGCTCATGGCCTCGGGCCGCAAGGTCCTCGATCGCGCCGACGTCATGGACGGCATCCCCGAGATGATCCACGACATCCAGGTCGAGGCGACCTTCCCGGACGGCACCAAGCTCGTCACCGTCCACGACCCGATCGTCTGAGGGGTACGAGGATGATTCCCGGAGAGATCCTTTACGGCGACGGGCCCATCGCCCTGAACGAGGGCCGCGAGGTCACCCGCCTCGCGGTCGTCAACGCCGCCGACCGGCCCGTCCAGGTCGGCTCCCACTACCACTTCGCCGAGGCGAACCCGGGTCTGGACTTCGACCGCGCCGCCGCGCGCGGCAAGCGACTGAACATCGCCGCCGGAACCGCCGTGCGCTTCGAGCCCGGTATCCCCGTCGACGTCGAACTCGTCCCCCTCGCCGGGCTGCGCACCGTCCCGGGGCTGCGGGGAGAGACCGGAGGTCCTCTCGATGCGTGAGCTGAACCGCGCCGTGTACGCCGATCTCTTCGGCCCCACCACCGGCGACCGCATCCGGCTCGCCGACACCGACCTGCTCGTCGAGATCGAGGAGGACCGCTCCGGCGGGCCCGGACTCGCGGGCGACGAGGCCGTGTTCGGCGGCGGCAAGGTGATCCGCGAGTCGATGGGCCAGTCCCGTACGACCCGGGCCGAAGGCGCACCCGACACCGTCGTCACCGGCGCCGTGATCGTCGACCACTGGGGCATCGTCAAGGCCGACATCGGCATCCGCGACGGCCGGATCACCGGGATCGGCAAGGCCGGCAACCCCGACACCATGGACGGCGTGCACCCCGATCTCGTCATCGGTCCCGAGACCGAAGTCATCGCCGGGAACGGGAAGATCGTCACCGCGGGCGCCATCGACGCGCACGTCCACTTCATCTCGCCGACCATCATCGACCAGGCGCTCGCGACCGGCGTCACCACGCTCGTCGGCGGCGGCACCGGACCGGCCGAGGGCACCAAGGCCACCACCATCACCCCGGGTCCCTGGCACCTTGCCCGGATGTTCGAGGCGATGGACTCCCTGCCCGTCAACATCGGGCTCCTCGGCAAGGGCAACACCATGTCCCGCGAGGCCATGCACTCCCAACTGCGCGGCGGGGCACTCGGGTTCAAGATCCACGAGGACTGGGGCGCGACCCCCGCCGTCATCGACGCCTGCCTGAGCGTCTGCGAAGAGACCGGCGCGCAGCTCGCCATTCACACGGACACCCTGAACGAGGCGGGCTTCGTCGGCGACACCCTCGCAGCCATCGCGGGCCGCACGATCCACGCGTACCACACCGAGGGCGCCGGCGGCGGGCACGCACCGGACATCATCACCGTGGTCTCCGAGCCGTATGTCCTGCCCAGCTCCACCAACCCGACCCGGCCGCACACCGTCAACACCATCGAG